>JAJXTV010000019.1 GCA_021783515.1 Nitrospirota bacterium
TTTTTTTAGGTTCCCCTTAGCGGTTTCTCCATATTTCCCCCCCTCTCTAGGCAGGCAAGTGTAGGGATGTCCCCCCCCCCCCCGCCTTTCGCCTGTCTGCTTTTTTATCTTTGCCGTCTTCTCGTGACGACAAAAAAGAGGAAGCGGATGGCCGGCCCTGTTGCACCTTCCTCCTCCCCGCTTCCTCGTTCCGGTCTTGCTTATTGGATCTTTATCGTTCTGCTTTTCTGGACCGCTTCATCCGACTTCGGCACCCTGATCTCCAGTACGCCGTCTTCGAAGTGGGCCTTTGCCTTTTCCATGTCCGTGCCGCCCGGCAGTTCGAAGCTGCGCGAGAAATTGCCGTATGTGCTTTCATACCGGTAGTAGTCCTTTTTCTCCACCTTGTCTTCGTGCTTTTTCTCTCCCGAGATCGTCAGCATGTTGTCAGAAACGTCGATCGTAATGTCGCCCTTCTTCACGCCGGGCAGGGCGGCCTTTACCACGACATCCTTGCCCTCTTCGTAAATGTCGACGCGAGGCGAAAACTCTTCGAATTCAGTCATCCTCTCCGTCCAAAAAGGTGCCCTGAACAGTGAAAACGGCCTCATCCAGGATTCCTCCATCCATTTCTCCATCTCGTCGAAGGGTTTCAGAACCCTCGGCCTTTCGGTCTTTACCAGTTCTTTAGTGCCTTTCATAATTCTGTACCCCCTTTCATCATCTTAACTTCCTTGTCCATAACTCCACTATATCCCTCTGCAGGGCGGAATTCAAAAGCGAAAAACCCCGGGAATGGGCTGAAATCGGGATAGTAACTGAAGTATTACCAAATAAGTCCTGTTTATTCATCCTATCCCTTTTCAGGCCTTACGGCTGACTCCTTACGCCTCACGACTCACCCTATATCTTATGTCTCACGTTTTTTGCCCTTTCCTTGACTTTTCGCCAGATTTGAGCTATTTATAAAAGGTAATGGATCTTACAACGAAGGTTGCGATAATAATAGGAATATTCCTTCTGACTCTGGCGCTCAATCTCTTTTTCGGCCGGCTCAGGATAAAGACCAGAAAATTTTCGCTGAAATGGTTCCTCTGCATACATCTCCCGATCCCTTTTATCTTTCTGGCAAGGATTTCGGCCCACGTCAGCGCCTGGTTCATCCCCCTGTTCGTCGTGGCCGCCCTCGCCGGACAGATCCTCGGCGGCAGGATAGAGATCTGACGTGCTGTCAGCCATCCTGACGAGGCCGGGAGAGATCGAACTGCGCGAGGTAGCGATCCCGGAGCCTGCAGCAGGGGAAATCCTGGTCGAGGTGAAGTCTTCGCTCACCTGCGGAACAGACCTTAAGGCATTCCTGAGGGGGCACGCCCTTATCCCGATGCCGGGTCCGTTCGGCCACGAGTTTGCGGGCGTCGTTGTCGAGAAAGGCAAAGGGGTATCCAAATTCAAGGTCGGGGACTCTGTAATGGCCGTCCATAGCGCCCCGTGTCTGGAATGCGCTTATTGCAAGAAGAAGCTGCATAATCTCTGTGAAAACCTCATGTCCACCAAGGTGCTCGGCGCCTTTTCGGAATATATCCTGGTGCCGAAGCATGTGGTCAGACAGAACGTCTACAAGAAGCCGAAAGGGCTTACCTTCTCGGAGGCCGCGTTTTTGGAGCCCCTCTCCTGTGTGGTGCACGGCATGGAGAATCTCGGGATTAAAAAAGGCGACACGGTCTTTATTATCGGCGCCGGCCCTATCGGTCTTCTGCATCTCCTCCTTGCCAAATCCAAGGGCGCCAGGGTGATGATCACCGGCCTCGAAGAGGAGAGGCTGAAGACCGCCAGGAAACTCGGCGCCGATCTCTCGTTCGATCCCTCCCAGACGATAAAGTCGGTGCGCGATTTCACCGGGGGCATAGGGGCCGACTACCTCTTCGAATGCACCGGACAGCCGGATATATGGGAATCGTCGATCGACTACGTGCGAAAGGGGGGGACGGTTGTGCTCTTCGGCGGATGCAAGGGAGGCGCGATCGTCAGGTTCAATGCGGAACGTCTTCACTATGACGAGATCGGTCTGCGCGGTACGTTCCATTTTACGCCCCGCGATGTGGCGAAGGCGTACGGGCTTCTGAAGGACCGGAAGATCGACGTGCGGAAACTGATATCGGGCACCTATCCCCTGAACGAGATTCGGGACGTATTTGCGAGGCTCATGAAGGGAGACGGGATCAAGTACGTGCTGACTCCGTAATTCAGCAGCGAGCGGCATAAACCCCCCTCTTAGCCCACTGCTCCCTGCTCTTTTAGCATCTCCTTCAGTCTCCTGGCGTTTCTTACGGCGGATGCGCCATGGCAGTTGTTGAACATCGCGTAGACGACCTGCGTCTTTTCCGATGAGGACAGGAGATGGGGGACGAATCCCGCCAGCTCTTCGTCGGAATAGAGGTAGTCGTAGCGCAGGGAGGTCTCGAGCCCCTTCTTCAGCCAGTTCTCCCGGTTTCTGCCGTGAAAACGGAAATAGGCGACGGCGGTGGTAGCGGCGGGGATGAAGGGGACGGTCGCCTGGCTGCCGTACCGGGGCTCGTCGGCCGTAACGCAGGCGATCCGCTTTTCTCTCAGCAATGAAAACAGCTCGTCGGTCCTGCTGGGGAGCAGCCAGCTTCCGTTCCGGAACTCGACCGCCGCCGGCAATCCCGGGACGAGGGATGTATAGTGCGCAATCAGCTCGGGATGCAGCGGCCGGTAATGAAACCACGGCGGGAACTGAAAGACGACAAGCTTTTATCATCCATGCCGTTATTATTCTCCGACTGCCAGTCTTACCTCTTTCTTGATCTGTTACAGACCTCTTACGTCTCCCGTTTCACGTTTTCCCCTTCGCTTGTGATACCATAAAAAGGCCCTTATTTTTGTCTATAACCCTATGAAGGCAGCGAAGCTTTACAACTTTCACGATATCCGCATCGAAGACGTCCCGGTCCCCGAAGTCGGGCCGGGAGATGCCCTGGTCAGGGTGCGGGCCTGCGGCATCTGTTCCGGCGACGTAATGCCCTGGTATATAGAAAAGAAGGCCCCGCTCGTCCTGGGACATGAGCCGGCGGGAGAGGTCGTCGAGACAGGGAGAGGGGTCACCTCGTTCGGGAAGGGGGACCGGGTTTTTGTCCACCATCACGCTCCGTGTCTTTCTTGCCGACACTGCCGGCGCGGCGATTATGTGCAGTGTGAGACCTGGAGGCGGTCACGGATCGTCCCGGGCGGCGTCTCGGAATATATACTCGTCCCTTCGGTGAACCTCGAAAACGACACGATCCTCTTGCCTGAGGGCATGGGATTCGAGGACGCCTGCCTGATCGAGCCTGCCGCCTGCGTTGTCAAGGGGCTGAGGCGGGCCAGGATAAGGCGCGGCGACACCGTCCTTGTCATCGGCCTTGGTGTGATGGGCATGATGAACATGCTGGTCGCGAGGAAGTACGGGGCGGAAAGGGTCATCGGCGCAGACATGGTCAGGTTCAGGATCGAAAAGGGTCGTGAACTCGGCGCGGACGAGGTGATCGACGTCTCCGAATCCGGTCTTCTGGGGGGACTCCGGGAGGCGACGGCGGGAGGAATGGCCGACCTCGTTATCGTCGGCCCCAACAGCGCCGGGGCGATGAAGGAAGGGCTGGCCTGTGTCAGGCCCGGCGGCCAGGTGCTCTTTTTTACGCCGGCGAAGCCCGGAGAGATGCTTACGATAGACCCGAACCATCTTTATTTCAACGACATAAACATCATCACGAGTTATTCCTGCGGGCCGAACGACACGGCCGACGCCTGCGAGCTGATCGAAAAGGGAGTCGTCTCGGCCGAAAAGATCGTGACCCACCGCTTCCCGATCGAAAGGACGGAAGAGGCGTTCAGACTGACCGCGGCGGCGGGGGACTCGCTGAAGTCGCTGGTGGTGTTTGAGGATAGAGACAGCAATGAGAGACAGCAACGAGGATTGAGCAACGGGCAATGAGTAACGGCGAAAGGGGCAGCAACGGCTTGTCTTTTACTCAGTCCTCAGCACTCAGTCCTGTGAGGCAGCGAGTGGTTGCTCATCACTCATTGCCCGTTGCTCAACCCTAGGTCCGGAGATATCGGTTATGAAAAAGAAACGTGACGAAAAGGTCTCATGCTGTGAAATAGGCGGCCGGAAGGCATCGGCCGTCCGGAACCGGTCCGCCTTCTACCGGCACAAGGGAGAGATGTGCTGGAGGGGCGTCAGGGACGAGCCGTACAAGCCGGAGGCGGGGGGATGGTCTCGCATCATGAGGAGGGTGCTGGTAGGCGGAAGGGGAGAATCCGCGAAATTTCACGTGAGATATTTCGAGATCGCGCCCGGAGGCAACAGCAGCCTCGAACGCCACCGCCATGAGCACGTCGTGATATGCGTGAAAGGCAAGGGGGTCGTCAGGATGGGAAAGTCGAAGAAGCAGATGGAGTTTATGGACACCGTTTATATCTCGCCGGACACCGTCCACCAACTGGTGAACCCCTTTGAGGGGCCTTTCGGCTTCCTCTGCATTGTCAATGCGAAAAGGGACAGACCGGAGGTCCTGGGATAGTCCCGACACCGGGGGAGCCTGCTTGTTTTGGGCAAGTTGGATAGTCTATTATAGACAATTACTGTAGAGGGAGCCATTTAATGGAAAATGAGAAGAAAAAATCTGTAATAGACTGGGTATGGGACCTCTTCGCGTCCGTCAAGTTCGCGGTCGTGATCTTTACCGTCATCGCCCTCACCTCGATGGTCGGAACGATCGTCGAGCAGAATGTGGAGCCCGAGAAGAACCTCAAGGTCCTGGCGAAGATGTTCGGCGAGTCGGCCGCTCCGACGCTGTATGGCATCCTTGATAAGCTCGGCTTTATGGACATGTATCACTCCTGGTGGTTCGTGACGTTTCTCCTGCTCTTCGCTGCCAATCTTGTCATCTGTTCGCTCGACCGGCTGCCGCGGATACTGAAACACGTTAAAGAGAAGATCCATCCTATGTCGGAGGAGTATATCGAGAGGATGTCGATCAGGAAGACCGTCTCGATAAAAGGAAAGCCCGCCGGTCTGACGGAGCAGGCGGCCGCCGCGATCGGAAAGATAGGATTTCGTCCCGGCCGGAGCGAGACCGAAAAGGGGGTCCAGTTTTACGCCGAGAAGGGGAATTTTACGCGGCTCGGCGTCTATATTACCCATCTGAGCATCCTGGTCATCCTCTCCGGCGCGATCATAGGCGTGTATTTCGGTTTCGGCGCCTTTCTTAACCTCCCTGAAGGGCAGACAACGTCAGTCGCCTATACGAACAGGGGGACTGAAGTGCCTCTCGGGTTCGAGGTGCGCTGCGACAACTTCGAGGTCGACTATTATGGCGAGACCGATATGCCGAAGGCATATAAAAGCTGGCTTACCGTTTTTAAAAACGGCAAGGAAGTCGCCCATAAGGTAATCTCGGTGAACGATCCGCTTACCTATGAAGGCATCACTTTTTACCAGTCCAGCTTTGGTTCGTTGCCGGACGCCATGGACAGGGGCGTTGTAGTGCTGAACCTGGTTTCCAGGGACGGCAAGAACGAGCAGGTCAATACCAGGGTGGGCGGCACCTTCACGATGCCGGGCACCGCGGTGACCGGCAAGATCACGAACTTCAGCCCGGCGCTTTCGTTCGACGAGTCGGGAAGACCGTTCACGTATGACCAGAACGTTTCCAATCCCGCAATTTATGTTGAGTTTTCCGGAGAGGGGGGCAAGCCCTTTGCAGGCTGGATCTTCAAGCGGTTCCCTCAGACCTGGAACCTGCCGGACGGAAGCAGGGTGGAGTTCAAGGACTTCTGGGGTGTCCAGTATACCGGACTTCAGGTCAGAAGGGACCCCGGAGTGCTGCTCGTATACCTCGGGTGCATCTTTATGGCGATCGGCCTTTACATAACGTTCTTCATGAGTCACAAGAGGCTCTGGGTCAGTCTCGTCGAGGAAAAAGGCTCGACGAAGGTGCTGATCGGCGCCACGGCAAACAAAAACAGGGCATCTTTCGAGAAAGACATAGAAAAGCTGGCGGGGCTTCTTGATGAAGCCCGCAAAGGGGGAAAATAGATGAGCGGATCAGCGAGTTCGGTATTCTTCGGATTAACCACCATGGCTTATATTCTTGCCATGGTCCTCTACATAGGTTATCTTGCGTTCAGGAAAAAGGCGATCGGCCTGGTTGCGACTGCCGTGACAATCGCGGGGTTTGTCTCCCAGACGCTCGCGATCCTGCTCAGATGGAAGGATTTTTATGATATCGGTCAGATGGGATGGCTGAGGGCGGTGCCCCTGACAAACCTGTACGAGTCCCTGATCTTTTTCGTCTGGTGCCTGATCCTCGCCTATCTCGTGATCGAATATAAATACAAGACCCGCACCTTCGGGGCGTTCATCACCCCGGTGGCGGCGCTCGTCCTGGGCTTCATTGACCTCTCCGGGATGTCGAAGAACATCCAGCCCCTAGTCCCCGCGCTCCAAAGCAACTGGCTGCTCGCCCATGTGATGATGAGCTTCATCTCCTATTCGATGTTTGCGGTCTCTTTCAGCACGGGTCTGATGTACCTGATCGTGAGGACCGAAAAGCGGAGCGAGCCGGCGTATATCTTCTGGACGGTGATGCTGAGCATCTTCATCATCGTGCTCTGCGCGATGGGCCTCGACTACCTGACCTTCAAGCTTTCGGTAAAGAGCCAGGAGGAGCTGATCAAGAGCTTTCTCTTCAAGGCGACGTTCAGAAGCAGTTCCTCCGGAGTGGCTGTTGCGAGTTATGCGATCGCGGCCGGGCTGACCTTCGTCATCTGGAGGTTCGGCGGCGTGCTGAAAAGGCTCGTCACGGGTTTCAATATGTCGGCCGAGACGCTCGATGAGATAACCTACAGGAGCATTGCGATGGGGTTCCCGATCTTTACCCTGGGGGGACTGATATTCGGCGCGATCTGGGCGGATCAGGCATGGGGGAAGTACTGGACCTGGGACCCGAAAGAGACCTGGTCGCTGATCACCTGGTTTTTCTACGCCTTCTACCTCCACAGCCGGCTGATGAGGGGATGGCGGGGGAAAAAGGTCGCTATGGTCGCCGTGCTGGGGTTTATTGCCGTGATCTTTACCTATCTCGGTGTCAATCTGCTGCTTTCCGGATTGCACAGTTACGGGTCGCAATAATCGCCGGGAGAGATTGTTCCATAGCGTATTGTCATGAAGGGGCCCGGCGGCGGACGGCCCGGCCGGACTGACGGATGAGTCTTCACAAAAAGTTTATCCTTTTTGCGGTGCTTTTTGCGGGCGCGGTCGTCTCTTTCCTTTCCTGGCAGACCTTCGAGACAGTCAAGGGCCTGGTCAGGGACAACCAGCAGGAAAAGGTCGACCTCCTCTCCGAAGTCATCGGAAACGGCCTCAAGACGACGATGCTCGAAGGAAGGGGGAGGGACTTTCAGAAGTTCCTCGATACCCTTATCGCCGAGGACATCGTTGCGGTCCGGATCCATACCAGAAACGGTCTGATCCTTACCTCATCCATGCCGGGCGAAATAGGAAGGCGTGTATCGGAAATGAGCGTGGTCGGAAGCAGCGCGGTCGGCGACCCTGAAAAAAGGGAGGTCTATTCAAAGAGCGTACTGATCAGGAACGACCAGCTCTGCAGGAGATGCCACGGTGACCAGGAGACGATTAACGGGATCCTCGATGTCGTGCTGTATACCCATGAGACGGACCGTGTACTTGTCGAAAGCGCCAGGCGGATAGGCCTTGTCGGTCTTGCCTCACTCGTCCTTTTTTCGGCGGGAATCGGCCTGCTCAGCTTCAGGCAGGTGAAGCGTCCTCTTGATGAGATCGTTCGCTCTTTGGACAGGGTGAGAGAGGGAAACCTTGGGGTGAAGCTCCCGGAGGGAGGCGGCGGCGAGATGGGGCGTCTGGCGGAGGGCGTCAATGCGGTCGTCTCGGAACTCGGGCGGTCCCGGCGGGAGATAGACAGGTGCATGACGGACAAGACCATGTACGTCGACAGAATGGCTTCACTCGGCGAACTCGCGGCGGCCGTGGCCCACGATATCAAGAACCCCCTTGCGGGCATCAGCGGGGCGCTTCAGGTGTTGGCGGAGGACTTTCCCGAGGAGAGTCCGCGCAAGGAGATCGCCCGTGAGATCCTGAGAGAGATAGAACGGCTTGACGCTGCGGTAAAGGACCTGCTGATCTACGCGCGGCCGCCGGAACTCAATTTGATCTTGACCGACATTAATGCTATTATCGAGAGGGTCAAATGCCGGATCGAAGAAGACGCCGCTTCACGTGGCGTGACGATCGACGTGACGGCGGATACGATTTCAGAGACGCTCGCCGACCCTGAAGAGCTGGAGCGGGCGATCATGAACCTGGCGCTGTATTGCCTTCAGGCGATGCAGGGAGGAGGAACACTGACGCTTGATTCTCATGACAATCGGGATTCAGGAGAGATAGAGATCATCGTGGCGGATACCGGCGGCGGAATGCGGAACGGGACCATTGCGGACGTTTTCAAGCCTTCTTTCTCGACGAAGCACTCGGGCACAGGCTTCGGGCTCGCAATTGCCAGAAACGTGGTCGAGAGCCATAGCGGAAGGATAGAGGCCGAGAGCGTTGCGGGCGCAGGCACCACGTTCCGCATCTTTCTCAGGCGGAAGAGATAGCGGTGGAGAAGGCGAAGATACTCGTAATCGACGACGAAAAGCTTCTCAGATGGTCGCTCCAGCAGAACCTCTCGAAGGAAGGATTTACCGTCGTGACCGCAGAAAAGGGGATGCAGGGGATGGAGCTTTTCGCGGAGGAGCAGCCCGATATTACCCTTCTTGACGTGCACCTGCCGGACATCTCCGGGATCAACGTGCTCGAGAATATCAAGAAGGAGAACCGCGACGCGATCATCATTATGGTGACCGCCTTCGGGGACATCCAGACCGCCGTGAAGACGATAAAGATCGGGGCTTACGATTTTGTCGAGAAACCCTTCAATATGGACAAGCTGAAGATCCTGATAGGCAAGGCTCTTGAGACCGTCTCTCTTAGAAAAGAAGTCTCGCAGTTCCGCTCCCAGCTTTCGAAGAAATACAGCTTTGCCAACATCATCGGCAAATCGGAGCAGATGCTGAAGATATTCGAGCTGTTGAGAAAGGTTGCCAGGAGCGATGCCACCACTATTCTTCTGCAGGGTGAGAGCGGCAGCGGCAAGGACCTGATCGCGAAGGTCATCCATTACGAGAGCGGCCGGCTCGACAGGCCGTTCATGGACATCAATTGCACCGCGCTCCCCGAGACGCTGATCGAGAGCGAGTTGTTCGGCTTCGAGAAGGGCGCCTTTACGGACGCCAAACAGATGAAGAAGGGGCTCTTCGAGCTTGCCGACGGAGGGACCGTCTTTCTTGATGAAATCGCGGACATGAAACTCAGCACCCAGGCGAAACTCCTGAAGATTATCGAGAACAAGACATTCAAGCGGATCGGCGGGGTCAAGGATATCTCTGTCGATCTGCGGATCGTCGCGGCGACGAACAAGATCCTCTCGGAGGAGGTGAATCACGATAACTTCCGGGAAGACCTCTATTACCGGCTTAAGGTCATCCCGATTATGCTGCCTCCTCTGCGGGAGCGGCGGGACGACATCCTCCTGCTGGCGAAATACTTCATCGACGAGTTCAACAGGGAATTCAAGAAGAATGTGAAGGGAATTTCGAAAGAGACCGCCAAGGCCTTCGGCAACTATCCCTGGCCGGGCAATATCAGGGAGTTGCGAAATGTCATCGAACGCGCGATGATACTCGAAAACGAAGAATACATTTTGCCTGAGCACCTTCCGCTGGAGTTGCTGTCGTTTGATTCAAAAAACAAGGGGGCCGATGGCGCCGCGATCTCGATTCCTCCCGGCGGCCTCGATATCGAGGAGGTCGAAAAGGAATTGATCAGGCAGGCGCTCGACCAGGCGAAGTGGAACCAGACGAAGGCGGCGAGGCTGCTGAACCTTACGAGGGACGCGCTCAGGTACCGCATGCAGAAATTCGGTTTTTTGCCTGCTAAGGCCTGAACTGGCACCTTTATTGCTAGGCATTCCCGTGCTATTATTGTAAAGAACATATGAAAATCCTTGTAGTAGACGACGAACAGCTGGTGCGGTGGTTCATGGACAGGGCCCTCAAGAAGGAGGGACACGAGGTGATTACTGCGTCCAACATCTCCGAGGCTGGCGCTCGTTTGCAGTCTGAGGAGATAGATCTCCTCTTCATCGACCTTAGGATGCCTGAGGGAAATGGCACAGAATTGATCAAGAATGTGTGTAATTTACCCAAAGTCCCGAAAGTGATCGTCTGCTCAGCCTTCATTACCGCCGAACTCGAAGACGAATTCAGGGGGAAGGGGATCTGTATTCTCAAAAAGCCTTTCAAGCTGGACGAGCTGAATTATGCGCTCAAGAGCTGCATGGAGGGCTGATTCTCATAAGCGTCGCCCCGCCCGGGTCTGACGCTGATTCTTCTTGACTAAACCGCGCTCTTTCCATAACAATACATTCACCCTATGAAAGCCTTGGTAACGGGAGCTCCGGGTTTTATCGGAAGCTATCTTGTCGAGACCCTGCTGAAGAGGGGCTACGAAGTGACGTGCCTCGTCAGGAACACCTCAAATCTGAGATGGATCGAGCATCTTGACGTGCGCTACCTTACCTGCGACCTCTCCGATATCGAGTCGCGTGCCGGGGAACTCGGAAAATTCCACTATATCTTTCACCTTGCCGGGGCGACGAAGGCCGTATGCGAGGAGGATTTCCATCGTGCCAACGCGGTATGCACCGGAAATCTTATTCGCGCGGCCTCTCGGTCCTCCAGGCTGGAGAGGTTCGTGTATCTGAGCAGTCTGGCGGCAGTGGGTCCGGGGGGGCCGGACCGGCCCGTCGATGAAAATACCCCGCCCCGCCCGGTTTCTTCTTACGGCAGGAGTAAACTCGAAGGGGAAAGGGCGGTCCTTGCATTCAAGGACGCTCTGCCGGTCACGATCCTGAGGCCGCCTGCAGTCTACGGGCCTCGGGACACAGACTTTCTGGTGATGTTCAGGATGATCCGGAAAGGGTTTTTCCCCTATTGGGGAAGGTGCTACTATTCTCTTCTTTACGTCGAGGACCTTGTCGCAGGGGTGGCGTCGGCCGCCGAGAACAAGAAGGCCGAGGGCGGCACATTTTTTTTATGCGATGACATCGTATATACTAACGAGCAGATTGCGGAAGAGATTTCGGCCGCAACCGGCGTAAAGGCACTGAGAATCAGGCTGCCGAGGGCGTTTTTGCCCGCCCTTGGTTTTTTGGGCCAAAAAATAGATAAAAGAGGTATAATTAACGGTGACCGGGTCAATGATTTCCGCTATTCTTACTGGACGTGCGATGCGGGCGGCGCGAAAAGAGAGCTCGGGTTTCAATCACAAATAACACTACGGGAAGGGATAAAATGGACGGCAGATTGGTACAGAATCCATCGGTGGCTATAGAAAAGTCGATGGACCTCTTTGATAAATGCTACCGCTTTACGAAGGCGAAGGAGCTGATAACAGCCGGGATGTATCCATATTTCCGGGTGATCGAAAGCGCGCAGGACCCGGAGGTGGTGATCGACGGCAGGAAGATGATCATGGTCGGCTCCAACAACTACTTAGGCCTTACCAACCATCCCAGGGTGAAAGAGGCGGCGCTGGATGCGGTGAGGAAATACGGCACGGGCTGCGCCGGTTCGCGGTTTCTGAACGGGACGCTCGATATCCATGTGCAGCTCGAGGAGAAGCTTGCGCGGTTCATCCGGAAAGAGACAGCACTTGTCTTTTCGACCGGCTTCCAGGTGAACCTCGGCGTTATTTCCGCGCTTGCGGGCAAGGACGACGTCATCATCATCGACAAGATGGACCACGCCAGCATTATCGACGGCTGCAGGCTCTCCTATGCCGAGGTGAGAAAGTTCAGGCATAACGATATGGCTGACCTCGAGAGGATCCTCGCCGAGAGCAGGGACAGAAGGAAGCTGATCGTTGTGGACGGCGTCTTCAGCATGGAAGGAGACGTCATCAATCTCCCGGAAGTCGTCGCGCTTGCCAAGAAATATCATGCCAGGGTCATGGTAGACGACGCCCACGGGATAGGGGTCCTCGGCAAGACGGGCCGCGGGACGGCCGAACATTTCGGACTCGAAAACGAGGTCGATCTGATCATGGGCACCTACAGCAAGTCCCTGGCCTCGATCGGAGGGTTCATCGCGGGACAGGAGAAGGTCATTCATTTCATCAAGCATTTCGCCCGTGCGCTGATATTCAGCGCAAGCCCTCCGCCCGCCTCGATCGCGGCGGTGGGCGCCGCAGTCGACATCATCGAGCAGGAGCCGGAGCGGATCGAGAAATTATGGGAAAATACCCGGAAGGTCCATAAGGGGTTCAAGTCCCTCGGGTTCGAGATCGGGCCGACCCAGACCCCTATTATTCCGATCCTTGTGGGTGAGGACATGAAGGCCTTTGCCATGGCGATGATGCTCCAGCAGGAGGGGATATTCGCAAACGTCGCGGTTAGTCCGGCCGTCGCAAGCGGGAAGGCCCTGATCCGCACGAGCTATATGGCGACCCATACCTCGGAACATATCGACCGGGTGCTGAGCGCCTTCGAAAAAGTCGGAAGGGAACTGGGAATCATAGGATGATCGAAGTCATTGAGGTCCGGGAAAGCCTCGATGACTTTATCAAGATCCCCTTCCCCCTATATTCGGCAGATCCCCTTTTCGTTCCCCAGTTGACCGGGGAGATGCGCACCCATTTTTCCCCTGCCAACCCTTTTTTCAGACATGCCAGCGCAAAGTTCTTTCTCGCAAAGAAGGAAGGCCGTCCCGCCGGCAGGATCGTCTCTTTCGTAAACAGGGTCCATAACGAGTTTCATCGGGAAAAGACCGGATTTTTCGGTTTCTTCGAGTCGGTGAGCGACCGGGAGGTGGCGAAGGCACTGTTTGGCAAGGCCGAATCCCATCTCAGGGACGAGGGGATGGAGTCGGTCAGGGGGCCGATGAACTTTTCGACGAACGAAGAATGCGGCTTTCTTCTGGAAGGGTTCAGCGAATCCCCCATCATTATGATGCCCTACAACCCGCCGTACTACAACGAGTTTGCAGAATCCTGCGGCTTCCATAAGGTGAAGGACCTCTACGCGTATGTCTACCATATGAGGGAGCGGCTCCCGGAAAAAGTCCTCCGGGTCGCCGCCATTGTCGAAAAAAGGGGCATAACGATCAGGCCGATCAATATGAAGCATTTCAGGGCCGACATGATGATCTTCAAGGAGATCTATCACTCGGCATGGGAGAAGAACTGGGGGTTCGTCCCGATGACGGACGAGGAGCTTATATACGCTGCGGACAGGCTGAAGCAGATCATTATTCCCGAGCTGACCCTCATCGCGGAGGAGGATTCGAAGCCGGTCGGGTTTATGGGACTCGTCCCGGATTTCAATTTTGTGCTGAAACATATGTACGGCCGGATGAACCCGGTGAGTATCGCAAAGGCGCTCTACTATTCGCGGAGGATACAGGACCTCAGGACGATGCTCCTGGGAGTAAGGAAGGAGTTTCGCAACAAAGGGGTGGAGGCGCTTCTTTTCAGGGAGGGGTTTGAGACGGCAAAAAAGTACAAGAGGGTCGAATTTTCCTGGATCCTGGAAGACAACATCCCTGTGCAGCGCACGATCGAGATGCTGGGCGGAGAGCTGTATAAAAAGTACAGGATCTACGAAAAGAAGCTCTAGGACCTATCTCAATATTACTTCTGGCTACGGAAGGCTGAAATCGCGACATACTGCGTCACCGAACAAAAAGCGTCCTCAACGTAGCGCTGCTGCGCCTCCGGGCTTTTTTCGTCTGCTTCATTGTCTGTCACAATTTCATTTCTTTGTCGCTTCAGAATCAGTTTTGAGCGGTTCTAGCGGTACTCATCCGCGAAAGCGTTTCAGGACAAGGACCGCATTTACCCCGCCGAAACCGAAGGAGTTCGAAAGTGCGGTTTCGAGGCCGGCCTTTTCGGCCGAGGTAACAATATTGAGGCCGCAGCCGGGGTCTTTCTGGCGGAGGTTGACCGTGGGGGGCACGATGCCCTTGCTGACCGCCATCGCCGCACATGCCGCTTCGAGTGCGCCTGAGGCCGCAAGCATATGCCCGGTGATCGACTTGAGGGCGCTCACGGGCACTTGGGGAAGCCTTTCCCCGAGCACGTCAGAGATAGCTTCAGCCTCGACCCTGTCCCCAAGGAGGGTCGCCGTCCCGTGGGCGCTTATGTAATCGATGCCGCCGGGGGAAAGCCCCGCCTCTTCGATCGCCTCCCGCATCGCCTGTATCTGCCCCCGGCTGTCGGGTTTTGTCTGGTGGAAGGCGTCTGCGCTGTTCCCGTACCCCGCGATCTCGGCATAGACCTTCGCCTTTCTCGCAAGGGCGCTTTCCGCCTCCTCGAGGACCATAAGACAGGCCCCTTCGGAGAGCACGAAACCATCCCGGGATCGGTCGAAAGGACTGCTGGCAGAGGGATCGGCTTTTTTCGAGAGGGCGCCGGCGGTGCCATATCCGACAAGGCAGAGGCGGCAGAGCGGCGCCTCGGTGCCGCCGGCGATGACCGGCCCACGGAACCCTGCCTTGATCATCCTGAACGCCTCTCCGACGGCGTTGGCGCCGGAAGCACAGGCATTGGAGATCCCGAGACAGTAGCCCCTGATCCCGAGTTTCTGGGCAACGTATGAGGAGGCCATACCGACCGTGGTCGAAGGCATAAGATAGGCGGAGAGCCGGTTTTTGCCGTTGAGACTCGACCTGAGAGCATTCTCGATTGTGCTGATGCCGCCCCTGCTGGAGCCGATAAGGACCCCACCCCGAAGGAGGGGCGACCGGCGCGGCCCGTCCTGGACGGCGAGCCCCGCGTCTTCGGCGGCCATAAGAGCCGCGGCGACGGCGTAGTGGACGAACGGGTCGGTCCTCCTCTGTTCCTTTTGGCCGAGAAACGAGGCTGCAGGGAACGCATCTATTTCGCCGGCCATCTTCCACGGTATGCCGGCCGCGTCGAATCTGGAGATCGGGCGGACCCCCGTCTTTCCTTCGACCGCCGCCCGCCAGGATTCCCCGAAGGTCCCTCCGATCGGCGTAACCGCCCCTATCCCGGTAATCAGCACTCTGGACATTGTCAGATATTTTACCATGCAGGACGGATAATGGAGATTTTCGGCTATTCGAGGCAGATTTATTTTGAAAATTGAAAAAATATGTGTTATGGTAAGAAAACTTTCCTCAAAGGATGGATTTGGCCGGAGAGATCCTAAAACAGAGGCGTGAAGCTTTAGGCCGGGATATCCAGGAAATCGCTGACCTTCTGAAGATCAGGGCGGACTGTATCAGGGCGATCGAGGAAGACGCTTTTGAAAAGCTTCCCGCCCCGGTGTATACCATCGGCTATATCAGGTGTTATGCAAAATATCTCGGTATCGACGCCGACCCCATTGTCGAGCACTATTCGAAGAACCTTTCCCCTCCCCGGTCTTCCACGATCATCCCGGTTGCGTCTTTCCAGAGGAAGAACCCGAAGATCGTATATGCGGTCATTGCGCTGCTCGTTATCGTCGGGGCATTTTCCCTTGCAGATTACATCCGGAAGAGGCCTGCCGACAGGGCGGCGGTCGTCCCTGCCAAACCGCAGGCGGTCGAGGCGGCCCCCGTAAGGGCCGCGGAGGGGCCGGAGGCCCCAAACAGTCTGCCCCGGACGCATAACCACGGTGCTCCGGCAGCCGGTGTAGCTCCGGAGGTCGGGGCGGCTCCCGTTGCACCCGAAGCCGTGCCGGAAAAGCAGGCCTCGGCCGAAACGCACGGCCTTGAGATTTCCGCCACGGAGAAGAGCTGGATACGGCTTCGGTTTCGGAACGGAAAGTCCGAAGATGTCCTCCTTGCCCCGGGCGAATCGCGGACCTGGAGTTTCTCGGGCGGTCTGGCTCTGAGAATCGGAAACGCGGGGGGGGTGCAGCTCAACCTCGACGGAAGGAGCCTGGGCCGGCCGGGAAACCGTGGGGAGGTAGTCACGATGGCGCTTCCTCCTCAGTAGGGACCTCTACCTGCCTTTGAAACCGGGACAGCCCTCAAACCCGAAGCATTTCGCCTTTTTCCTCAGCACGCATCCGCCGTTCATGCAGATCGTCTTGCCGTTGCCGTAGGCCTGTTCGTGACGGCGGACGGAACTCCCGGCGGGTTCTTTCGGGGATGACGGCGTTTTTTTGGGCTTCATCGTCGGCGCTCTGCTCCTCTTACGGTCGGTCATTGAGTTTGAATGTATGTCCTCTATAGTAATATAATTAGTCTTCCTATGGCATCAAACGAAATGAAAGAAGGCCGCTCCGGGGCGGCCGCGGACTTGCCGAAAAAGGGAAAGCGTCCGGAGGCCGGTCTCGTTGATGAGGCGGCAGGCGCGATTGCGCGGCATGGCATGCTCCAGGGTGGGGAAGCGGTTCTCGTCGGCCTTTCGGGCGGTCCCGATTCCGTATGCCTTCTGCATCTGCTGCACCGGCTGAAGATAAGGTTTCGGCTTACGCTCCATGCGGTCTATGTCGACCATAATCTGAGGCCGGGGGAGACGCCGGCAGAGAGGGATTTCTGCCGTGGCCTTTGCGAGAGCCTGGGAGCGGGCTTCACGGTGAAGTCGGTCGATGTTCGGTCTTTCGCGATAGAAAGAGGACTCAACAAACAGGAGGCTGCCAGGGAACTCAGGTATGCCGCTTTCGAGGAGGCGGCCTTCGAGGTGAAGGCGGACAGGATCGCGCTCGGTCACAACGCCGACGACCAGTTGGAGACCGTTGTCATGCGTTTTCTCAGGGGAGCAGGGCCGAGGGGGCTTTGCGGTATGCCGCCGGTGCGGGGGACGATCATCCGGCCCCTGATCGGCGCCGACCGCAGCAGGATAGAGAGTTTCCTCGCCGAAGAAGGGATCGACTTTGTCGTCGACTCTTCCAACCTCGGCACGGATTATTTCAGGAACAGGGTGCGCAGGGAACTCGTGCCGGTCATGCGGAGGATGAACCCCGCGATCGCCTCTGCGCTCGAGGCGACGACATCGATCCTCCGGGAAGAGGAACGGTACTTCGATCTTGTGGTTACCAAGACGCTGATGAAGATGATCAGCAGAAAGACCGGCCGGCGGATCGAGCTCTTTCTGTCGCCGATGGAGTCGATGGACAAGGTGATCCTCCGGAGGGTGCTTCGCAGGGCGATCGGGGAGACGGAAGGTCTGCGCGGCATGAGTTTTTCGCATATCGAGGAGATCATCGGACTTGTCAAACACGGTCGTTCGGGAGACCGTCTCTCTCTCCCGAGGGGAATTCGCGTAATCAGGGGTTACGCCCTGCTTGTCATCACCTCGGAGAAACCGGTGAAGATAGCGAACTATGAGCTCGCTCCGCCGGGCGAAACAGCGGTCATCGGGGCCGGTCTTGTGATCGCGGCGGCCTTTTGCGACGATGCCGGCGGTCAGGACGACGGCAGATCCAGTGTGCTTCTTGATGCGGGGAAGATGGAATTCCCCCTGACGATACGGCCGAGGGCCGCCGGCGATTTTTTTTATCCCCTCGGTTTCGGGAAGAGGAAAAAACTCCAGGATTTTTTTGTCGACGCGAAGGTGCCGAGAGACGAGCGCGACGGCGTGCCCCTCGTCGTCTCGGGCGGCGAGATCGTATGGGTCGTGGGACACCGGGCGGACGAGAGGTTCAGAGTGAAGGAAGATACCACGAAATTTCTGCGGCTGTCGGTGAAGAAAGGCAATTGTTGATTATGGCTGAAGTATCCGTGTTGTTGCATGCCGGCGGGGAGAGTGCCCCTCCAATCCTTTCTGATGCGATAGCACGTGACGGAGCATGGCGTCGGGAATACTGGGCTTCACGGGAATTATGTGCCGGCTCGGCCCCTTCGACGTGGCTTCCGATGCGGTAAGGAATCGCTGCGAAAGGTTTTTCGGGCCACTCTTCCATCCTTTGGGGTGCTGGTGATGCGACGGCAGAGTGATGCGGTGGAACATTTAATTGAGAAGGAGGACATCTTGACTGATACGGTGAGAGTGCGTTTTGCGCCGAGCCCCACCGGCTTTCTGCATATAGGAGGGGCGAGGACTGCGTTGTTCAACTGGCTCTATGCACGGCACCGGGGGGGGACGTTCATACTGAGGATAGAAGATACGGACAGGACGAGGTCGACTGATGAATACATCGGCGCGATCATCGAGGGGATGAAATGGCTCGGACTCGATTGGGATGAGGGTCCCTTGAGGCAGACCGACCGGTTCGATGTCTACCGCAGCTACGTGGCGAGGCTCGTCGAGGAGGGCAGGGCGTATTATTGCTACTGTTCGCCGGAGGAGCTCGAGGCCCGGCGGCAGGAGGCGCTCAGCCATGGGAAGACGCCGAAATACGACGGCAGGTGCAGACATCTCAAAGAGCCGGTAGCGGGCAGAACGCCTGCGGTGAGGTTCCTGATGCCCCAGGAAGGCCATACCGTCGTCGACGATATGATACGCGGCAAGGTCGAATTCGAAAACGCTCAGCTTGACGACCTGATCATCCTCCGCTCCGACGGCACCCCGACCTATAACCTGACGGTCGTCGTCGACGACGTCGACATGAAGATCACCCACGTCATCAGGGGTGACGACCATCTTAACAATACTCCGAAGCAGATGCAGCTCTACAAGGCCTTCGGATATCCGCTGCCGAGGTTTGCGCATCTGCCGATGATCCTCGGGGCGGACAAGACGAGGCTTTCGAAGCGGCACGGCGCCACTTCGGTCATGGCCTATCAGGAGATGGGATACCTGCCTGAGGCGCTGATCAACTATCTCGTGCGGCTTGGATGGTCATACGGAGACCAGGAGGTTTTTACCCGAGAGGAGCTGGTCAAATACTTCTCGTTCGAAAACGTCGGCAAGGCGGCGGCGGTATTCAACCCCGAGAAGCTTATCTGGCTGAACCAGCAGTATATCATGGCGTCGACGCCGGAGGGCCTCGCGAAACTCGTCCTGCCTTTTCTCGTAAAGGACGGCGTGATCCCCGAAGGGGAGGCCCTCGACATGGGGTGGCTCGCCAGCGCGGTCAGGACGCTCCAGGAAAGGGCGAAGACGCTTGTGGATCTCGCCCGGTCGCTGCGGTATTATATCGTTGAAGATGTCGCATTCGACCCAAAGGCAAAGGAGAAATTCCTGAACGAAAAGGGCCTCCTGCTGCTGGCCGACCTCAAGGCAGCGCTCGGGACGCTCACCGGGTTTTCTCACGCGGAACTGGAAGGGGTATTCAGGGCGATCGTCGAGAAACATGGGGTGAAGCTCGGAGCCCTCGCCCAGCCGGTCAGGGTCGCGATGACGGGCGGGACCGAGAGTCCCGGCATCTTCGAGGTGCTCGAGGTGCTGGGGAAGGAGAAGGCGCTGAGACGGCTCGAAAAGGCTGTTCTGGCGATACAGGAAGGCGCACAGGGAAAGGAATCATAGTATGGCTGACAACGAAACCGAAAGGCCGGCCGATTTCATCCGCGAGATCATCACTGAGGACATCGCGGCGAAGAAGTACGAAAGCAGGGTCCATACGCGCTTTCCGCCGGAGCCCAACGGATATCTCCATATCGGGCACGCGAAGTCGATCTGTCTGAATTTTGGTATCGCCCGCGATTTCAGGGGACTCTGCAACCTCAGGTTCGACGACACGAATCCCACGAAGGAGGAGGTGGAGTATGTCGATTCGATCAAGGGAGACGTCCGGTGGCTCGGTTTCGACTGGGATGACCGCCTCTTTTACGCCTCCGATTATTTCGAGAAGCTGTATCAGCATGCGGTGCAGCTGATCGAAAAGGGCAAGGCCTACGTCTGCGACCTCACGCCTGAGCAGATGCGTGAGTACCGCGGCACCCTGACCGAGCCGGGCAGCAACAGTCCGTACCGGGACCGCTCCGCAGAAGAAAACCTCGACCTCTTCGGCCGGATGCGGGCCGGCGAATTCGAAACCGGCTCCCGTACGCTCAGGGCAAAGATCGATATGTCTTCCGGCAATATCAATATGAGGGACCCGGTGATGTACCGCATTCTGAAGGCGGGGCACCACCGGACCGGCGATACATGGTGCATCTATCCGATGTACGACTATGCCCACTGTGTCTCGGATTCGATCGAGGGGATCACCCATTCGATCTGCACGCTCGAATTCGAAGACCACCGCCCCCTCTACGACTGGTTCCTCGAGGAACTGGGGATCTATCATCCGCGCCAGATCGAGTTTGCCCGGCTGAACCTGAGCAATACCGTCCTGAGCAAGCGCAAGCTTATTCAACTGGTGAGGGACGGCCATGTCGCCGGGTGGGACGATCCGCGCATGCCGACGATCGCCGGAATACGGAGAAGGGGCTACACGCCCGAGGCGATACGGAACTTCTGCGACCGGATCGGCGTGGCGAAACGCGACAGCACCGTCGACGTTGCGCTCCTCGAATACTGCATCCGGGAGGACCTGAACAAAAAGGCTCCCCGGGTGATGGCGGTGCTGAGGCCGCTCAGGGTGGTAATCGACAATTACCCGGAAGACCTCATCGAGGAACTCGACGCGGTGAACAACCCCGAAGACATGTCGATGGGCACGAGGAAGGTGCCTTTTTCGCGCGTGATTTATATTGAACAGGACGATTTTCGTGAGGAGCCGCCCAAAGGGTTTTTCCGGCTTGCGCCGGGCAGGGAGGTCCGTCTCCGGTACGCCTACTATATCACCTGTGTCGGGGTGCTGAGGGACGACAGGACCGGCGAGGCGACCGAACTGCACTGCACCTACGACCCGAAGACGCGGGGGGGCGACTCACCTGACGGGAGGAAGGTGAAGGCCACGCTCCACTGGGTCTCGGCGGAGCATTCACTCGAGGCGGAGGTCAGGCTCTACGACCATCTCATGAAGGAGGCCGGCCCCGGACAGCAGGAGGCGGATTTCAGGGCGCTTCTGAACCCGGGTTCGCGGGAGGTGCTGCGGTCGTGCAGGGTCGAGCCGGGTCTCGCAGGGGCGGCGGCCGGAAGCAGATACCAGTTCGAGCGGCTCGGGTATTTCTGCGTCGATCCGGATTCAGGACCGGGGAGGCTGGTATTCAACCGCACTGCTACGTTGCGCGACACCTGGGCGAAGGTCCAGAAGTCGGGGAAGAAGTGAAGCGGGATCGCCCGTTTGTGGGACGGGGCAATTTTCAGAAAATCTCCCCTCCCCCCTCTTTGCTTAAGAGGGGCTTGCCGTTGCCTCCCTTTGGCCAAGGGAGGTTAGGAGGGATTTCACAGTCGGATGCTTCCTCTTCTCTCCAGACTTTTACAAGTCTGCGGGAGCCCATGCAAAATTTCTGCGACTTCTGTTATATTTGGCGATGAGCACGGAAAGGTGAAGGGAATGCGATGAGCTATATTTCAGTCATCGGGGCGGGCAGCTGGGGGACGACCCTGGCGGGCCTTCTCGCCGAAAAGAACTATGACGTCTCTCTCTGGTCCCACGAAAAGGAGGTGGCAGAGGAGATACAGAACAGTCGTACGAACAGCACGTACCTGCCGCAGGCGGTCCTGCCTGCCTGCCTGAAGGCGACCCACGACCTCGAAGAGTCGGTGAAGAAGGCTAGGTATGTGCTGAACGTGGTGCCGACGCAGTTTACCCGCTCTGTCTTCAGCGAGGCTGCACGTTTTATCCACAGAGAGGCGGTCATCGTCAGCGCCTCCAAGGGGATCGAGCATGGAACACTTCTGACGGTTTCATCGATCCTCGCCGAAATAACGGGAAGGCAGATCGCGGTGCTTTCGGGGCCGAGTTTCGCGCGGGAAGTGATAAACAGGCTTCCGACCGCCGTGACGATGGCCACTCACAACCCCGAAACCGCACTGCTCCTGCAGGAGATCTTCAATACCGGATATTTCAGGGTCTATACCCATACCGACATGCTCGGGGTGGAGCTCGGAGGGGCGCTCAAAAATGTGATCGCAATCGCCTCCGGCATCTGCGACGGCCTCGGTCTCGGCCACAACGCCCGGGCCGCGCTCATCACGCGCGGCATCGCCGAGATGACGAGGCTGGGAGAGCGCATGGGCGCGGACAAGAGGACCTTTTCGGGGCTGAGCGGCATCGGGGACCTCGTCCTTACCTGTACCGGCCCGCTTTCGAGGAACTATTCTGTCGGGGTGAACCTCGGCAAGGGGAAGAAACTGCAGGAGATACTTTCCGCGACTAAGAGCGTCGCAGAGGGCGTCGCGACGTCGTTGTCGGCATACGAGCTATCAAGCAAATTCGGCGTCGAAATGCCGATCGTCGAGCAGGTGCACGAGGTCATCTACCGGGAGAAGGACCCCGCCGAGGCGGTCTATCTTCTGATGAACCGGGCGCTGCGCCCCGAATTCTAGGGCGGGGTATGGACAGCGGCACGATAAAAGCGATCCTCGATTCGGTCAGGAAGGGCAGCCTGCCTGTCGAGGAGGCCCTTTCCCGCCTGAAACACCTTCCTTACGAAGACATGGATTTTGCCAGGGTCGACCATCACCGCCACCTGAGGCAGGGGGTGCCGGAGGTGGTCTTTGCCGCGGGCAAGACCGAAGAACAGACGGTAACGATCGCGAAGGCAATCTACGAAAAGAGCGGGGCTTTTCTGGTCACGAAGGCGACGCGGAGTATCTATGATGCACTGGGGATCAGGGGGGCGGAATTTCATCCGTCCTCGGGGGTCATCTCGGTGGGCGGCGCAAAGAAGACGAAGGGCGATGTGCTCGTGCTGACCGCCGGCACCTCCGACATCCCGGTTGCCGAGGAGGCGGCGGTGGCCGCCTCGTTCCTGGGCAGCAGGGTTAACGCCGTGTATGACGTCGGGGTCGCGGGCCTGCACAGGCTGTTTGACAGTGGACGCCGCATCAGGGATGCGCGCGTCATTGTCGTCGTGGCGGGAATGGAGGGCGCCCTGCCGTCTGTCGTCGGCGGGCTCACCGACAGACCCATCGTCGCCGTGCCGACCTCAATCGGATACGGAACAAGCCTTGGCGGCATTACCGCATTGTTTGCGATGCTCAATTCATGCGTCCCGGGGATCGCGGTGATGAACGTCGACAACGGCTTCGGCGCGGGATGCCTTGCGCATAAGATCAACGTGCGGTAAGAGGTCTTGCCCGCCCGTTTGACAAGGAATCCTCCGCTCTTCTATACTGTAATCTGACCCTTGGGGGAGGCAGACTGCCTGAGATTTCTCGTTTTGCGGGAGAGACCCCTTGAACCTGATACGGATAATTCCGGCGTAGGGAGTAGGGAAACAAGTGGAAGGCGACCGTATCCCTAAGGGGTGCGGTTTTTTTGTTTTATGAGACTGACCATAAACGGCGAGACAAGAGAAGATGTAGCTGCGTCTACGGTCGCGGAGCTGCTGGGAGAGCTGAAGATACAGCCCGGAAGGGTGGCGGTGGAAGTCAACCTGACGATCGTCAGGAAGACGGACTACGGCAGTTTTTCCCTGAAGGACGGCGACGCGGTGGAGATCGTGAGTTTCGTCGGAGGAGGGTAAATGAAAGACAGACTAGCGATAAGAGGGATAGAATTCGGCTCCCGGCTCTGGGTCGGCACCGGCAAATACAAGGACTTCGAAGAGACGAAAAAGGCGATCGAGGCCTCCGGGACCGACGTGGTAACCGTCGCCGTGAGACGCACGAATATCACCGACAGAAAGAGCGAAAACCTGCTCGACTATATCGACCCGAAGAAATACAAGATCCTGCCGAACACCGCCGGATGCTACACCGTGACGGACGCCGTGCGTTACTCCCGTCTGGCGCGGGAGGCGGGCGTATCCGACATGATCAAGATCGAGGTGATCGGGGACGAGAAGACCCTCTTCCCCGACGTGATCGGGCTGCTTGAGGCGACCGAGACGCTGGCGAAGGAGGGCTTCATCGTCTTTCCTTATACGAACGACGACCCGATCATGGCCAGGAGGCTTGTCGATGCGGGCGCCGCCGCGGTCATGCCCCTGGCCGCTCCGATCGGCTCCGGCCTCGGCATCCGCAATCCGTATAATCTGAAGATCATCCTCGAGACGATACCCGTGCCGATCATCGTAGACGCCGGTGTCGGGACCGCCTCGGATGTGGCGATTGCGATGGAGCTCGGCTGCGACGCGGTGCTCCTGAATACGGCGATCGCCGGCGCGAAGGACCCGGTGATGATGGCCGGGGCGATGAAGCATGCGGTCCTTGCCGGGAGGCTTGCGTTTAAGGCAGGGAGGATACCGAAGAAGCTCTACGCGACCGCGAGCAGCCCGATCGAAGGAATGCTCTAGGAGGAATCTCCTGGCGTCGCTGAGAGAGATAGATTTCAGTCTGTACCTGGTGACGGACAGAAAGGCGCTGGCCCCGGGCGTTTCGATTGAAGCGGCGGTCGAGCAGGCGCTCAAGGGAGGGATACGGGCGGTTCAGCTTAGGGAGAAGGACCTCGGGATACGCGACCTCCTTTCCCTGTCCTATGCCCTTCGCGAGGTGACGAAACGATACCGGGCGAAACTCTTTGTCAACGGCAGGGTCGACGTGGCGCTCTCCGCCGGCGCCGACGGCGTGCATCTCGGCACCGCGGACATACCCGTGCAGGCGGCGAGAAAGGCGGCCGGGGAAGCGCTGCTGATAGGGGCCTCGGCGCACAGCGTCCGGGAGGCGCGGAAGGCCGAGCAGGAGGGAGCGGATTTCATCACCCTCGGGCCGGTCTACGAGACGCCCTCCAAGCTGAAATACGGCAGGCCGATCGGGCTTCAGCCGCTGCGGAGGATGACGGAAGAGGTATCCGTCCCGGTGTTCGCGATCGGCGGCATCAGGGGGGAGAGGGTTTCAGAGGTGAGGGATGCGGGCGCCTTCGGGATAGCCGTGATATCGGCCGTCTTTGCGTCCGGAGATATTAAATCGACTGCGGAAGAATACATGAGGCTACTGAAATGACGAGAATCGAACTGGCAAGAAAAGGCATCGTGACCGACGAGATGAAGGAGGTTGCCGCGGGGGAAGGCGTTGCGGCAGAAGCGCTGGCGGAGGACATCGCTTCGGGAGTCAGCGTGATCCCGATCAACACAAGGCGGACTATTAAACCGATCGGGATCGGCAGAAACCTCAGGACGAAGATCAACGCCAACATCGGCACCTCGAAGGACAAGGTCTCGACGGACGAGGAGAGGGAAAAGCTGGATATCCTCGTGAAGTACGGCGCGGACGCGGTGATGGACCTTTCGACAGGCGGGCCGATCAGGGAGCTCCGGGCGATGATGCTCGCGCGGTCGCCGATCGCGATCGGCACGGTGCCGATCTACGAGGCGGCGGTCAGTGCGGCAGAAGGAAAGGGGTCGATCTCGAAGATGACCGCGGACGATCTGTTCGGGGTGATCGAGGCGCATGCGGCGTCGGGCGTCGACTTTGTGACGGTCCACTGCGGCCTCACGATGAAGGCGGTCGAGCGGCTGAGGGACGAGGGCAGGATACTGGACATCGTCAGCAGGGGAGGGTCCTTCCTGCTCGAATGGATGGTCTACAACGAGAAGGAGAACCCGCTCCTTGTGCAGTACGACAGGCTGCTCGAGATCGCGCGGCAGTACGACATGACGCTCAGCCTTGGCGACGGGATGCGGCCGGGCTGTCTTGCCGACGCGACCGACCGCACGCAGATCGAGGAGCTTCTGACGCTCGGGGAGCTGCGCGATAAGGCGGTCGAAGGAGGCGTGCAGGTGATCATCGAGGGGCCCGGCCACGTGCCGCTGAACCAGGTGGAGCTGAACGTGCGGCTCGAAAAGGAGATCTGCAAGGGCGCGCCTTTTTACGTGCTCGGTCCGCTCGTGACCGACATCGGCATGGGATACGACCATATTTCCGCCGCGATCGGCGGGGCGGTGGCCGGGGCCGCGGGAGCGGACTTCCTCTGCTACGTCACGCCGTCGGAGCATATCAGGCTTCCGACCATAGAGGACGTGAAGGAGGGCGTGATCGTCTCGAAGCTCGCCGCCCATGCCGCAGATATCGCGAAGGGCATAAAGGGCGCGATGGACGCGGACATGAAGATGGCGAAGTGCAGGAAGGCGCTCGACTGGAACGGCCAGATCGGCCTCAGCCTCAATCCGGAGAAGGTGCGGGAGTGGCGCGCCGAGGTGCCGCCTACCGAGTCGGAGGTCTGCAGCATGTGCGGGGAGTTCTGCGCGATCAGGACGGTCGAGAGGGCGCTGAAGAAGAAGGGATGAGGGGAATGGCTGTCTGCCTGCAGGCTTGCAAGCGTATCGGCCAGCAGCACTGAAATGAGCATAGACGCGATATTATTGATCGGCCCGACAGGGGCCGGGAAGACGCCTTTCGGCGAGTGTCTCGAGGCGCGGGGGTTCGGCGGCAGGAGGTGCCTGCATTTCGATTTCGGCCATCAACTCAGGACGATCGCGGGGCAGGGCAATCCTCCCGTAGGCTTTTCCCGGGGAGAGCACGCCTTTATCAGAGACGTGCTCGAAAAGGGCCTCCTTCTCGAAAACGAGTATTTCCCGATCGCCGAAAAAATAATCGATTCCTTTCTCCGGGAGCGCGGCTTCAGCGGCACGGACGTGATGGTGCTTAACGGTTTGCCCCGGCATCTGGACCAGGCGAGGGACGTCGACCGGAAGGTGACGACCAGCGCAGTCGTGGTCCTCGAGTGCGGGGCCGAAGACGTCTTGCGCAGGATCAGCGACAATCCGGGCGGAGACCGGACCGGACGTGAGGACGACGGGATCGAAATGGTCCGGAAGAAACTCGGCATATTCCGCGAGCGCACCGCTCCCCTCATACGTCATTATGAGAACGCCGGCTGCCGCATATTCAGGGTGGAGGTCGGTCCGTCGGCGACCGCCGAGGAAATCTATGTGCAGTTTTCCTCTATGGCGGAACGGCGTCTTTGAGCCGTCCGCCGGCTCCCCGGATCTCACGTTTCTT
The DNA here is from genome assembly GCA_021783515.1 of Nitrospirota bacterium. Taxonomy (GTDB): domain Bacteria; phylum Nitrospirota; class Thermodesulfovibrionia; order Thermodesulfovibrionales; family UBA6898; genus Sulfobium. Next base: position 26,999 of record JAJXTV010000019.1, read on the forward strand.
TCCGTTTTATGATAGACTTTAGTGACTATTGAGGAATAAGGCGGAACTGGAAAATGCAGGTGCCGGTATGAAAGTCAACATCGCAGACGTGCCTACCCTTGCAAGGCTGCTGAACCGGAAGAAGCGATACGGAAGCGCCGGGTATGCGGTGGACCTCAGCGTCATCCTGAGCGAGATACTTACATGGGCCAACAGACTTGTGCCGTCTGAATCCGGCTCTATCCTTCTCGATGATCCACTCCTGAAGTGGAACCCGGAAGGAAGGGGACAGCTTTTTTTCGCCGCCTGTTTCGGCCGGGGCTCTCGCACGCTTGTCGGGACTTCACTCGGGGAGGACTGCGGGATCGCGGGCGTTACCTACCGCAAGGGAAGACCCTACATCAGCAAGGACGTGCAGAAAGACTCCAGCTTCTACCCGGCCATCGACAGGAGGACCGGCTTCCGGACGAGGTCGGTCATCTGCGCGCCGATCGTGATCGGAGGGGCGAAAATAGGGGTGATCGAGTTGATCAACCGAAAAGGGAAGGCGAACTACGACGAACACGATCTTGCGCTTCTGGAGATCTTCGCCGGCTATACCGCCACGCTGATCCATAACGCGCTGATCGGCAGGATGTTCGAGGAGCTCTCGAAAAAAGACAGCCTGACGGACCTGCACAACGACCGTTTCTTCTTCCACACCCTCGAACAGGAGGCGATGAAGATAATCAAACAGGGCGGGGACATGTCGCTTATATTTTTCGATCTGGACAGGTTCAAGGAGGTGAACGATACTCACGGACACCTCGCCGGAAGCCGTGTGCTGAAGGAAGTGGCGGACATCCTGAGAAAGATATTTATCGGGGTCAGGGCGGTGCTCGCCCGCTACGGGGGAGACGAATACGTCGTGGTGCTCCCGGGTGCGGATATCCGCGAGGCGGGGAAATATGCCGAGAGGATACGCCACGACATCGCGGGGAATGTTTTTCTCAGGAGCGGCGACGGCGTCCGCAGGCCCCGCCTAAATATACGAGGGGTGATCACCTGCAGTGTCGGAGTCGCTTCGATGGCGGAAAGCATCAGGACGCCCGGCAGCGCCAGAGCGGCGGCCGAGTCTTTAATAAAGGCGGCGGACAGCGCGATGTACGCCGCGAAGGAGCAGGGCAAAAACAGGGTCTTTCTGTCGCAACGCGGCCCGGGCGCGAAAAGAAGGAGATGATTACATGCGCGGTTTTGTGAGGAGTCTGCTCGTTGCTTTTTTTTTGTTTCTTCCGGCATTGTCGTACGGGATGGAAAACCTTCCGATTAATCGTATCGCGGTCCGCTTCGACCTCGGCCGGCACCTTCTGAAAGGGACTGCCGAGATCGCCATTCCCGCCGGCCGAGAGGTTACGGTCGATTTTTCCGGCCTCAGGGTCCTTTCTGTAACCGTCGACGGCATTCCAGTCCAGACGGGGCCCGAGATGTCGGCTGCCACATTCGGCCAGGGCAAGTCGGGGGAGACGCTGGTAATCGAGTATGAGATGTCGGCGGCCGCCGTCCGAGAGGCAGGCGGCGGGAAGAACCCGGGTGTTGTTCAGGGCAATCTGATCGATGCATCAGGTATCGCGCTGATGGGCGGCTGGTACCCTGCCGTGAGCGGCCTTTCGCTCTATCGCCTCACCGCGGTTCTTCCCTCGGGGTTCGAGGGGATATCCGAGGCTGACGAGGTGACGGTGAGGGAGAAGGCCGGAGGGGACAGGGAGTTTGCGTTTTCGTTCCCCCATCCCGTCGCCGGCATCACCCTTGTCGGAGGTAACTACACGGTAGAAAGGAAGGACTTCGGAGGCACCGCTGTCTACGCCTATTTTCTCCCCGGCGACGCCGGGCTCGCAAAGAAATACATCGAATATACCGGCAAATATCTCGCAATGTACAAAGACCTGATCGGCCCCTACCGGTACAAGCGTTTTTCAGTCGTCGAGAACGTGCTGCCCACGGGATATTCCTTCCCCACCTATACCCTTCTCGGCCGAGAAGTGGTGAGTCTGCCTTTTATCCTCGACACCTCGCTCGGGCATGAGATACTTCATCAGTGGTTTGGCAACATGGTCTACGTAGACTATAGGGGCGGCAACTGGTCGGAGGGCCTGACGACCTATCTTGCCGATCAGCGGTTCGAGGAACTGAAAGGCGAAGGATGGGACTACCGGAAGCAGATTCTGGTATCGTTCGGCAGCTACGTGAATCCGGACAATGATTTTCCGCTCAAGTCCTTTATGAGCCGGATGGACTATGCCTCCCGGTCGATCGGCTACGGCAAATGCGCGATGGTTTTCCATATGCTCCGTATGCGAATGGGGGACAAGAAGTTTTTCCAGGGGGTGCGGGCCTTTGTCGAGAAGAACAGTTTCAGGCCGGCTTCCTGGGACGACATCCGGGACGCCTTCGGGGCTGCGGCCGGTGAGGACCTTGCGTGGTATTTCACCCAGTGGCGTGAAGAAAAGGGAGGCCCGGAGCTCCAGGCCAAGAACGTGGAGCTGTCGTACAGAGGTTCGACTGCGGTGGTTTCGTTCGATATCGAACAGACAGGAAAGACATTCAGGTTCCTTCTGCCGGTTGTACTGAAGACGAAGAAGGGAGCGACGAGGAAAACCTTCGAGATCGAAAAGGAAAAGACGCGCCTCGAGATCGAAGCGGACGGGGAGCCTGCCGAACTGGTGGTCGACGGCAATTACGATCTTTTCAGGGCCCTGTCTCCGAAGGAATTCCCTCCGGTCATTTCACGCCTGCTCGGCGACTCCAGGAAAATATTTGTGACGACGGACGCAAAGGAGAACCCGGCTCCGGAGGTTGCCGCGTATCTCAGGGACGAGGGGTTCGCGCAAAAGAAGGAGACGGATGTCTCTTATGACGACCTCAGTGCCTCTTCCGTGCTGATTTTCGGCGCGGCCAGCCGGCTGGCCGAGAGCCTCTTCGGCAAGGCTGCGGGATCAGATGAAGACTTTTCGCTTGCGGTGCGCGAGAACCCCTATAATGCAAAAGGAGTGATCGCGGTTGTCGACGGCCCCGACTCCGGGGCGATGGCCGGTTATTTCCGCAGGGCGACGCACTACGGCAAATACGGCAGGATATCGTTTAAGGGCGGGAGAAACACCGTGAAGGAGACAGACGCGAGCGCAAGGGGAATCGCTCAGAAGGTCGCCAAAGACATTCCGGGCGTCGAAATACCGAAGCTGACCGACATGGCCGCAGCAGTCGACAAGGCGGCGGGGAAGAAGATCGTCTATGTCGGGGAGCAGCACGACAAATTCGCGCATCACCGGGTCGAGTACGAGGTAATCCGGCGGCTGCATGAAAAAGGGCGCAAGATCGCCATCGGCATGGAGATGTTTCAGAAGCCGTTTCAGAAGGCGCTCGACGACTACATCTCGGGAGCGATCGATGAGCGCGAGTTCCTGAAGAAATCCGAATATTTCAAAAGGTGGGGGTTCGACTATACGCTTTATCGCGAGATCCTCCTTTATGCGAGACAGTATCGTATCCCGGTCATCGCACTGAATATCAGGAAAGAGATCGTTTCGAAGGTTTTCAAGGAAGGGCTTTACGCCCTTACGCCGGAGGAGAAGAAAGAGGTCCCTGAGGACATGGACCTCTCGGATATGCAGTACAAGGCGAGACTAAAGCGGTTCTTCGAGGAGCACAGCGGCGCCGAAAGCAGAAACTTCGACTTCTTCTACCAGGCCCAGGTGCTCTGGGACGAATCGATGGCGCACCATCTGGCCGAGTTCATGAAGAAGAATCCGGACTCTCAGGTCGTGGTCGTCGCCGGGGCGGGGCATCTCATGTTCGGCTCGGGCATCCCGAAGAGGGCGCACCGGTTGACCGGCGAGGAATATTCGGTCATCCTCAACGATGCGGACGTCGAGAGGAACATCTCGGACTTTGTGCTCTTCCCTTCGCCGATCAGGCCGCCGGAGTCGCCGAAGCTCGGGGTAATCCTGAAGGAAGAAAAGAACGTTGTTTCGATCGGCGGTGTCATGCCGGACGGGGCGGGAGGGAAGGCCGGGCTGGAAAAGGGCGATGCGATTCTTGAGTTGGACGGGGCAAGGATCGAGGCGATCGATGACGTGAAGATATTTCTGCTCTACAAAAAGCCGGGGGACACCGTTAAGGTCAGGGTGCGAAGAAAACGCTTTCTGTTGGGTCCGGTCGAAAAGGATATTCACGTCGTTCTCTGAACCGATGCGGCCCGCTCCAGGCAATAAAAAAGGGCTCGACAAGAGCCCTTTTTTATTGCCTGAATGAGCAGGCCTGATTACTTGCCAGCCGGAGCCGGTGCAGGAGCCGGAGCTTCTGCAGGCTTCTCGCCGCCCGGTGCAGGGGCCGGAGCCTGTTCGGGAGCCGGAGCCGGAGCCGGAGCCGCCACCGGAGCGGGGGCCTCAGCCGGTGCCTGATCCTTCTTCTGGCATCCTACCATAAGCGCCAGGGAAAGAGCCATTACCAGTGTAAGCATAATCGCCAATATTTTCTTCATTGCTGTACACACCTCCTTTCGTACGTGAGATTCACTTAATATCCTTGATAATAAAGCCTTTTTGTCACAAACATCCTTCGGCCTGCCGATTACTCCGTGACTGGGAAGTATTCGACCGATAACGGCTATTCGGACACTATTCAGATGCACATATCATGCCACGAAAATTGGGCTATTTATCGTGTGCGTGAGCGAGAGTCATCCCCTTTTGAGAAAATGCCTTCCCGATAAGGGAAAAATTCGGATGCTGCGCGGGCGACCTTCGCAGTCTTCCTCCCGCGGCTTTTTCTTGTGCCCCGCTTCCGTAGCAGGGTATAATGCGATGATGATTACCGCTCTGACAATAGCCGGATTCGACCCTTCGGGAGGCGCGGGTCTCCAGCAGGACCTGAAGGTCTTCCGCTCCTTCGGGGTCTACGGTCTCTCCGTGGTCGCTGCGCTGACCGCGCAGAATTCCGCCGGAGTAGCGGACGTGGCGCCGGTGGCAGGGAAGTTCGTTGCAAGGCAGCTCGATGTGCTGCTGGCTGACATGAGGCCCCTGTCGGTGAAGACCGGAATGCTCTACAGCGTGGAGAATGTCAACGCGGTTGCGCGGACCATACGCAGGTACTCGCTTGCCAATGTCGTAGCCGACCCGGTGATCCTTTCTTCGACCGGCCGAAGTCTCTGCATGAAGAACGTGCCGGCCGCAGTGAGAAAGAATCTGCTGCCGCTCTGCACGGTGGTAACGCCTAATATCCATGAGGCCGAGGTCCTCAGCGGCATAGGGATCAGGACGGAAGAGGACATGGAGAAGGCGGCCGTCCGGATCAGTGAATTCGGCGCCGAAGCCGTTATCATCACCGGCGGCCATCTTGCGGGGTCGGCGAACGATCTTGTCTACGACGGTCATGCCCACTGGCTGGAGGGCAGGCGTGCGGCGGGAGAGTATCATGGTACGGGCTGTACTTTTTCGGCGGCCCTCGCCGCGTCGCTCGCCCGGGGCAAGGGGGTGCATGAAGCGGCCGTCATTGCCAAGGCCTTTATGCGGCGGGCCTTCAGAAAAAGCTTCGAAACGGGCAAGGGGATGAGACTGTTCAATGTGTGACGGGGGGAAGGGGGGACTGGACATCGGGTCCGGGGGTAATCGATAATATACGATGGCGAAGACGAAGACCTTCTATCAGTGTCAGTCGTGCGGACATTCGAGCGCGAAATGGCTCGGCAAATGTCCTGACTGCGGGAGTTGGAACAGCTTCGTCGAGGAAAAAACCGCCCCCGCCGGCCGCCGGACATCCGGCATTGAAGCATTGGGCAAGACCGAGCCGGTTGCCCTGGGCGCGATCGATACGATCGCCGAAAACAGGACGCCGACCGGCATGCAGGAGTTTGACCGGGTGCTCGGAGGCGGCGTCGTCCCCGGCTCCGTGATCCTGGTCGGAGGGGACCCGGGTATCGGGAAATCGACGCTTCTTCTGCAGACCTTTTCCGGCCTTTCTAAAAAATCGGGAAGGCTGCTCTATGTGTCGGGAGAAGAGTCCCCCCGACAGATCAAGATGAGGGCGGACAGGCTCGGCGTAAACTGCGACAATATCATCCTGCTTCCCGAGACGTCCCTCGAGGGGATACTCGAGGCGGCGGTAAAGCTCGCCCCCGAGGCGATGGTCGTCGACTCGATTCAGACGGTCTACACGCAGGAGATGCTTTCGGCGCCCGGCTCGGTCGGGCAGGTCCGGGAATGCGCTGCCAAGCTGATGCTCTTTGCGAAGAGGTCAAGCGTGCCGGTCTTTATCGTCGGGCATGTGACGAAGGAAGGGACGATCGCAGGCCCGCGGGTGCTCGAACATATCGTCGACACGGTGTTGTATTTCGAAGGCGACAGGGGACATTCCTACCGCATTCTCCGCACCATAAAGAACAGGTTCGGCTCGACGAACGAGATCGGTGTCTTTGAGATGTCAGATTCCGGGCTGAGGGAGGTGGACAATCCGTCGGAGCTCTTCCTCTCAGAGCGGCCGCAGAACGTTTCGGGATCGATTGTCGTCGCGAGTCTCGAAGGCACGAGGCCGCTGATGGTCGAGGTGCAGGCACTCGTCTCCCAGACGAACTTCGGCATGCCGAGACGGACCTCTATCGGCGTCGACTTCAACAGGGTGAACCTCCTGATCGCCGTCCTCGAAAAAAGAGCCGGCCTGCATCTGGGAGGGATGGACATTTTCATCAATGTCGTCGGAGGCCTGAAGATCCTGGAGCCGGCCGTCGACCTCGGAATTATCGCGACGCTCTCATCGTCGGTGAGGGAGGTGCCGGTCGACCCGAGGACCTGCGTCTTCGGCGAGGTGGGGCTGTCGGGAGAAGTGCGCGCCGTGGCGCAGGCCGAGGCGAGGCTGCGAGAGGCGTCCAAGATCGGGTTTCGGAAGGCGATTGTGCCGGCCGGAAACGTCGAGAAGATAAAGAACGGCCAGGGGCTTGAAATCATAGGGGTGAGAGATGTCGAAGCATGTATTGAAGCTCTTTTTTGTTAGCCTGATCTTCCTGGCGGCCTCCTGCGCACCCAAGAGGATCGCGGTGCCTTCGTTTGAGGGAAGGGCGTTCAACGACCTGCTGTCGGAAAAAAGCGGGATTTCCTCGATCGACGCGAAGGTTGCGATCCTTTTCGAAAAAAACGGCTCGGAGATCAGGGGAGACGCGGCCCTGGACGTTGCGAAGACCGGGGACATCAGCCTGCGGGTCTATTCGCTCGGATTTCTCGCGATGGAAATCACGTCGCGGAACGGCCGCGTCAAGAGCGACCCCGTCCTTGACAGGGGCAAGAAAGCGATACTCACGCGGGGGCTCAGGGACTGTCTCTTCTGGTGGGACATAAAGGACTATCTTATTTCGGACGAGGGCGGCTATTACATTTTAAAAAATCCCGAACGGGAGATATGGATAGACAAAAAGACGTTTCTCCCTGACAGACAGACGATCCGTTTCGAAGACGGCAGGGTGCTGTATGTCTTCTACAGCGAGCCGGCAAATGACGGCGACAGCTGGTACCAGTCGAAGATCCGCATCGAGCTGTCGAAATACGCGGTCACCCTCACGATCAAGAAGATGGCGTTCAAGTCATAGGATTTTTCAGGGCCTCCTCCGGACGCGGGGGGCCCTGACGGGTGTTCTTTCCCTCTGCCGCCGCAAGCAGCGACGAACAGCAGGCCAGTCCGCGGCCGGAGGGGACGGCTCCAAATGACAACCGCTCAGGCCGGCTATTTCAGGGACGGCAATATGGGGACGGACAGGGCGTTGTCGGGGATCTTCCCTGTGAGAGCGTGCAGGAACGCGACGATGCCCTGCACCTGCCCCTGTGAAAGGTCTTTCCCCAGCTGGATCTTGCCCATGATCCGGACTGCGTCCTCCAGTCTGTCCACCGATCCGTCATGGAAATACGGCCGGGTCATCGCCACATTCCTGAGCACCGGCACTTTAAAGACATACTTGTCGTTTTCCGCCTTTGTGACCGCGTACCTTCCCTCGTCTATCTTTTCGCTCTTCGTATACTGCCAGTACGGCGCAAAGAGACCGAACTTCTGGTACATCTGCCCGCCCGCAAAAGGGCTGAAGTGGCATCCCACGCACCCCTGGTCCATGAACTCCCCGAGTCCTTTCTTCTGCTGCGCCGTCATCGCGTCCCTGCTGCCCTTCAGGAACGCGTCAAACGGTCCGGGGGTCACCAGCGTCCTCTCAAATGCCCCGACCGCCTTCGCAAAATTATCGATGGTCACCGGCTCCTTCTCTCCCGGGAATGCTGCCCTGAACAGGGTTTCATACTGCCAATATGAGCGAAGCACCTTCTCGACCGATTCATAAGAAGGCATGCCGAAGGCCGGCGGACCGGTGACCGCCTGTTTTGCCTGGTCCTCCACGCTGGTCCTGTTGCCGATCCAGTGCTCTGAGATCTGGTTCGCTGCGTTGAAAACGGTAGGGTCGTTCCTCGGGTTCTCCTTGCAGTTGTGGCCTACCGATTTCCTCAGCCCGTCTGCCGCGTACAGGGGGATGGGATGGCATTTCGAGCAGCTCACCGTCCCGTCGATCGAGATCCTCGGTTCCCAGAAGAGTATCTTCCCGAGCGCCACCTTTTCCGGGGTGATCGGGTTTTCGGCAGATGGCATCGACGCCGGCAGAGGGCCGAGGACCTGCGATGCCCTCGTGATCAGGGCCTCGTCGCCAGAGGCGAATGCGGCCGCCGGCAGGACGAATACGAGAAGCAGCACCAGAAACCACGGTGTGTGCATTTTTGTCGAAGTGACGCGCATGAATTCCTCCTATGGGCGCAGGTAGTATTTTTGGCGTGAAGTCCAAAAAATCAGGACACTATTCACATATTCCGCACTCCTTAATAACTACATGTATCATGAAAAAGGACTATCTGCAACCGGGATGCCTCCACGCGCCAATGGAAGGAGAAAGGTCCTCCCTCTGTTTGAGGTATCATATTAAGAGAGCAGGGGGGAGCAATAGCACGTAACCCGGCAGGGACGACAAAGGGTATTCGGAGGCCCAGTTCAGCCACGGTATATGTCCGGAGTGCGCGAGGAAGCTATACCTGAACTTTGCAGGGACTTCCGGAAAGATGAGTCAAACGGCCCTGGGGGTCCCTCAGGGAAATAAGAGCGCTGCGTTTACCGGGTATGAGCTGCTCGGGGGGGGCCGTCGTCATGAGCGGCTATGTCTGACTCTCCAGCCCCAGGTCTACGGCGACCGTCTTGATGATCGAATCATCGATCACCGTGTTCTTGAAGAGGAAGCCTTCGAGAAGCGCATTGTCGCAGATCGTATTGATGAGTCTCGGGCTGCCGTTGGAATACCTGTAAATCAGCGTCACCGCCGATTCGGTAAATATCGCATCGTTACAACAGGCGACCTTCAGCCGGTGCTCGATATATTGCCTGGTATTTTCCTCGGAGAAGGACTGCAATTTTATCCTGATCGCCACCCTCTGCTTCAACGGCTCGTCGAGGGCGAGCACATGGTCCAGTTCGGGGAGTCCGAAGAAGACGAAGTTCACCATTTTGCCTTCAGGGCTTTCCATATTAAGCAGGCCCCTGAACTCCTCCATGATCTCGCGTGAGTTCAGCATCTGGACCTCGTCCATCAGCACGACCGCTTTCTTGCCTTCCTCGCTGATCTCGTGCAGCCTCCGGTAGATGCTGCCGAGCAGTTCGATCTTGTCGTCGGATATCTCCTTTACGCCGAGTTGGATAGCGAACTTCTTGAAAAGCCATTCGGAACTGACAGAGGCATGGATGATCACCAGGAGGGCCGCCTCGTAATGTTCTTCGTCGAGTTCTTCCAGGAGTTTCCGTGCAAGGGTCGTCTTGCCGGCGCCGATGTTGCCGATGACGACCGCCAGCCCCTTTTTGGTATCGACGGCATATTTGAGCTTGGCGATCGCTGCGGACTGCTGCGGGCTGTTGTAGTAGAAGCGGCTGTCCACCACGTTCGAAAAAGGATGTTCGCTGAGCTTGTAATATTCCAAGTAATCCACTGGCTACTCCATAGTATGTACCGTGCTCTGACCGAAAGAAGGTCCGATCTGCGAGTACTATCTTACCAGATTTCGTCAAAATACGCATGGCTTCCGTTTGACAGGGGAAGAAGAAAACGGCCGGAGAGAAACTGCGGCAGGAGGCATCCGCGGCACGGACGCCCGGGATTACAGATAGGAAACCCGGTCTTTTTTCGTCTTTGGTTTCGCGGTGTCGCCGGCCTTGCCGGCCGGTCCGCCCGCGGCCGTCTGGCCGCCGGGACGGCTCACTTTTTCAGCCACTGACCTGAACTTCGCATTCCAGCCGAATACCTCCGTGTACAGGCGGCGTGCCTCATCCGCGTTGCCGCTCTTTTCATAGGCGTCGGCCAGGTCGTACTTGACCGCCCAGAAGGATTCGTCCTTGTCGCTCACCTGCTCGAGGACGCTGCTGAGCACGCCGATAACGAGGGAATACATGCCTTTTTCCATATAGCATAGGGCGAGCATTGTCGAGGACTGCATGAATCTCTTGGGGTCGTTTCTCGAGGTCTGAAATTCCTTGATCGCGTCGTCGACCAGCCCCATTTCCTTGTACGCGATCCCGAGATTGTAGTGGGTCTCCGAGTCTTCTTCCCCCAGCTCCTTCTCGAGCCCTTTCTTGAATTCCTGGAAGATCTCGAGCACGTCGTTGTCGAGTTCCGGTTCGGGCATTTCCTGTGCGTCGACGAGGTCCTCCTCCGAAAAACTGATTTCCTCAAACGCCCCTTCTTCTGAAGTCGGTCCGGCCCCCGGTGTCTCCTCATCGGCCGTCTCCGGCAACTCGAACCCGGCGCCGGACACTCCCAAGGGTGTCTCTTCGGGCGCGACAGTCTCCTCATCGGCCGTCTCCGGCAACTCGAACCCGGCGCCGGACACTCCCAAGGGTGTCTCTTCGGGTGCGACAGTCTCCTCATCGGCCGTCTCCGGCAACTCGAACTCGGCGCCGGACATCCCAAAAGGCTTTTCTTCCGGGCCGGTGACTTCCCGCGCGAGTTTCTCCTGCGCCGCCCCGTCGACCTCAAGGGGAGATTGCAGCGGGGACTCTTCCTCGGTTTCGGCGAGCTGGCCGAGGTTGGTGAGTCTGTCGGCCACCTCCGTATTGTCGGGGAAGAGCGAGTGCAGCCGTTCGAGTATTTTCGAGGCCTCCTGGATCAGCCCTTGCCGCACATAGAAGTCGGCCTCGGCGATCTCTTCCTCATAGTCTTCAATGTCAGGTTCCCCTATCCCCGGCTGTCCGAACTGGGGGGTCTCGGAGGCATAGGAAGTGGGCTCGAGTTCAGGGATCACTCCCCTCTCAGCCAATCTCGGGTCTTCCGGGGAAATTCCGGCTGCTTCCCGCAGCATCTTTTCCGCCTGTTCAGGGTCGCCTTTCCGTTTGTACAGCTCACTCAGGATGAGGCATTCCGTGACAGCCGACTCCTTGTCGGAGGCGTCAACGTACAGCGCTTTCAGCCGGTTATGGACTTCCTCGTTCTGCGGACGCTTCAGCTTCAGCCCCTCGAGGATCTTAATCGCCTCATTCAGAAGACCGTACCGGGAGAAGATATCCGCCTCCGTCAGGAACTCCTCCACCGTCTTTTCCCCGTCGATCACTCCACTGACCGCTTCTTCCTCGACCGCCTCGGTCTCCGCTATCGGACCCGGCTCTGCCACCGCTTCGGGTTCGGCCCTCTCCTCCGGCTTTTCCTCGAGCTCCGCGATCGCGTTTCTTACGCGGGCGTCATCGGGATTGAGGTCAAGGGCATCCCGGTAGCAGCCGAGCGCCTCGTCCTTGAGTTCCTTCTCTTTCAGGGCGTCACCCAGCAAGGCAAGTTCGGCTGCGGCCGCCGCAGGCTCGCCCCTCAGCCGGTACAGCGACGCCAGGCGTCTGCCCGCATCGAGCGGTGCAACATCCCTGAATTGGTCGAGGAGCCTGGTGGGGTCGTCATAATTGGCCTGAAGGATCATATCGTCGATGACCGGCAGATATTTCTCCCACGCCTCTTCTTTCCTGCCCTGACGGATGAAGAGATCTCCGAGCAGCCTCTTCGCCCTCATATTGCCGGGGTCAAGGCCTTCGATCTTGTACAGGCTTTCCGACGCGGCGGCATGATCTCCCGTGGCGATCAGGAGTTCCGCCTTCCGGAAAAGCAGGTCAGCGTCATCCGGGAAAAGCCCGGTCGCCTCTTTCACGACAGCGACGGCCTTGGCGATATCCCCGGATTTCTGGTGGAGATGCGTCATCGCCAGGGCCACCTCCCTGCTCGGAGGCTGTATCTCCCCGATCTTCCCATAGTATTCTGCGGCCTTCGAAAAGTCGCCCTTATCCTCGAAGGTTCTGGCGATGAAGAGGTATTCCTTTACCGCGTCCGACTTCAGGCCCTCCTTCAGGAAAATCTCGGCAACCTTGTTCCTGAGCGGGACGTTTGTCGGAGAGAGGGAGAGTATCTTCTGGTAGATGTCGAGGAGCTGGTCCTTTTTCCCTTCCTTTGAGAGGCCGTCGGCCGCCGCCAGGTAATACCTGGTCGCATCGGTGGCGAGCCCCTTTTCCTCGCTCAGTTCTCCGAGCGCATACAAAGCGGCAGAGTCCGTCTGACTGATATTCAGCACCTTCTTGTAGAGGGCGAGCGCCTTGAGTGAAAACCCCTCTTGACGGAAATATCCCGCGGCCTTGTGGAATGACTCTACTGCGGCCTTCTTGTCGCCCTTCTTCAGGTACAGGTCGCCGACCATGTTAAAGGTATTGCCGTCCGGGGATTCCCTGATGAGTTTTTCCCACTCGGCTATGGCCTTGTCGAGCTGCCCCCGTGCAAGATACTTCTGGGCTTCTTTCATTATCGCGGTTTTGTCTGCCATTTTTATCCTTTAAATATTATCCCAGCCAGCTGAAAAGTGTCAATGTTTCGAACACTTAGAATGGAGTATGTCTACCCTGACGCCGGGCAACAGCAATTTGTATAAAGATGAGCAACTTGACAATACCTATAGCTCTATTATAACCGTAAAAGCCCCCCGCATGTCTATTTGACAGCCGCAGCCTTTTGTGGTTTAATATGATCGCCTTTAAAATAACCCTGTGAGGTTAAAAAGGTAAAGGAGCCAGTGTCGTGCATTTCGGTCCCAATATCGAATCCGCCCCATCTTTTCCGTCACCCGCACGGTTGATGTGCGTATTTATTCACGAGCAGACCGGCGGGGTCAGCTGCCGGGAAGGCGGCTGCCGTGCCTAAGGAACTCCTGAACAAAGAAGACATCGAGCGGATCATCACGAGGATGGCCCACGAGATAACGGAAAGAAACAGGGGCGTGCAGTCTCTCTGTCTGATAGGGATCCAGCGGGGAGGCGCCCACCTTGCCAGAAGGCTTGCGCTGAAACTCGGAGGGATCGGGGGCAAGACGATACCCGTTGGCGTCCTGGATATCGCCCTTTACCGCGACGACTTTGCGGTACGGAAAGAACAGCCCGTCGTCAGGAGGACGGAGGTCCCCTTCGAGATCAGCAATGAAAAAGTCGTGCTGGTCGACGATGTGCTTTTCACCGGCAGGTCCATCCGGGCCGCAATGGACGCGGTGATGGACCTCGGCCGGCCGTCGGCGATCCAGCTTGCCGTTCTTGTCGACCGGGGGCACCGGGAACTTCCGATCAAGGCCGACTTTGTCGGGAAGAACGTGCCGACTTCGCTCGAAGAGACGGTCAGGGTACAGTTCGCCGAAGACGGTCTCGAAGACAGGGCGGTGCTCGAATGAGCCTGAAGTCGAAGGACCTGGTGAGCATCCGGGGACTCGACGCCTCCGACATCGGGCTGATACTCGAGACGGCCGCCGGATTCAAGGACGTGCTCGGCCGCGATATCAAGAAGGTCCCTGCCCTCAGGGGCAAGACCACGGTGAACCTTTTCTACGAGCCGTCGACGCGCACGAGGACCTCGTTCGAACTCGCGGCAAAGCGTCTGAGCACCGATGTCGTAAATTTTTCGGTTTCGACGAGCAGCGTCGTCAAGGGGGAGTCGCTGAGAGACACCGCGCTGACGATCCAGGCCCTCGGCGCGGATATCATCATCGTCAGGCACTCCTGCTCGGGCGTCGCGCATTTCCTTGCCGACAACCTGGGCGCCTCGGTGGTCAACGCCGGGGACGGGACGAATGAGCACCCCACCCAGGCGCTCCTCGATCTTTTCACGATCCAGGAGAGGAAGGAAGCGATAAAGGGCCTCCGGGTGGCGATTGTCGGGGACATTCTCCATAGCAGGGTCGCGAAGTCGAATATGTACGCGCTGACGACAATGGGCGCGAAGGTAAGGCTGATCGGGCCTCCGACGCTGGTGCCGGAAGCGCTGGAAGAACTCGGAGTCGAGATATTTTCGGACATGGATAAGGGGCTGCGGGATGTGGATATCGTGATGATGCTGAGGATACAGATGGAGCGGCAGGGAAAGGGCTTTTTCCCGACCACCGTCGAATACTTCAGGAACTGGGGGCTTACTCCTGAGCGGCTTTCGAGGGCGAAGAAAGACGCCCTCGTGATGCACCCGGGGCCGATGAACAGGGGCGTCGAGATCGCTTCCGACGTCGCCGACGGGCACAATTCGGTGATCCTGGATCAGGTGACCAACGGCCTCGCCGTGAGAATGGCGGTCCTCTATCTTCTGGCGGGGGTGAAGGGTTGAAGATTGCGATCAGAAACGGCCGCATCATCGACCCCGCGCGGGGCATCGACGGCATTGGAGACCTGGTGATCGAAGACGGGAAGATCAAAGCAGTGAAGAGTCAGAAGTCAAAGGGGAGAAGTCAGAGGCCTGAAATCACCGGAGCAACGAGAGAAATCGATGCGCGGGGGAAGCTCGTCCTTCCGGGTCTCGTCGATCTGCATGTCCATCTCCGTGAGCCGGGATACGAGTATAAGGAGACGATACGGACCGGGACAGCGGCCGCGGTCAGGGGGGGCGTCACATCGGTCTGCTGCATGCCCAATACGAACCCCGTCAACGACAATGCGAGCGTCACGGAGTTCATCCTGAAGAAGGCGTCTGCCGAAGGGGCCTGCTGGGTATATCCGATAGGGGCGATTACGAAGGGTCAGAAGGGCGAGGAACTTGCCGAGATGTCGATCATGCACGAGGCGGGGTGCGTCGCCTTTTCAGACGACGGCAGGCCGGTCATGGACAGCCTGATGATGCGGCGCGCGCTCGAGTATTCGAAGGTGATGAACGTGCCGCTCATCTCGCACTGCGAAGACCTGTCGCTGTCTTCCGGCGGCGTGATGAACGAGGGACTCCTGTCTGTCACGCTCGGCCTGAAGGGTATCCCTCCCCAGGCCGAGGAAATCATGGTGGCAAGGGACATTGCGCTGGCCGAACTGACCGGGGGTAGGCTGCATATCGCCCATATCTCGACCGAAGGCTCGGTGGCGCTCGTGCGGGCCGCCAAAAAGCGCGGCATCGCGGATGTGACGGCAGAAACCTGTCCGCATTATTTCAGCGCCACGGAGGAGGCGGTCGGCGATTACCGGACGAACGCCAAGGTGAATCCTCCGCTGAGAAGAAAGAGGGACGTCGAGGCGATCAAGGAGGGTTTGCATGACGGCACGATCGACGTCATCGCAACGGACCATGCGCCGCACCACAGAGACGAGAAACTCGGGGAGTTCGATTTTGCGCCCTCCGGGATCTCGGGGCTCGAGACGCTGATCGGCCTGAGCATGAGACTGGTGGATGAGGGAGTGCTCAGTCATGAAGGACTGGTCGAAAAGACCGCCGTTAATCCCGCGAGGATCATCGGTGTCGACCGGGGCACCCTGGCGCCGGGCGCCGCCGCGGACCTGACGGTAGTGGACACGGAAACGGAATACACGGTCGGAGCCGCGAAGTTCGTGTCGAGGGGCAAGAATACTCCCTTTGACGGGTGGGTGCTTTCGGCAAGACCGGTGATTACAATCTCTCTTGGAAGGATACACGAATGGGAATAAAGGCGTTACTGGTCCTTGCCGACGGCACGGTTTTCGAAGGCCGGGGGTTTGGTGCGGAAGGCGAAACGACGGCAGAGGTGGTCTTCAACACCTCGATGACCGGCTATCAGGAGATACTGACCGATCCGTCCTATAAGGGACAGATCGTGACGATGACCTATTCCCAGATAGGCAACTACGGAATAAACGAAGAGGATGTCGAGTCTGCGGGGGGAATAAAGGCCGAAGGGTTTATCGTGAAGGAGGCATGCGATTTCCCGAGCAACTGGCGGTCTTCCGGCGTCCTGGCGGAGTATATGAGAAAAAACGGCGTCGTCGGCATCCAGGGGATCGACACGAGAGCGCTGACGAGGCATCTGCGGAATTACGGGGCGCAGATGGGCATCATCTCGACGATCGATCCCGATCCGCATAGCCTTCTGGGGAAGGTGAAAGCCCATCCCGGGATATCCGCCGCCGATCTCGTGAAGGATGTTACGACAAAAGAACCGTACCGCTGGACCGAGGGGTGCTGGAGGTGGTGCACGGCCGAAAAAGGTGCGCCTGTCCGGAAGGTCGTCGTGTATGATTTCGGCGTCAAGTTCAACATACTGAGGAACCTCGTGGAGGCGGGATTCGACGTGTCAGTTGTCCCGGCACGGACGCCCGCAGGGAAGGTTCTCGAAAGCGACCCCGACGGCATCATTCTCAGCAACGGCCCCGGCGACCCCGAGACGGTCACGTACGCCATTGAGGCCGCGAAAGCCCTGATCGGGAAGAAACCGATATTCGGGATCTGTCTCGGCCACCAGATCCTCGGGCTCGCGATGGGAGGCAGGACGTATAAGCTGAAATTCGGCCACCATGGCGGCAATCATCCGGTGAAGGACCTCTCGACGAACAAGGTCGAGATCACGTCGCAAAACCATAATTATTGCGTCGATATCAGGAGCCTGCAGGGCAGGGTGAAACTCACCCACACGAATCTCTACGACGGGACCGAGGAGGGGATGAGCCACGTGGAATATCCCGTCTTTTCGGTCCAGCACCATCCGGAGGCCGGTCCGGGGCCCAACGACTCGGCTCATCTCTTCAGAAGGTTCAGGGAGATGATCGAGACCGGAGGGACATGGCGGTAGCGGCAGAGAAGGGTTATACCCTTTCGAGAAAGGGCGAAGCGCTTGTCTTCAGCACCGGCCGTTTTTCGGCGGAACGGGAAAGCGTCCTTCACAAGGGGATCTACAACAAGGATTTCGCCTCGGCGCTTTCCTCCCTCTCGATTGCGGGTCTTGTCTACGTGGCGCTTGCCCTGAACTACCGGAAAACGATTCTGTTTCATATCGTCTTTGCGGCCATCTTTATCGGGGGATATCCGCTTTTCAGAACGTTCGCCTTCAAGGACAGGCTGCTTGAGGCGCTCTTCGACAGGACGAGGGGACTGGCCGAGATATCGGTGACCGGCCTCCTTGGGAGGCATGCGGAGAGCCTTCCTCTTTCGGCAGTCAAGAACGTCCTTATCGAGAAGAGGAAGGTAGGCGTCGAAAACCCCGACGCGGTCGAGTTTGTTGAGAAGATCTCGGCGCAGCACGGGCAGACGATCCCAGGCTTCGGAGAAGAGAAGACATATTACATGCTGAAGCTGATATTGGCTGACGGCAGCGGCCGGTTGATCTATTCGGACACCGAGATGCAGGACGTGATCGACGCGCACGAAGAGATAAAGGAGTTTCTGAAGATTTAACAGCTGCGAGCCGTCCCGGCTGTCAGCGCTCAGTGCGGACGAGCGGAAGCAACGGCGGGGGACGCATAGGCGTGGCTTATAGGGATGCAATGAATGGGAAGGGATGTAATCTGAAAGCTGACCGCTGAGGGCTGACAGCTAATATTTTCTGAGAGAGGTTAACGTGCCGAAGAGAGAAGACATTAAGAGTATATTGATCATAGGCTCCGGACCCATCGTGATCGGCCAGGCCTGCGAGTTCGACTATTCCGGCACCCAGGCCTGCAAGGCCCTGCGGGACGAGGGGTATCGCGTCATCCTCGTCAACTCCAACCCCGCCACGATTATGACCGACCCCGAGACGGCCGATGCGACGTATATCGAGCCGCTCACCGCGGAGATCCTCGAACTGATCATCGAGAAGGAGCGGCCGGACGCGGTCCTGCCTACGATGGGCGGGCAGACGGCGCTGAATCTTACGGTTGAACTGGCCGAAAAAGGGGTATTCGAAAAATACGGAGCCGAGCTGATAGGCGCGAAGCTCCCAGCCATCAAGAAGGCCGAGGACAGGGAGCTCTTCAAGGAGGCGATGGCGAAGATAGGGCTCGAAGTGCCCAAAAGCGCGGCGGTGACCAGCGTCAAGGAAGGGACGGAGGCGGTGCGGGAGCTCGGTTTTCCCGCGATCCTGAGGCCGGCCTTTACGCTCGGGGGGACCGGCGGCGGCATCGCCTATAACCAGGAAGAGTTCGTGGAGCTCCTCGATAAGGGGCTGAAGCTGAGTCCCGTCAGTCAGGTGCTGATCGAGGAGTCGGCGCTCGGCTGGAAGGAGTACGAGCTCGAGGTAATGCGCGACAGGACGGACAACGTCGTGATCGTCTGCTCGATAGAGAACTTCGATCCGATGGGAGTCCATACGGGAGACTCGATAACGGTCGCCCCGGCCCAGACCCTCACCGACAAGGAATACCAGAGGATGAGGGACGCCTCGATCGCGATTATCCGCGAGATCGGCGTGGATACGGGCGGTTCGAATATCCAGTTCGCCCTGAACCCGGAAAACGGAAGGATGGTCGTGATCGAGATGAACCCCAGGGTATCGAGAAGCTCCGCGCTTGCCTCGAAGGCCACCGGCTTTCCGATCGCGAAGATCGCGGCGAAGCTCGCGGTGGGGCTGACGCTCGATGAGATCAGAAATGACATCACGCGGGAGACGCCGGCGTCGTTCGAGCCGGCGATCGACTATGTGGTGACGAAATTCCCCCGGTTTGCCTTTGAGAAGTTCCCCGAGGCCGACCCGGTCCTGACCACGCAGATGAAATCGGTCGGGGAGGTGATGTCGATCGGGCGGACGTTCAGGGAGTCGCTGCAGAAGGCGCTCAGGAGCCTCGAATGCGGAAGCTATGGGCTGGAAGAGGTCGGCGGCGACAGCGAGAGGATCAGAAGCAAGCTCAAGGTCCCGGGGGTCGAGCGGTTCTGGTACGTCGCCCAGGCGCTCCGGTCCGGGATGAGCGTCGATGCTGTATATGAAGACACTGCGATAGACCGGTGGTTCCTGAGTCATATGAAGGAGATTGTAGAGATGGAGGAGCGGATCAGGACGGCCGGCAGGGGAGGGGTCACCCCGGCCCTGCTTCGCGAGGCGAAGGAGTGCGGGTTTTCGGACAAGAGGTTTTCCCAGTTGACGGGGACCGATGAGGCGGGAATCAGGAGTCTGCGGAAGGCGGAGAATATCCGTCCCGTCTACAAGATGGTCGACACCTGCGCCGCAGAGTTCGAGGCGTATACGCCCTATCTCTACTCGACATACGAAAGACCGTTTTATACCATCGCGACCGGTAGGGGCGGGGTCACCCCGCCCCCACAGCCCGAGTCCGAAGCGGCCCCTACGGACAGGAAGAAGATCGTGATTCTCGGGTCGGGCCCCAACAGAATAGGCCAGGGGATCGAGTTCGACTACTGCTGCGTTCATGCGGTATTTGCGCTCCGGGAACTCGGCTACGAGGCGATTATGGTCAACTGCAACCCCGAGACGGTCTCTACCGACTACGACACCTCGGACAGGCTCTATTTCGAGCCGCTCACGATCGAGGACGTCCTGAATATCCTCGATCGCGAAAAGCCCGAGGGGGTGATCGTCCAGTTCGGGGGCCAGACCCCGCTGAAGCTCGCTGTCCCTCTCGAAAAGGAAGGCATCCGGATACTCGGGACCTCTCCCGATTCGATCGACAGGGCCGAAGACAGAAAGCGGTTCAAGGCGCTCCTGCACAAGCTCGATCTGCGGCAGCCCGAGAGCGGGACGGCGATGTCCGTCGAAGAGGCGGTCGAAGCGGCCCGGAAGATCGGGTACCCGGTCATGGTGAGGCCTTCCTATGTCCTGGGGGGCAGGGCAATGGAGATCGTCTATGACGAGGACTCGATCCGGAACTATATGGAGCGGGCGGTGAAGGCCTCGCCGGAGCATCCGATCCTTGTCGATAAATATCTGAGCGATGCCGTGGAAGTCGACGTCGACGCGGTCTCGGACGGTGGGGACGTGGTGGTCGGCGGCGTGATGGAGCATATCGAAGAGGCCGGCATCCATTCGGGGGACTCCGCCTGTTCGCTCCCCCCGTATTCGCTCAGCGCCGAAATCACGGAGGAGATCAAGCGTCAGACGAAGGCCCTGGCGAAGGAGCTGGGGGTCATCGGCCTGATGAATGTCCAGTTTGCGGTGAAGAAAGACGAGATCTATATCCTGGAGGTGAACCCGAGGGCGTCCCGGACGATCCCGTTTGTGAGCAAGGCGACGGGCGTTTCGCTCGCGAAGATCGCGGCGAAGGTGATGACCGGAAAGACGCTTCGGGAACTGGGGCTCACGACCGAAAAGACGATCCCGCATGTCGCGGTGAAGGAGGCGGTCTTTCCGTTCGACAAGTTCCCCGGCGTCGACACGATCCTGGGCCCCGAGATGAAGTCCACCGGAGAGGTGATGGGGATCGACGAGGACTTCGGGAGGGCGTTTGCGAAGTCCCAGATCGCGGTGAACAACAGGATCCCGCTTTCCGGCAAGATCGTGATCAGCATCAGGGACGAGGACAAGCCAGGCATATGCGATCTCGTCAGGAGGCTCTACGCCGTCGGCTTCTCGGTGATCGCGACCAAGGGCACCGCTGCCTTCCTCGATGAAAAGGGGCTTCCGGTCGAGGTGATCAACAAGGTCGCCGAGGGAAGGCCCCATATCGTCGACCTGATCAAGAACAAGGAGATCGTCTTCGTCATCAACACGGTGAGCGGAGCGCAGGCGCAGAAGGACTCGTTTTCGATCAGGCGCAGTGCGCTCCAGTACGGCGTGCCGTACACCACGACGGTGGCCGGCGCCCGCGCGGTCGTCTGCGCGATCGAATCGCTCAAGAAAGAGACTATCAGCATCAAGTCGATCCAGGAGTATCACCGGAAGGGGTAGGGTTGCGTCGATGCCCGGCGACGGGCGGGCGGCGGGAGAAAACGCTGCCCACGAGGGACTGCCCTGATCTCTTCTGTCTTGCATATCCCCCCTTCTCGTGGTATTTTTCTTAGTATCACCACAGGTACTGTCCTGAATCGCTGACTGCATCCGGAGGTTGATCATGTCCACGATAGACGAAAGACTCCCCCTGCTCCAAAACGCGCCGATCGACGGGAAGGTCGTGCTCGTCCGGTTCGACCATAATGTCGTCAAAAACGGCGTCATCAGGGACCCCTACCGCATCGACCGGACCCTCGGCACGCTCTACAACATCGTCGAGAGGGGCGGCCGCCCGGTCCTGATGACCCACATAGGCAGGCCGAAGGACAAGAAGACGGGCGAGATCAAATGCCGGGAGGAGGAGTCGGTCAGGCCGATCGTCGATTACCTCGAGCGCAAGCTCCACATCAAATTCCATATCCCCGACTTCGCCGCCGGACCCGCCTGCGGCATAACCGGCATCGACACTTCGATCAACCACGCCATCAGGGCGCTTCGGGAAAGGCGGATCGGCGGCATCTATCTGCCGAACACCCGCTGGTTCCAGGCCGAAGAGGCGGCTGACGGCGAGGCGCGCGATAAACTCGCCCACCAGCTTGCGGGACTCGCAGACCTTTTCGTCAACGACGCCTTCGGCTCCTGGCAGCCGCATGTCACTACGTTCGATATCACCAAATATCTGCCGTCCTTCGCCGGCTTTCTAATGCAGGAAGAGATCGTAAACCTCGACTATGTGCTCAGCCCCGGAAGGCCGTTTACGGCGGTCGTGGCCGGCTCGAAATACGATACAAAGATAGGGCCCCTCTATGCGATCTACAAGAAAGCGGACAGGCTTATCCTGGGCGGGGTGATCTACAATACCTTTCTCTGCGCAAAATACGGCGTCAGGATTGCAGGGGTTGCGGAAAAGGACATCGAAGCGGCCAGAGAGCTGGTGGCGATGGATGCGAAAGGCGGAAAGATCGTGGAGCTCCCCAACGTCGTCGAATCGGATGTCCTCGAAGGCAAGGTCGCGGGCCGGTTCAGGACCCTCTCGCTGAAGGACTTCAAAAAGGGCAACAGCTACGGCTACATCCTCGACATCGACAGGGAGTCGTTTTCGGACAAGGCGGTCCTTGACGCGATCCTCCATTCGAGCACGATCTTCGTCAACGCGGTCATGGGGCTCACCCCGCATTTTTACGACGGCTCCCAGGCGCTCGACGAGACGATCGACCGGAATACCCATGCCAAGAAACTCTACGGCGGCGGCGACACGCTTCAGGAGTTCAAGGATCTCTGCCCGGGTCTTTACCTTTCGGTCCTCGATAATGCACAATATTATTTTTTCACGGGCGGGGGAACGGTCCTGACCGCAATCGAGCAGGGCACTCCGTACGGACTGAAGCCGGTGCAGGCGCTGATCGAAAACGGGGGAAGGATTCCCTTTTAATGGGGACAGTTCCTGACGATGCATACGGGAGAGAAGGATAACCCTATCGGCGTATACCGGCGGGCAGGGCGTCCCTCAAGTCCTCTTGATGCGATAGGATTCGAGGCAGCATGGCGTCGAGAAGAGAGGGTATCACTACACGTGCATCCTGCTTGGGAACTGCCCGGCGTGGCTTCCGATGCGCTAAGGGATCGCTGCAGAAGGCTTTGCGGACCGCTCTCCCCGCCTGCGTGGCGATAGCGATACTGCTGAAGAGTTAACTTATCTCATAAAAGGAGGTCGTATGGCATCCATCAGGAGAATCGGAATTATCACCAGCGGAGGTGACTGCGGCGGACTGAACGCGGTGATTAAAGGGGTGGCGAAGGAAGCCGCCGCCCACGGCATTGAACCGGTCATCATCCCCAACGGCTACGCAGGGCTCTATAATCTCGTCGACTTCGGGAAGGTGACGACGCTGAGCGGGGAGCGGACGGCGAAGATCGACGCGACAAGGGCAGGATCGGAGGCGGGCCACTCGCGGGTGAAGATCAAGAAGATCGAGGACCCGAACAAATACGAACGGATAAAGAGCGGGCTGAAAAAGTTCGGCATCGACGGCCTCGTCATAAGCGGCGGCGACGATACCGGCAGCGTCGTGGTCGATCTGGGCTCCCAGGGGATCCCCTGCGTGCATGTGCCCAAGACGATGGACCTGGACCTGCAGCCTTACAGCGTCGGCGGCGATTCGGCGATCGCCAGGATCGCTGCCTTCGCGAACGACCTCAAGACGACCGGCATGAGCCATAACCGCATCCTGGTGCTCGAGGTCTTCGGCCGGTATGTCGGCCACACCGCCTTTCGCGGCGGGGTCGGAGCCGAGGCCGACTGTATCCTGATCCCCGAGATACCCGTCGATTTCGACGTCGTGTATCAGCATGTCAAGGGCACGTATTTCCCCCGTGTGCTGGGCAGCGACGTGAGGGCCGGCACCTACGTGATCGTGGTGGCGGAAGGGCTCAAAAACGCAAGCGGAGAGATGCTCTATGACGAGTCGGCCGGGGTCGACGCCTTCGGCCACAAGAAGCTTGCCGGCGCCGGCAAATACGTGAAACAGCAAATAGAAAAGAGGATGAAGGCCGACCCCGAGGTAGAGAAGTTTATGAAGGGTTCGGGGATGTATGTGCCCGGGGTCTATCTGATACCGGAGGTGAGAGACGTGACGCCCGGCCATCTGGTGCGCTCGGGAAATTCCTCGGCATACGACGTGAACTTCGGCTACCGCGCGGGGGCCGCAGCGGTGCTGATGATGCTCGCCGGAAAGACAGGCAATACCGTCGTCAACGTTGTCGGCAAGAGGATCGAATATGTCCCGACCGCGGAGGCGATCAAAAGAAGAGAGGTTGACGTGACCGAGGTTGCTCTTTTTGAAGGCCTCGGCGTCTGCTTCGGCAGGAAGCCGGAGAAGTTCGAATACGAGTTTTCAGAGGCGAAGGGGCGGATCGAAAGACACGTATAACATCTTTCCCTGCTTTTCCTGCGGAAAAAAGAAGGGGCCTGATGATCCAGGCCCCTTCTTTTTTGCAGTGCGTTCCCTCACAACTCGCCTGGGAGCGTCCCTTTCTCCCCGGCTATTTCCTGTCGATCAGCGCCTCGATCGCCTTTGCGTCCCGATAGCCCGAAACGACCCTGCCGTCCGGCATCACAAGGGCCGGAGTGCCGGAGATGCCGAGCTTCTTGCCGAGTTTGAGGTCCTCGTCGATTACCTGCGTCTTGCATTTCGGCGCGGGCAGCGGCTTTTTCTCATAGGCCTCCTCGAGGAGCTTGAGGGATTTTTCGCAGACGATTGTCTTGGCCTTTTCCGCGGAGCCTTTGTGGATCGGCAGCGGGAACATCTTGATGTAAAACGCGATGTCCTTTCTCTGAGCCACGACCTTCTTCAACTCCTGATGGAGCTTTGCGCAGAACGGGCACTCGGGGTCGGTAAAGACGATGACCTTCTTTTTTGCGTTCCTGTCGCCCATCACGAGCGCGTCTCCCATAGGTATCTGCGAGACGTTGACCCTGTTGAGGTCTTCTTCCCGCTCCCGGGTAAGGTTCTTTTTCCCTTTGATGTCGACGATCGAGCCGGAGATCAGATACCGCTTGGTGATGTCGAGATAGACCGGCCCTTTTCTTCCGTTCGATTCGACATCGATTTCCCAAAGGGACTTCAGAGGGGTCATCCTGACGTCCATCACCTTTATCATGGGGGCGATCTCCTTCAGCAGCGCGGCCGCCTCCTCCTTTTTCAGCGTGTGACACTTCGCGCAGTTTTCACCCTTGTTGCTGAATCCGTAGGAAAGAGAAGCGGTGAAAAAAAGCAATGCCGTTACCATAATCACTATACTGCGGTGGCGCATCAAATTACCTCCCAAAATTTCGTGGATGATTTGCGTTATCTGACATTCAGAAAGGGCTTCACGTCCTTCTGAAAGTCGAGACCCGAAAAGTATTCGCCGATCGCGGTCCGGTATTCGCCTATCGCCTTCATTGCCGCGGCTGCCAGGGCAAACCGCCGGGCCAGTCCCACCGTACCTCCGTTGGCCTTCAGCTCCCCGACGAACCCGGGGTACTGGGCCGGAGCGGTGAGGACCGCAATGCTGTGCCAGTTTTTTGCCGACGCCATCGTCATGGCCGGCCCGCCGATGTCGATGTTGACCCTTGCCGTCTCGGAAGTTGTTCCCCCTTTGGCGATTACCGAAGTAAAAGGATACAGGTTGCCGACGAAGACGTCGAAATATACGCCGGGGCCGCCGCCCATCGACGCGAGCGTCCGGTAAAGATACCCCTCGTGCGCCGGGTTCCCTCTTTCGGCGAGCAGTCCGGCGTGAATCTTCGGATGGAGCGTCTTGACGAGCCCCCCTTCCATCTCGGGGGCGCCGGTGAATTCTTCGACCGAGAGGTAGTTTTTGGAGGCATCCTTCCCGAGGATCTCGACGATCTTTTTGCCGGTGCCTCCGGTAGAGTAGAACTTCGCGTCTGGATTGACGTCGAGTATGCCCCTGACGAGGATGTCCAGCCCGTCCTTGTCGAAGACGCTCACCAGCACGTGGGAGGGCTTTATCAGGTCGACCACCTGGTAGATATTCTCTCTGATGCTCATCAATTTCCCCTCTTTCTTCTGTTATTTGCCCTGCAATTGCACAAATCCGATCGATCTGAGTCTCGCCCGATGAAAAACGGCCATGCCGTGGCCTCCGGGTCGGGCACAGTCAGCCGGACAATCGGGGGCCCGCTTTCAGGCCCTGTTGCAGGAGCGGCTTGATATCTTTTCCCAGGTCTTTTCGTCGATCTCGTCGATGTAATCGGCTATGCCGAACCTCCTGCCGCAATCCATGCAGCGCAGAAAAACGCTGCGTCAGCCGAAGGACAGCTGCAGCGCGCCCCCGCATTGGCGGCATTTCAGGCCCAGGTCATGGGTGCGATCCGACATGCCGGTATTGTAGCGCATTCTGCGCTTTTTTGTGAACATGGACAGACCCGCATCCTGTTGCAGTATAATTACGCTACACCCGTGCGATAAAGCGCGGATGCGGCCCTTTTGCCTCGCGGCCGCCTGCGTAACGCAAAAAATAGCCGCACGGATGAGGGGAAAACGGGTATGCGTATCGAAGAGATCGTCGTCGGGCAACTTGACGTAAACTGCTTCGTCGTCTCGGAAGAGACTTCATCGGCAGCGGTTGTCATCGACCCCGGCGATGAAGGCGAGCGGATTGCCGGGCTTCTCGACGGCAAGGGGCTGACACCGCACTATTTCGTCTTCACTCACGCTCACTATGATCATGTCTGCGCGGCGGCCGAGCTGAAAGCCCGGTACGGCGGCCGTATTGTGATGCACGAAGACGAGAAGGAAACCTATAGGATGACGAAGGAGCTCTGCATCTCCTGGGGATTCGGCGAAGAGGACTTTCCGCCGGCCGATATGATCGTCAGGGACGGCGACGAGGTAGCACTCGGCGGGCTGGCGTTCAGAGTCATCCATACTCCCGGTCACACCTCCGGCGGCATCTGCCTGTACGGGGGCGGGGTCTTGTTCACCGGCGATACTCTGTTTAAGGGGTCGGCGGGAAGGACCGACCTGCACGGCGGCGACAGGAATATGCTGCTGACTTCCCTCCGGAAGCTTGCTTCCCTGCCGCCGGATACGACGGTCCTTTGCGGTCACGGAGACAAAACCACGATTGCAGAGGAACTGAAACATAATCCTTTCCTGGGAGGCGGACGGTTCAGGATGATGCCGTGAAAGGAAGACAGGCCGTCCTTGAAGTCATTCTTCGTCAGGTCGAAGAGGTGGTGGGCGCCTCCGGCTCCGGCCTGCGGGAACTCAGAACGCTCGCAAGGGAAACGGCCGATGCGGTTGAGGCGATAAGTCCCGGGATAGAGAGGCATACGGCGGCTGTCTGTCCCGGCTGTCAGCAGGTATGCTGTGCAAACCGGCATTGCTATCACGAATATGCGGACATCGTCTACCTCTGTTCGCTCGGGGAACGGCCGCCCGCATACCGGGAAGGGGCCGTGGATACGGACCCGTGTCAATTCCTGGGAGAAAAGGGGTGTCTGCTGAGGCGCTCCCGCAGGCCGCACCGCTGTAACTGGTTTTTCTGTACCCCCCTCCTCGAACATGTCCTGGAATCTTCCGCCCGCGACTATCGGGTCCTGATTGCCGCGCTCGGGGAGATCAACGGGAAGCGGCGCGCACTCCTCCATGCGTTCGGGGCCGCCATGCGGGCGCGGGGGAGAGACCCCGGTGACCTGCAACGCTTTTCGGATGAAATTTTTTTCAGATATGAAAAAGGGAGGGACAAATTTGATATACTGTGACACGTATCTCATGCGCGGTATACGACCGCATCGATCTTCAGACCGGAGGTGTGGAATGGGTAAAAGTGTCGTCATCGCCGTTATCGTGAGCGTCTTCCTTGCCGCGATGCCCTCTACAGGGAGGGCCGATACTGCAGGGCTAGTCAAGATAGACGATTCGGTCGAAGTCCTGGAGCAGATCATAAAGATCCCCGAGGAAGGCATTCCGTCAGCCCTGTTGAAGAACGCCGGCGGGATCGCCATCATCCCGGGAGTGATCAAGGCGGGCTTTATCCTCGGCGGACGGTACGGCAGGGGGATTCTTGTGGTGCGCGACAAGGACGGCAGCTGGTCGAACCCCGTATTTATCTCGATCACCGGCGGCAGCATCGGGTGGCAGATCGGGGTCGAGTCGATCGACATCGTGCTGGTCTTCAAAAGCAACAGGAGCATCAAGGGGATATTCAGGGGCAAATTCACGCTCGGGGCCGACGCGAGCATTGCCGCCGGCCCGGTCGGCAGGCAGGCGTCGGCATCGACGGACGTCCTCCTGAAATCGGAGATTTACTCCTATTCGCGGAGCCGGGGTCTCTTTGCGGGACTGGCGCTCGAGGGGGCGGCGATCCAGGTCAACTATGACGCGGACGAGGCCTTTTACGGGAAGGAATACGCGCTGCCGGCAGACATTATCGGGAACAAGGGCCTCAAGGTCCCGCCGGTGGTCGGACGCCTGAAAGAATTGCTGAACGAATACGCCTCGGAGGGGACGAAGCGGGAAAGCGCCGGGAAGATCGAAAAACCGGCCCTCCGGCCGGAAACGACCGAAAAGCTTCAGCCCCGAAATACCCCGGCGCAGGGAAAGGACGAAAGGACAGAGGGGCAGGAGCAGCCGCTAAAGATGGAAGAACCGAAGGAGTAGCCGGCCGCAGATGAAAGACGAAGCGGCGCAGGGCCGGCTTTCGAAGAAGTCTGAAGGAGACCCGGGGACAGGCCGGCCCTCGGAAAACAGTTTGAGGTGAAGCTTCCCGGTGATGCACCTCTGCGGAAACACAAACGGCTGCGGTTCAAAGCCGATATCAGCAACGCCCCTGAAGAGACGAAGGACGTCGAGGTGCTAGTAAAAGGCATGACGTTTGCGGATTAGGGCCCGAACGACGTGGGATGGCTCATTTCGGCCGCTTCCGGGATGAGCCGCTGATACTCTTCGTCAGACAGCCGTGAGTGCCACTTCCCTGCCAGCATCCCCCCGCCGATGATCAGATAAAAGACCAGGATCAGCAGAAGCGGATAGAGGTGAGGATTGAGCGCCTTTCTTTTTGTCGACACCCCGGCCGTCAGATCGAGCGCCCCTTCGGCCCGGCAACGGCTGACGCAGGTGAGGCACCCGAAGCATTCGGCCGACGACACCACCTCCTGCTTCTCGACGTCGATCAGGGCGGGACAGTGCCGGGAGCAGGCGCGGCAGTGGGTGCAGTTCTTCTCAACCCGCCTGACCTTGACGGGGCTCAGACGGCTGAGGAGTCCGAGCAAGGCCCCGTACGGGCAGAGGTAGCGGCACCAGAAGTTCTTGTAGATGAGCGAGAGCCCTCCGGCGGCGATAAGGAACCAGAGAGTTTCGGCAGACATCTCGGTAAAGAACTTCATCGTCTTTACATCGGCCACCTTGAAGTAGTCGGAGCGGAGAAAGGCCGCGACCGCATTCTGCGACATCATGCCGCCGATGAATACGAGAAAGAACGCCATCAGGACGTACTTGATCGAGCGGATCGCGACGTCGGCGTATTTCCATACCCTGAAATTCTTCCGAAAGATCTTTTCTCCCGCCATCCAGAAATACTGCGAGACCGTGCCGACCGGGCATATCCACCCGCAGAAGCCTTTTTTCAGAAGGAGCGAGACGCTGATGATCGCGGTGAACATGATGAACGCGGCCGGGTGTATAGGGTCGATCAACCCCGTATGGAGAAAATTTTTGAAGGAGATCAGCCCGGCGATCGGAAGGAAGGCGTCGACCGAAGGAGGTCTCTGCACAAACGGGTTGCCGGGGCCCTCGAAATGAAGGACGAAGCGGTAAAACTGATATCCGGCCAGCAGCGTGATCGCGAGAAAGGCTGCCTGTACCGTGTAGCGAATATATCTGAGGGATGTCCTGTTCATCGTACTTCTTATTGTAACTCCTCCACCCTCAGCAGGGTATGATATGCGTCATGTCTTCTTGCTATTTGATCGGCGTTTTGTTACCTTCAAGAAGGGTAATCTGGCGGATATTATATATTCAATTAAGATGCTTAATACCGGGAAATGGACTGAAAAAGAACTAGACGGCCTTCTGGAAGAGGCGACGGGTATTGCCGACAACGGCGAGAGGATCGCCTTTCTCTCAGGCCGCTTTCTCGGGACGGAATATAGGGAGTCGACCCTTCGGGGGAGTGCGGATATTGCCGAGGAACTCGTCGTCAACCTTGCGGCCCTTGACTGTTTCACGTTTGTCGATTACGTCGAGGCGATGAGGTCGTCGAGGTCGCTCGCCGAGTTTATCGAAAGACTCAAAAGGGTCAGATATCGAAAGGGTGATGTGGCCTTTCGGCAGAGGAACCATTTTCTTGCCGACTGGCGGCAATCCAACAGCGAATTCGTGGAGGATGTGACGGGAAGGTTGGGGGAGGGGCGCGCCGTGAGGGTGCAGAAGGTGCTGAACGAGAAAGAAGGCGGCGGCAGCTGGGTCCCGGGAATCGCGGCCGTCGGGCGGGCGATCGAATATATCCCCTCGCCTCTTTCCGAAGACGTCCTCTCAAGGCTCAGGACGGGAGACTATGCCGGAGTCTATTCGAATGCCGCAGGTCTCGACGTCTCGCATGCCGGCATCGTCGTGAGGGACTGCGGCCTCTTTTTTCGGCATGCCTCGTCGCGGCTCATGAAGGTCGTGGACGAAGAGCTACAGGCGTATTTTTCGGATACGCCCGGGATGATCGTGCTTCGTCCGAAATGACCGGAAGATATGATATAGTTAACTCTCGCTTTGCGTTGCGGCGGAGAGAGCGTCCCTCAAATCCTTTGATCTTCCCTGCGATAAAGACTGAAGGGAAGCCGATGCAGGGAACGATTATTTCGATATGCCGTATCGCCGTTGACCGAGGCATGCAAAGGGACAGGAACGGATGAATTCGAAGAGACGCAGCTACATTCTCAGAGTAGTCTTCAGCGGCCGGATGCTCGTCGCCTTTTTCATGGGTTTTTCGAGCGGTCTTCCGCTTCTTCTGACGATGGGCGTGCTTCAGGCCTGGATGAAGAAATCCGGGATCGATCTTACCACTATCGGGCTGATCACTCTGGTGCAGATCCCCTACACCTGGAAGTTTGTCTGGGCCCCTTTCATGGACCGCTTCATCCCTCCGTTTCTCGGCAGGAGAAGGGGCTGGCTTTTGATTTCTCAGGCAGCACTCGTCATTGCGATCGCCGGTCTCGGCCAGGCCGACCCCGTGAACCATTTCGGCATGATGGTCGCCGCCGCAGTACTCGTCGCCTTCTTCAGCGCGTCTCAGGACATCGTGGTAGACGCCTACCGGAGAGAGGACCTTCCGGATGAGGAACTCGGCTTCGGCTCCTCGATGTATATCAACGGATACCGGGTCGGGATGCTGCTTGCGTCGGGAGGCGGGCTGATACTTGCCGACCTTATGCCTTTTTCGAGGGTCTATATGATCATGGCGCTCTGCATGCTGCCCGGGATTATCACGACCTTCCTCTGCAAGGAGCCGAGGGCCGCCTCAGGGGCGCCGAAGACGATGAGGGAGGCTGTGATCAGCCCGCTGACGGACTACTTCAGCCGCGAGGGAGCCTTCTGGATGCTCGGGTTTATCCTTCTTTACAAGATCGGCGATACGATGGCGTCCGCGATGACGACCCCTTTCTTTCTGGATATAGGGTTTTCCCTGACCGAGATCGGCACGGTCGTAAAACTTTTCGGATTCTGGGCCACCGTAGCCGGGACCCTCCTGGGAGGAGCACTGATGATCAGGATAGGGATCAACAGGTCTCTCTGGGTATTCGGCATTCTCCAGGGGGTCTCGACCGCCGGATTTGCCGTCCTCGCCCGAATAGGCTACAGCATCCCGGCCCTTTCCGGCGCGGTCGCCCTCGAAAACCTTTGCAGCGGCATGGGCACGTCGGCCTTCGTCGCGTTCATGGCAAGCATTACGAACAAGAAATTCACCGCAACGCAGTATGCCCTTTTGAGCAGCCTGATGGGGGTCCCGAGGGTGCTCGCCTCCGCCCCGACCGGTTACTTTGCCAAGCATCTCGGGTGGGAGTCCTTCTTCATCTCCTGCGTGATCATCGCGGTGCCGGGGATGCTCCTGCTTCTGAAATTCGCGCCCTGGACCCCCGGGGTTGCAGAGACGGCTGCCGAATAGAAACTGGAATTGCGGGAAAGGCACGCCGACTGCCTGAAACGGCAGGGCATTTTTTTGTCTTTACAGTGGCCGCAGGTTTTCATTAAACTTGACAATCGGGTCGCATGTGTCTTATTGCGCCGAAGCCCGGGGAAAGTCTGCCGCGCTTCGACACTGATCGTGAGAAGGGGGGCAGATATGTCGCAGGAGAAGAAGGTCGGAAAGAAACTCAAACTCGGGGAGCTTCTCGTCCAGTACGGCATCATCACCGAGGAGATGCTCGGGAAGGCGCTCAAGAGGCAGTCCCAGGCCGGCGGACAGATAGGCTCGATACTCATCGAACTCGGCCATCTGAGCACCGACACTCTGCTTGAGTTTCTCAGTAAGCAGATGGGCGTCCCCGCGGCGAACCTCTGCAAGCTGGACATTTCTCCCGGCGTACTCCGGGCGCTGCCGATCGAAAAGATCAAGGAGTACAAAGTGCTCCCCCTGGAGGTGGACAAGCAGTTCACCCTCGCCATGGTAAACCCCACGGATTTTATGACCATACGGGATATCGAATTCATCCTGGGCCAGAAGGTGAACCCCGTCGTCGTGACCGCTGCGCAGATGGAGGCGGCGCTCAGGAGTCTCGAGAAAGAGGGCGCCGGGGAGATCAGGGGCAGCAATATCGAAAAGCGCACGGCGCGAAGAGAGGCCGCGGAGAAGGCTGACATGAGGACCTTTCTCAGAAGGCTTTCCGAAACGGAGGCGTCCGACCTGCAGCTGACGGCGGGCGCGCCTCCGAGCCTGAAGATGGGAAGGGAGCTCGTGCGGATGAACATGCCCCCTCTGACGCCGCTTCAGATGTCGTTTTACGCCAGGGAGATCATGTCCGAGGAGCAGGAGAAGAAGTTCGATGCGGCCAGCGACCTCGACTTTGCCTTCACCGACCCTGAGTTCGGAAGGTTTCGCGTGAATATTTACAAACAGAGAAACTCGGTCTCGATCACGATCCGCCATATCAAGGATATGATCCCCGGGCTCCGTGACCTCGGGCTCGCCGAAGACCTGGAGCCTTTCATTCTGAAGAACCAGGGGCTCGTCCTCATCACCGGCCCGGCCGGCCACGGCAAGTCCACCACAATGGCCTCGTTTGTGGACATCATCAACACAAAGAGAAAGTGCAACATCATCACGCTTGAAGACCCGATCGAGTTTCTTCACCGCCACAAAAACAGCAATGTGAACCAGCGCGAGATCGGGATCGATACCGGCTCGTTCCCCGAAGGGCTGCGGCATATCTTCCGACAGGACCCCGACGTCATCGTGGTGGGAGAGATGAGAGACCCTGAAAGCTTCAGGATCGCCCTGCAGGCGGCCGAAACGGGGCATCTCGTATTGAGTACGCTCCACTCCCGGAACGCCACCTCCACCGTCGAAAGGGTGATCGACATCTTCCCGGCGGACCAGCAGCCCCAGATCAGAAGCCAGCTGGCCGATTGCCTCCTTCTCGTCCTCTCCCAGCGGCTCGTACGGAAGAAGGACGGGACCGGCCTAGCCCTGGCGTATGAAAAGCTTACCAACACCCTGAAGATCCGGAATTTCATCCGGGAGGGCAAGACCCACCAGATACGCTCCCAGATGCTGCTGCCAGGCGAGGAATACTCCTCGATTGACGTGAGTCTTGCCCAACTCTGCCTCGAAGGCAGGATTACGCAGGAGGAAGGGTTGAAGCACTGCGACAACGCATCGTTTTACCGGGAAATGGTGAAGAGCAAAAACATAAGGACCGAAGAGGTCAGGGGCGCGACCAGGAAATAAGGGAAGGGGCGGCACAGAGGGCGTGAAGTCTCTTTTCGGTTTGCTCGCCCCGCGAAGAAGTGAAGCCCGGGCAATATGGACGTTATTGCCTTCTCCTCCTCACCCTATTCCAACAGGGCGATCTGTACGTCCATTACGTTCGTTCCGGTAGGGCCGGTGATCAGGAGGCCCCCGGCCTTTTCGAAGTAGCGGTAGGAATCGTTGTTTTCAAGATACTCCGCCGCGACTGCTCCCTGTTTTTCTCCCCTCCGTACGGTATCGCCGTCGACGACCGCGCCGGCCGCGTCGGTCGGCCCGTCGGTGCCGTCGGTACCGGCGGAAAGAAAAGAAACCCCGCCGACCCCTTCTATCGCGAGCGCAAACGAGAGGGCGAGCTCCATATTTCTCCCCCCGAGGCCGTTTCCCGTTACCGTCACGGTTGTCTCGCCTCCTGAGATCAGGCAGAGCGGCTTGTCCCTGCGCTTTGTGTCCTTTATCCCGATCGCCTTCTTCGCGAGGCCGCTGCCGATCTCACGCGCCTCGCCGCGGACCCCGGAGGACAGGATTTCAGCCTCGAATCCGAGAGAGGCGGCCTGTTGTTTTGCCGCCTCGAGTGCTGCCCTGTTGCTCCCGACGATGATGTTTTCGACTTTCCCAAAGAGGGGGTTTCCTGTCTTCGGCGTTTCCGGTGTCTGTCCCCGTATGCCTCTTTCGAGTGCTGCGATGACTCTCCGGGGCGCCCGGTCCCTCAGTCCGTATTTCTCAATCACCGAAAGGGCCTCGGAGTAGGTCGAGCCGTCCGGGGAGGTCGGGCCCGAGGCGATGACGTCGAGATCGTCGCCGATGACATCGGAGATAATGAGCGACAGCACCGAAGCGGGGGAGGCGGCCTCGGCGAGTCTCCCTCCCTTCACGCCCGAGAGATGCTTCCTGACGGTGTTGAGTTCATGGATATCCGCCCCGCCCTTCATGAGAAGCCCGGTCACTTCCTGCTTGTCAGAAAGAGTGGTCCCTTCGCAGGGCGAGACGAGCAGGGCCGAGCCCCCTCCCGAGATGAGGCAGACCACGAGCGTGCGGACATCGGCCTTGCGGAGAAGGTCGATGATCTCCACGGCGGCTTTCTGTCCGTTTTCATCCGGCAGGGGATGGCCCGCCTCGCGGACCGCGATCCTTGCGAATCCGCAGCCTGTGCAGTGGCCGTACTTCGTTACCACGATCCCTCTTTCGACGATGCCGGGGAGTCCCTCTTCGACCGCGCGCGCCATCGGGCAGACCGCCTTCCCGAATCCCGCAACGAAAACCCTGCGGAAGTCTCCCTTCGAGAAGACGGCCGCTATTCTGTCAAGATGACGCGTCACTGCTTCGTATGGATCGGCGGCCCGAAGCGCGGCACCGAATATCTCATCAAGAACATGTTTCCCGTGAGGGAAATCCATGACGCTCCTTTTCCCGGAAATTCACATCGTGCTTGGGGATATGATAGCATTGAACCGGACCTGACGGAATGACGCGCGGGGGGAAAGCTTGTAACGTCCGTCATCCGGTGATACATTCAGGACATCGCCCAGGGGGGTGGTGAAGGAGGTCCGGAGGATGTTGGTGTCGCCGGCATAGGACTGCGATGAATGGTATTTCGTCTGGGGCCTGATCCGGCAATGCCCTCCCCGTTCCGGGTCGAGGAGGGCGGCGAATACGGAGCGGGACCCGATGTGGGGAAGGCAGAGCCAGTCGATCGAGCCGTCCCTGGTGATGAGGGCGCAGGTCTCCAGATCCCCGATGACCCCGTAATCTTCAAGTCGTGTATAAGCCAAACGGCACGCTCCGATACGCTTATTTCTTGCGACGGGAGACCACGTCCCCTTTTCAGGGTAGCATCCGCGGCATTTCATTTCAAATAACAGGGTATGCAAAGGCGGGGCGGCCTATGTCCCTTGCGGCGCTATCCCCGCGGAACTTGACAGCCCCCGTATTTCCGCTAAACTAGAATCACGCACGCGCTCCAGCACTGAGGCGGGAGTCCCGAAAACAATACTCTGGAGGAGAAAAGATGAAACATCTGGGAGAATTATTGCAGACGCAGGACTGGAAGAAGGAAAAGCATGTGCCGGTGATCGATTGCCCCGATTCGGTGAAAAGCGGGGAGAAGTTTCAGGTCACGGTCACGGTCGGCAAGGAGATCGCCCATCCGAATACCACGGAACACCACATCAGATGGGTGCAGGTCTTCTTTCATCCGGAAGGAGAGAAGTATGCCCATCAGCTGGCAAACTGCGAATTCACCGCACACGGAGAGTCTGCGGCGGGACCGAACCAGG
Organism: Nitrospirota bacterium; assembly: GCA_021783515.1. Taxonomy (GTDB): domain Bacteria; phylum Nitrospirota; class Thermodesulfovibrionia; order Thermodesulfovibrionales; family UBA6898; genus Sulfobium. The sequence continues at coordinate 62,889 of JAJXTV010000019.1, forward strand.
GCCCTGCCTATACCGACCATAGCGTGACGGTGAGCGTTGCGCTCACGAAACCCGGCACGGTCGTTGCCGTGAATTTATGCAATATCCACGGCCTTTGGGAAAGCAGCAAGGATATCAGCGTCGCCTGAACGCGGGCGCGGGCCACGGCAAGAAAGAGCATTTACCCTGCCGGTTTTTATATAATAGGTCATGGAGAGCTATTCCATGATGATTTTGCGGAAAGGGGGTGGTACCAGGGAAACGGTGAGTTAAGGGGAGAAGAAAAGGCGAACAATAATGTTAACCAGCAAATAAAAAAGAGGTACAACGAGGTAACGATGAGAACAAAGATAAGAAAGATGACTGTTCTTGCGGTCTTTTTCCTGGCCGCAGCCGGATACGTGATGTTTGGCGGCCACGACCGCACGGTCATGGCATCGAGCGAGCAGGTTATCACCGCAAAGGTTGTCGACCAGAAACCCGCACCCACGTTTAACGGCATCGCCTACATCGCCGGTCACGGCGGCCATCTCGCCATCATCGACTTGAGGACGATGAAGTCCCCGACCGACATCGAGAAGGACAGGATCGTCCTGACCGAGGCAGGCTCCGAGATGGAAGGCAAGATCGCAGGAATGTCCTTTGAAGAGGTGAAGAAGGCCGGCGGCTCCCACGGGCAGGCCCTGATCCATGAGAAGGGCGACAAGGTACTCGTTGCCGGCACGCTCAACGGAGACGTCTACAAGGTGGACCTGAAGACCGGCAAGAAGGAAGGCCCCATCAAGGTCGGCCAGAAGTTCTGCGGCGCGATCGTCGGTCCCGACGGCAACATGTACTTCGAGGACATGGCCGACGGCAACGTCTATGTCTGGGACACCAAGACGCTGAAGACCGTCGACAAGATGCCCGCCGGCAAGGCGGTATGCGGTATCCAGTGGACGAAGAACGCCAAGAAGGCGTATATCACCGACATGCCTACCGGCACCGTCTACGTATACGACTGGAAGACGAAGAAGAAGATCAAAGAGATCACGGACCCGGAAGGGATGACCTTTATTCATCAGGCGAGGATGTCTCCCGACGGCAAATACCTCTGGGTCAGCGCCCCGAACGAGTTCGATCCGGGCCTGAAGCCGGGCACGCACAAGAGCCAGGTGGTCATCATCGACACGAAGACCGATGCGGTGGCAAAGAGGATTATCCTTCCTGACAATATCAGGCCGCACGACTTCTCGTTCACGCCTGACGGAAAGTACGTATTGCTGGCGTCGAGGACCTACGGCGACGACAGCAAGCTCGTCGTGATGAATAGGCATAACTACGACATAGTCGAAGAAGTATCCGCATGCTACTCCTGTCATTCCAAGTACGGCATACAGGTGAAGATCGACAAGGGTTCGCCGCTTCTTTGCGGTATCGAGGTCGACTGGCATCCGGGTAAGAAATAAATAACTTTCGCAACCCGGTCCGCGATGCGGGCCGGTTGGGTTCAGGCCGGGCATGTCTTCGGGCATGCCCGGTTTTTTGTCTTCCCGGTCATCCGGCCGCTCTTTCCGGTGATATTGCCGCGGAAGGGGGCACCTCCCCGGAGCGTATGCTATAATTATTTCGACACTATGCAGACGAAGGGGGAGACATGCAATTTTTCCTTTTTCTTGCAGTATTTATCGCGGTCGCGCTTGTGCTCTTTGCGGTCCAGAACGCCCTGGTCGTGCCGGTGAGCTTCCTCACCTTCCGGTTCGAGGGTTCGCTTGCCTTCATCCTTGTGCTGGTCTTTGCGGGAGGGTTTCTCGCCGGCATTCTTATGTCGGTGCCTTCGATCCTCAGAAAAGGGGCGGCAGTCAGGGAGCAGAAAAGAAAGGTGAAGCAGCTCGAGGAGGCCGTGAAGAACGTTGTGCCTCGGCCCCCCTCCGGCAGTGAAGACCGGCCGCCTTCCGGGTCCGGCGCACATTAGGATTTTTTCCCGGAAGTCCCCGTCTGCCCCGGTGCAGCTCCTCAACGGCAGACACAACGGACAGTCGAGTCTTCAGCTCTTGACGCCATGCTACATCAAATCCTATCGCATCAAGGAGGTATGAGGGACGCTCTTCCAGCCGGTATACAATGGGAGCGGCCAGAGAACGGGCTTCCCTGCTTTATCGCAATACCGTCCCGTCCAGTATCAGTCCGGTTATGATCCCCTTGCCGTCGCGCCGCAGCGAGACCTCGACCTTCAGCTTGCGGGCGTTTCGCGCCGCCTCGATCGCCTTGCCCTTTCCTTCCTCTACGAAATAGCTCTCGATCCCATATTCCACATTGAGTTGTCGGAATATTGTTTGCTTCATCTCATCGATTGTCGCCCAGACCGGATCGCCGGAGAAGCATTTGGGTGTGTAATTCGGCGCCTCCCTCATCTGCATGAGGGCATTTCCTCTCTTGTCCAAACAGAAGAGCAGCCGCTCGCCGATGTTAAATCCGCCGAACCAGCGAGGCTGCAGCTGTCGCATCTCTCCTGCGTCGTCCTTCACCCGGACCGCCCATCGACTGGTCTGAGACTCGTAGCGGGCCCTGCCCTGGATAAACCTCCCCTGCGGCGGCATGCTGTCGCGGACCCTCCCCCTTACCGGCATACCGGCGGGGAAAGCGTCCCTCAAATCCCTTCTGATGCGATGGGAGTTGGCGGAGCATGGCTTCGAGGATAGCTTCACGAGACGTGATGTCACGGTCGGGGGGCTGATTGTGGCTTCCGATGCGCGAAGGAATCGCTGCGAAAGGCTTTTCGGGTCACTCTCCCCGCCTTTGCGGCGCTTTTTATGCAAGCGAGCGAGGAGGACGCCGCGTTCAGCGGAAGAGCCGCTGCTGGTCTTTCCTCAGCTGGGGGACGCGGTCTTCGGGGAAGCGGAACGCACCCCGGAATATCCTGTTCATCAGCGAGACCAGCTGTCGGAATTTGTAGGCGTCGTGGTGTGAGTCGCCCTTCTGCTCCGACGTGCTCCAGCTCTGCTCGTCGGATATCCGCAGCTCCACCCCCAGGGTATGCTGCTTGGTCGTCTTGCTGATCAGGTTGCGCTTTGTGTAAAGAGGCGTGCCCGGGACGATGATCTTGTTCGTGGCGGCGGTGCGATGGACCGTCAGCGAAAAATTGATCTTGCACTGGAACTTCCTGTGCCCCAGGGAAGAGTGCAGGTTCTTCTCGGCGTTGACGTTCAGCGCCTCGTAGAATTCCCTTGCATTGGCGAGCAGCTCTTCTTCGCCGGGAGTTTCCTCCCTTCCTTCGCTCCGGGAAAGGCTGATCATCAGCCTCCTCACCGCCTCGCGCATGCTTTCGGGGCCGTCGAAGAGCGTCTGCGTGATCGAGTGCGACGCGGTGTTCTCCTGGAGGATGACGCCCCGCTTCTGCAGCGCATGAAAGAGCTTCAGCGTGTCGTCCCTGCTTCTGAGGATAAACGTGATCGCGAGGATGTCCCGTATGTCGTAGGCCTCCCCCTCGACGTCTTTGCCGAGCTTTGTCACCATGCTCTCCGGGCTCTTCAGCCTTGCCTTCACCTCGGCGATCTCGACCTCGACGCCGTCGCCGCTGTTGAAGACGAGGCAGCCCCTGCCGGCGTCGAAGGCCATCGACTCCTTCAGCTTGTGGAAGAAGGTCGAGATCTTGACGAAGGCGCGCTGGGCGGACTCGTTGTCCGGAAGAAGACCGGGGTTTTCCCAGACATAATGGTACAGGTCGTCGAGCCGCTGCCCCTGTGATTCGAGGAAGAGACCGAGTTGGGCGTAATCGTCGATGTCCTGGCTGTCCTCTTCGATCGATTTGATCAGAAGGCCCATCTTGAGCATGGCACAGGCGGCCCGCTGCCAGGCCGGCGGAATGTCCATCTCCTTTTCCTCGTATCCGTAGAATACGCGCGGATACTTTCCCGATGAGGCGAGAAGAAAGAGATGTCTCGGGTCTTTTCCGACGATCCTCCGAAACTGCGGATCGGCCAGCACCGATTCCACGCCGGCTATTACCCCCAGGCATTCACGGTAGAGCCCTTCGTTGCCCGAGCCGAGTGCGGCAAGACTCTGCATCTGGCCCTTGAAGAAGGGGAACATCCAGGCAAAGAAATACTCGTATACCTGTCCTATATAAACGAGGGCACGCTCGCGCTCGCTTTCCTGCAGAGTGCTTCCGCCGAGGAGGTCGAACCCCCGGTTGCCCATCATCTTTGCCGCCTGCACGAGGGCCGTTTCGTAATTCGGGGCGCCCAATAACAGAAAGGGGGTCATCTCGGTCCTGTCCAGGACGGAACCGAAGATCTCGTGATGGAGCTCATGGCGCGACGGCGTGTTATTCATGAATGTTCCAGCCACTATTATAGCGGATCGCGGTCCGCTGGTGAAGACGCGGACGGAGGCGGGTCGCCCCGCCGCTTGTTATGGCCTTTTCCGGCGACAATTTGACAATGCCGCCTTTCGTGGTAAGGTCGTAGTAAGAAGGTATCCGCGCCCGCTGCTCCATTCGCAAAAAGGCCGGGCAAGAGGTAATCGTATCGTCCGTCAAGGAGGAATGATCATGTTATGCGCGTTGTCGAAACTGGATGAGGAGAAGATCGAGACGATCAAATCTGCGGAAAGGAAGCTGGGGAAGACACTTCTGGCGTTCAACTGCTATGAAATGGCCCCCGAAACGCTCACCCCGGAGGAACTCGCCGCAGTAAAGGAGGCGGAGCGGAGCCTCGGCATCGTGCTCGTTGCGGTGAAGGGATAGGAAAAGGCGATTCGCCGGCGAAGGGCGCTACCGTCTGCGCCTTTGCGGATTATTTCTCCTCTTCTTCGACGATCTTGTAGCCCAGCCTCTGGACGTTTTCCCGCGTCATTGTGAGGAGGGCATCTTCGCGAACCTTCGTTTCGTCGAAGGTGATCGCCACCTTCCCGTTTTCCGCGATGATCGACTCGACGCCTTCCACGTTGCCGACGAAATGCATCAGGGCCAGGGAGCATTCACCGCAGAATTCCTTTTCGACGTTGAGGTATGTCTTTTTCATGGATAAAGTATACCGCAAAAGGGCGTCAATCCGCAGTGCCTCAGAGCGTGGTCCCGGGAGCCTTCGCGGCAAGGCATGTCGAAGAGCGCTTTCCCCCTTTACATCCGGGCGGTTTTTTGTATAAAATCGTCCTATAGGATCGGGCCGCGGGGATCACCTTCAACCCATCCAGGCTTCACTCTTTCCGATTGTGCATGAAGCGTCGCTCAAGGATGTTTTCACCCGGGTACAGCAGCCTTCGCGCTGCGCGTATACGGCGGCAGCCCGCCTCGCGGCAGGGGGGAGGGCCCTATGCTAAAAAGGGATAATCTACTTGTCTGCCGGGCTCTTCACTCCGATGCCGGGTCTGTTGAGGACATGGGTATAGATCATGGTGGTAGAAACATCGGAATGGCCCAGCAACTCCTGCACCGTGCGAATGTCGCTGCCGCTTTCAAGGAGATGGGTGGCAAAGGAATGACGCAGCACATGACAACTGACTAGTTTGGTAAGGCCTGCCTTGACCGACGCGTCTTTTACCGCCTTTTGCAGAAGGCTTTCGTGGAGATGGTGGCGTCTTACTTTCTTGGTGCGCGGGTCAGGCCACTCTGTTGCCCAAGGTATTTTCAGAAAGCCCTGGTAAAGCGCCTTCAGCGCTTCAGAGGCCTGTTCGACTTGCCAGCCCTTTATATGAGGATTGAGGGACAGCTGCCGGAGGAAAGTGGCGACATGCCCAGCGGTTCTATGACGAAGAGGAAGCGCGCGAACCGAACGAGCGAATTGCTCCGCCCATCTGACATACCATCTTGCTTTGGCCTCGGGAACTCCCTGAGACATTACTATGGTGAGATAATCATGCCAAAAATTGCGGGCAGGCCTTTCGTCAACGTCATCATCAATCCCCATGCGATCCCCCGTGACTACGTTTTGATAAGAATAGCAGTTTTTTGGTTTATAATCAATGGGGTTATTGTAACCGTGCTATACGGATTCTATGATATTGAATATAGAAGAATCTATGATATTAATATACGAGAATCCGTCTAATATATGTT
>JAJXTV010000042.1 GCA_021783515.1 Nitrospirota bacterium
ATATGCCGATTCGGTTTTTCAATCCACGCACCCGCGCGGGGTGCGACCGTACAGCATTGTTATGGCTCATGCAGCCATCCAGTTTCAATCCACGCACCCGCGCGGGGTGCGACACCCAGAAGTTCCTGAGTTCGATGCAGGGCATAGATGTTTCAATCCACGCACCCGCGCGGGGTGCGACCATGGGGCCGCTTGTCCGGATGGGCCTCATTACGTTTCAATCCACGCACCCGCGCGGGGTGCGACCGACATATAAACGCATGGCGATCTGCATCCTCAAGTTTCAATCCACGCACCCGCGCGGGGTGCGACTGTCTAATTATAACCACTTAGAAACAAAATACTTCTCTCGCGCTTTTTGCGAACCCCGTTCGCCGCGCGCACTGTGACAGATTCAGTTGTCAAAGAGCAAGCGCAATTATTCTTTGTTCCTATAAGCTTATCTGCCGCCGCGAACTCCATGCATAAACAATGTTCGCTGCAGGTTCGCATTTCCTCTCAGATAATCAGCGGACCCTCCTGATTGAGGGCTGCCTTGGCGCCGATATGTTCTACACGATTCTGCCAGTTGGCGCCCAGATAATAAAATCGGAGGCTGTCTTTCTCGACATCGATCACGGAAATCAGTTTTTCTTTCAGAACAGCCCACTGCGCGGGATCGACGATGCATTCGAATACCGAAAACTGAACCCGCTGTCCGTAATCCTTACAGACCTTGGCCACCCGCCTAAGACGGCGCTGTCCGGTGTCATCGGTGGTAACAACGTCGTAACTCACCAGAACAAACATGAAACCTCCTCACTTCCAGATGAACGGCGGATAATTGTCGATATCTCCCCTGAGGTACCGCGCCATCAATAGGGCCTGAGCATACGGGAGAAGACCGACTGCAATCTTCTCCTTGAGAAAGGGGTGCTCGATCTCCTCCTGCTTGCGCTTCTGGTATGAGACGAGGACCGTCTTTCTCGTGTCGTCATCCATCCAAACCGCCCTCGACTCCTTCTTCTTGAATCCCTTTGCCTGCACTTGCGAAAGATTGATCAATGAGAGGGTAAGCCGGTCGGCGATATACGGCCTGAATTCCTCCATCATGTCCAGGGCGAGACCGTAACGGCCCGGACGGTCCCTGTGCAGAAAACCGACGGCGGGATCAAGCCCGACCGATTCGAGCGCCGAACGGACGTCATGCATCAGGAGGGTATAGATAAACGAAAGCAGACAGTTTATGTTGTCCAACGGCGGTCTGCGGTTTCTCTCATGAAATATAAAATCTTCTTTCTGCGACGTCACCAGGTGGTCGAAGACAGTAAAATAGGCATTTGCCGATTCACCTTCGATCCCGCGAATAACGTCGAGCGGCAATTCACCCTGCAGTCTTCTTACGGAATTCGCAAGCTGCTGAGATGCCCGGGAAACGGCCTCGGTATCGACTTTCTCGGGGTGGTCCCTCAGCGCACGCTGGATAACGGTCCGGCAGTTGGCGACTTTTCCCGTCACTACTGCCCGCGCAATCGACGCCGAAGCCTCCAGGTCATCGGCCCGCCGGTACTGCTCGCGCCTGAGAAGGACGTTGCCCGATACAGCCCCCTGGACCTTTGCGAGAAAGGCACCGTTTTCTGTAAGAAAGCTGATCGCGACCTGGTTGTCGGCGCAGAACCCCATGAGGTAGGGGCTGCAGGAAACCTGGCCGAAGCAGACAATCCCGCCGAGAGTGTGGATAGGCAGGCGCAATGCAACTTCCCCTTCGATCTTGACAACGACCGTTTCACCTTCTTTTGAGAGGTATGCGCCCTGCGTCGTAACGAAGAGGGTATTCAACAGTTTTTTCATCCTTCAACCGCCTTCAACAGATAATTACTCACCTTTTTGCTTACCCTCGGCATACAAAGATCGTAAAGGGAGCATTGCTTGCACTTTCTTGAGAATTCCGCCCTCGGGGTCATCCCCGATTCAATCAGCTCATGCACCTTTCTTGCGGTCTCTTGCGTCTGTATCCTGAGTCTTTTGTCGAATACGACGTCCTCCCTGCGCCGCGTCTTTCCGTAAAAAAGCGCGCCTCGCGGTATCTCAACGTTGAGCATCTCTTCAAGGCAGATGGCCTGGGCGCAGAGCTGGACCTTATCGCAATCATCCATCTTGGGCTTGCCCCGCTTGTACTCAACGGGAAACGGCAGCCACGAGCCGTCAGGCTGACGATGAAACTCCACCACATCCGCTTTGCCGATCAGGCCGAATCGCAGCGAGCGCAGAGGCACGCTGTATTCGATGCGGATGTCCCTGCGCGACTCGGACTTGTTGCTGTCGGCCTTTTCATGCATGATCCTGCCCTCGGCGGTAAACAGGTTTTCCGTCCATACCTGTTCGATGTGGATAAGGGCGCACTGCCGCCGGCAGTAGACGAAGTGCTGCAAGGCGGACAGTGGAATCAAGTCTTCCTCCCTGTAGGTCTTATAGGAATTATCGGTCATACAGGGCCTATTTTCTTTCTTTCCTCGCCTGAACGCGCGTTTTGTAAAGCCTTTCAGTGAAACCGCCCTCTTCAAGAAAAGACTTCTCGAGCGCCCTCAGCTGCTGATCCAGAAGATAGTTTGTCTGGTGGATCAGGCAGATCAGCGCGTTGGCGGCAACTTCCGCCGAGCCTTCTTCAATATAGGTCTTATAAGTCGTATATGACCTATTCTTTTCATAAGCAAGCGCTCTTATCTGTCGCGCTTGCTTATGTTCTTTCCCCCAGAGCGGCAGACTTTTCTGCCTCAGAAAATCCTGATAATCCAAAAGCAGTTCTTCGAGACTTGCCCGCGCAACCCCGATCAGCTTTAGTTCGGTCTTTTTCGAAGTGCCGGAGGCCATGCTGCCCTCGGCGATGTTCTGCTTGCCGCTCCTTGCTGCCTGCACCATCTGGTCATGGGTCCGCGACCGCTTGTCGATGAACCGGTCGCAGAACACCGCCGTAGCATCGTAGGCGATCTCCGCCATCTTGTAGGATTGCAGCTCCCGGTAGCCGCCGTGAGGGGGGATGAGGGGAATGGAGTTGCCGTGCCCGGTCTTCACGCCGCCCTTTCCTTGACCGCCTTCCTCATATATTGTACAATAAGTTGTACAATGAAAAGGAGGCCCATAATGGACACCATTACATACTCGGACGCGCGCACCAAGCTTGCGTCAACAATGAAGAAGGTTTGCGAAAACCACGAGCCTGTTATTATCACGAGGCAAAAAGAGGAACCTGTCGTGATGCTCTCCCTGGAGGACTTCAGGGCAATGGAAGAAACGGCATACCTCCTGCGGGTGCCCAAAAATGCCAGACGGATTCTGGAATCCATTTCCGAACTCGAACGAGGCGGCGGAAAGGCCCGGAAACTCTCCGAGTGAAACTCGTCTTTTCTGAGCATGCCTGGGAGGACTATCTCTACTGGCAGAAGACCGACAGGCAGATGCTCAACCGCATCAATAGGCTCATCCATGAGATCATGCGTGACCCCTTCACCGGCTCCGGCAAACCCGAACCCCTCAAGCACGGCCTTTCCGGCTACTGGTCGAGACGCATCAATGACGAACACCGCCTCGTCTACCGGCCGGCCGAGGACGCCGTTCTTATCGCGCAGTTGCGTTATCACTACTGAGGCCCCATAGTGGCATCGTAGACGATCTCCGAGATCTTGCAGGATTGCAGCTCCCGGTAGCCCCCGTGAAGGGGGATGAGATGTGGTTCAGACATGGCTATAGCTTCACCTCTAAGGTAACGCCCGGCGGCATGTCATTCTGAGATGGGGCAGTAACGGTATAATCGCTGAAATCACGGGCAGGTTTTGAATCATTTTTACGTTTGACCGATACCCGCTCGAAAAGGGAGTGTGACGACACATTGCCGAAGGCTTTTTCGTGCTTGAAAATAATCAGCTTGCGGGCAGCCATGCTTCCTGCCGGGCGCGCTGCGGATTGATCAAACTGAAAGGCATTCATAAGAGCCTCCCACAGCAGGTTGAGATCTTTTTCGCTAAATTCCGTGCCCTTATTAGGATCATCTGCCAGGAATGGGTTCACAAAGCCATGCACCCGATACAATGCATATGGAACTGTACATTTCCGGCCCATAGTTCGTTCCTTCTCTTTATCTGTCACATTTGTGACAGAGCATCTGGTGATGGCGTGTTCCGATGAAATAATGGGCTCAACGGAGCGTGCGAAAGACATCTGAACCGGCCCGCGAACTTGGCCGCAATTCACTTCCGTAGACATGACTGCTCCAAAGGTGCGCACATCGAAAAAATTCTTGCACATAAAGGCAGTCACTTCTCGTGCTTTAGCAGCGTCTTTAGGCAACTTTTTCTGTTCAGGCTTCTGGCCGATATGCTTATATGCCCGTTCGTGAGTTTCGTTAAGAACGGCCCCTTCCGTGAAATAGATTTCATTAGGCGAGGTATTGCCATGCCTGATTGCAACATAATTACGAATTTTCCTCTTCAAACAAACATCCGTTACCAGACCATCGCCGGTTTCCGGATCAATGCGCGGCAGGTTGCCAGCGTCCGGGTCTCCGTTTGGATTGGCGTCTTTGACATCGAAAAGATATACAAAATCATAGCGGTTCATTATTCAGCTCCTCCTTTTTCCTGTTCTTTATCTTCTTTTGAAGTCCAAAAATCTCTCATCTGATGGTAATAGCCGATGGCGAAAATACCCTGATCGGTCAAATTCATATGGGCGGGAAAGGTAGTCACCGGTTCGAGTATATCCCTTACCAGAATCTCGCGCCCAATCCGCCACTTGTCCATTTTGGGATTTGAAAGATGATGCTGATAGGTCCTCAGCAAGCGCGGAAAGACAGCGCACGGTGTTGCTGACGCGGCACTGTAAAACCGATCACGAATAGTTGAGTTGAGCTTTCCGAGCGCGTCCTCCTGTGTCTTTTCCAGCGCGGCGAAAAGCCGCCCCAGCCTGTACGCCGGGTCTTTACGATTTGGATCAAGTGCCATACTAACCTCCTTGTTTCGATTTCTCGTTAAATATCCCTTAATGATGCAAGCTCTGGCATAATTTATATTGCCGTCAACACAAATTCGGCGCATTACGGCATTATAAAGCCCGTCGGGATAACGCGCCTTTGTAATGACGGCGCGTAGCAGCGGCCCCGACAAAATGGGCGGGATCTTGTCGCGGTCCGGCTTTCCGTTTCTACGAGGACAAGTTTCATCCAGCAATTGCCACAAGGCAGGAAACTCAGGATCGTTTTTCTTGCCGTTTCTGACAATCGCCATGTTCTGATAGTGCTGACGGAGATTGTCAAGCAAATTGCTGATTGTGTCCCTGCAAAAAAACCTGACGCCGATTCGGCCTTTGGCTTGCCCCGTTAACCCCAGTATAAAGAAGGGTGTTCTATCAGGAGCCTTGTCGATATCAGAATAGGCGTCACGGCCTTGCCTAAGCGCCTTCAAAAACAATTCGATTCTATGTCTTAAGTCTTCATCTTGGGTTTCCTGCTTATTGACAACTGCCGACCCCTGCATTGCAAATTGTGCGAATATATCTTCCGTATATGTCGGCTCCTTGGTCCAAAAGACTATTGTAGCGTCGGCCAAAGTAAAGCGGTGCTTATGGCTCTTTGGCCCGTCAAGAAGGGCATTGAGGGCCGTAGCGTAACGAAAAGCTGCCTCTTTGGATACAGGCGCATTATAACTCTGCTCCTTTCCATAAGATGTGTATGACGGATCATTGAACGATACCAGTAGCGATTCTGCTTGATCGCCGACCCTCTTTATCCTCGGTTTATGGAGACGGGCAAGTGAGCTTATTTCCCCTGTGATCAAACAGCGACCTGAAACATTGTCGTCTTCATCGTCCTGCCGACGCGCCCACCATTCCTGCACGGCTTGGTCGCTGTGAATGTAGCCCTCTTGGCCCAGCATTTGAAATACACCAAATCCTGTGGCGACATCCTTCAAGACAGGATATTGTTCTGCATTCTCCGGGTTCCAATTCTCAAGAAATGTGCAAACCGCTTGATAAGGTAAGCTGTTGATAGCCGACTTGTAGCGGCAATGCATATCTCGGAAAGTCTCAAAGGACTGAAGTGTTCTTTTGGCATTCTTGTCATTTGCCTTGTAGCCCAGCATGTAACCGGTATTATCCCAAAGGAAGCCAGGATTAAATCCCGAGCCGGATGACTTTGTGCTACCTGGAACATTTCTGTAGCGAGGAACAAATTTCTTGTCGATTTGCTTCCTGATATCCTCAATGGCGTGCAACGTCCCGTCCGGCCTAAGGACAACTTTGAATGCAATTTTTTGCTTGCTATAGCCCAATGGCGAAATGTCATACTCCCGGTCTCTGCTAAGGCGGTCATAAAGCTCATATAGCGATTGAAGTATCATGCTTCAAGCCCTCCCTGATTCAAGCGGGGGCACTTCGATTAAGCCGTCCCTCATAATCGCTCTGAAAAAGCGCGGCTCGGCACTAAGCCTACGGCCCTGATTTGATTCGATGATCTTTCCTTTTGGATCACTGACAAAAACGATGTCATGAAGCATATAGCCAAGATTGATTTCCCCTTGCAGAGATTCATGGCACTCAGGAAATTCCTCCACAAGCTCAAAATTAGCCGGAAACTCCCTGGTCCCAAAATAGGGATGGTGAAAATATCCCCCTGATTGCGCCCTGTCTTTAAATTGACGCAGGTGCTTTGCTTCAGGGTTTTCAAGGGGCTTGTCGCCTTTCATTTCCGGCTTTAACACTTCTACATGAGCTTCGATGCCGTAACGCACATCCTTCAGGAGCATTGCCGCACGCTGCTGTCTGTGATCCTCTACCGCGATGCCCAAATCACCCTTGCCGGTATTCATCGCTGTGGTGATATCCCTTGTCGATATCTTGCAGTCCACCTCGTTGCGCCGGACATGAGTGAATCTTAAAGGATTCAATACCCGTAACCTGTCTACCACCCATCGCATTTCCGGCTTCCAGTAAATAGCCTCCAAAATTCCTCTGGCGGCGCTTGGCGTCATGACATCATAACTCACACGCTCGACTTTCATTTCAGGGCGATTAAAGGAAGCGTAGTCACCCCAGACCAACAGCTTTACTCCATAACCCATTTAATACCTCCTCTCCTATCCGAACATTGCGCCTGGCCCAAGCGCATCAAGATTTAATCCAGTGTCTTCTGAATAATGAATTTCGGGACTGGTCAGGACCCAGATTCCATCATGGACCAATTGAATATCCCTGCCTGCGTGCCGTTCCCATATCCAGCGGGGAATCTGCACCACATATCGCTGAAGTTTGCGGCGAATCTCCAAAGTAGGCTCCGGCATACCTCGCAGCCGTTCACACAACCGCCATCCGTTTTCCCGCCATGGTATTATGATCGGCTGCCAACCAGCATCATCGATCAACTGGAAGGTTTCGGCCACGTGCTTAAACCCGAAGTTGAAAGGAAATTCCCGGTCATTGCTATGAAGACGGAAGTTATCCATAATTTTCTTTTCATCCCAGCGATCTTTTTGGTCCCAATAGTAGAGCTTGAAATAATGCTCCACCGCTTTGAGATCAAGAGGATCGTCGTATAGAGGCAAAATCTGCCCCGCACATTGGGCTGTATCGGCGAAGAACCTTTCGGCCTTGGTATGCTCTGATCGAAAAATGAAGACGCGGCCCTTTCCTCCCTTTTCTTTCAATTTATCATTCCGATTGCACCGACCTGCGGCCTGTGCAATCGAATCCAATCCGGCAAGAGAACGATAGACAACCGGAAAGTCAATGTCAACGCCTGCCTCGATAACCTGAGTGCTGACCACCCGGCAAACCCGGCCTTCGTCGAGCCTCGCTCTTATCTTTTTCAACGTTTCAGAGCGATGGGCAGGGCACATATTACCGCTTAGATGAAATAGGCCATCTTGCAGCCCTAAAGCCTCAAAAAGTTTCCTGGCGTGAGGCTTGGTATTCACTATGCAAAGAACCTGCGGGTTAACCGATAGCAAATTACAAATTTCTTCATCGTTTTTGCTGCCTATGTCCTCAACCCGAACACGCTGAAGCTCATCATACAAATCAGCAGGCTTAGGTATAATTTCAAAAGGCTTTTGCAGGCCTATATCAAAGCCTTCTCTTTTTTCTATAGCCGGTTGAGTGGCAGTGCAGATCACAATGCTCGCTTCGTAGTTGGCTGCAAGTTCCCGTAGAGCGCTCAAACACGGCTGCAAATAATCAACCGGCAATGTTTGAGCTTCATCGAGAATGATTACCGACCGAGCCAGCCGGTGAAGTTTTCTGCAACGTGACGTTTTATTGGCGAATAGCGAATCATAGAACTGGACAGTCGTTGTTACAATAAGAGGCGCATCCCAGTTTTCTGCTGCCAGTCGATTGATGGCATTTTCTTTTTCAGGATCAAGATTGCTGTGATGCTCCAGGACAACATCAAGACCTATACTGTCACTGACTGACTTTAATGCATCTCGAAATACTTCTGCGTTTTGTTCAATGATACTCGTCAGCGGAATGACATAGATAATCCGCTTCAAACCACGTCTAATTGCGTGACGCAGGGCAAAGGCAAGCGAGGCCAACGTCTTGCCACCGCCGGTGGGCACTGTCAAAGAAAAAAAATCCGGTTCTTGCTCATCGGCTGCCTTCAGGCAGGCCTTACGAACCAAGGCGCGCTGTCGATTTACCTGGGATGTGCCTGCAGGTTTTAGCTCTTCAATAAAGCTGTTCAAGCTCTTTTCCATTTCTGCCAGCACATTTTCCGGCCATCTTGGGCGGAGCGCTGCCTGTTGAGGATTCATGAATGCTTCAGTATCAAGGAAATCGGAATCGACAAGGCACGAAAAAATCACACGCACAAAGAAAGCGACTGCAAACTCATCCTTTTGCGACAAGGCGTTTCTTAAGAATAGCGGCGGTCCAATATGGGTGAATGAGGGCAAGAACGCCAGTCCGTGCTGCCAAGGATACACCTCTTTCTTTAAGCGATCTTCCTGACAAGTGCCAATATCTCGTCCATTCAAAAGTCCGGCATGATGACCCGCAATTGCATAAGCCAACAAGTGGCCCAGTATTGCGATCGTGTCTGCTGCGTTTTGTGCGCCCGCGCTGGAATGGTCCACACGCCCTGATAATGTTTCGATATTGGCGTCTCGGTCATGTTGACGCGCAAGATATTCTTGAAATTCTCTTGAATACTTCCCCAAATCATGCCACAACCCCGCTAGATATCCCCACTCTCCGCAGCCGAACTCATCCGCAAATCTCTTTGCCAGTTCCGCCGTCCCCCTCAGATGGTCCTCAAGCCGGTGCCATTCCTCGGGCGGCCTTCCTTCAAGGCTGTGGGCGTAGAAATCCATGGCTAGAGGCGATTGATGAATGGATAGAATGTCCGAGTCCCCGTCCGTCCCATGCATGGACTATACAAAGTTCGGATAGTTTTTTCAAGGGGACAAAAGCTTCTGCTCGTTTTGTCGCCGCCGACAATTATCAACGGTAATCTTTGCCGGACGAGTTCGGGGCGGGGTGCGGACTTTCAGGCGCCTTACAGATCCAACTCCAGAAAGGAATCTTAGACGGCCGCTACAGCGGCAGAGGACCAGTGAGGGGGATGGAGTAGTATCCGGGGGAGACCTCGTATTTCTTTATCATAATGAAGACGACGTTCTGGTCCTTAAAATTCTTTTCCGGCATCAGCTCCATCTTGAGGTTCATTCTGCCGGCCGAGATATCGCCGCTGAGCCTCGCGTAGATTCCTTCTCCTTCCAGCGCAAACGATTGTATCCGGAGCGTTTTGCTGCCCACCGTCATCGCGCCGAGGGCGGAGGTGAAGACGTTGAGAGGCACCGCTATCCCTGCGATGGAGGCCTGATCGAACCGTGCATCGGCCACCGAGAAGGTCGCCGTCCCCTTCGCGTTCTTGATCGAGATGTCTCCCGAGAGGACACCGTTTCCCCGGATGCCGAGCTGCGAAAAGAAGGGCATACCTTCCAGTCCCGCATTCCGCACGGCGACCGAGACCCGGTCGCCCCCCCTGAAGAGGTCGATCGAGCCGTCCACCTTTCCCCCGCTCAGGTCCCCGTCGAAGGAGACGTCGAGTTTCAGAAGAAGCAGCGACAAAGGATTGATCTTCCCTTCGATGTTTTCGACGGACAAAAGGGGCTTGTCCTTTTTCAGGAGCGTGATGCTTCCGCAGGTGAAATCGTAGAAGAGGCCTTTTTGCAGTTCCGTCACCCGCAGACGGAGGTCGCCCTCGCGCATCGCCCCTTCGACGAGGTTTGTAATGAGGGACGCCGGGACCGCAACGATCCAGAGGCCGAATACGAGAAAGACCAGGACGAGACCGGCGATCAGCAGCCGCTTCACTTGGGGGTAATCAGTCCTATCGTCATCGTGATGTTCAGAAGCGAGGGGTTATCGAAGGAGGTCCTGATGACCGTCTTCTTGACCGAGAGGATCATCGGCGCGTTTTCTATCTTGTACAGGATATTCACCATCTCGTTCATCGTCACCTTCTCGACCGAGACGCCCGCCTCCTCCTCGACCGCATATTTCTCTTCCCTCGCGCCTGTCGATTTCACCGACTTTACTTTCTGGCTAAGGCCGAGCGATCCGAAGACCTCGTCGACCGCCTGGACGATCCCCGCCACCTTGGTAAGGGACTTCTTCCCCTCGACCGAATCGACCGTCCGCTTCAGGCCCTGGTATTCGCCGGCGAGCACGAGGAGCTCCTTTTCCTGCGACCTCAGGCTGTTCCGCTCCTTCTTCATCGACAGCGCAATCTCGAACGATACGAGCGACAGGACAAAGAGAACGGCGATCGCCGAGATGACGATGACTCTCTTGTCGGCCCTGAGGTTCATGCCTTCCTCCCCTTTGCGGTGATCGTGAAGAGCATCTTGTTCTGCGCCGACGGTTTTGTGTCGGATATGTTCACTCCGGAGAGGATCTTCTCCAGCGACGTCTTTATATTCTGGACGTCGCCCAGCGTGGGACACTCGCCTTTCAGCACGATATTATCCCTGTCGACGCTCACCTCGCTGAACACAACGCCGGGCCGCCTGACACCGCTCAGGTCGAGGAGGACGCCGAGGGGAGAAACCCCGACAAATGACTCCTCCTTGTCCCGGAGTTCCTTGATATGCGCCTTAAGCTGGTACAGCTCGTTCGATATCCTCTTTTCGGACGGGAAGAGCACCTGGTAGGTCTTTCGCATCCGGGTCCGGATCGCGCTGTTCTCCCGGTCGGCCGCAATGATCCCCATTACGGAATCGCCCGCAAAGACGAGGAGAAGGAGCAGGACGAGTATCGCCGTCAGCTTCAGGGACCTTTGAGTCCGCTCGTCGTCCACCGTATAGGCGAATTCGCCCCTCCTCAGATTGATCGTAGGGGCTGCCGCTTCTCTTCTCATCACGTCCTGTCTCATGCCTTCATCCAGAGGCTCCGGCGCGAGGAGCCGATTCGCGAGCTTTTCCGGCGAAGCGGACGAGGATACCGCCGCCGCCAGTTCCAGCGAGACCACCGCCTTCGGATCGATCCCTGCGGTCTTCAGCCGCCCCAGTATCGTCCCGAGGGTATCTTTCGGCATATAGGCAACGAGCACCCGGGATCCGCCTTCCGCCCGGCTGACCGGAAGAACATCGTAGACTACGTTTCCCGCCCCCCCGAGAACGAGGTTGTCGATCTCAAAC
This sequence comes from Nitrospirota bacterium, assembly GCA_021783515.1. Classification (GTDB taxonomy): domain Bacteria; phylum Nitrospirota; class Thermodesulfovibrionia; order Thermodesulfovibrionales; family UBA6898; genus Sulfobium. Next base: position 11,673 of record JAJXTV010000042.1, read on the forward strand.
GGCACCAGTTCCCGTATCTTCCTGACGTCTGTGAAGGGGAGTTCGAGTACCCGGAAGTCCAGAAGGCCGAGCGGCAGGCTCAGGTACGATTCCCTTTCTCTTTCGAAGGACTCTTCCAGCGCAAAAGAGTAATCGTCAACGACGGGTGAAGTGAAAAGCTCCTTCATCGGCCCGCTCTTGCCGTTCTTTTCGAAGGCATAGCACGAAAGCTCCCGGTCCCTAAGGTCGACGAAGATTGCATTACCCATTGCTGTTCTCCATATGAGCGGCCCTTACATCTCCTTCCAGTACAGCACTGCGTTTCCGTACAGCACGCTCTCAACGACCCTCTTCACGCCGCCCGCCTCGGCGGCCGCGATCACGTGAAATGCCGTCCCCTGCGTCGTAGCCAACCCCTGCAACGCGATCGGCAGCTGATCGCTCACGCCCAGGACATTTTTAATGTCCTGGACCCGCCGGAAAGGCTCGCCGGTGCGATATCTTACAATCCGTTCTGCCAGGTCCCTGTCGATCGAATCCGAAAGAGACATAAGGACCGGGACGTCTGCCGAGTTTATGTTGATCTGAAAGGCGCTTTTATCGGTGTATATTGTAACATAGGGCAGCAGCTTCTGATATGTCTGCATGTCTATTCCGGGAATCAAAAGCAGTTCGTCGATGCTGTCGAGCGCCGCGTTCTTCGCCCCGTTTTCCGAATCGCCCACCCTCGGTTCATGGTCGGAATCGATCCAGTCTGAAATTCTGTCCGCCACTTCGTCTTTGAGGCCGAGGGCCCTCACCAGCCTCACGAACATCTTGTTGGGATCCTGATCGGGGTTGAGGCTGATCCCCGCAAGCTGATTCAGGTTGAACTTCCCGTTCTCGTCCTCGATCCTCAGGGTGATGGTCGAATCGAGATCGCCGAAGGGGACCTTCTGCGATATCTCGAAGACGTCGCCCGTATAGAAATCGCGGCCCCTCTCCGAAATCAGCTTTGCCGCCAGTTTCGTTGCCGACCTCGCCTCCACCGAGAGTCCCTGGGAGGTCTGCCAGTTATGGAGCGCCGTGGTATTCACATACACTCCGTACGCGAATTCTACGACCATTGCGGTGATGAGGGCGACGATCATAAGCGTCAGCACAAGAGCTATGCCGCCCTCGTTTAAAAGAGGTGAGGCATAAGACCTAAGGCGGCTGCCCTCCTTCTTCATAGCGATCCCCCGATCATCGGCCTGACCGTTTCGAAGAGGCTGACCGGCCTGTCCTTGATCAGGGCGGTGATCGTGATCCTGACCTCGGCCGGCGGAGCGCCGGTCTCGGCGGTGTCCCATGTCTTTATCCATGCGTTGCCCTGTTTAACCTCAACCGTAAAGGAGCTGACTCCCTCTAAGAGATCGACCCCCTTTGCCGTTTGATCGGTGCGATACGGGTTTTCTATCTTCTTGTAGAGCGTGAGCACGCCGTCTTTCTCCTCGACGTAATACGATATCGCCGAAAGGCCGTAGGTCAAAGGAGAGAAGGCGGTGAAGCTCAGACGCGACGTCTGCTTGCCGTAGATGTCCCTGTCTTCCAGCTTGAAGAAGGAGTGCGATTTTGCCCTGCCGTAGAGGAGGGACTCGACCTCGCGTCCGATCACGTCCTCCGCGTTTCTGCATTCCTGCAGCGTGACGAGCGATTCGTCAAGCCCGTCTATCGCCCTCTCGGAAAGGAAGAACGTGCTGTAGAGCGCCGCGAGCAGAACGGCGAGAATGGCGGTTGCGATCAGCAGTTCGAGAAGGGTGAACCCTTCCTGTGAGCGGGGGAAAGAACGGGAGTCCTTCATATCCCCTTCTTTTGGACATACTCGGCGAGTTTCACGGATTCCTTCCCGTTGGCCACGGTCACCAGGACCTCCGAAATGCCGGGGTAGGGGGAGGGCGTCACCGCGACCGTAAAGCGATATGCGCTGTAGGGGGCCGGGAAATCGCCTTTGTCTGCAATGGGGCTCGCTTCGATGTCATAGAGCTTGTTTTTGGCCAGCATCGTCGCGACGGTGAGGGTTTCGTGGCGTTCGGCGACGCCGAGATGGTAGTTGAGCGAGTAGAGGAGGGTGATCAGCAGCCCTCCCACGATCGCAAGGGCGATCATGATCTCCAGCAGCGTAAAGCCCCTTGAGTCCTTTCTCACTGCTGCCAGCCCTCGGCGATCTTCACCCTGCCGCTCAGAGGGTTGATAGAGACGGCCATCTCTTTATCGTCCTCCCGCAGGTGAAGCGCCATGTATTCCGGTATGCCCAGCGGGGTGAAGGATATGGTGACCTCCCCCTTTTTCAGCTCTCCCTTCGACTGCAGATAGACGCCCGCCAGGCTCTTCACCTTTTCGGTTTCTTCTCCGTCCGGCCCCTTCCAGGAGAGTTCCTCCTGATCGAGGTCCATGGTGAGCGGATAGATCCCCTTTGCGGCTATCGAGTTGTCGTTGAGGTATCTCAGAAGAGATGCGAGTCTTCTCGCGTCCGACTTCAGCCTGTTGTCCGAGCCGTAGAACGCCGGGAAAACGAGCGCTGCCATCAGGCTGATGATGAAGACGACTACGGCGAGCTCCATCAGGGTAAACCCCGATCTCGTGAGGCGTGGAGGGTGAAGAGTGAAACGCAAAGACAATGACCTTCTCATTCCTGCTGCCGGGCCTCTCCGATCGCTACGCTGCCGCACGCCGGATACCCGATGGCCCCTATTGCATGTCCCAGCTCTTGATGTCGGCTTCCTTTCCCTCGCCGCCCTCTTTGCCGTCGTCCCCGTAACTCAGGATGTCGAAGTCGCCGTGAATGCCGGGAGAAACATAGATGTAGGGGTTGCCCCACGGGTCGAGCGGGATCTTCTTTTGTTCGAGGTATCCGCCGTCCCGGTATTTTGCCGGAACCTTCCCGGTCGCCGGCTTTTCGATCAGAGAGTCGAGCCCCTGCTCGGTCGTCGGATAGAAGCCGTTATCGATCTTGAAGAGCTTGAGCGCCGTCTCGAAGTTCTTGATCTGGACCTTGGCGTCCGCGATTTTCGCGTCGTCGGTCCTCCCCATGATCTTCGGCGCGACGATCGCCACGAGAAGGCTCAGGATAAAGACGACGACGATGATCTCAAGCAGCGTAAAGCCGTCGCCGCGCCGCAGTATTTCCCGAAGGCGAAGCGGGACGCGGGTCCCGTTTGTCCTCTTGTCTCTTATCGTCATCATGACCTCCCGTTAGTATACAACATTAGGCGCATGCAAAAGAAAGCGGGCTATTTTACGAGCTGGTTCAGCTGGAACATCGGCAGCAGCACGGCAAACACGATGAATCCGACGAGAAGGCCCATGATCAGGATCATCGAAGGCTCCAGCAGGGAGAGCGCCCGCTGCACCCGGCGCTCGAACTCCTCTTCGTAGGAATCCGCCGCCTTTGAAAGCACCTCCACGAGCGTGCCGCTCTTCTCTCCCGTTGCGATCAGCCGGAGAAGGACCGGCGGAAACCCCTCGAGAGACGAGGAAAGGCGGGCGCCCTCGGCGACGCCCTGGGCCGCCCGCCGTATCCTTCCTTCGACCACCAGGTTGCCGGTAGCCTTTGCCGCCAGCTCAAGCGCCTTCAGCATCGGGAGTCCGCCCCCGATCAGAAAACCGAGGGTCCTCGCGAACCTGCCGAAATAGAGGCTCTGGAGGACGTTTCCCGGAAGCTTCAGCCTCACGGCGTCGAGAAAGCGGCCGTGCGTCCGGCGCAGCCTTCTTGCCAGGATGACGAGCCCGGCCGCCAGGATGACGAGCAGCCACCAGTAATGGACGAAGAAATTGCTGATCGCGATCAGCACCACCGTCACGAACGGCAGTGCGCTTTTGCTGTTTTCGAAAATCTTTACGATCTTGGGGACGACGAAGGTGAAGAGGAACGACAGGACGATAAGGCCGACCGAGGCCATGAAGACCGGGTAGATCATCGCGCTGCGGAGCTTCGCCCTGAGAGACGACTGCTTTTCCAGGAAGTCCGCGACCCGTATCAGCACCTTGTCGAGCGTGCCGCTCTGTTCCCCGGCCGCCACCATGCTGATGTAGAAATCAGGGAAAAGTCCGGGATAGGCTTCGAGCGCCCTCGAGAGGCTCGCGCCGGCAGAGACGTTCTCTCTTATCGCCACCAGGATGGAACGCCAGGCCCCCCTGTTTTCTTCGGAAAGCGAGCGGAGCGCCTCGATGAGCGGCACGCCGGCTCCAAGGAGCGTCGAGAGCTGTCTCGTGAGATAGGGCAGAAGGGCCTCGTCGGATCTTTTCGAAAACCATCCTTTCCCCTTCTCGCGGTGCTCGCTGACGTCCCGTGGATAGACGCCCCTGGCCCTGATCGTGGCGAGGGCGTCCTGCACCCCGTCCGCCTCGATCGTCCCGGCAGCCTGGCTTCCGTCCGTCTTGTATCCTTTGTAATGAAAAATCGGCATTTCAGAACAGTGCAGGGTCAGCCTTCGACAAGGTCATTCTGCGTAACTCTCAGGACCTCTTCGACCGTCGTGATCCCCTTCAGCGCCTTTTCGAAACCGTCGGCCCGCAAGGTCTTCATTCCCTGCGCGACCGCGGCGCTCTTGACGCTCTGGGAATCGATCCTGTCCGAAATCATCTGGCGCACCGGGTCCGTGACGATCAGGGTCTCAAATATTCCGGTCCTGCCGAGATATCCCTTGCCCTGGCACTTTTCGCAGCCCCTTCCGCGGTAGAGACTGAAGGCGCCGGCCTTCGGCGCGAGGCGGGTGTTGGCGAAATAGGACCGCTCGGTCTCCGATGCGGCGTAGGACTCCCTGCAGTGAGGGCAGATCGTCCTCACCAGCCTCTGGGCCAGGACCGCCATCAGGGACGAAGCGACGAGAAAGGGTTCGACCCCCATGTCGATAAGCCGTACGATTGCGGAGGGTGCGTCGTTCGTGTGGAGCGTGCTCAGAACGAGATGGCCGGTGAGCGAGGCCTGTATCGCGATTTCCGCGGTCTCGACGTCGCGTATCTCTCCGACCATGATGACGTCGGGATCCTGCCTGAGGATCGACCGCAGGCCGGAGGCGAAGGTCAGACCTATCTTCGGGTTGACATGGATCTGTCCTATTCCCTTCAGCTGGTATTCCACCGGGTCTTCGACGGTGATGATGTTCTTCTCTTCGGTATGGACCCTGTTCAAGGCCGCATACAGGGTCGTGGTCTTGCCGCTCCCCGTCGGGCCGGTGACAAGGATGATGCCGTTTGTCCTTCGCAGGAGCTCTTCGAGCCGCTCCCCGTCCGTCCTGTCGAGTCCGACTTCCCAGAGCCCGATGAGACCCTGCTTCCTGTCGAGCAGCCTCAGCACCGCCCGCTCGCCAAAGGTCGTCGGGATGACCGATACCCTGATATCGATGTCCCGCCCGCCGATCAGCAGCCGTATCCTGCCGTCCTGGGGGAGGCGTTTTTCGGCGATGTCGAGGTTCGCCATGATCTTGATGCGGCTGATGAGCGCGTCCTGGATGATCTTGGGAGGGGCAAGCACCCGGTGCAGGATCCCGTCGACCCTCATCCGCACGTCCAGCTCCTTTTCGTACGGCTCGATATGGATGTCGCTGGCCCGCTCCTTCACCGCCTGCTGGAGGATGGCGTTGAGGAGCCGTATGATCGGCGCCTCCTCGGTAAGTTCCAGGATGTCCTTCGGTTTCTCGAACTCCGTCGCTACGGACGAGAGGTCTTCGCCGGCGATATTGTCCATGACGTCTTCGGCCGAGCCGACCTGGCCGTAAAACCTGTTGATCGCGTCGATGACCACGCCGGCGGGTGAGTTCACCGGAGACGGGGCGAGGCCGAAGTGCCGGGCGAGCTCCCTCAGCGCCAGCACCCCTTTTTCATCCGCCACGGCGGCAACGAGAAGGCCGTTGTCCCTGCGCAGCGGCATGCACATATTGGCTTTGGCGAAGGCGTGGGGGACTTCCTTGATGAGAGAGTATTCTACATCTTCGTCGTGAATGACCGAGATGGTTTCCATCGCTCCTACTGCATCTTTATCATATAATTGGGCTCGGCGTACTGGACTTCCGGCAGGGCCGAGAAATCCTCAACCGCCTCTTCG
>JAJXTV010000020.1 GCA_021783515.1 Nitrospirota bacterium
AAAAAAAAGGCCCCGGAAGGGGCCTTTTCCCTGGCTAGGGAGGACTCAGCTTTTTTTGTCGCCGGGACTCTCCCCGCCTTCGTCCTTCTTTGCCGCTTCGGGACCCTTCTTCTTGCCGGCGAGATACGATTCGCTCGGCCTCCATCCGAAGGATGCGGCCCTCTGGGTCGGCGCCATCGCAACGGTTGCGACCTTCTGGAGGATCACTTTCACGAGCATCGCAATTCCGATGAAGGGCAAAAACGCCGCATAAAGCAGTCCGAGGACAGGACCAAGGACGATAATGCCGGTCGCCGGGAGCCTATAGTATGCCGTGTTCCCTTTGCCCGGAAGTACGCCTTCGGTGCTGATGTCGATCCGCTCGCCCGTCGAGAAGTTCCAGTATGTTCCTTTTCCGACCTTTGCTCCTGCGTTGTGCTTTAACATTTTCTTGTCCTCCTTTTTCCTTTTTTCCCTTGTTCTGATTCCAGATTACTCTTCCCCCGGTTTCCGGACAATTGGAAGAATGTCCTAATGCAGGGATGCATTGTTCCTAGGAGAGCGGGTAATGTGACCGTGAAAGGAGAGCTAAGCGCCCGAGAAAGACGGATCACCCGGGGCAAGTGCATGCTAAGGAGGGCGGGCATACAGTAAAACGCCTTAGAATCAACAAGATCCACGGACGTTTCATGCCAGATGGCGTCAGCTTACGGTTTCGGCGCTGTAGCGGGCGATCAGGCCGGTCCGCACGGCGCGGCGGTAGGTCCGATATCCGGGCGAAGAAACATTTCCGATGCAGGGGCAGGAAGGCTGCAGGCCGCAAGCCTGCACGGGGGGGAATACCCTGCCGCGCCTCAACCGGTAGCGGTCGACGCGGTGCGGGCCGGGCGTGTCCCCAACTTAACGCCAGGGGATGGTGAGGGTTTACTTATCGTATCTGCCTCCAGGCCGTCAGAAAGGAAGGTGCCCGCATTGCAAAAAGGCACCGCACCGTTTTATCATTTAGCAGTACATCTTGCGTTATCGTGAAAGGGAAGGTATGAGAAAGACAGCGCTTGTCCTACTGCTCATTTTTTTGACGGTCCCCCTGTCGTGCGGGAAGAAAGAGGTGAAACCGGTCTCGCAGGATTCGAAGACGGCGGAAGAGGCATTTGCCCTCGCGGAACATATACGGGACTCCTTTATGAAGAACGACCGCGACGCCCTTCTCAAAGACACGACCGAGAGCGGCTTCAAGGACATCTTCGCCGGAGGGAAATCCTATGGAAGCGTCGAACTCGAGTTCACCCCGAGGTGGGTCGAGATCGACCAGGCAAAGGTGACGCTCAACATCACATGGAAGAGCACGTGGACCGTTTCGGGCAGGCATGACGAAGACCGCGGCATGGCCGTCTTCGTCATGGAAGGAAAGCCGCTGAAGCTCACCCGGGTCGAGAGGTCGAACCCTTTTAACGTGCCGGGGCAGTAATCCACTCCTTGCGTACTGCCGGGGAGAATGGCCCGAAAAGCCTTCTGTAGCGGTTCCTTACCGCATCGGAAGCTGCGTCGCAGGGCCTAAGGGGGACACACTGTTTAGTGAGGGCCCCCTTTTCTCGACGCCACGCTGCGTCAATTCTATCGCCTCAGGAAGGATTTGAGGGACGCCCTCCCGCCACATGTCAGTGACAGGAGCTACAGGTGCCCTTGCTGCAGGAACTGCAGCCGGAAGCGGATCCGGCATGGGGCTTTTCCACCCCGCTCATCCCGAAGGTCGACATCTTCTTCCTCACGTCTGCCGATGAACATTTCGGGCAGTCCACCGCCTTCTTGCCGAAGACGAGCTCCTCGAACTCCTCTCCGCATTTGTTGCATTGATATTCGTATATCGGCATTATTCTCTGTCCTTTTATCTCATTCACAAAAAAGGCGGGTCCTCGCCCTCCAATTATTTCTTCTTGGGCACCTTCTCCCAGTCTTTCAGGAATTTCGCAAGGCCGATATCCGTGAGGGGATGCTTGATCAGCTGCGCGATGACCGCATAGGGAATGGTGGCGATATGGGCGCCCATCCTGGCCGCCTCGATCACATGCAGCGGATTGCGCACGCTCGCCACGATTATCTCGGTCTCCAAGAGGTAGTTGTCGTAGATCTCGACGATCTCCTCTACCAGCGCCATCCCGTCATGGCTGATGTCGTCGAGCCTGCCGACAAAGGGGCTCACGAAGGACGCGCCCGCCTTTGCCGCAAGCAGCGCCTGGGGCGAGGAGAATACAAGCGTGACGTTTGTCCTTATGCCGAGGCCGGAGAGCTTTCTGACCGCCTTCAGCCCCTCCTCGATCATCGGTATCTTGACGACGATATTCTTATGGATCGCGGCGAGCGACTTCGCCTCCTTGAGCATCACCTCTGCGGTCGTGCCGACCACCTCGGCGTTGACCGGCCCCTTGACGACGCTGCAGATCTCCTTCAGCACCTTGACGGGGTCTTTGCCCTCTTTTGCCATCAGGGAAGGGTTGGTCGTGACGCCGTCGACGACGCCGAGCTCATTGGCCTTCCGGATCTCTTCGATGTTTGCCGTGTCGATAAAAAATTTCATGGTTTCCCCTTTGTCGATGAAATGTTTTCTTATTATAACAGAAACGGCCTTGGCCGGTAGGATTCCCGGCAGGGCTAAAACAGCGTCGGCTCGGACTCTGCGTCCTTTTCTTTCCGTGGCTGCTTTTCAGGCCGGTAACAGTATGCCTCCTCGATCAGCTCGATAAGATGGAGCACCGGCCTGTCCGTGACCGTCCTGCTCAGCTGAAGAACGCAGCCCGGGCAGGAAGTGACCACCGCGTCCGCGGCCGACGCGGATATCCTCTCCGTCCGCTTCTGAAGAAGGCCGGCCGAGATCTCCTTGAAGGACATGCAATAAAGTCCCCCGAACCCGCAGCAGCCCTGGTCCTCTCCCCCGACAAGATCGAGTCCGGCCTTCCGTATGATCTCGCGCGGCTCCTGCTTTACCCCGAGCCCGTAGGAAAGGTGGCAGGGGTCGTGATAGAAGGAGGTCCTGTAAATCTTATCCATTCCTTTAAGCTTGTCGGCGAAAAAGGTCGAGACGTCCATTACCCTGTCCAACCCCTTGCCGATCATCTTCGGGTATTCGGTCTTAAGCGAAAGCGCGCAGGTCGGGCAGAGGCTGAGGATCGCCTCGACCTTGAGCCTGCTGAAGACGCGGTAGTTTTTTTCCGCCAGTTCCTCCGCCTCTTTTTCGAGGCCGAGCGCCCGGAGGGGGGCGCCGCAGCAGGTCTCTCCATGGGGCAGGACCACCTCGTAGCCAAACTTCCGGAGCACGTTGATCAGGGATTCGCCCATATGAGGGAACACGTAGTTGATGCTGCAGCCGACGAAGACCGCCACCCTTCCCTTCTTCTTATGGACCCGGAAGACCTGCTCCGATCTTCTCAGGGGAACCTCGGGCAGTTCAGGGCTGAAAGGAATGATCCCCCGTTTGGCCAGAAACGGAAGCAGAAGGCGTTCCCCCATCCGGAGCATCCTGAAGGCGACGTCCGGCCGTCGCGAAGACCAGCGCGCAAGCGGCCTCAGAAGCCTTCTCTTCTTGTCGGTCGGGCTCAGCAGCGCCCTGCCCTGGCAGATCGCCTCGGGGATGTCGACGCCGAGGGGGCAGGCCCCCGCGCAGGCGCCGCAGAGGATGCAGCTGAAGATCCTTTCGTTCAGCAGACGGGAAGGCTTGACCGCTCCGGTCAGGAGGCCCCGCAGGAGCACGAGACGACCGCGGGTACCCATCGGCTCAAGCGGGTCTCCCAGGAAAGTCGGGCAGTTCGCCTTGCAACTGCCGCAGCGGACGCACTTCGAAAGGTCTTCCAGAAGCGCGGTCTTGTCTTCGGCCATCGGCGTCAATACCCGAAAAAATCAGGCCCCTGAGCTTTTGCGTCCATGATCATCCAGCACCCTGTTCATACTGCCGCTTCTGAAGCCTTCCATGTCCATCGAGACGAACCGGTATCCGAGGGCCCTCAGAGCGGCGGCGATCTTGAGACGGACAGGAGGCGACATGAGGGCCTCCATCTCTTTTTCTGCCGCCTCGATCCGCGCGGAGTCCCCGTGGTCTCTCACTCTTATCTCGTCCACTCCGAGCGACCTGATGAACTCCTCGGCCCTTTCGACACGGAGGAGCGCTCCGGCCGTGATCCTCCGGCCGTAGGGGAACCTCGAAGACAGACAGGGGGAAGAAGGCCTGTCCCATGTGCTCAACCCGAGCTCCCGCGAGAGCTCCCGTATCTCCTCCTTGGAAAGCCCGCATTCGGCCAGAGGGCTCCGCACACCGTGCAGGGCGGCGGCCTTTCTGCCCGGCCGGTAATCCCCGAGATCGTCCGCATTGGAGCCGTCGAAGACGAACCGCAGCCCTTTCTCCGCGGCGATCTCCTTCAATCTCCCGAAGAGCTCGTCTCTGCAATGGTAACAGCGCTCCGGGCCGTTTTCCGCGAAGGAATCGTTCGCAAGCGGGGCGGTCTGAATAACGAGGTGGTCGGCGCCGATCTCCCGGACGAGCGCGGCACAATTTTCCCGGTCTCGCCCCGGAATCGTCTCGGATACGGCGGTAACGGCGAGCACGCTCGCCCCCGAGGTAATCGCCGCCTTCAGAAGAAAGCTGCTGTCGACCCCGCCCGAGAAGGCGAGCACGCCGCTTTTCGCCTCCCGGAGCCTCTCGAGAAGAAGGGCATATTTTTCGGACGTGAGAAGTGACTGCTCCATGCCGCCTACAGCGCGCCTACTTCGTAATTCTCCTGGTGCATCTTGTTGTCGGCGCGGACGATCACCTTGACGCCGTACTTGCTTTCGACGTCCTCGATGCCGAGCATCTCCTCGTCGGAGAGCATCTCCGCGACAGCCGGATGGGCCGTGATGATGATCTTTTCGCTCCCGTGGCGGGCGAGTTTTTTGATCGTCCGCAGGATTTCGAAGCAGAGGGTGTCGGGGGATTTGACGAACCCCTTGCCCTCGCAGTACGGGCAGGTGGTGCTGAGCGTCCTGCCGAGGCTTTCGCGGACGCGCTTCCTCGTCATCTGGATGAGGCCGAGCTCCGAGATATGGAAGATCGTGTTTTTCGCCCTGTCCCTCTTCATCGCTTCGGTGAAGGCGTTGAAGAGCTTGTCCCTGTTTTCGGGCTTGTCCATGTCGATGAAATCGATGATGATGATCCCGCCCAGGTTCCGGAGCCGTATCTGGTAGGCGATCTCCTTCACCGCTTCGAGGTTGGTCTTAAGGATCGTGTCCTCGAGCCCCTCCTTGCCGACGAACTTCCCGGTGTTGACGTCGATGACGGTCATCGCCTCGGTCTGGTCGACGACGATGTAGCCCCCGGATTTCAGCCAGACCCTCCTGCCGATCGCCCGCGCGATGTCGAGCTCTATGCCAAAGGCGTCGAAGAGAGGCTCGGTCTCCTCGTAGAGCTCTATCTTATCGAGGAGCTTCGGGAAGTAGGTCTTGACGAATTCGATGATCCGGTTGTACTCCTCAAGCGAATCGATGATCAGACGCTCGACGTCCTGGCTCATGAGGTCCCGTACCGATCTGACGACCAGATCGAGGTCGCTGTACAGGAGCCCCCGCGCGGGCACCCGGTCCTTCTTCTCGGCAAGGTTTTCCCACAGTAGCAGAAGGAACTGGAGGTCCTTGCTGATGTCTTCTTCGGTCGAGTCTTCGCTCGCGGTCCTGATGATCAGGCCGTAGCCCGGCGGCTTGATCCTCTCGACGATCTCCTTCAGCCGGTTTCTCTCGTCCTCGTCCGATATTCTCCGGGAGATCCCGATATGCTCGACGTTCGGCATGAGCACCAGGTATCTGCCCGGCAGGGTGATGTAGGAGGTCACCCTCGCGCCCTTCGATCCGATCGGGTCTTTCGATACCTGAACGAGAAGCTCCTGCCCTTCCTGGATGATCTCTTCGATCGTCATCTCGGACCGGCACTTCCGGGGGATCACCCCGACGGAGCTCTCACCCTTCTCTTCTTCTTCAAAAAGCGGCGCATACTCGTCCGTGTCCGCCTTGATGTCCGCGACGTAGAGAAAGGCCGCTTTTTCGAGGCCGACGTCGACGAAGGCCGACTGCATACCCGGGAGTATCTTTACGATCTTCCCTTTGTAGATGTTCCCGACGAGACTCGCATCACGCTTGCGCTCGACATAAAACTCGACGACCTGGCCGCCCTCAAGCAGGGCGACGCGCGTCTCGCCTCTCGTCACGTTGGTCAGGATTTCGCTGCCCATATCCTCTTTTCGTCCTCCAGCGGCTCTACCCACTCCCCGTTCCAGCCGAACATGGCCGCCCTGGTGATATCAAGCTCTTCAGCCGGCAGACCGAAGACCAGCGGGAGCAACTCGGTCAGCCTCACCTTCACTTCCCCGAGATCCCGGAGCGTAAGCCTGACGGTGTCCGCGTCCGGCCTTGCGATATCCTCCACCATCTTCCTGATGTCGACGGGGCCGCCTTTCCGTTCGATGACCATCCCATCCTGTTCGGAAAATCCGGCGGCGAGATCCCTTCCGGAGCGTATCTCGTAGATATATCTTACTATAAAACTGTTGAGTGATTTCTCCCGGCCGTAAAAGGGGACGAGTTTGGCGACACGGATACCCTCCGGCAGCGTGTCGTTGAGCGCCTCCAGCCCGCCTTCCTTGTCAAAGGGCGGGGTCAGTTCCAGGTCGAGATATTCCTTGAGCCCTGAGATGCCGACGCCGAGCGCCGGTCCGAAGGATACCTTCGGAGAGGGATGAAAACCGGTCGAATACCGCAGCGGAAAGCCGGCCCTTCTCATCGCCCTCATCATGGAGGTCATCAGCTCCAGGTGAGAAAGGTACCGCGCCTTTCCGGTCTTCGAGTACTGCATCCGCACCTTCATGCCTAAGTCGGGCCGCGAGGAAGCGGTCCTTGCGTCGTCGCCCGCCGGCGACCGGCCGGCTTCTTCCCCGTTTCCCGAGCCGGCACGACGCGTCTCCTCGGCCTCTTCTTCGTTCCTGCATTTAAGGCCGCAGCCGTGGCAGCTCTTCCTGCAGTCCGAAGTGAAATCGCCCGAAAGGGCATTGTGGTATTCCCTGACGAGGTATTCCTTCGTCACCCCGGTACGGACGTTGTCCCACGGCAGGACGGCATCCAGCGCATATGTCCTGCCGGCGACCGCCGTCCCCTCGACCCCGGAGACCTCCATCGCCTTCTTCCACTTTTCGAAATCGAAGACCTCGGTCCATGCGTCGAGCCTGCAGCCCTGCCGCCAGGCCGCCTCGACCAGCCGGGAGACGGATTCATCGCCCCGGGCGAGCACCGCCTCGAGAAGGGACATCTCTTCGTTGTGGCCCTTGTATTTGACCCCCCTCCGCAGAAAGGACTTCTTCAGAAAGCCGTTCTTCTCCCGCAGGACCTCGATCGGGGACTGACCGTACCACTGAAAAGGGGTATGCGGCTTCGGGACGAACGAGGAGACGCCCACGCTGATAGTGACGTGCCTGCCAGTCAGCTTTTTCGATGTCCTGATGGCCTGCAGCACCATCTCGGGGATCGCCTCGATGTCTTCCCCGGTTTCGGTCGGCAGCCCGGTCATGAAGTAGAGCTTCAGGTTATGCCATCCCTCTCTGAAGAGGGTTTCAAGGGCCTTCTGGTACGTTTCTTCTGTGAAATCCTTGTTGATCACGGACCTCAGCCTGTCCGTCGCCGCTTCCGGGGCGATCGTGAACCCGGTCTTGCGCACCGCCCGGATCTCCCGGAGCATGCCGGAGTTGACCGAAGCGACCCGCAGGGAGGGCAGCGACATCGATATTCTCTTTCCGCCGAACCTCCTGTTAAATTCCTTCATCAGGTAGGGAAGACAGGAGTAATCGCCGGAACTGAGCGAGGTGAAGGAGACGTCCTCGTAGCCGGTGTTCTTCAGACACTCTTCGGCCAGGGAGAGGACCTTCTCCGGGGACCGTTCGCGCACGGGCCGGTAGGCCATCCCGGCCTGGCAGAACCTGCATCCCATCGAGCATCCCCGTGCGATCTCGATATTCACCCTGTCGTGGACGATCCCTGTGAAGGGAAGCACCGGCTTGACCGGAAAGGGGGCGTCTTCGAGAGAGGGGATAATTCTTCTCGTCACCTTCACGTGCGGGCCGAGGAGCGGAACGAAAACGCCCTCTAAGGCGGCAAGCGCCTTCAGGAGGTCCGCTCTGTCGTTCGATCCGCCTTCCTTCCAGGCATGGAACGCCGCAAGGATTTCCCCCGCGGCCTCTTCGGCATCTCCGATGAAAAACGCGTCGATGAAGGGCGACATCGGAGCAGGGTTGAGCGTACAGGGCCCGCCGGCGATCACGAGCGGAACGTCCCGGCGGTCAAGACGATCCGCAGAGCGGAGCGGAATTCCACCCAGATGAAGCATGTTCAGGACCGTCGTGTAGGAGAGCTCGTACTGAAGGCTGAAGCCTACGAGGTCGAAATCCCTCAGGGGAGTGCCGGATTCGAGGGACGCGAGGGGCGCGCCTTTTTCCCTCAGCGCCTGCTCAAGGTCGGTCCAGGGGGAAAAGACCCTTTCGGCCGAGGCAAACGGCAGGGCGTTGATGATTTCGTAGAGGATCCTGAGCCCCAGATGGGACATGCCGATCTCGTAGATGTCGGGAAAGGCGAGCGCAGCCCTGACGGGGGCCTTCTTGTGGACGGAGTTCAGTTCTCCGTTGATATATCTGCTTGGCTTTTGAAAAGACAAAAGGTTCACCTTTAAACATACCACCGCCGCAGAGACTTTGGCAAGCAGCAGAGGAGCGGCCTGCTTGACTTAGGTCCGGAGTTCGCGCTTAAATACAAAGGTGAAAACCTTCAGATATGCATCCGCAGTCCTCGCTGTCCTTCTGCTCTTCTCCTGTGCGGGGAAGCCGACGGTGAAGCCCGACGAGGGATTCAACGCCGAGAGACTCTTTGCGAAGGCGAACAAGCTGCTCGACGACAAGGATTACACCGAGGCGCGGGCGATCCTTCTGGAGATTCGCAACCGGGACCTGTCGAAAAAATTCGCCCCCCTGGCCCAACTCAGGCTTGCCGACTCGTATGTGAAGGAAGACGATACGGAAAAGGCGGTCGCGGAGTACCGCAGGTTCCTCGATATGTACCCCGACCACCGCCATGCCGCTTACGCCCAGTACCAGATCGCGATGATCTACTTCAACCAGATAGAGAGCCCCGAGAGGGGTTACAGCGGCGCGGCCGCCGCGCTTGCAGAGTTCCAAAAACTGAAGCGTGACTTCCCCCGGAACCCTTACAAGGACCTGATCGATATCAGGATGGAAAAATGCCGCAACGTGATGGGGGATTACGAATTCATGGTCGGCGAATTCTATATGCACAAGGAGTCGTATCATGCGGCTATCGAGCGGTTCGAGGGGCTGTTGAAGAACTTCCCTGACTATAAGAAGCCCGAGAAGGTCCTGTGGAACCTCGCCCTTTCCTACCGGAAGATCGGGGAGAAGGAAAAATCCCGCGAATACCTGAACCGTTTGGTCGAAAAGTTTCCTGCCAGCGCCTTTGCCTCAGCCGCCAGAAAAGAGCTTTCCTCACTTCAGGCGGGAAGCGGCAAGTAAGCCGGCGTCCCCCTCGTGCGTTACTATCCGGTATTCCTGGACCTCAAAGACAAGAGGGCGGTCGTTGTCGGGGGGGGGAAGGTCGCAGAGAGAAAGATATCGGGGCTTCTCAGGGCCGGCGCGGCCGTTACGGTCATCTCTCCCTCCCTCACGTCCGGCCTTCAGAAGACGCTGTCGAGAAAGAAAATCACCTACCGGGGCAGGCCATATCGGCGGGGCGACCTCAAAGGGGCGTTCCTTGTCGTCGCGGCGACCGACTCGCCCGAGACGAACAGGAGGGTCTCGAAAGACGCTCCCGGCCTCGTCAACGTGGTGGACGTACCTTCGGAATGCAATTTTATCGCGCCTTCGGTCGTTCGGAGGGGGCCTCTTTTGCTGGCGATATCGACGAGCGGGACGAGTCCGGCCTTTGCACGGACGCTGAGAAGAGAACTCGAGAAGGAATACGGCCCCGAGTTCACGGAATACCTGGGGTTCGTGAAAAAGGTGAGGGCGAAGGCGATGACCGCTATCCCGGAGAAGGACCGGCGGGAGGCCTTTCTGAAAGGGCTGGCGTCGGAGCAGATACTGAAGTCGCTCAGATCCAGGGGGCTGCAGACGGTGAAGGAAACCGTTTTGGGCAGGATGAAGAGACTGACCGCTTCCCGCTGACGCTTTCCGCTGTTTTCCGTTCCAGGCCGTATTGAAAAAAACCGCCGCATATGGTAACCTTGTTATCTTGACAGGCCGCATTTTGCGGGCTGTAACTACACACGCCGGCTACGTCCTGCCGGATGGTCCCGAAAGGGTCCGACAGGACAGGCGGAGGAAAAACCACAGGAGGCTCACAATGGTAGTTTCAATGAAGGAATTGCTTGAGGCCGGAGTGCATTTCGGCCATCAGGTGAAGAGATGGAACCCGAAGATGAAGAAGTATATCTTCGGAGAAAGAAACGGCATCTACATTATCGATCTCCAGAAGACGCTGAAGGGCCTTGAAGAGGCTTATAACTTCGTCAGGGACGTCTCTTCCACGGGGGCAGAGGTGCTCTTCGTCGGCACGAAAAAACAGGCCCAGGACGCGGTGGCCGAAGAGGCGAAGAAGGCCTCCGCCTTCTTTGTCAACCAGAGGTGGCTGGGCGGCATGCTGACGAACTTCACCACCGTCAAGAAGAGCATCGAAAGGCTGAAGAAGATCGAGGCGATGCGGGAGGACGGCACGATGAGCCTTCTTCCGAAGAGGGAGGCCTCGGCGCTCGAAAAGGAACGGACGAAGCTCGATAAGAACCTTTCGGGAATCAAGGACATGAAAGGGCTTCCGGGGGCGATGTTCGTCATCGATCCCAAGAAAGAGCGGATCGCTATCGCAGAGGCGAGGAGACTGTCGATCCCGATCGTGGCGGTCGTCGACACAAACTGCGACCCCGATGAAATAGACTACGTCATACCCGGCAACGACGACGCGATCCGGGCTATCAAGCTGCTGACCTCGAAGATCGCCAATGCGACCCTCGAAGGCAGGGCGGCGCTGACGAAGGAGATTGAGCAGGAGGCGGAGAAGGCGCAGGCCGAGGAGAAGATCCAGGGCGAGGCGGTCCAGGAGGTAACGGAATGACGACGATATCGGCTGATGCGGTAAAGGACCTCAGGGAAAAGACCGGCGCAGGGATGATGGAATGCAAGAAGGCGCTCGTCGAAAGCGGGGGCGACTTCGAGAAGGCGGTCGACCTTCTCAGGCAGAAAGGGCTTGCGACCGCCGCGAAGAAGGCGGGGCGCACGGCGACGGAAGGCATGATCGGCTCCTACATCCATATGGACAAGATCGGCGTCATGATAGAGGTGAACTGCGAGACGGACTTCGTAGCGAGGACGGACGACTTCAGGGAGATGGTCAAGGACGTGGCGATGCATATCGCGGCGGCCAACCCGACCTATCTTTCGAGGGAAGATGTGCCCGCCGACGTTATCGATAGAGAAAAGGAGATTTACCGGGCGCAGGTGACGAACAAGCCGGCGCAGGTTGTCGAAAAGATCGTCGAGGGGAAACTCGAGAAGTTCTTCTCCGACACCTGCCTGCTCGAGCAGATCTTCGTGAAGGACCCCGATCAGAAGAAGAAGATCAAGGACCTCATCACCGAGAAGGTCGCGAAGCTCGGCGAAAACCTCATCGTGAGAAGATTTGCGCGCTTCCAGCTCGGCGAGACGCAGCCGTCAGCTCCGAAGGCCTGCTGAAGCGGTATGCCCCTCAAGTATAAGAGGATACTTCTCAAGCTGAGCGGCGAGGCCCTGATTGGCGGAAAGGGGTATGGCATCGACGCCGCCACCGTCGACTATATGGCGAAGGAGATCAAAGAGGTCTCCTCGATGGGGGTCCAGATCTCAATCGTGATCGGCGGCGGAAATATCTTCAGGGGTGTCGAAGGGAGCCTCGAAGGGATGGAGCGGGCGTCCGCAGATTACATGGGGATGCTCGCGACGGTGATCAATGCGCTTGCGCTGCAGAACGCGCTCGAAAAATACGGCCTCCCGACGCGGGTCCAGTCGGCGATCGAGATGAGGGAGCTTGCAGAGCCGTATATCCGGAGGAAGGCGGTCCGGCACCTCGAAAAAGGGCGGATCGTCATCTTCGCGGCCGGCACCGGCAACCCCTATTTCACCACCGACACCGCTGCGGCCCTTCGTGCCATGGAGATCGGCGCCGATGTGATCATGAAGGGCACGAAGGTCGACGGCGTCTATTCCTCCGATCCGGTGAAAGACCCTAAGGCGAAGAAGTTCAACCGGCTCACCTACATGGAGGTGCTGAACAAGGGGTTGGGCGTTATGGATTCGACCGCCGTCACGTTATGTATGGACAACCAGCTCCCTATTATGGTATTTAATCTAAGAGGCAAGGGAAATATCAGAAAGATCGTCGAGGGGAAGAACGTCGGGACTCTCGTCAGGGGGAAAGATGGAGCAGGAGTTAAGAAAAAGAACAAATGAGAGGATGCACGGCGCGATCGACGCGCTGAAAAAGGAATTCGGTTCCGTCCGCACCGGGAGGGCCACTCTCTCCCTTCTTGACGGGATCAACATCGATTACTATGGAACTCCCACCCCTTTGCAGCAGCTGGCAAGTCTGAGTATTCCGGAGAGCCGGCAGATCGCGATCCAGCCCTGGGAGTCGAAGATCATCCCCGAGGTCGAGAAGGCGATCCTGAAGTCCGATCTGGGGCTCACCCCCATGAACGACGGCAAGTTGATCCGCATCAACATTCCGACTCTCACCGAGGAAAGAAGAAAGCAGCTGGTGAAGGTGGTCAAAAAGAGGGCGGAAGAGGCGAAGGTGGCGGTCCGTAATATACGCCGGGATACCAACGACGAGTTCAAGAAGCTGGAGAAGGAGAAGCACCTGAGCGAAGACGTCGTAAAAAAGGAGCAGGAAGAGGTCCAAAAGATCACCGATGCGTTTATCAAGAAGATCGATGAGGCACTGGAACATAAGGAAAAAGAGATAATGGAGGTATGATGATGAACAGCAACTTTATGCTCAAGGTGGAAGACGCCAAGCTTCCCGATATCCAGAAAGCGCTTCAGCAGGCAGGCATCAAGGTCAGAAGCATCATCGAAGTCCACAAAGAGGAACAGAAAACAGAAGAAGCGAAATAATGGCTGCTCGTACGAAACAGAAGGCCCCGGCGAAGAAACCGACGGGGACCGTTCGTGCGGGGAAGGCAACCGCGGGAAGGACTGTCGGCGGCTCATCCGGAAAGAAGACACTACGAGGCTCTAACGTGACGAAACCTACTACGAAGAAGACGACAGCGGCAGGCAAATCGGCGGGCAGGAAACCGACGGCGGGGAAAAAGACGCCCGCGGCGGCGAAATCCGCAAAGAAAGCGTCGCCGGCAGCAAAGACGAAGGGCGAGGGGGACAGGCTGCAGGAGCTCCGGAAGCTACTGATCGGGAAGAAGGAAGCGATCGTCCGCGAGGCGAAAAATGAGATCGCCAAGTACATCAGCGGCGAGAACCGGCAGCTGGTCGAGACGGCGCTCGACGAGGGAGACTGGGCGGTGGTCGACATTTCAGAGGATATCAACCTCCGGATGCTCGCGGCGCACCGCAGGTCGCTGCATGATATCGACGAATCACTGAGGAAGATCAAAGAGGGGTCATACGGCATCTGCGAGGAGTGCGGGGAAGAGATCGCGCAAAAGAGATTGCAGGTGCTTCCGACGGCTACGCTCTGTGTCACCTGTCAGGGGCTCAAGGAACGGCTCGAGGCTATCGAGAAGGAAGAGCCGGCGGTCTGAGTCCGGCGGTTCCCTCCCCGCCTATGGAGGGTCGATCTGGTTGATGCATCTGCCGTAGACCTCGGCGAGTATCTTGTCCGCCCCGCGCGAAAGAAGGTCCCCGGCGAGACCGGTCCCGAGAGTTTCGGCGTCTTTCCTGTCGCCTTCCGCATGCGCCCTGACGATCCTGTCGCCCGAAACGCTGCCGACAAGCCCGTCGATGACGATCTTTCCTCCCTCTATCCGTGCATGCGCCGCGATCGGCACCTGACATCCCCCTTCGAGCCGTTTCAGACAGGCCCTTTCCGCCCTTACGCACACGGAGGTATCGGCATGGTTGAGAGGGGCGATAAGGTCATTTATGAACGCGTCTCCGGTTCTGCATTCTATCCCGACGGCGCCCTGGCCGATCGCCGGAAGACTCGTCCCCGGTGAAATCACCTCAGTGATGCGGTCCGCCCAGCCGAGTCTCTTGACGCCGGCTGCAGCGAGGATGATCGCGTCGAACTGCCCCTCGTCGAGTTTCCTCAATCTCGTATCAAGGTTGCCGCGAAGCTGAACGATCTTGAGGTCGGGCCGGAAGCTCAGGAGCTGGCAGGCCCTCCTGAGGCTGCTTGTGCCGACCGCAGCGCCGATCGGGAGGTCCGAGAAGCCTGCGATCCTGAACCGGCCGTCCTGCATCTGTGCGAGAAAGGCATCACGCGGGTCTTCCCGCTCGCAGATCACGGCGAGATGAAGCCCTTCCGGAAATTCAGTCGGCACGTCCTTCATGCTGTGGACCGCAAGGTCCGCTTCTC
This sequence comes from Nitrospirota bacterium, assembly GCA_021783515.1. Classification (GTDB taxonomy): domain Bacteria; phylum Nitrospirota; class Thermodesulfovibrionia; order Thermodesulfovibrionales; family UBA6898; genus Sulfobium. The sequence continues at coordinate 14,611 of JAJXTV010000020.1, forward strand.
CCCGGAGGAGCGCCTCCTCGATCTCCTTCACGAAGAGCCCTTTGCCCCCCACCTGTGCAAGCGGGACGTCGAGGATCTTGTCCCCGGTCGTCTTGATCTTGTTCAGCTCCACTTCGAGGCCGGGATTCCTTTTTTGGAGCTGGGACTTAACCCATTCGGCCTGCCAGAGGGCAAGCTTGCTGCCGCGGGTGCCGATGATAACCTTATTTTTCATGAGATATAAAAATCCTCCGGTCTGACGGACTTCAGGGGTCTGCTACTCCTCTTCCCCATTGATCCCGTAGAGTTTCTTGATCATCGCAATCAGCTCGTCGCGGTCTTCCGTGTCCTCTTTCAGCGCGACCGTCGGGGGATGGACAAGCTTGTTGATGATCGCAGTCGCCATATATTCCACCGCCTTCAGCTTTTCTTCGTCAAGGCCCGGCAGCCGGCCCTTCAGCTTTTCGATCTCTTCCGTCTTGATCTCCTCGGCCTTCTGCCTGAGGGCGACGATCGTCGGGACCGACTGAAGAGAAGACATCCACCTGAGGAATTTATCCACTTCCTCGTCGATGATCTTTTCGGCCTTTTCGGCCTCCAACTTCCTGCCGTGTATATTCGTGTCGACCACCTCCTGCAGGTCGTCGACGTCGTAGAGGTATACATTGTCGAGCTTGTTGATCTCGGGATCGATATTTCTCGGCACCGAGATGTCGATGATAAAGACCGGCCTGTGTTTCCGCTCCTTCATCACTTTATGCATCTGCTCCTTATTAAGGACGTATGTCGGAGCTCCGGTCGAGCAGATGATGATATCGGCATGCACCAGCTCATGGAGGAAGTCTTCGAACTTCACCGGCCTGCCGTTGAATTCCTGCGCGAGCTCGCAGCCCCTCGCATATGTTCGGTTGACGACCATGACGTCCTTTACGCCGTTGTTCATGAGGTGACGTGCCGCCAGCTCGGCCATCTCTCCGGCCCCCAGCAGCATGAAGGATTTGCCGGCGAGGTCGGTAAAGATCTTCCTGGCGAGCTCCACCGCGGCGAAACTGATCGATACCGCGTTTTCGGCGATCTTTGTTTCGGTCCTCACCCTCTTGGCGGTCGAAATCGCCTTCTTCATCAGCTTGTTCAGCAGGACCCCGGTCGTCTTCTTGCCGAGTGCGAAGTCGAAGGCGTCCTTGATCTGTCCGAGGATCTGCGGCTCTCCCACAACCATAGAATCGAGGCTCGAAGATACCCGAAAGACATGCCTCACCGCCTCCTCGCCGTTATGGACGAAGAGCGCTTTTTCAAACTCGGTCCTCGCCAGCCCGTGGAACGACGAGAGGAAGTCCTTGATATGGTCGGCCGCGGCCGGGGTGTTATGGACGCAGGTATAGAGCTCGACCCTGTTACAGGTCGACAGCACCGCCGCCTCCCTCACCCCGGGCAGCTTCCTGAGCGCAAAGATCCCTTCTTCGAGTTTCGGCCCGTTAAACGCGAGCTTTTCCCTGATCTCGACGCTCGCGGTTTTATGGTTGACTCCTAATACGAGGACCTTCATCAGAATATGTGCTTGCTCTTAAGAATGAAGTTTACTCCGAAGAAGGTGAAAAGAACGACGAGAAAGCCGAGGATCGAAAGGATCGCGGCGCGCTTTCCCCTCCAGCCGCCGATAAGCCTCACATGGAGGACGACGGCGTAGATGAACCAGGTGATCAGCGACCAGACCTCTTTCGGGTCCCATCTCCAGTAGCTGCCCCACGCGCTTTCGGCCCAGAGTGCCCCGGTGATGATCGCAAGGGTCAGAAGCGGGAACCCGATCGTGATCAGACGGTAATTTATCTCATCGAGGATCTGGAGGCTCGGCAGCCTCTGAAACAACCCTCCCAGGTGCTTCGATTTGACATAATGCTCCTGAAGGAGATACATGATCCCGACACCGAAGGCCATCGCAAAAGCGGCGTCGCCGAGGAAAGCCAGCACCGTATGGACCCCGAGCCAGTAGCTCTGGAGCACCGGGGCCAGGGGCTCCATCTTGCGCGGCAGCATCGAGGACGAGAGCATCACGAGGAATACGATCGGCATGATAAACGACCCGAGAAGGCCGATCTTATAGCGGTATTCGAGAAACAGAAAGATCAGCACGATGCACCAGGCGAAGAACGAAGAAGCCTCATGCAGGTTCGCGATGGGGATATGCCCGGATATCACGTAGCGCGCAACGACGTTGGAGGTATGAAGGAGAAAGCCGATGACCGCCAGCGCGATCATGATCCTCGAGCTCGTCTTTGTACTCTTAAAAAGCTCGAGCACGCTGACGATCGAAGCAGCGAAATAAAACGTGAGCGCGAATTCGAAAAGATAGATCTCTATTCCCATCAGAAGCAGCCGAGCTGACAGTTCTTGATCCTGATACCGAGTTCATCGGCGGCAGCGCCGACCTCCTCGTAGGAAAAGCCGAGTTCTTCGGCCAGCTTCCTCGCAGCGGCGCAGGCGAGTTTCCCGTCCACCGTCTTCTTCAGCATCTCTTCCTTAAGCTCTTCTTTCATATACCGACGTCAAGATTGATTGAAAAACACGGACTTCCGGCGCTTTGATCGCCGCCAGACCGAATGTAATTTTACTATATCGGTGGCCAAAAACACAATTGAAGGGGCGGGATGCCGTCAGTAGCCGACCGGCCCGCCGGATTCGAACAGTGACTCTGCAATGCCGGCATCATCGAAATCGATCGGCCGGGGCATCGAGACCGTTGTGGACTTTAAGACAGGAGAGAATCCTTCAGCGAGGCCGGGCCCTATCTCGACCGCCACCTCCCTGCCGGGCATCCCGATATCGAAAAAGCCGCATCCGATCCTGCCGCCCAGCGGCAGATCGAAAGACCTCCCTGCAGGAACCCCGGATTTACGATGCGCCGTCACGTCTCTCACCCGCATGGCGACCGGCGTATCCGCGGCAGGCAGGTCCTCTTTCTTAATTTCCCAGTCGACGAATATTACGTTGGGGTCCACCGGCATGAGGATCACCTCGCTCTCCCCGTATTCTTCAGGCAGTTTTCTCCGGGCAACAACCGGGAGCGACAGCGCGGCCTTCGGTCGTGAGGTCTTCTTCGCAGAAGCAGGGGCAGCCTTCTTTGCCGACTTCGCAACGGCCGGCGCAATAGCGGCGCCAGCGGGTTTTGTCTTGCCCCCGGAGGCCGTTTTCGCCCCCGTCTTCGGCGGGACCTTTTTCCCGGCAGAAGCGCGGACAGCCGGCTTACGGGCAGACGTGGCCGGTCCTTTGCCGGCACGATCACGAGCGACAGCCCGGGAGTCCTGCATTGCCGCCGATACCGGGGATGACATACGGGCCGCCTTCTGCGGCTCTTTTCCGGTCTTTTTCGGGGCGGCAGCAACAGCCGAGGTCTTTGCCGAAGGCAAAGATTTTCTCGCGGTCTTCGGCAGATCCTTCGCCGTTTTTGTTTTCGGGGATGTTATTTTTGTTTTTGCCCCGGATTTCGCAGGGGCCTTTGCCGCCGACTTCGTCGTCGTTTTCTTCACCGCGGCCGCCCGCGGAGTCCGAGTGATTTTCTTTTCTTCCTTCGCAGACGCCGTCTTTGACGACCCGGACTTTTTCACAGCCGGGCGCTCTTCTGCCGCATGTTGTTTCGCCGCGGCGATCTTTTTTGCTGCAGGCTTACCCATAATATAGACGTTATTCTACCAGATAAGGAGGGCTCTAATACACCCCTAATGCGCCTCGCCCCAATTCTTGCCGTGGCCTATCTCGACCTTCACCGGAACAGAGAGAGACACCGCTCCCTCCATCTCCTCCTTCACCAGGCCCTTCATTTTTTCGAGATCACCTTCGGGCATCTCGAAGAGGAGCTCGTCGTGGACCTGCAGGATCATCCTGGCCCCGAGAGATTCCCTCTTCAGCCTCGCGGAGATATTGATCATCGCCAGCTTTATGATGTCGGCGGCGGTGCCCTGGATCGGCGAGTTTACCGCAAGCCTTTCGGCCAGCTGCCTCGTGTTCCTGTTATGGCTCATCATCTCCGGCACCGGCCTCCTCCTGCCGAAAAGGGTAGTGACATGGCCGCTTGCGGCCGCCCCGGCAATGACCCTGTCGGCATATTCCCTCACCCCCGGATGGCGGTCGAAGTACCGGGAGATGTATTTCTTTGCGTCCTCTCTGCCTATGTTCAGAGTCTCCGAAAGGCCGAAGGCAGATATGCCGTAGATTACTCCGAAGTTGACGGTCTTGGCCGTCCTCCGCATCTCCGCCGTCACCCTGTCGAGGGGGACTCCGAAGAGCTCGGCTGCGGTCCTCGAGTGGATGTCCAGGTCCCCCTTGAACGCGGCGATCAGGCCCTCGTCCCCGCTGAGGTGGGCGAGCACCCGGAGCTCCACCTGGGAGTAGTCGGCAGACAGCAGAAGGTTCCCCTCTCCGGCGATAAAGGCCTGGCGTATCCTTTTCCCCCATTCGCCGCGTATCGGGATGTTCTGGAGATTGGGCTCGCTGCTGCTGAGTCTCCCGGTCGCGGTCGCGGTCTGATTGAAGGAGGTATGGAGGCGGCCGGTCTCCGGGTTCACGAGTCCCGGCAGAACATCAAGGTAGGTCGTCTTCAGCTTGGCCAGGCTGCGGTAATGAAGGACCTCCTGAGGCAGCTCGTGAAATTCGGCCAGCTCCTCCAGCACGTCCATGCCGGTCGAATAACCGGTCTTCGTCTTTTTGGTCGGGCTGAGGCCAAGGGTCTGGAAGAGTATCCTGCTCAGCTGTTTGGGGGAGTTGATATTGAACTCCTCGCCGGAAAGAAAGAATATCCTCTGCTGGATGCTCTCTATCTCTTTTTCCATCTCCCTGGACATCCCCTGCAATAAGCCTGAATCGATCCGTATCCCCGCTTCTTCGAGTTCGATCAGCACCCCTATCAGCGGCATCTCGATGTCGAAGTAGACCTTTTCGAGCCCCTCGTCCCGGATCTTTTCGAAGAGGACCTCCTTCAGCTCATAGCTGAGCGCCGCGTTTTCGGCGGCATAGGCGGCCGCCTCTTCTATCTTGACCTCCGCGAACGACGCCCTCTTTTTCAGCACCTCCGGAAGGGATATCTTTCTCTTCGAGAGGTATTCGAAGGATACCTCTTCGAGACTGTGGGAGGCCTTGTTCGGATTCAGGAGCCAGGAGGCTATCATAGTGTCGTAAAGCCGCCCTCTCACCTCAATGCCTTCCCTGCCGACGAGCATCAAGCCGAATTTCAGGTTATGCCCGATCTTTGCAACATCCTCGTGGGAGAGCAGTTCGCCGACCTCGTGCAGGACCCGGTCCTTCTCCGGCCGGACCGCCGATCCTTCCCCGGCATGTGCAACCGGGACATAGGAGGCCTTCCCCTTTTCTGCGCAGAGGGCGATCCCGACAATAGTAGCCGTAAGCGCATTCCCTCCCGCCGCTTCCGCATCGAAGGCGATTTCACCTTTCGCCTCTGCAAGGACCTCCTTCAGCCTCGCTATCGAGCCGATCGTCTCATACTCGTGCGCCGTCTCGACGGACGGGATCAGCTTCATCAGGCTCGTGAACTCGAACTCCCGGAAAAGAGGCAGGAGGGCAAGCCAGTCCGGCTCGCGGAGCCTGAATTCCTCAGGCTCGACGTCGATAGGGACCGCAGTATCGATCGTCGCCAGCTTTCTGCTCAGCTGCACGATCTCCCTCGACGACGCCACCATCTGCCGCAATTTCTCCCTCTTGATCCTCTCGGGGTGGTCGAGAAGCTCCTCGAGACTGCCGAAGACTGAAAGGAGATCTTTCGCCGTCTTCTCCCCCACGCCCTTGATACCCGGGATATTGTCCACCGGGTCTCCCGTCAACGCCATGAATTCTGTCACCCTCTCCGGCCCTACGCCGAACTTCTCCCTGACATAGTCCGGGCCGAGCACACGGTCCTTCATCGGGTCGTAGATCCTGATGCGGTCGTCCACGAGCTGGAGCATGTCCTTGTCTGCCGTCACGATATAGACGTCATGTCCCTCCGCGGCCGCCTTCTTTGAGATCGTGCCGATCAGGTCGTCCGCCTCGTACCCCGGCAGTTCGAAAATGCTGATATGGAAAGAGGAGATGATCTGCCTGATGGAGGGAAGCTGGGCGACAAGGTCGGACGGCGTCTCGGGCCGATGGGCCTTGTATTCCTCATACAGCCTGTGGCGTTCAGTCAGCGCGGGGGAGTCGAACGAGACGGCGACGCCGTCGGGTTTCTTCTCTCTGATGACCTTCAGCAGCATGTTCGTGAAGCCGTAAATCGCGTTCGTCGGAAAGCCCTTCGAGTTCGTGAGGCTCTTGATCGCGTAGAAGGCGCGGTAGACGTAGGAATTCCCGTCGATGAGATAGAGGTCCATGGGAGATTATACCCCATCCGGCCGCCACTCGAAATAATCTGCCCATTTCTGTTATAGTTTTCTCACTGAATTCTTGTCCCATTCATCAGCGAAGAGGGCATATATAATGAAAGGAGAACGTATGAATATCTTGATTTTTGGTCCAAACGGAAGCGGCAAGGGGACGCAGGGTGCGATTATCCAGAAGAAGTATGGGGTAACCCACGTGGAGTCCGGCGCGATCTTCAGGAAGAATATCAGCGGCGGCACCGAGCTCGGCAAGAAGGCAAAGGCGTTTATCGACAAGGGGGACCTCGTCCCTGACGACATCACGATCCCGATGATCCTCGACAGGCTGAAAGAGGACGACTGCAAAAAGGGCTGGCTCCTCGACGGCTTTCCCAGGAACGTGGTACAGGCCGAGACGCTCCACAAGGCCCTGAAGGACGCCAATATCAAACTCGACTATGTCATCGAGATTGCGCTGGACCGCAAGACGGCGGCCGACAGGATCATGGGCAGGAGGCTCTGCGTCAACGACAACAACCATCCGAATCACATCCATATCGATGCGATCAAGCCGGTCGAAAAAGAAGGCAAGCTCGTCTGCAGGGTATGCGGAGGGGAACTGAAGACCAGGCCGGACGACCAGGACGCGGCAGCGATCAACAAGAGGCACGACATCTATTACGACGACAAGACCGGCACAATGGCCGCGGTCAACTACTTCAAAAAGATCACCGGCCCTAAGGTGATCACCGTAGACGGCGCCCCGCCGATCGGCGCGGTATCCGAGAAGCTGATGTCCCATCTCGCCTGAGGCAATAGCTTTTTTTCCGACGGCCGGCCTGCGGCAAGAGCTGCGGCCGGCCGTTTGTAGCTATGGGCACTCCCCTTGCGAAACCTTTCCCCTTCGCCTTACAATGATGAATGTCCCTGATAAAAATCCTCCCCATAGACATACGGAACAAGATCGCCGCCGGCGAGGTGGTCGAACGTCCCGCCTCGGTCGTCAAGGAGCTGATCGAAAACTCGATCGACGCCGGAAGCAGCGAGATCAGGGTCGACGTGCTCTACGGCGGCAAGAGGCTGATAAAGGTTGCCGACAACGGCTCGGGAATGAGCGAAGAGGATGCGGAGCTCTGCTTCGAGCGCCATGCCACGAGCAAGCTCGAAAAGGAAGACGACCTCTTCGACATCAGGACGCTCGGCTTCAGGGGAGAGGCGCTTCCCTCGATCGCCTCGGTCTCGAAGGTGAAGCTCCTGACCGGATCCGGAGACGGCGGCACCGGCGTCATGATTGAACTTCACGGCGGACAGAGGAAGGAAAAGAGGGAGGCCCCCTGTTCCGGCACCTCAGTCGAGATCAGGGAGCTTTTCTTCAATACCCCCGCGCGGAAAAAGTTCCTGAAGTCGAACCAGACCGAGCTATTCCATATCATCGATACGGTGACGAAAGAGGCACTCTCGAATTACGGGGTCCATTTTGTCCTGACGACCGAAAATCGCGAGACGATGCTCCTTCCAAAGGCGTCCGGCTATAAAGAGCGTATCATGCAGATATACGGGGAAGAATTCACCGCCGGCCTTGTCAAGGTCTCCGCGGAGTTCGGCGGGATGGAGATCGAGGCGTATGTATCGAAGACCGTCAATTTCAGAAACAGCAGGTCCCATCAGTTTCTCTTCATAAACGGACGGCCGATCAAGGACCAGTCCCTCTCCCATGCGGTTTATGCCGCCTACGAGGGGATACTTCCCTCCGACAAACACCCGATATTTTTCCTCTATCTGACCCTCGACCCGCGGACCGTCGACTTCAACGTCCACCCGGCAAAGCGCGAGGTGAGGTTCGGGGAGAAGGAGGCGGTCTACCGTTTTGTGCTCGGCAGCCTCAGGGATGTCGTAAGGGACGACAGGAAAGACTACGCGACCCCGTTTCATGAGCCGCGGGATGCCTGGATGCCGGGCCAGCCGGCCGGATATGCCCCTTCACCTTTTTTCCCCGGGGGGGAGACGGTATCGGAGACGACCGAACTCGCCTACCGGCCGGAGCTTCCTTTTATCTATCTCGGAGACACCTTCATCGCCTATTCGGGCAGAGGAGGGCTGACGCTTATGGACCACCATGCCGCTCACGAGAGGGTGCTCTACGAGCGACTCCTCAGGAGAGTGGATCTGCAGCCGAGCCCCCTTCTCTTCCCGCGGCAGGTGAAGCTTTCCCACAAGGAATACCGGGCACTGCTCGACAACAGGAATATCCTGGAAGAGTTCTGCATAGAGATAGACGACTTCGGGCATGACACCGTGGTCGTCCGCATCGTTCCTGCCGACCTGGGAGACGCCGACCTCCGGGGGGTCCTGGCGGACGCAGCCTCTGCGCTTTTGGGCGAAGTACATCCCGGTGCTTCGCTGAAGGAATCGATCGCCGCCAGGATCGCCTGCCACGGTTCGGTCAGGGGCAGGGAGGTCCTGAACCGCGAGGAGTTCTCTCGCCTCCTGGCCGACCTCGGAGAGACCGAGCACCCCGACCAGTGCCCCCACGGAAGGCCGACGCGGCTCTTCTACTCCCTCGACGACCTGAAGAAGCTCTTCAAGAGAAAATGAAGAGGGTCATCATCCTCCTCGGGCCGACGGGCGTCGGCAAGACAGGCGCCTCGATCCTTCTCGCAAAAGAGCTCGATACCGAGATCATCAGCGCGGACTCGATGCAGATATACCGCGGCATGGACATCGGAACCGCAAAGCCTTCCGCCGGGGAGCGGTCCGGCGTGGTCCATCATATGATCGACATCGTCAATCCCTCGCGGTCTTTCAGCACAGGCCAGTTTATCGAGGCGATAACCGGCATGATCGATGACCTTCATGCAAGAGGCAAGGTCCCTCTCATCGTCGGAGGCACCGGACTCTACATCAAGGCGATCACGCGCGGCATATTCAGCGGTCCCTCCGCCGACTGGGCGCTTCGGGAAGAACTGATAGAGAAGGAGCGGGCGGAAAAGGGGGCGCTTTATTTGTACCTTTCGGAGATCGATCCCGATGCGGCGGCCAGGATAGATCCCCACGACACCCGGAGGATCATACGGGCGGTCGAGGTATGCCTGAAGAGCGGCGACAGGATCTCGGCCCTCCAGGAGAGGCTGACCAGCCCCCTGCCGTACGACTTTCTCAAGATCGGCCTTACCCGTGAACGCAGCGAGCTGTATGGGATGATCGAGCGGCGGGTCGACGACATGATCGAGGCAGGGCTCGTGGAGGAGGTCGAGCGGCTCCTCCGTCAGTCGCCCGACAGGACGCCCCTTCAGGCGATAGGATACAAGGAGGTGGCAGCCTATCTTCGGGGAGAGATTTCACTCGCAGAGACGGTCTTGCTCATCAAGAGGAACACCAGAAGATATGCAAAGCGGCAGTTTACCTGGTTCGGAAAGGAAGAGGGAATACGGTGGGTGGATGTCACCGGGATATTCGAGAGCGCAGGGGTGTTTGCGAGGATCAAAGAACTGCTTGAATAAATAAGAGAAATAATTTATGGTAAATGAAAACCATGAAAACCCAGCAAATACAAATAATAGGGGGATAGGGGATGCCGAACAGCAAGAGCCAGAGTCTTCAGGACAATTATCTCAATCAGTTGAGAAAGGACAAGATGCCGGTCGTGATCTACCTGACAAACGGCGTTCGTCTGAAGGGCGTGATCAAGGCCTTCGATAACTTCGTCATCCTGATAAAAGAGACGACCCAGCAGCTTATTTATAAACACGCCGTTTCGACGATCGTTCCGGAGAGGGACCTGGACATCAGGTTTGAAAGCCAGCAGTAAGCAGAGGAATCCGGTCCCGACGGTAGACGTCATCATCAGATACCAGGGCGGCATCCTCCTGATACGACGAAAGAACCCGCCCCCCGGCTGGGCGATCCCCGGAGGGTTCGTCGACTACGGAGAGACTCTCGAGGCCGCGGCAGCAAGAGAGGCGAAGGAGGAAACCGGGCTTGACGTGAGGCTGGTCCGCCAGTTCCACTGTTATTCCGACCCCTCGCGGGACCCGCGGCAGCATACCATATCGACCGTTTTTGTCGCCGAGGCCTCGGGAGAAGCGGTTGCGGGAGACGACGCGGCCAAAGTCGGCGTTTTTACCGAAGCAGGTCTGCCGGACGATCTGGCATTCGACCATAAACAGATTCTCGAAGATTTCTTTACAGGGAGGTACTGAACAGATGCTCAAGGCGATGCGCAAACACGCAAAATACTTTTACGTGCTCTTCTTCATCGTGATTCTCTCGTTCATCTTCTGGGGGGTCGGCACGGTGGATAAATCGGCCGACACCACTATCGTGGCCGAGATCGACGGCTATAAGATTTCGTCCCAGGAATACTGGAACTCCTACGAGAGGATGCTGAATTTTTACCGCGACGTCTACAAGGAGAAGTTCGACGAGGATATGCAGAAGAAACTCAACCTCAAGGAGCGGGTGCTGAACTCTCTTATCGATAACCGGGTGCTGGCGATCGCGGCAAGAAACAACGGCATCACCGTCTCGGACGAAGAGCTGAACGAGGCGATCAAGAACGAGCCGGCGTTCATGAGAAACGGCTCTTTTGACAGCGAGGTCTACAACAACAGGTTGAGACTGAACCGGCTCACCCCGGAGACGTATGAGCCGGCAAAGAGACAGGAACTCATCGCGGAAAAGATGAGACGGCTGATCGAGCTCTCGGTGCCGGTTCCTCAGGAACTGCCGGAGGCCATTTCGGCCGGGAAGGACGACCAGACCGCAAAGGCGCTCAGGGACACGATGCTGAACAACGCGAAGGGCAATGCGGTACAAGCATATATCGACGGGATGAAAAAGGGCCTTAAGATCAAGATCTATTCGGACCGCATCGCATGACCGGGCCGGCCCCCGCGGACATCGGCTGGCTGAGGCGGACCGCCTCCTTCTTCCCCTCGCGGACCATCCTCACCGCGAACAATTTCCGGATCTTCGACCTGCTTGAGGGGAAGGGAAAGACGGCCGCAGGCGTCGCAAAGGCGATATCCGCAGACCGGAGGGCGTCGGAGTTGCTGCTCAACAGCCTTGCCGCGATCGGCCTTCTGAAGAAGACCGGGGAAACGTACCGAAACGCCCCCGTCGCCTCGCGATATCTCGTAAAGGGAAAGCCCGGTTATCAGGGGAATATCCTGAGGCATTACCATACTCTCTGGGAAAACTGGTCGGAACTCGATACCGTGGTGAAGACCGGCCGTCCCAACAGAAAAGGGCATGACCATGAGTCGTTTATCCTCGGCATGCACGACCTCGCCCTGCAGAAGGTGAAGAAGGTGATCGGCAGCCTCGACCTCAGGGGGGTTAAGACCGCGCTGGATCTCGGGGGCGGCCCCGGCACCTACTCGATGGGCTTTGCGAGGAAGAAGATATCGGCGACGCTCTTCGATTTCCCGGCGACCCTGAAGATCTCCAGGCGGCTGATCCGGGAGGCAGGATTGGCGCAGGGGGTGAAGCTCCATCCCGGGGATTTCACGAAAGACCCCCTCGGCGGGCCCTACGACCTGATCTTCATCTCCCAGGTCTTTCATTCCTACAGCCCCAAGCAGTGCGCCGGCATGCTCGCGAAATGCCGCTCCTCGCTCGGCAAGGGAGGGAGGGTCGTCATCCAGGAGTTTTACCTCGACGAAACGAAGACGGCCCCGATGCAGGGCGCCCTTTTTGCGATCAACATGCTCGTCAATACCCCTGAGGGCAGGAGCTATACTCCGCAGGAGATGATCTCCTGGCTGAAGAAGACCGGATTCACCGATGTCCGGCAGCAGATGCTCGACGAGACCGTCCTGGTTACCGGCAGGAAGAGGTAATCCCTTCTCACTTCCTTCACACGGGTAGCCGTCGCGCGCTCAACGGTAAAAGCATCCTTATCTTTTTCCCCCCTTTCTTTTCTATAATAAACATCTTATGGGCACGCTGAAAAAATATGACGTTTTGGTGATCGGCGGGGGGCATGCCGGCTGCGAGGCGGCGCTCGCCTCTGCGCGCATGGGGTTGTCGACCTGCCTTTTCACGATGAACCTCGACACGATCGCCCAGATGTCCTGCAACCCGGCGATCGGAGGCCTGGCGAAAGGCCATCTCGTCCGGGAGATCGACGCACTCGGAGGCGAGATGGCGAAGGTCACCGACAGGGCCGGGATACAGTTTCGGATGCTGAATAAGTCGAAGGGGCCCGCTGTCTGGTCCCTCAGGGCACAGGCGGACCGGGTGCTCTACCGGCTTGCAATGAGGAGCGTGATAGAGGACCAAGAGAACCTCGACATCAAACAGGCGACGATTGAGGAGATACTCGCCGGGGGGGGCAACATAAAAGGGGTGCGGACCTCGCTCGGCGCCGTATACGAGGCGCTCTGCGTCATCGTGACGACCGGCACGTTCCTCAAGGGGCTGATGCATGTCGGCCAGGAGAGCTTCGAGGCGGGCCGTGCGGGAGAGTTCCCTTCGGTGGGACTCTCCGGCTCCCTTGCGGGGCTCGGGCTGAGGCTCGGCAGACTCAAGACCGGGACGCCCCCGCGTCTGGACGCAAGGACGATCGACTTTTCGAAAACCGATCCGCAGCAGGGAGACGATCCCCCGGTGCCCTTCTCGTATTCCACCACTACGATCGAAAACCCCCAGCTCCCATGCTTTATCACCTATACCAACAGCGAGACGCACCGGATAATCCGGGAGAACATCGGACTTTCGGCGATGTACAGCGGGAAGATCAAGGGCATCGGGCCGCGGTACTGCCCCTCGATCGAAGACAAGGTAGTCCGGTTCTTCGATCGGGACAGGCACCAGGTCTTCCTCGAGCCGGAGGGGCTCCGGACGAAGGAGTACTACGCCAACGGCATATCGACGAGCCTTCCCTTCGAGGTGCAGGTCGACCTCGTCAGGACTATCCCCGGGCTCGAACAGGCGGAGATCATGAGGCCCGCGTATGCGATCGAATACGATTTCGTCTTCCCGACCCAGCTCAGACACTCTCTCGAGACGAAGGCGACCGGAGGACTCTTCCTCGCCGGCCAGATCAACGGCACCTCGGGGTACGAAGAGGCGGCCGCCCAGGGGCTGATGGCGGGCATCAACGCTGCGCTGAAGATCAAGGGGCGGGGCCCGCTCGTGCTCGGGAGGCACGAGGCCTATATCGGCGTCCTGATCGACGATCTGGTGACGAAGGGGACGAACGAACCCTACCGGATGTTCACCTCCCGCGCAGAATACCGTCTGCTCCTGAGGCACGACAATGCGGACATGAGGCTGATGGAAAAGGGCCGTGAGATCGGGCTCCTTGGCGGCGAGGCCTACTGCCGCTTCGTCGAAAAAAGAGAGAAGGTCGGGGCCGAGATGCGGAGGCTCCGCAGCAGCAGGCTCAAGCCGGAGGCGATCAACGGCGCGCTGCGGGACCTCGGGACCTCTCCGGTCAGCGAGGATATTTCACTGGAGCAGCTTCTGAAGAGGCCGGAAGTATCGTATGCGCTGATTCGCGGGCATGCCCCCTCCGTGGCCGAGCTCGGGCAGGAGATCGAGCAGCAGGTCGAGATACAGGTCAAATATGAAGGATATATCGCGAGGCAGGTCGAGATGGCGGAAAGGCTGAAGAAGCTCGAAGGCAAGCAGATCCCCGAAGACATCGACTACCGGGCGCTGCCCGGGATCTCGAAGGAGATCCTTTCGAAGCTGGAAGAGATCAGGCCCGCAAACATCGGACAGGCCGGCCGTATTCAGGGGATGACGCCAGCAGCGCTTTCGCTGATCATGGTTGCGGTCGGGAAAAGGAAGAAAACCTCCTGAGCGGGGGAGAAGATCGGATATGAGCGCACACGACAACGAATTTGACGGATTGCAAAGGGCCCTCGACCAGGCGGAACGCGAGGAGGACGCGGCAGGCGCTGCGGAGCATTGTTTCAGGCTCGGCTCGGCCTTTCTGGGGAAGTACGATTACGACAGGGCCCTTGTCTTTTTCCAGAAGGCCCTTCTCATTGCGGAGCGGACCGGAGATCCGGCCGCCATCGGACGCAACTATCACCAGATGGGCGTGGTGCACCAAAAGAGATGCGAATACGATCTCGCGCTTGATTTCTTCCGCAAGGCGCTTGAGGTCGCCGAACGGACGGAGGACGCCCCCGGCATCTCCAGAAGCTGCAATCAGATCGGCATCGTGCACCAAAAGAGATGCGAATACGATCTCGCGCTTGATTTCTTCCGCAAGGCGCTCGAGATCGCCGAACGGACGGAGGACGAAGGGATGATCTCTGTCTGCTTCCAGAATATCGGGATCATCCATCAGAAAAGGGGAGAGTATCAGAGCGCACTCGCCTTTTCCGGGAGGGCCCTCCTGATCGAGGACAAGGGAAAAGACCCCCGGAGGGTCCTGCGGATACACGGCCAGCTCGGCCTGCTCTATAAACTAAAAGGCGCTTATGACAACGCCCTCGACCATACCCGCAAGGCGCTCGCGATAGCCGAGCGGATAGGCGATCTTGCGGCCGCGGCCACGGGATATAACCAGCTCGGCATGATCCACCGTCAGCGGGGCGACCATGACGGCGCGCACAAAATGCATCTTAAGGCACTCGAGATCGCAGAGCGAATAGGGGACCTGATGGAGATTTCCCGGAGCTGCCACGAGATAGGGAGCGTCTACGAAAAAAAGGGCGACTACGACCGCGCTCTCGATTTCCATCAGAAGGCGCTCGGGATTGCCGAGAAGATCGGCGACCTGGAGGAGGTGGTCGCCGGCCTTTCTGCCATGGGGGTGGTCCATCAGAAACGGGGTGACTACGGGACGGCCCTCGATTATTCGCAGAAAGCGCTCGATATGGCCGAGAAGATCGGCGACGCGGCCGGGACCGCGACGAGCTGCTATCAGATCGGGGTGATCTATCAGAAAAGCGGAGATTACGACAGGGCCTTCGAGTTCCATCAGAAGGCGCTCGGGACCCGCGAGAAGATAGGGGACGTCGCGGGGGTTTCGAAGAGCTACAACCAGATCGGCATCGTGCATGAAAAGAGGGGCGATTACGGCTGGGCGCTCGATTACCTCCAGCAGGCCCTCGAAATCGCCGAGCGGATCGGGGACGTCGACATGGTTTCTGTCTGCTGCCAGAATATCGGCATCGTGCACGAGAAGAAGGGGGATTACGACAAGGCGCTCGAATACGTCAGGAAGGCGCTCGGCAGGGGAGACGGACCTGAGGACTCCTACCGGGTGCTGCGGATATACGGCCAGATGGGCCTGCTCCATAAGCTCAAGGGAGAGCACGACAAGGCGCTCGAATCTACGCACAAGGCGCTCGGGGTGGCCGAGAAGATCGGGGATTTTGCCGGGGTCGCGATGAGCTACAATCAGATCGGCATGGTCCACGAGAACCGGGGAGACTACGGAAAAGCGCTCGAGTTCTACCAGAAGGCCCTCGAGATCAGCAGAAAGATAGGGGACGTGGCCGAGGTATCGAGGAGCTATCACCAGATCGGGATCGTCTATCAGGACCGGGGCGATTACCACAACGCGCTCGAATATTTCCGGAACGCGCTCGAGATATGCGAGAGGATCGGGGACATCGCCGGGATGTCGAAGGGCTATCACCAGATCGGGATGGTCCATGAAAACAAGGGGGACCACGAGAAGGCCCTCGACTATCACCGGAGGGCCTTTGCGATCGCGGAAAAGATCGGGGACGTGGCCGGGGTGTCGAAGAGCTATCACCAGATCGGGATCGTATACCAAAACAGCGGCGACTATGACCGGGCGCTCGAATACTACCAGAAGGCCCTCGACATCGCGAAAAAAGTCGGCGATATCGCGGGGGTCGGCAGCAGCATCGGCATGATCGGCAAGGTGATGCAGAGAAAGCGGCATTACAAGGATGCCTTCGTCGATTTTCTTATCGCGCTCGATATCTTCGAGAAGCTCGGCTCTCCGCACGCCAACACCGTCCACGGGTTCATCACCGAGCTGACGAAGGAGATGGGGGACGGAGACTTCAACAAGCTGCTCGAAGAACTGAAGGACAAGCCCTGAGCCGGCCTCGCTTTTTTTCTCCCTTTTGTAACTTTGTCGCAGACGGCAGCCGAGTCGTCTGATATTGTTCCGGCAATCGGCCGGCGGAAAGATGACGCCGTCCCTGCATGCCGGGGGGGAGTGAGTTCCTTAACCCCCTATTCCCCCGCGTATGCCGCAGCCTGGCCGTAGACGGACGGGCACTCCCCGGCAGAGACGTTCTTCAGGATGCGCGTAAGGGCAGCCTCCACCTTCTCCCGGAGCGGCGGCCTCAGGTTCCTGACATGCTGGAAGGTGTTGAGGAGCCGGCCGGTCGTCACCGGGTTGATCGGCGCCAACTCGATGATCGTATCGGCGGTCCATTCGATCCCCTCATCGGTCCAGACCATCTTGTTGTTCGCCGCCATCGGCAGAAAGAGCGCCCTGCACCATGTCGGCTGGGTGACGTCGAACCCCGGGCGCCTCTTTTCGGCCTCGATCATTCCGAAGACGTCTTCCCGCGTCCCGCTTGCGATGATCCTGAGATAGTTTGCGTATCCGCTCAGATGTCCGTGCCACTTCTCGTACACCTCTTCAAGCACCCTTTTCCGGGACGGGGACGAACTGCGGTTTAGCGCCAGCAGCGCGGAATATCGGTCTGTCGCGGTCGTGGCGGCGGAAAAGTGGTCGAGGATTACCCTGTGGCTGTCTGCCGTATCGTCGATCGCGATCAGGTCCAGGAGGACATGCTTCAGCATGCGGTCCTCGATCCCCTCCTTCGAAAACTCCTTCCCCTCGGAGTACGTATCGACGGCGTGGAAAAGGCCGGTGAGTCGGTCCCGATACCGGCGGTTGGCAGCCAGCGTCAGCTTATCTTTCGCCTCCACCAGCTCGCGATACCAGGTGATATATTCGCGGTCGAGAGGCTGTTCCTCGATCCTCAGAAAATAGGCCTTGAGGGAGGAAGAGATCCCGTCGTCCCCGAGGATCTTGCCGAAGAGCTCCAGCCAGCCTTCGCCCACCGCGGCGTCGGGCTCGTGCAGAAGCCTCACTCGCTCGATGTCGGTGAGCTGCCGGAAGGCGTCGACCCTGCTGTAGGCGTTCGGGTCGAGAAGGGCCTGGCGGCCAAGGAGCGCCTCGTCTCCGTCGCCGTAGCGGAAAGTCCCGTAAAAGGAGTAGTCGCGGTTCATCGATGCGAACGCAGGCGCCCCGGACAAGCCGTCAAACACCACCTCCCCCTCTTCCTGCCTGAGTTCGAACACCTTCTCCGTGCCTTCTATCTCCCGCCCCTCATGATCGACCAGCGCAAGGGCGATCGGCAGATGGAAGGGGCGTTCGCCGGGGCCGAGTTCCTGACGGAACCGGATACGGTAGGCGCCTCTGGCCGGCTCGTACCGCGTGACCGCGGAAACCTTCGGGTAGCCTATCCGGTAAAGCCACTCCGTTTTGAACTGGTCGAGCTGTCTTTGGGAGACCTCTTCGAAGCAGGCGAAGAACTGGTCGGTGTTGGCGTTTCCGTTATGGTAGCGGGAAAAGTAGAGCGACTTGCCGGCGTCGAACTTCTCCGGTCCGAGCACCAGCCTCAGCATCCGGATAACCTCCGCCGCCTTCACATAAGTGACGCCGTCGATCAGCTCGTCAGGGTCATTGAACCCCTCCCGCACAATCCTTCCGGCGTGGCCGGCGTCTTCGATCGCAAGCGGGCCGAGGAGGGGGTTGCGGATGCTGTCGACCTGACTGAGGCGGATGAAGGCAGGGTCGAAGAGGTCGGCCATGAACTGCCTTTCGACGTCGACGGTGTACGCCTCGTTCAGCCATACGTCGAACGGCGTTTCCATCGTGGTCTCGCTTCCGCACTGGTTATGCTCGAATTCGTGGACGATCACCGCGTGGGAGTAAAGAAGCGCGGAATCGAGGGTATGCTCCGTTATAAGGGCCGCGTCCGTTACGATCGTGGTATTGCCCACGTTTTCCATCCCCCCGAAATTCGATTTGTTCATGCAGATCGTCCGGTATGTCTCGCCCGTGTATTCGTAGCCCTGTGTCCTTTCGATCCAGAGGACCGACTCCTTCAGGATCTCCATGGGGATGCGGACATCGTCCGCGGCCCCCGGAGGGACGAGGTATTCAAGACGGACCGTTCGGCCGGAGGGGAACGTTACCTGGTCGGCGAGAGTGTCCCATGTCCCTACGCAGGCCAGAAAGAGGTAGGGCGCCATCGGCACCGGATTTTCGTACGTGATCATCTGGCGCGACGGGTCGCCCGGCTTCAGTACGGCCCTGCCGCCGGGGTTTGCCGTCCGGCTGATGTTGCCGTTGCTGATCAGATGCGTATATGCGGCGGCGGCCTCGATCGTCGTCGTCATCGTGCACTTCGCCCTGCAGTCGTCGATGACCGGCATGATCCGCTGGAACCCCCATTGCTGGCACTGCGACATGTACTGCTGCGGCGCTCCGGCCGGCGTGCAATCCCGGTAGATCCCCTCCAGAATATGGTCCGAAGGATAACAGCGGGTGACGGTCCTGACGAAGAAGGTCTCTCCTTTTTCAACGCTGCGCGGGAGGCGGACGACGAGTTTGTTCTGCTCCTGCCGGTATTCGTGCCCTATCTCCTGCCCCTTTTCCGAGGGCCCCCCGCACCATTCCACGCTGACGATGTCGAGGCTGTTCGCATCCAGCTCCAGCTCCTTTAGCCTTCTCTCCGCCGTCATCTCGATGCAGACGGCCGCTTCGACGGAGTCCTGGCCGAACTTGAGATAGATCGTCAGATGGTTGAGCCGAACCGGCAGTTCCCCGAAGTCTTCGCGCATATATTTATAACGGCGTTCATCCATTCATACTCTCCCTGTCGAATGTAGTGGTATCACTTAGCTTACGACTTTTTCGCGGCGTTGTCACGCTGCCGGCGGCCCCTTTCCCCCGGCCAGGCTGTGGTATACTGGAAAAGATCCGGCGATTCATCCCGGAGTGAAGCTCCCCGTGGCAAGCCGCGGGGTATCCTGCAAAGAGTTCATGATACAGGCCGGGATTCGCGCGGGGATTGCCGGGGAGGGGAGAGCTATGAAGACAAGGCTTATTGTACTGCTGCTGACGACACTTGTGGTTTCGACCGCCTTCGCCAAAAGCAAGATATTTACGAATAAAGATCTAGACCGGTATCAGAGCAGGGCTCTTCAGTCCAGCCTGAACGTAAAGTCCAGCAGAATCTCGATCGATTTTCACGACGCCAATGTCTATCAGGTCCTGCAGATGATCGCCGACGTCGCCAAGGGAAAAGACGGCGTCACGATCTTCGTTTCGCCGGAATTATCCGGGACGGTGACGATCAGTGCGACGAACCTCCCCTGGACCGAGATACTGAAAGAGATCGTCCAGAAGCACCATCTCAGCGTGCTCTCTCTGGGGAAAAAGACCCTTCTCATATATGAAAAAGGGGGAGGGGGATAAGCCGACGGCTACAGGTTTCCCCTGAGCCGCTCAGCCTGGAGCACCCTCTTCACCCCGATCTGGTAGGCGGCCCTTCTCATGCGGCATTTTTCTTCATGGCATAGCCCGTAGACGTCGTTGAAGGCGCTGATCATCACGTTCTTCAGCCGCCGCACCACCTTGTCCTCCTCCCAGTATTCGCTGTTGAGGTTCTGACTCCACTCGAAATAACTCACGACGACCCCGCCGGCGTTGGCGAGCACGTCGGGGATAAGCATGATCTTCTTCTCGAAGAATATCTCGTCCGCCCCGATCGTCGTCGGGGCATTGGCAAGTTCCAGCACTATCTTTGCCCTGACGTCTCTTGCGTTTTCCTCGTTCAGCTGGTCGGCGAGCGCGGCGGGGACCAGGATATCGCAGTCGCAGGCGAGCAGTTCCTCGTTGGTGATGTTTGCGGCCCCGGGGAAATCCGCGACGCTTCCGGTCTTTGCCTTGTGCGCCATAAGACCGGGGATATTCAGGCCGGCCCTGCTCAGGATTCCTCCCTTCGAGTCGCTCACCGCAATCACCTTATAGCCCTTCTCATGGAGGATGCGGGCCGCGTTCTCGCCGACGTTCCCGAACCCCTGTACTGCCACGCCTTTCGGAAGCTCGCTGAGGCCGGCCTTCTTCAGGGCCTCCTCAAGCACATAGATCCCCCCGAGCGACGTCGAGTAGCTCCGCGCCCTGCTTCCGGCGAGTTCAAGCGGCTTCCCGGTGACGACCGCAGGGACATGCATGCCTTTGATCCTTTCATATTCATCGAGTATCCAGACCATGATCTTTTCGTCCGTATAGACGTCGGGCGCCGGGATGTCCTTGAACGGCCCGATATAGTCCGCGATCGCGCGGATATAGCCCCTGGTCACCTGTTCGAGCTCGTTTCTGCTGAGCTCCTTGGGGTTGACGACGACGCCCCCCTTCGACCCGCCGAAGGGGATATTGGCCACCGAACACTTCAGCACCATGAGGAACGAGAGATCCTTGACATGGTCTATCGTGAGGTCGGGATGGAACCTGATCCCCCCCTTCGACGGTCCCCGCGCGTCGTTGTACTGCACCCTGTGACCGACGAACATCTTCGTCTTGCCCGAGTCCATCCTCGCCGGGAAGTGAACGGTAAAGGACCGCCGCGGCATGTCGAGAAGATCGAGTTCGTCGGAAGTCAGTTCGAGATCGGCATAAATCTCTCCCAGCTCACTCAGGCAGAGTTTGCAGAGGACCGTCTCGTCAACATGTATCCGCTCATGCTTTTTACTCACCGTATTTTCATCCTCCTGTTCATTCCAGTTCTTTTTTTTGCGTCGGTTCTTTCATCTCAGCGTGACGATGTAGATCCCCGCGAGCATCAGCATGCCCGCCGAAGCCAGCAGCAGAGTCCGCGACAATTTCAGCCATGCCGGTCCGCCCACATACTCCAGCGCGATACCCCAGAGTCCGTTGAACCCGTGAAAGATCGCCGACGAAAGGAAGGCCAGGTCGAAGGCCTTCCAGTACGGGCTCGAGATCCTTTCCAGAACGAACTCCTCGGTGATCTGCCGGCTCCCGCTGAAGTGCATGACCGAAAAATGCACGATCAGCCCCGCAAACAGCAGCGTTCCGGTTATCCTCTGGAGGACCCATCCCTTTGCGCCCTTCACCGGACACCCCCCACGATCGACAGCGAGCCGAGGACGGACAGAGCCGCCCCGACGCCGAAGGCGGCCCAGAAGAGCGGCTTCTGAAGCCGTGTCGGCAGCCCCATGTCGATCAGGGTGAGCCGCAGTCCGTTGAGGCCGTGGCCGATCACAAGTCCGAGGAGGCCGGCTTCAAGGAATTTGAAGAAGGGTGTTCTCATCGTCTGCATGAGCGCCTCGTAACGGACGGGGTTCCGCAGCGAACTTAGCACATAAAGATGAAGAAAAATATAGAGGGTCAGGAGGATGCCGGTGATCCTGTGGATGAACCAGGCAAAGGAGCCGGTCTGTGGTTTATATCGCATGCTTGCGCTTTCCGGTTTTCACACATAACAGTTTAATTTGAAACCGGACTATTTTCAACAGGCGGACCGGTGCAGCCGGGAAAGACCCTCACGGGGGATTTCAGATGAAAGAGGCGGGGGCGGCGGAGGGCCGCCCCCGTCCTGAGTGTTGGTTCGGAGGACTCAGTGTCCGTGCTCTTCTTCGAGTTCCTCATAGCCAGTGAACATCGCCTTGATATGCGCCGTAGCGGTATGTCCCAGCGTCGCAAGATAGATATGCACGAATATGAAGGACAAGAAAAAGAGGAACAGGAACACATGGACCGTGTCGACGATCTTTATCCCGCCGGCAAGGTTGATGAAATCCGCAAACCTCTTTGCGTCCCAGAGCAGCAGTCCCGAGACCAGCTGAAGCGGGATGAGCAGCAGCATGATCGCAAGATAGGCCATCTGCTGCATCGGGTTGAACTTGTTGTCGGGCGTGCTGTGGTGCGGGTTCTGCTCCCCCATCAGGAGGCCGTACCCGTAATATCGCGCCTGTTTCAGGCTTCCCATGACGAACTTCTTCAGGTTCAGCGGCGGGATGTAGATCCGTATCTTGCCGGTGACGATGTAGTACACCAGCCAGATAAAGAAGTTGAAGATTAACACGAACCCGAAGAAGTTGTGTATATCAACGGCTTCCCTGAATTTCATGAGCCCCAGTATTTCGCGGTAGCGAATCTGCAGGCCGGTCACGATCAGTACGACAAAGCTGACCGCGTTGACCCAGTGCCAGATCCTGACAGGCAGCGGATGAAGATATATCCTTTTCATCTCTTGCCCTCCTTTCTCAGCTTGTTGAGCCTCTTGGCCTCACGTATCGGCGACGTAACCGCCCTCAGGGTGATATGGGCGATCGGCACCGCCATTCCGCCGAAGACCATCAGGATGCCGATCCAGTCGAGGACCTTCAGCCTGGTGCTCCCGAGCACGTAGAACTGCTTCAGCGAAAGGAGCGAGAACATCGAGCCGAGCACCTCGGGCTTCGCCTTGTATCGCGTGAGTCTTCCGTCGGCTTTTACCACCGCGACCGTAACGCTCTTGAAAAAGTCGGATCCCTGACTGTGACAGTTTTCGCACTCCTTCACCGCATTTTTCTTTAAGGAAAGTTGATGCGCTTCCGCACCGGTGCTGACGTCCATCCGGCCGAAGAACGTCACCTTTGCGCCGGAGCCCTTTTCGTTCATCTGCCTGACGATGCTCCAGAGCTCTTCTGACTCTATGCCGTCGCCATGGGGGTCCAACTTCCCGGCCAGCCCTTCAGCCGTGGTCCCCATCAGTTTGGCCATCTGGTCCTCGGTAAACGGCTCACCCGTCTCCCGGTCGTACAGGCGAAGATATATGCCCTTCCCGGACCCCGGAGAATGGCAGGCGGCGCAGGCGACCGCGCTGAGGTGCAGGGCGGCGTTCGGCAGCCATTTCGTGTGTGCCGCTTCGGCATCCTTGTGGCACCCGAGACATGCGCCCTTGATCTTCTCCGTCATCGCCGTCACCTTCACCTCATGGGCGAAGTGGCAGGAGTAGCAAAGAGGCGCGTTGTGCGTTCCCTTTGCCTTCGCCATCCCGTGGACGCTCTTCGAATAGAGCTTGAAGATGTCCTCATGGCATTTCCTGCAGGGGACGCCGCTTAAGGTCTCGTATGTTTCCTTCGGCCCCACCGAATGGAATCCGTGGCAGTCGGTGCAGACCGGGGCCTTGAGATTGCCTTCACTGATCATCTTTGAATGAATGCTCTCGCGGACTGCCTGGTACTTGTCGGGATGGCACCTCCTGCAGGCCTCGGAGACCGCAATCGAATGGGTCCTGCTGCTTGCAAACTCCTTGACCGGATGGGAGTTCCGCGAGTATTCGGAGTGGCAGTCGGAGCAGTCGTGTCCGTTGTGGACGGATGAGGCGAGCTTAGACGGATCGATATGCAGCGACAGCGTTTCCCCGTTTTTGTGCTTCTTGCTGATGTTCTGGCTGTGGCAGGTCAAACAGTACTGGTTGTTGCCGGCTGAGGCGGGTTTCCATTCTGCAATGCTCCTGATGGCGTGGGCTCCGTGACACCCCGTGCAAGGCGGACCGTTTGTTTTGTTCGTCAGAAAGGCGTGGTTCGGCTTTGCCCTGAGCTGAGCGTCTGAGTGGCATTTTCTGCATGCCGAGACCATTGCGAGCGCGAACGCCGCCCTGTCTTCATACATGCCCGAGTTGCCGGGGTGGGTATTCGGAGATATCTTCCCGTGGCAGTCGGTGCAGCTGAGGAATCGGTGGACCGAGCTTTTTAAGTCGTTTCCGTTCACAAAGACGGACATCTTTTCCTTGTTCCGGAAGGTCTTCGTAAATTCCTGGGAGGAATGGCAGCCCATGCAGATAGCGGAGTTTTCGAGGATGTCGGTCTTCTTCGCCGTTGCGAGTTGAGGGAGCGCGATGAGAAGGGTCATGAGCGCTATGAGCGGCAGCAGGCAGATATAGAACATGCCGAGTATCGGGCCGAAGATGACGAGTCCGAGCGTGCCTTTTCCTGAGAGTTTCTCAGCTTTTTCTTCAGACATTTTTCCTACCTCCTTTTCTTTGGATTTTTTGAGTCAGTCAGAAATATCTTCTCCTTTCACCTCCTTTCCTTCGGGACTGAAAGCCAGGCGGGCGGGAGATCCCTTCGCCTTAGCGGGGACTCCCAACACCTCCGGAACGTTCACAATCAGTAAACATTCCGCTGGCTCTTCTTAGTTATAACCTTATCAGGAGATGCCTGCGAAGACAATTGGTAATAGTTCCTATTTGCGATGGGGGAAAAGTCCTACCACTCAAAGGCCGCATGAACTCTGCCAGGTCCCGGAGATGGGATTCGGCTGGCT
Organism: Nitrospirota bacterium; assembly: GCA_021783515.1. Classification (GTDB taxonomy): domain Bacteria; phylum Nitrospirota; class Thermodesulfovibrionia; order Thermodesulfovibrionales; family UBA6898; genus Sulfobium. Next base: position 39,232 of record JAJXTV010000020.1, read on the forward strand.
TCCCTGGGCTATAATACAGGGGCAGGAAAAAGAATAAGGAGGAATATGATGGTGAGACAGATAGCGTTTGCGATGGTGCTTATGTTTTGCATGGCCGTTGTGGCTGGATGCAATACAGTACAGGGCGTAGGCAAGGATATCCAGTCAGGCGGAAAGGCGATAGAACGGTCTTCGGGGAAATAGCAACAGTCTCATAATTATATTTTCACATTGTGATGCCCGAGGACTTCAACCGGGCTCCATGCACTTCGATACGGGCTGAGTGAGAGTTACTCCGCAGTCCGTCTGAGTCTTGAAAGCAGGCGGTTGATCTGTGGGATCGCCGCAACCGCCGCCTTTTCCCCTTCGAGGATCGCTTCGCTTCTCTTGTCGAAATCGGCCGAGCCGATATATCCCACCTTCGGCCTGATGACTATATCGGCCCGCGTCAACTGAGCAGCGGCGAGTTTAGCATACATGATATTGATCGACTGGAGGATCGTGTCGATAGTGCCTTCGGGCTGGCGGGTGTCGAGGTCGGCCGAGATGTCGACCGCGATCACGATGTCCGCGCCGTATCGTCTCGCGGCATCGACCGCAACGGGGCTGACCACACCGCCGTCGACGTACATTACGTTTCCGATATCCTTCGGTCTGAAGACCCCGGGGATCGAGCAGCTGGCGCGCACCGCCGCACCGGTGTTTCCCCTGCCGAAAACGACCTCCTGGCCTGCCGGAACGCTTGTCGCAACCGCATAGAAGGGGGTCGCCATCTTCTCGATAGGGGTATTTCTCACCATATGGTTGACGAACTCTTCGAGCTTGTCGCCCTTGATGAAGCCGTTGTCCGGGATCGTCATGTCGATAATATCGTTTTTGTCGATCGCGAGGGCGGTCTTCTGGAGCTGGAAGGCGTCGCGGCTGTAGGCGTAGAGGCTGCCGACGAGACTGCCTGCGCTCGTGCCGACGATCATGTCGATAGGCACCTTGTTAGTCTCCAGGACCTTCAGGACGCCGATATGGGCAAAGCCTCGCGATGCCCCCGCCCCGAGCACTACGGCGACCTTGAGGGGCTTTGCCGGGGACTTTACCTGCTGATTGGCGCAGGAGCCGACGAAGATCGCCAGTACTGCCGCGATCAGCGCAAGCCTTCCGCGGAGTCCGGTAGCGACCGTCCTGTCTCTTCCCCCGGAATGGGATTTAATGTATTTCATGACCATAACGATACATTATACGCCGTATGCCGGTCAGTCATGCAATGGTATTTGATATAATTGGGCTGATGTTCCATGAAATAATGAACAAATTATATAATTACACCATATGAAAATTCCCGGGATGAAGAAAGGGCCGCTTTTCACATCAGCAATGGTTGCGTTACTTGTCTTTTTCCATGTATATGGCTGCAAAGCAGAAATGCCTCATAATATCCATGCAATCCCGTCCAAGCCGTCCCGCGAGATCTGCTTTCATAAAGATGGCGAGTTGTCCTTTGTCGGTAAGAACGGACAGAGGATTGTGACCATTGACATCGAGATACCGAAAACAGACGAAGAGATATCTACGGGGCTGATGTTCAGGCATAAGATGGCTGAAACAGAAGGAATGTTATTCGGGCATGAAAAAATGCCGATACAATTTTACTGGATGAAAAATACCTATATCCCGCTCGACATGATCTTCGTGGATAAGACCCTGGAGATTGTCGGGATCAGGAAGACTGCAACGCCGCTCTCTGAAGAGCTGATCCCGGTCCCCGCAGATACACAATACACTATCGAAGTAAACGGCGGATTTTGTGACAGGCATGGTATCAGTGTGGGGGATAAGATAGTGAAGTAAGTCCTTTATTTATAGCCACTTGCGTTTAACAACAAATATCTTGACAGGTTGTCGCGGCTTCATTAAAATGGTATAAAATCGCGGGAGGTAACGTATCATGAATATTAAAGTTGTCTTTTTCATCGCTCTTCTTTTTGTCGCGGCTCTTCCTTTTTATGCCTTCGCGCAGCCGGCGCCAACCGGCGCCTGCTGCGCTCCTGCGGGCGGCTGCACTTTGGCAACAAGCGAAGCGAGTTGTGAGACGGGAACGCTGAACATATTTCAGGGATTAGGCACGGTCTGCGACCCGAACCCCTGTCCGCAGCCGCCTGTCGCGCCTGCCATGAACGAATGGGGCATGCTGGTTTTTATCGGCCTGGCGGGGATCGGCGCAGTCTATTTCCTGAGGAGACAGCGAAGAGAAGAAAGATAAGATAGATTGTAGAAGGCAATTTCTTCGGGGGCGGGATCCGGCATCTCGCCCTTTTTTTGGGATGGTTCATCTTTCAAAATCTCCCGCTTAGGCGGCCCGTATATCGCCGAAGCAGAAAAATTCGCACCGAGCACCACTTCCCCCGCCGCTATCGAAATCCTTGTGCGGGATATCGGGCCCGGCACAGGCAAATGAATGCATCATCGCATCGGGAAGGACGTGAGGGACGCTCTTCCCGGCCGAAGGCGGCAGGGGAGTTTATTCAAAAGGCAGCTTCCGCTGGGCGGTCTGTCCATAGATCTGCTTCCCCAGCTCTTCCTGCACGATCTCCCAGCCCTCTTCGGTATGGGGGATAACGCACCGTGAACAATCTTTCATTCCGGTCGGAAGGACGGTGAAGTCACCTGGACAGGAGAGCAGAAAGAGGGGGCAGTAGCAGAAAAGACAGGAGTGCCAGTCCTTCAGGTCGTGACAGGGCAAAAATTCACACTTGAGATTGATGAAGCGCTTATAGTTCATGCCGCCGGTACTATGAATTATCCAGCGCTTCTTCGGCAGTCTTTTCGGGGACCCCGGCGTATCGCAACACCCTGAACCGGAAATGGGAAGACCCCCTGTGGTCGTAAAGGTAGACGGTATCTCCCCTGACGTTGCCTATGAAATAGGCCGAACTTCCGCGTATATGCAGAATGAACGTCTTCTGGTTGATGAAGATCTCGATCGAAAAACCGGAACTCGACGTGAAACGGTAGCTGCATTCGTTCGCATAGCCCGGGACGTAATCCCGGTGCTGTGCGTCGAATTCCCGGAGAAACCCTTCCCTCCCGAGCTCTTCCATGTCGATCTCCTTCTCTCCGGAGAGATCATACAGCGCCGCTGCCCGCTTGCCGGAGATAAGACGGCAGACGATATAGGCGACTCCGGCGTGGGTATAGGTGTCCATTATTTCATCTCCCAAGTATTCCATATCACCTCTCTCTGCGTATGGAAGTTCTCACCCGGGGGCCGCGGCTACGCCGTTCCCCCGGACGGTCAACAATCGACGGCCTTCCCGATGATCCGGTAGTTGAAGTGGGCCGAGGCCTTCTGGTCGTAAAAGTAGACCGAATCGCCGCGCACGGTCCCGATGAAATGGGACGAGCTGCCGCGGATATATCCGATAAAGGAATTTCCCTTCACGGCAAGATCGACGGAATCTCCGGTCCGGAACGAATACTGGAACCTGCCGATATTGGGGGAACTCGCCATATAGCTCCAGTTGACGTAGCTGAACTCCTTCAGCTGCTCTGCATCGGGAAGGCTATCGATCTCGATCTCCCGCGACCCCATATAGTCATAGAGCGACAGGATCTTCTTTCCGGCAATCAGCCGGCCTACGATATAGGCTATGTACGCATGGATGTGCGATTGCATCGGGCAGTTACCTTATGCACATTTCGTAAATCCGCAGCTATGGCAGACTGCGCACCCTCCTTCATGTTCGACCGCACCTCCGCATTCCGGGCACTGCCCGATGCGCATTACTTCGGAGTGGCCGTTGCCGCCGTTGCCGTTGCCATTTTCTCCCCTCTGGAGGTACTTCTCGAGGGCCTTCCCGATCGCGTCGGAGCAGGAGAGGATCCTTCCGCCCTCCGCCCATGAGGGCTCGTGGCAGGAAATGCCCTTCAGCTGTTTCATGATTTCCTCGGGCTCGATGTTCGAGCGGAGCGCGAGGCTGACGAGCCTGCCGATCGCCTCTGCCTGACTACCCGCACAGCCCCCGGCCTTTCCCATGCTGGTGAAAAGCTCGAAGATGTTGCCGTGCTCGTCTTCGGTAATCGTCACGTAAAGATTCCCGCAGCCGGTTTTCATGAGGCGCACCTGGCCGGTGAGTACCTCAGGTCTCTTCCTCGGGACGATCTTCACCTGGACCGGCTCCGCCTCTTTCTTTGCGGTCTTTCCGGTAGAGAGGACCTGCTCCTCCCTTGAGCCGTCCCGGTAGACCGTAACCCCCTTGCAGTCGAGCGTGTAAGCGAACATATAGGCGTCTTCCACGTCCTTCGGGGAGGCGTCGTGGGGAAAGTTGACTGTCTTGGAGACCGCGTTGTCGACGTGCTTCTGGAAGGCCGCCTGCATCGCGATATGCTCCATCGGCGTGATATCGTGGGCGGTCACAAACAGCGCCTTTACGTCTTCCGGTATCTCGTCGAAATCATGGAGAGAACCCTTGTCGGCGATCCGCTCCATCAGTTCCCTCGACCAGAAGCCGCGCTCTTTTGCGGCCTTTTCGAAATACGGGTTCACCTCGAGGAGCTTCGTCCCTTCCATGACGTTCCGTACGAAGGAGACGGCGAAGAGCGGCTCGACCCCGGAGGAGCAGGCCGCGAGTATCGAAAGGGTACCGGTCGGGGCGATCGTCGTTACGGTGGCGTTTCTCAGGCTGACCTTCCCGTCGTATATGCTGCCCGCGTAATTCGGGAAAACGCCCCTTTGTTCCGCAAGGGCGACAGAGGCGTTTCTGGCCTCCCTCTGGATGAACCCCATCACCTCTTCGGCAAGCCTGGTCGCCCCGTCGGAGTTGTAGGGGATGCCGAGCTGGATGAGCATGTCGGCCCAGCCCATCACACCGAGCCCTATCTTCCTGTTGGACTTGGTCACCTCATCGATCTTTTCGATCGGGTATTTGTTGACGTCGATGACATTATCGAGAAAATGGACCGCCTGCCAGACGACCTTCTTCAGCTTCTGAAAGTCCGTCGCGCCTTCCCTGACCATATGCGCGAGGTTGATCGAGCCGAGATTGCAGGACTCGTAGGGAAGAAGCGGCTGCTCTCCGCAGGGGTTCGTCGATTCTATCCGTCCGATCTTCGGCGTGGGGTTCGATTTGTTGATCCTGTCGATGAAGACGATGCCGGGCTCGCCGTTTTTCCAGGCGTGCGAGACGATCGTATCGAAGACCTCTTTTGCCCTCAGCCTGCGGACCACCTTCTTCGTCCTGGGGTTGACCAGGTCGTATTCTCCGTCTTCCTTCACCGCCTTCATGAACTCGTCGGTGATCGCCACCGAGATGTTGAAATTATTGAAGCGGGAGTTGTTGTCCTTTGCGGTGATAAACGCAAGGATGTCGGGATGGTCGATCCGGAGTATGCCCATATTCGCCCCGCGCCGGGTCCCCCCCTGTTTTACCGCCTCGGTAGCGGTATCGAAGACGGTCATGAACGATATCGGGCCGGAAGAGATGCCCTTTGTGGAGCCGACGATGTCCCCGCCCGGTCTCAGCCGGGAGAAACTGAAGCCGGTGCCGCCCCCGGACTTGTGGATGATCGCCGTGTTCTTGACGGCGTCGAATATGGAATCCATCGAATCCTCGACCGGCAGCACGAAGCATGCGGAGAGCTGGCCGAGCCTCCTCCCCGCGTTCATGAGCGTCGGGCTGTTGGGGAGGAAATCGAGAGACGCGATCAGCGCAAAGAAGTCTCCTTCGAGGAGGGCGACTTCAGCCTCGGATTTCCCGTATTTCAAATCGGCGGACGCGATCGTCCTGGCGACCCGGCTGAAGAGGTCAGAGGGGGTTTCGACCACCTTTCCTTCCTCGTTTTTTTTCAGATATCTCTTTTCGAGGACCTTCAAAGAGTTCGGAGTCAGGCTGACTTTGGCGGACAGTGCTTCCATGATTTACCCCCCCATTTCGTATAAAAAAATCATTATTATTGATCCGGATGTTCTTACTACAGTTAGTGTTTTCCTAAGAATTAAACCACAAGATATTGTGCGTGTCAAGACAAAAATCGGAGAAATATCAAGCGTTTGATTTATAAGAATTTTTCTTGTGAATAGGCTGTTTGTAATTTGTCGAACACTAATTTGGCACCTTTGTTATTATAATATATCTCTTGAGGGGTGCGCCATTTGACAAAGATTACCGTCATCGTGATAAGTGTCCTCCTGGTATTTTCCGTCGCCACCTATTTCTTTGCCAGGGAGGTGATGGTAACGCAGCCGGGGATATGCAAATACTGCCACTTCATCGCACCTTTCTACAACAAATGGGAGCGGTCGACCCACAGGATGGTGCCCTGTCTGAAGTGTCACGATTACGGCCCCCTGAACGCCCTGTCGGGACAACTCCGCTTCATCGCCGGCACGTACAACCCGAGGCCTCTAACGAAAGTGCCGGATTCGAAATGTCTCCAGGCCGGCTGCCACCAGATGAGGCTGATAGAGTCGAAGGTGATCTTCACCCGATGGAACATCGCCTTCGACCATAAGCCGCATTTCACACAGCACAGGCGGGGGATAGGCCTCCACTGCAGGAGCTGCCATTCGGACATCGTGCAGGGGGAGCATATGAAGGTCTCGATAAACGTCTGTTTCCTCTGTCACCTGAACCTGCAGGATACCACGGAGCATAAGAAGCGCTGCACGGTCTGCCATAGCCAACTGAAGGTGAACGTGCAGTACAAGGGGGTCTCCTTCAGGCACGTCCAGCCTCTCGAAAAGGGCTACTTATGCATCAGCTGCCATACATCGGTCAAGATAGGGGAGGGCCGCGTCTCGAAGGAGAAGTGCTTCTTCTGCCATATCGACCGGACGGAGCGGTTCGATGAGTGGGAATTCATACACCAGCAGCATGTCACGAAGAAGCAGATCGCCTGTTTTTTCTGCCACGATTTCGTCGAGCACGGCAATATCAAACTCGAAAACGTGGAACGGGTGATCAGGGACAGGGCCCCCGAGAAGAAGGGCAGGGACGTGAAATCGCCGGACAACTGCATGCTCGACCGGGGAATGCCCGCTGCGAGGATATCCTGAAGCGGCAGCTCAGTCGAAGAGGCCGGTAAGGGCGTTCGCCCTTTCCTCGATGGTCTTGGCGATGTTTTCCTGGTCTTCCCTGAATTTCTGCAGCTCATCGGCTATATTCAGGGAAGCGAGTATCGCCGCCTTCAGCGGGGAAATCCCCGGCGCCGAGTTGTAGACCTCTTTCATCTTTCCGTCGACGTAGGAGGCGAGTTTTTTGATATACTCCTCCGAGGCGTCCCCCTTGATGGTATATTTCTGGCCGAGTATCGTTACATCGGTGCTTCCCATTGTCCCCTCAGATTTCGATCGAATCCAACTCATGCAGCAGCTCCTCGAGCTGGCTGCCGATCGAGTTTTTTTCGGATTTCATCGCCTCGATCTCCTGATTCCTGTCGTTCAGGAGCGCCTCCAGGTCCCTGATCTTTCTATCGAGGAGCGTCTTTTCCTCTTTCAGCGCCTTTACCCGTTCGACCGCTGCGGCGATCTTTTCTTCGAGATTCCTCAGTCTGTCCAATGGCAGGACCTCCCTCTGTATAGTGAAAGAATCGTTTCTCCCGTCATCAAAAAGGGTTATTCCCGATTCCATTTTCTTACCTTACCAGATGTAAACCTCTGCTGTCTATAGGCGGGCGAAACACGCGGGCTTCAGCGCTCTTTTCCCCTGGTGTCTACGTCCCCAAGCGCATTGTCGACCGATTCGGAGAGCCAGATCCGGACGATCACCTTGTCTCCTTTGATGCGGTAATCGGTGCGTATCACGTCTTCCATGCCGTAGACAAAAGGCATATAGAGCGGTCTGACCTCGAAGCCGAGCGTTGCTCCCCCCGGGGCGACGAGCCTGGCGAGCTGGTACCTCTTGAAGGCATTGTCGCAATTGACGAACCTCTCCGCCTCGGCAAGCGCGTCTTTGGCCTGCACGCCCGTCTTCACCCGGTAACTGAAATCAGGGGCATAGGGCTCGAAGGTGTAGGGGTCTCCCTCCTTGTCGAGGATCGCGAGCGTCTCTAGGTCGTCGAAGTGGGTGCAGCCGTAAAGAATGAGCCTGAAATTGCCGGTCACCTGCGTCTCATCGGCGGACCTCAGAGTGAGCCGGCTCCCGGTGGCGCAGGAGCTCGCGGCGAGCGAAAGCGCCGCTACGAGCAGGACGACCGGAAACATCGGTCTTTTCTTCTTCATGCCTCATGCTACCACGATTTCGGGGCATCGGATAGAGGACGCTCCCTGATTGCCTGACGCTGCATACCGGCGGGCAGAGCAATCTTGCGGCAGCTGATCACTGTCAGCCGCTAGGGCATCAGTTCCCTGAAGTCGGCGAGTTCCTGAAACTCGGCCGACCTTCCCCGCTCCGCCTTCGAGCTCGCGTAAGACTTGTAAAGGACGTGCCTGATCCCGAACCTCTTTGCGGTTCTAAGCACCGCCTTCGTGTCGTCGATGAAGAGGGATTTCTCCTTTTCGAACCTGAGCCTCTTTTCGGCCCTTTCCCAGAATTCGATCATCTCCTTCGGGAAGCCTATCTCGAAGGAGGTGAGGGTCGCGTCGAAATATTTCCCGATCTCGGTCTTCTTCAGCTTGATGTCGAGCACCTTGTAGTGGGCGTTCGTCACGAGGAAGACCTTCTTCCTGCGGCGCCTCAGCATCCCGAGAAAATCCTCGACATGGGGATGGACCTCGATCAGATGGTGAATCTGCTCCTTGAGGGCCGGGATGTCGAGCTCGACCTCCCGCGACCAGAAGTCGATGTCCGTCCAGTTCAGCGTCCCCTCGTGGGCATGATACTTTGCGAGCAGCTCCTCCTTCGCCCTGCCGAAGGAGATATTCTTCTTCTCGGCGTATTTTTCGGGAACGAGGTGCTCCCAGAAATAGTCGTCGAAATATTTGTCGAGCAGCGTCCCGTCCATGTCGAGAAGGACGAATTTGATCTCATCGAGGGGGATTGTCGTGTTCTGCATGGCGGACGGCAGCGGCAGGAGGATGCCTTACAGCTTCCCCTTCGTCGAAGGGACGCCTTTCACCCTCGGGTCGATCTCGGCCGCCTGGCGGAGCGCCCTGCCGAGCGCCTTGAAGACCGCCTCGATGATGTGATGGGTATTTCTGCCGTAGGCGACACCGACATGAAGCGTAATGCCGGCATGGCTGACAAAGGCCTGGAGAAAATCCTCGATCAGGTCCGGGTCGAAGGCCTTGAGCTTCGACTTCTTCGGGAACTCGACCCGGTAGACGAGATAGGGCCTGCCGCTGATATCGAGGCTGACCGAGGCGAGGCATTCGTCCATCGGGACCGAGGCCTCTCCGTACCGGCGTATCCCCTTCATCTGTCCGAGCGCCTGTTTGAAGGCCTTGCCGAGGACGATCCCGGTATCTTCCACGGTATGGTGGTCGTCGATCTCGATATCGCCCTTCGCTTTTATCTTCAGGTCGAACAGTCCGTGCTTTGCCATCAGCGACAGCATATGGTCCAGAAAGGGGATCGAGGTGTCGATCCGGTAGGTTCCCGTTCCGTCGAGGCTGAGTTCGGTCTTGATATCGGTCTCCTTTGTCGTTCTGTCGACCTTCGATCTTCTCATGCGACCTCCTTTATCTGGCGCTCTTTGCTCATGATCACGGCAAGGGCCTTCAGGAACGCGGCGTTTTCACGGGGAGTCCCGACGGTCACCCTCAGGCACCCCTTGACGACGCCGTCGAGGTTCCTGACAAGGATCCCTTTCTTCAGAAGCGACCTGTATACCTTGTCGGCGTCCTTCACTGCGAAAAGGACAAAATTCGCCTCGGAGGGGTGCGGCCTGACGCCTTCGATCTTCTCCATCCCCTCAAAGAGGAGGTCTCTCCCGGAGACGATCGCCCTGAGCGAGGTCTGCAGTCCTCTCCGGTCCTTCAGCGCGGCCGCCGCGACCGCCTGGGAGAACGAATTTACGTTGAAGGGCAGCCGTACCTTATTGACTTCCGCAACGATGCCGGCCTCGGCCACCATGAAGCCGAGCCTGAGCGCCGCGAGCCCGATCTTGCTGAGCGTCCTCATGATCACCAGGTTTTCATAATCTTTCAACAGGGGAAGGAACCCCTCTTCGCTTGCAAAAGGCTGATAGGCCTCGTCGACGACGACGATGCCCCGGGACTGTTCGATGATCTTCAGGATCTTCCCTGCCGAGAAGCAGTTGCCGGTGGGATTGTTCGGGCTGCTGAGGAAAATCAGCTTCGGTTTCGTCTTTCTTACCGCCCGCAGCATCCTGTCTTCGTCGAGGTCGAATTCACCGTCAAGCGGTATCTCGACCGTCTCTTCTCCGAGGGCGCGTCCGATAATGCCGTACATCGAAAAGGTCGGCACCGGATAGAGGACCGGCCCGCCGAAGGTGGTGATCAGATAGTAGATCAGCTCATCCGAACCGTTGCCCTGAAGGATGTTGGCTTCCTTCACCCCGAAAGACCGGGAGAGAAGTCCCTTCAGCCGCGCAGCGTCGGGATCCGGATATCTGTTCGTCAGAACGGTCTTAGCCGCCTTCAGGGCCGGCCCGAAGCCGTAAGGGCTTTCATTCGCGTCGAGTTTGATGCGGCAGGGGATCTCTTTGGCATCGTACGCCCTCAGACGCGAAACCTCTTTCTTTACGAGACGTTTAAGGTTCATCGCGAAGCATTATATCACAAAACCGGCAGGCCACCCCAAATTCTCCGCGAGGTTAGCGGGACGCAAAAAATTGTTATAGATTGTTATAGAATAAATAAAGAGATCAGAACTTTTGAGAAACGGAGGAAAGACGATGAAGATACCGGTTGTGGATTATGAGGCATGCGAGGGCTGCGGCACCTGCGAGGCGATCTGCCCCGACGTCTTCAAGGTAAAGGAAGACGGCAAGGCGCACGTCGTGAGTACGAAGGGCTGCGAGACCTGCAACTGCCAGGAGGCGGTCGATTCCTGTCCGGTCGAATGCATCAAGATGGAAGAGCAATAAGGATGGCGAAGGGGGCCTGCTGTCCGGCAGGCCACCCCTGGGAAAGCGCCTTATGCTTCTTCGGCGGCCGGGCTCACGATGTGGTTCAGCCAGATAAGGTTGAAGACGTCCCCGTATTCCTTTAGGTAGTCCTTCATCCCGCCTTCCGGATTCACGTTTCGAACATACCTCTTGAACTGTTTGTCGACGCCGGCGAGGACCGCCTTCTTCCTGTCGGGGGAAAAGGGATAGACGCAGCCGCTCATCACGACTTTGTCGTCGAGCGTCAGGAGCCTCGCCGCGAAGATATCGCCCTTTTTCAGCCCTCTCGTGAGGCCCTTGTCCCTCAGCGAGAACTCCCCTCCGACCAGGAGGTCCTTGACCAGGACCCTCTTGTCCTTCGAGACCGCGGCGACCTCGTAGAGACTCAGCGAAGAGCCCTTGATCTTTTCGAGGACCGTCCGCTCCTCCTCCTTCAGGTCGCCGCTGTTCTTCATATAGATGTCGATGAAGGACTCCTTCTCCTCGTTGGCGCGGTAGTCGAAGAGGAGCCAGTCTTCGAAGTTGTGAAAGCCGAGTTCCAGCGCGGTGCCGCCCATGACCTCGTCCGGATGCTGCTCGTCCCAGAAATATTCGTAGGCCTTGTCGATCGCCTCGGCGTGGTTCATCCTCACGTAATGGATGATCGACTGAAAGAGCCTCGTTTTGATATCTTCTTCTTTGCCCATTGATCGTTCTCCTTATGAAATTGCACCTTCTGCGGCGGCTGCACAACGACGTCCCGGCTGTCTCACCAGTATCTCACCGGCCCGACGTCGATATGCACGAACTCCGGATACAGCCCGACCCCGCCGGAATCAAAGGACTTGGCGACGCCGGCGATCTTCTTCGTCCCGATACCGTCGACGGCGAAGTCGATGGCGAGCCCGCGCATATGATAGCTGTGGCTGGCGACATGTCTTCCCATATCCCGGAGATATTCGTTATATTCGGGGGAGCGGTATCCCGAGATGATCCTCAGCCGTTCGCCCGGGGCGATCCGGCTGCTGATCTCGCTCAGAAGGTCGAGGACGCCGACCGCGATCGTCTTGACCTTGTTCGTATAATGGCACCTCAGGAGATAATTGATCCTGTCGAGCGCCTCGTAGTCGTATCTGCCGGCGCTATAATAGCATATGTCGAGGCTCTCTTCGGTATGGATATTATAAAGATTGAGAGTGCGGTCGGGATTTGGGGCGGCGAATGCCCCCGCCGTGCCGAACTGAAATACTGCCGAGGCAGCAAGTACGGTCTTGAGAAAGCGTCTTCTCGAGATCATGGATCTTTCCTCCCTTGGGTTTGCTTTCCCGCATTTCGCGGCCGGTCGTAATCAGGGCCGCAGCCGTCGGAGAAACAAAACGGCGTCGTCGCATGCGCATATCCGCTACCGGGCAACGATATCCCAGAAAGACCTCCGAAGCCGGCAGGGACGCGACTCGCATTACAGCGGGGTTTTACCATCACGTTATTCCGTCGGTCCACTATATACATGAGGGATGCTGCCTGTTCATGCTCATTTGATGTCTATGCATGAATTGCCATATTGTAACCTTCCCGGCCGGTTTAACTCAACTCCGCTGTTGCAAAATCGGCAACAGTCCTCGTTGCGTCCGGTTATTCTGCATCTCGCGGGACCCGGCATTGACAACAGCGGCGCCGATTGATTACAAACAATAAGAAAGGCGAAAACCCAGTGAAAGAGCGTGAGAAGGCGAAGGCCCGCCGCGTAATGTTTTCAGAGGCGCCAGAGAGATGCTGATCATAACCGGGACAGGCAGGTCCGGTACCGCTACGCTGGCGAGGATCTTCGGAGGGCATCACGAATTCAGGGTCAGGTATATTCTCGACAAGTACTTCCAGGGGGCCGACCCGGCAGTCGACCCGTTCGACGCGCTCGAGAAAAGGCTGGCGGCGATGCTCGATCTCCATCAGGGGATCGACAGGACGACCTTTATCGATTCCTCTAACCTCTATATCCATTTCATCGACGCGATATATCTTCTGGACCCCTCCGCAAGATTCGCCCTGTCCGTAAGAAACGGGAAGGACTTCGTCAGGTCCGCCTTCAGCCGCGGGTGGCATGAGCAGAATATCTTCGGCACGGTCCCGCTGCGCGATGATCCATATTTCACGCGATGGGGCTCGATGTCTCCTCTTCAGAAAAACGCCTGGATCTGGACCTGGAGGAATAAAAAGGCGTTGAAGGGACTTGAGGGCATTCCTGCCGGGCAGAAGATGATTCTCAGGATCGAAGATATAAAAAAAGAAGAGACGCTCGGCAGGCTAGCGGCCTTCGCCGGGCTGCCGGTCCATCACAGGGAGCTTGCCGAAAAAGGGTGCAATGCAAACCCCTCCTTCAGCCTCCCTCCCAAGGAGGAATGGACCCGGCAGATGAACGACGAGTTCGACGGGATCGCGGGGGAGATGATGAGGGTTTTGGGGTATGGCGGAGACTGAAGGGCCATTATGTTGCCACGGGGCCGATGACCCCTCCCCCATCGCCCACTCGCTTGACATCTCCGTAAAGTACGGTTTATAATTGGTGCTCAGGAAAAAACTATGGGAACGTATACAACATTCCACCCACATAAGGCGAAGAAGAGAAGGACCCACGGATTCCTTGAGAGGATGAGCTCACCCGGCGGGCGCAACGTCATCAAGAGGAGAAGAAAAAAGGGACGGAAAAGACTGGCCGTTTAACCTGCAGCAAGGTGTACTGTTCCCTTGTGAGAAAAGGGGACTTTAAACGGGTATTCGATTCCGGCCGCAAATTTTCTTCCAGGTATCTTGTGATTTATGCCTTGCCGAGCGGCCTCGACTTCAGCAGGCTCGGCCTCGCCGTCAGCAGGAAAATCGGAAACGCAGTGACCAGGAACAGGGTGAAACGGCGTCTGAGGGAATCGGTGAGGAAACGCTTGGCGGGAAGTTCTCTGAGGTGCGATATCGTCATCGTCGCGAGGAGCGCGGCCGCTGAAGCCGCATTTGCCGATCTCGACCGGATGGTTGCGAAAACGTTTGCCGGACTTATAAATGAAAACAATACTGATAGCGATCGTACAATCATATAAATTCCTCATCTCCCCAATTCTGCCCGGAAGCTGCAGGTTCGTTCCGTCCTGCTCGGAATACTCGCTCGAAGCGCTCCAAAAGTACGGCGCGCTGAAGGGCTCCTGGTTGTCGGCGCGCAGGGTGGCCCGGTGCCATCCGTTTCACCCCGGCGGCTACGATCCGGTGAAATAGTCATGGAAAACAAGACCCTCCTCGCGATAGCCCTCTCGATGTTCGTGCTCATCGGGTTTCAGTTTCTTGTCGCAAAGCAGCAGCCCCCCGTCCAGCCGGCGAAGCCCGGGGCTACCGCTCCTGCTCCGAAGAAAGAGGAGGCTGCCAAGACGGCCGCCCCCGCTGCGGTAGAAGTGCCCCCCCAGACCGCTCCCGCCGAGGAAAAAGAGATACGGGTCGAAAACAGCCTCTTTTCGGCTGTTCTCAGCTCACGGGGGGGGACCGTAAAATTCTGGGAGCTAAAAAAATACAAGGACCAGAAGGGAAAAGACGTCGTCCTTCTTCCGAAAACCGGTCCTCTTCCCGCGCTCGGGATCGGCGCCGACACCACATTCGACCTTTCGCGGGCAAACTTCACCGTTGTCGGAAACGATCTTACCCTGGACGGAAGCAACAAGTCGGGGACGATCGTCTTCGAATACGCCAAAGACGGCGTATCGGTCAGAAGGACGTACACGTTTTATGCGGACACCTACTCGTTCGACCTCGCGGATCAGGTCTCGGGAATGCCGTCGTACTGGATAACCCTCGGGTCCGACTTCGGCGCATTCGAAAAAGAGGCGGGCTACGCCCACCTCGGTCCTGCGCTCCTGAAGGGCACCTCCCTCGAGGAGCTGAAGCCGAAAAAACTGACCGAGCCGAAGACCTTCAAGGACGACCTGAAATGGATCGCCCAGGAGGACAAGTATTTCTGTTCGGCGATCGTGCCAGCCGCAATCGGGGAAGTCTTAGAGGCGAGGGCCTGGCTCTACGAGGGCTCGCCGGTGATAGCGTTTCAGGGGAAGCCGGGGGAAAACAAGTTCCATATATACGCCGGGCCGAAGGAAAACGACAGGCTCGAAAAACTCGGCTTCGGCCTACAGTATATCATCGATTTCGGCTTCTTCTCGATCATCGCGAGGCCGCTCTTCTGGATACTGAAGTTCTTCTACGCGTCCATCGGGAACTACGGCTGGTCGATCATCCTCCTTACGATCGTCGTGAGGACACCCTTCATCCCTCTGCTGAACAAGGGCCAGAGATCGATGAGGAAGCTTCAGGAGCTCCAGCCGAAGATGAACGAGATCAAGGAAAAGTACAAGAAAGACCCGCAGAAGATGCAGGCCGAGATGATGGAGCTTTACAAAAAATACAAGGTGAACCCTATGGGCGGCTGTCTGCCGATGCTCGTGCAGATCCCGTTCTTCTTCGCACTCTACAAGGTGCTCCTCGTCTCGATCGAGCTGAGGGGTGCGCCCTGGCTGCTCTGGATCACCGACCTGTCTGCGCCGGATACCCTCTTCGGCCATCTTGCCGGGTTTTCGCTGGGCGGTCCTCTTCCCTATCTGATGGGCATAACCATGCTGATCCAGCAGAAGATGACGCCCACCAGCGCTGACCCGAAACAGGCGAAAATGATGATGCTGATGCCTATCGTCTTCACCTTCATGTTCCTGAACTTCGCGTCCGGCCTCGTCCTGTACTGGCTCGTCAACAACCTCCTGAGCATCATCCAGCAGTTCTTCGTCAACAAGAAGCTCGCAAAGCAAAGCGCCTGAGCAGGTCCTGTCCCCCTGCCTGGCCGAATCCGAATATCGGCATTCGATAAGGTAAACTAATCCTATGAACCTTCCCGACGACACGATCGCTGCGATCTCCACCCCCATCGGCCAGGGTGGCATCGGTATCGTGAGGCTCTCCGGCCCTGAGGCTGTCGCGATCGCGGGGAAGATATTTGCGCCGGCAGGGAAAAGAAAGCTCTCTTCGGCAAGGTCCTTTACTGTGCTGTACGGCCGCGTGGTCGATCCGGCCGGCAGGCAGGAGATCGACGAGGCGCTCGTCACGCTGATGAGGGGGCCCCGTTCCTACACAAGGGAAGACGTGGTCGAGATAAACTGCCACGGCGGAATGGTCGCCGTCCGCCGGGTTCTCGACACCGCTCTTTCTGCGGGGGCAAGACTTGCGGAGCCGGGGGAGTTTACAAAGAGGGCGTTTCTGAACGGCAGGATAAGCCTCGCGCAGGCCGAGGCGGTGATGGACCTAATCTCGGCAAGGACCGAAGAAAGCATGAGGATCGCCGGGGAGCAGCTCCGGGGAAGGCTTTCCGGGGAGCTCGGCCGGCTGAGGGAGTCCCTCGTCGGGCTATGCGCGAACGTCGAGGCCCATATCGATTTCCCCGAGGAGGAGATCGAGCCGGAGACGATTGCGGAGATTGCCGTCCGCATCGCCGCGGTGAAAGCGGACCTCGAACGGCTGTCGAAGACGTTCGACGAGGCCCGGTTCTTCAGGGAGGGTCTCTCGGTGGCGATCGTCGGCAGACCGAATGTCGGCAAGTCCTCGCTTCTGAACGCGCTCCTGAAGAGAGACCGGGCGATCGTGACCGAGGTGCCCGGCACCACCAGAGACACAATCGAGGAGTACCTCAATATCGAGGGGCTCCCGGTAAGGATCGTCGATACCGCCGGCATCAGGCATACGGACGAGGCGGTCGAGCGGGAAGGGATCAGAAGGAGCCTCGATGCGCTCGATGCGGCCGATTACGCGGTCGTCGTGCTCGACGGGAGCGAGCCGCTCAGGGAAGAGGACCTCGAGCTCCTGAAAAGGGTACGGGAAAGAACTGCGGTGATCGCGATCAATAAGTCCGACCTGAAGCAGCGGATCTCCCGGGAGGAGCCGGTCTTTCAGGGGAAAGACCTGATCGGGATCTCGGCAGCGCGCGGGGAGGGGATCGAAGAGCTGAAATCCGTACTCCTGCAGGCGAACCTCCGGGACTGGAAAGAAGAGCGTGAAGGGCCGGTCGTCACAAACATTCGGCACAAACAGGCCCTCGACAAATCTGCAGCCGCCCTCGGACGCGCCGCGGGCGTGCTCGCATCCGCCGGCCACCTCGAACTCCTCGCGATCGAACTGAGGGAGGCCGCTGACAGCCTCGGAGAGATTACCGGCGCAATCACGACGGACGAGATCCTGAACAGGATATTCGCCGATTTCTGTATAGGAAAATAGCAGAGAATTTTGTAGAATAAAGATGTAAACAGGAGTCATCTTGTCCGGAACGTCGCCGGTACCGCGGCGAATAGGGACCTCAACCCCTGTTTCTCCGTCAGGCGCTCCCGGCGGGGAGGTTTGACGGCAGCTCAATCAGGTCCGATTATTATGAAATGCATCACTGAAAGACAGAGGAAAGCATAGGGGGCCATGCAGTCGAAAATCGTATATGTAATAGGCCATAAGAATCCGGATTCCGACTCGGTCTGCTCGGCGATCGGGTATGCCCACTTCAAGAACCTGACCGACAAGAGGTTTATCTTCACGCCCGCGCGGGCAGGCAGGCTGAACGAGGAGACGAGCTTCATCCTCGACCGGTTCGGCGTGCCGGTCCCCAACGAGGTCGAAAGCCTCGGCGCCACGGTGAGCGACCTCGTGCTGCAGCGGCCGATATCCGTCCATATCCGCGACTCGGTCCAGGCGCTTGCACTCCTGATGAGAGAGAAGAACGTGCGTGCGGTCCCTGTCGTGGACGATGCCGGCAGGTTCGCCGGGGTGGTCGGACTGAAAGACATCGCCCGCCACTACATGGAAAGCGTCGGGTTTACGGACATTACCGGCGCACCGATCAGCCTCGACATCTTCATTAAGACCCTCGACGGAAGGGTGATCAGCAACTCGCGAAAGGCCCGGACGCTCGCCGGAAAGATCTTTATCGCCTCGATGCAGAAAGGTACGATCCTCAACAGGGTCGGAGAGGGAGACATCGTGATCGTCGGGGACCAGCAGGACATCCAGACCGACCTGATACGGGCGGGATGCGCGGTCCTTGTCGTTACCGACGGCATGCCGGTCAGCAATGCGGTAATCGCCGCGGCGGAGGAGCGCGGGACCCTGCTCATCTCGTCTCCCCACCAGGCCTTCGCGACGGTGCAGCTGATGACGATGTCCGAGCCGGTCTCCTCGATCATGTGCGCGTCGAACCCCATGGTCGGCCTTTATACCTCGATTTCGGACCTCAGGAAAAGCATTCTTGAGTCCGAGTACCGCTCAGCCGTAGTCGTCGACAGCGACGAACGGCTGATCGGGTTCGTGACGAGGACGGACCTTCTGACCCCCGTCCGGAAGAAGGCGATCCTTGTCGACCACAACGAGCTGTCGCAGGCGGTCGACAATATCGAGGAGGCCGAGATACTCGAGATCATCGACCATCACAGGGTCGGCGACATTTCTACCGTCGCCCCGATCTATGTCTACAACGATCCGATCGGGAGCACCTGCACCGTCGTGGCCGGCATGATGTTTCTGCACGGGGTGCATATCCCGCCCGAGATCGCCGGGCTCCTTCTCTCCGGGATACTGTCGGACACGCTTATTCTCACCCTCTCGACGACGACCGGCAGGGACAGGACCGCGGCCGAACGCCTTGCCGAGATCGCCGGCGTGCCGCTCAAGGATTACGGGAAGGAGCTGCTGCGCGCCAGCATCAGCATAGAAGGAAAGACGGCGGCCGAGCTGATCGCCGCGGACTTCAAGGAATTTCTGATCGACGGCAGGAGGTTCGGAATCAGCCAGATGATGGTGCTCGACTGCAAGGACATCGACCTCAGGGAAGAGGAGTTTCTGGCCGAACTGGAGCGTCTCCGGACAACGAACAATTACGATCTGGCGGTGCTGCTCGTAACGAACCCCCTCAGCTCGAAGCAGGAGAGGGTGCTTCTGAAGGGCGAGACCTGGATCGTCGAGAAGGCCTTTCACGTGAAGGTCGAGGACGATACCTGCATCCTGCCCGAGGTGCTCTCCAGGAAAAAGGACTTCATCCCTGCGCTCGGCCGCGCGCTCAGCATGAGCAGGCACGGGGGATAGGCCCCCTTTCCGGATTGTATCCTTCGCCGCATGCTTGAAGGATGGCCAATGCGCTGGAGGGGGCAAAAAAGAAGATTCAGCGGATTCCTGTTGCAGTTTTTGCCGCCTGTGGTTGTCCGTCCGACCGGCATCTTCTAATCCTTCCGACATGATATCCGAGGAGTTGGAGAGGGATCAGCGTGAGGAAGGGAAGAAGCGCCGGGTGCGTGGACGGTACCACCAATACCTCGTCCGCCACCGTGCTCACCAATGCGGGCGAGTCGGTCACCGTCACTACCAGGCCGCCCATCTCTCTCACCCTTATTATTTCGTGCAGGATTTCGTCATCGAGACTTTCGATAGGGGATACAAATACTACGGGAACGCCTTCGCGGATTAGCGCGAGGGGCCCGAATTTCAACTCTCCCATCGGATACCCTTCCGCGTGGAAGGAGGAAAGTTCCATCATCTTCAGCGCGCCTTCCTTCGCAATGGGATAATTGATGCCCCTGCCCAGATACACGAAATCCTTCGAATGCGCGAGCATCCGGGCGGCATCTCTCACCTTATCTTCGTTGGAGAGGACCCGTCTGATAAGACCCGGCAGGTTAAGGAGCAGGGATTTAAGCGTCTCGACTTCCACATCGAGCAGGGTGCCTTTTCTTTCTCCGAGGGCGATGCCCAGCAGACAAAGGGAAGCGAGTTGCGCCGAAAACGCCTTTGTCGATACCCCTCCCCTCTCACAGCCTGCGCGCGTATGAAGGACAGAATCGGCTTCCCGGGTGGAGGTGCTGCCGGCCGTATTGCAGACAGCAAGGACGAACGCACCCTTCTTCCTGGCGTCGCGCTGCGCTGCAACAGTGTCTGCAGTCTCGCCGGACTGGCTGAGCGCCACAAAATAAGTGCCCTTGGTGATATTAGGCCTCATGTAGACGTACTCAGACGAAATATCGACGGTGACGGGGATATGAACAAACTTCTCGATCAGATACCGTCCCACGAGCCCCGCGTGATACGAAGAACCGCAGCCTACGATGTGCAATCTTCTGACGCACTGAAGATGACTCTTCAGACCGAGTTTCTCCAGCAGCCCGTCGGGGTCGTCGATCCATTCCGCGATGGTGTCCATGACTGCCTGGGGCTGCTCCTGCATCTCTTCGAGAAGCACGTCCCCATCCGCAGGCTTTTCGCCGGACGGGTAATCCGTTCTGACTTCCGTTTTATCCTCTTCGGGCGATATCATCGGGACGGGGCGGGCGTTCAATACCTCCATCCCGTACCGCCGGAGCCGGCATATCTTTCCATCCTCCGGGAAGAGGAACTTTCTCGTGTAGGGGAAAACAGACAGCATGTCCGATCCGAAGAAGGCCTCATCATCCCCAAGGGCCGCGACAAGAGGGCTTCCATTTTTTACGAGATAGACGGTCTCGGGGGAGCTGTCGAAGAGAAATGCCAGGGCATAGCGCCCCTGCAGCATCGACACCGTCCTGCCAATCGCATCCCCCACCGCAACACCTCTAAGGAGCAACTCGGCGATAAGTGTTGAGATGTGTTCCGTATCCTCGAAGTGCAGCCCCGCATTTCCCTTGGCGGAAGGGCGTTTTCTCAGATTCGGGGCATCGAGAATCCCGGCGCATACGACCTGAATTCCTGCTTCGTGATGCACTGCGACGTCCGGCGAAAACGGCAAATCATCTGCCGACCAGCCGGTGTACCCGATCCCGACCCTTGCCTCCGGGAAGGGACGAGGAAGGATGCCATGGAGCTTCGCGGCCCCTCCCCAGGCTTTGCAGCTCTCCAGCCCCCTGCCATTTTGATAGGCGATGACGGTGCGCGAAAGCCCTTGGCACTGCAGTCTTTTTAACTCGTCCAGCAAGACCGGCAGGGCACATCTATGGCCGACATATCCAGCTATTCCCCGCATCGGGCAACCTCTAAAGGAACGGGCTGCAAAGGTTTTTTGCCATGCTGGTTACTCCACAGTGACGCTCTTTGCCAGGTTCCTCGGCCGGTCCACATCACACCCCTTCAGGACGGCAATATGGTACGCCAAAAGCTGAAGCGGTATTACCGTCACGAATGGAGAAAAGAGGGGATGAGTAGAAGGGACCACCAAGACGTCGTCAGCCTTGTGCGAAACCGCAGCGGGTTCGTCTGTGACTGCTATCACGCGGGCGCCCCGTGCTCTGACCTCCTCGATGTTCGAGAGGATCTTGTCGAAATGGCTGTTCACCGGGGCCACCGCCACCACCGGCATCCCTTCGTCGATAAGGGCGATGGAGCCGTGTTTCATTTCACCCGCGGGATATCCTTCCGCGTGGATATACGATATCTCCTTGAGCTTGAGGGCCCCTTCCAGGGCGATGGGATAATTGACCCCCCTGCCGAGATAAAGGATATCCCGCGTTTCCACGAGGGTCTCGGCAAGGGCCTTGATCTCCGCATTTTTCTTCATGGCCTTTTCAATCAGTTCCGGAACCTTAAAAAGCTGGGCCATCAATATCTTCAGCTCTCCGTTCATCAGACGTCCCCTTTTGGACGCCAGTCCCATGGCAAGAAGGCAGAGAGCAGCCATCTGGGAAGTAAACGCCTTGGTAGAAGCCACGCCTATCTCCGGACCCGCCCTTGTGTAAAGTACAAGGTCGGCATCCCGCGCAGCAGTGCTTCCCACGACGTTACAGATCGTCAGCGCCCTGGCCTCCTTGTTTTTCGCCTCTCTCTGCGCCGCGAGCGTATCGGCTGTTTCCCCTGACTGCGTGATAGAGATAAACAGGGTGTCATGTTCGATAATAGGCTGCATATATCGGTACTCCGATGCGATCTCGACAGATACCGGAATGCGCGCGAGTTCTTCGATCACGTATCTTCCTACTACGGCCGCGTGGTAAGACGTGCCGCAGGCCGCAATATGGATTCTTTGAAGGCCGAACGTTTTCTTCACGGTGAGCTTTAGATCTTCAATTAATTTTTCGGAACACTCGTTCCACTCGTTGAGCGTATCCTGCACCGCGCGCGGCTGTTCGTGGATCTCCTTGAGCATAAAATGGTCATAGCCGTCTTTTTCAGCCATGGCAGAAGTCCAGTCCACTTCCACGATGGACGGCTCCGGAACGGCCTGTTTTGGCTGCCCGAAGTATTTAATATCTATGTCTTTTGCAGAGAGCGCGCAAATCTGGCCGTCTTCAAGATAAAGGAACCTTTTTGTATGACTGAGAATCGCGGGGATATCGGAGGCAAAGAAGTATTCCCCTTCCCCGTATCCGATCACGAGCGGACTTCCCTTTTTGACTGCGTAAAGGGTCGTGGGATCGCTCTCGCTCAAGATCCCAAGCGCAAAGGATCCTCTCAGGGCCGAGATTGACTCCACAATAGATTCATACAGGGAAAGTCCTCTCTTCATGTTCCATGAAATCAGCTGCGGGACCGCTTCGGTATCGGTCTCTGAATAAAAGGTTTCTCCCTCCGCGATAAGCTTTGACCTGATCTCGCGATAGTTCTCGATGATCCCGTTATGGACCACCGCAACTCCGCCAATGTAATGGGGATGGGCATTTACTTCGGAGGGCGCCCCGTGGGTGGCCCACCGCGTGTGTCCGATGCCGACATTTGCATGCTCATAGGGGAAAGGCACGATATGTTCCAGCTTCTTTATCCTCCCCGTTGTCTTGTATACCTCTATTCCCTTGCCGTTTTTATAGGCTATGCCCGAGGAGTCGTATCCCCGGTATTCCAGCCTCTTCAGGCCGTCGATCAAAATCGGCAGCGCATTTTGGTGACCTATGTATCCTACTATTCCGCACATGGTGTGCCTCCTCTTCGCATCGGTATTTATGCCGGGTCTTTTTTCATCCGTAATGTTTCGTTGCAAAAAATGTACCCGCGGGCCCAACTTCAAACCGAGAGCTGCCTCTAATATTTTCACTTGACAATCGATTAAATAGATTTAATAATGTGCTCATGAACGGAGAAGTCGGGCAGTCGTCCAACAAGTTCCTGCTTGACACAGCGGATTGTATCCGCCGGATCCAAACGAGCGAGGGCTCTCTGCGGAAGGGCAGCATCAAAGCTGCCTTTTCCTGAAACGAAATGAGTGTGACGAAGTGGAAGAAGGGTTCTCGTTCGAAGTGGATAAGAATTTACGCATCATTTCCTGGGGAGAAAAGCTTGGGCAGGTCATGGGGAAGTCTGCCCGGAGCGCCCTCGGCAAGGTCTACCACGAGGAATTACCAAGATTTCTGATAGAGGACAGCGACGCCCTGGCGTTGTCCGTGTCGGGAAACGAGCCGATCACCCTGAAGAAATATTCTTTCACGTGTCCGCAAGACGGAATGACTGCGGACATACGGATCGAGCCGCGGGAAGAAGAGCCAGACGCAATGGGGAAAGACGAGGGGGGCGCGAAGGTGACCCTTTCCAATCTGACCTGCCCCGTATTACAAAGCATGAAGAATGCGCAGCGGTTCATCGGCCTCGGCAAGACGGCGTCCACGCTTGCGCACGGGGTGAGGAACCCGCTCAACGCGATGAGGGGGGCAGTCCTGTATCTCAGCGAAAAATATAAGGATGAGCGCACCCTTGGCGAGTTTGCGGCGATTATGGAAGACGAGATAAAGAGGTTCGACGATTTTATTTCGCAGTTCCTCGCCACCTCCGCGGTTGAGGCCGAATCCTCCGTGACGGACATCAATTCGCTGCTGAAAAAAATTGAAGTCCTGACATCCTACCAAACACACGTTCACCAGATACGAACGGTATACGAATACGGCGAGATCCCCCCTATCATGGCGAACGCTTTCCAACTGGAACACGCGCTTCTCAACATCATCAACAATGCGATTGAGGTCATGCGCGGAGGGGGGAGACTCACGGTGAAAACCCGTCTTGAGCCCTCTTTCGGAGGATATTACATCGCAATCGAGATTTCGGATACCGGGTCGAGAATATCGGGAGACGCTATGCTGCAGGATGCGCCGGAAGCACAGGCGGAAAACAGAGGAAAGGGATTCGGGCTGCTTATTACACGCGAAATTCTAAAGGGTTATGGTGGATATCTTGATCTTAAAACCAGAAAGGGCAAAGGATCAGTGGCCCGGTTGTTTATCGCCGCCGACGATAAGGGGGACAAAAATGAACGGCAAGGGAGACATTCTCATAGTAGACGATGAGCCGAATGCGCTGACGGTTCTCTCGGCCATACTGTCCGAGGAAGGATACAGCGTGCTGCATTCCGGAGACGTTGATACCGCGACGGAACTGATATATAACCATACCGTCGACGCCGTCATAACAGACATCAAGATGCCGGGGAAAGACGGGATGTTTTTTTTCGACTATGTGACTAAAAACCATCCCCGGGTCCCGGTTATATTTCTCACCGCCTACGGCACGGTCGAGTCTGCAGTGTCAGCCATGACGCGCGGCGCCTTCCACTATTTCGTGAAGCCGCCTGACTATCGGATCCTCAAGAGCGTTCTTGCACGGGCAGTGAAGCAGCATGCAGCAGGCGGAGAGGACGCCCCCCACGAGGCGGAGAGGACGTGCAGTGAATACCGCTCCGGCTTTTTCGGAAATACGCCGGAAATGCGTAAGGTATTCGATACTATCGAGGCGGTTAAGAGCTCTCGCAGCGATGTGATCATCTGCGGCGAGACCGGGACCGGCAAGGAACTGATCGCGCTGGCGCTGCAGGATGATGACGGGGATAAAAGCAGGCCCTTTGTAACGGTCAACTGCGCGGCGATACCGAAGGAGCTGATCGAGGTGGAACTCTTCGGATGCGAGAAGGGGGCGTTCACGGGGGCGGTTTCGCGGAGAACGGGGAAGTTCGAGGAGGCCGCAAACGGCGTGATCTTCCTTGATGAGATCAGCGAACTGGAGCTTTCCATGCAGGCGAAGCTCCTGCGCGTGCTGCAGGAGCGGGAGATCGAGCGGATCGGCAGCAACAGGAAGATAAAGGTGGAATTCAGGCTGATATCCGCGACAAACCGCGATCTGGCCGAAGAAGTGAAGAAGGGGCGCTTCCGGGAAGACCTCTACTACCGGATCAACGTGATCGAGATCAAGGTACCCCCCCTCAGGGAGCGGAAGGACGACATCCCCCTGCTGGCGGCGGCGTTCCTCGGCGAGTGCTGCGCAAAGCAGGGGAAGATGGTTGCCCTCTCGGCCGAGGTGGCGAAGATACTCCATCATTATGCCTGGCCCGGC
>JAJXTV010000043.1 GCA_021783515.1 Nitrospirota bacterium
TCGACCATCGCTCCGATGGCGATAGCGATGCCGCCGAGGCTCATGATGTTGGAGGTCACGCCGAGGTAATACATGCAGATAAAGGAGATGACTATCGCGACCGGAAGGGTCAGGATCACCACAAGCGCGCTTGGGAGATGGAAGAGGAAGATGAGGCAGACGACGCTCACCGCGATCGAGAGTTTTATGATCTCCTCCTTCAGCGTGTCGATAGACTTATGGATGAGGTCGGACCGGTCGTAGGTAACTACGATCCTCACGCCCTTGGGCAGGGACGGCTGAATATCTTTCGCGATCTTATCCTTCACCCGGTCAATGACATTCAGGACGTTCTCCCCGAAACGGACGACAACGATCCCCCCGGTTACCTCTCCCTTGCCGTCGAGTTCCGCCACCCCTCGCCTTATGTCCGGGCCGAGCTGCACACGGCCGACGTCGCGCACGTAGACAGGGGTACCGTTGCCGTTTGTGCCTACCACGATGTCCTCTATGTCCCCGATGCTCCTTATATACCCGCGGCCCCGCACCATGTATTCGGCGCCGGAAAATTCCACAACCCTGCCTTCCACATCCTTGTTGCCGGCCCTCACCGCATCTGCGACCTTCATGATGGGAATGTTGTAGGCGGCAAGACGATTCGGATCTACGTTCACCTGGTACTGCCTTACGAACCCGCCCACGGAAGCCACCTGGGACACACCGGGCACGCTTTCGAGCGCAAGCTTGATGTTCCAGTCCTGGATGGACCGCAGCTGCGAAAGATTATGTCCTCCCGTGTCGTCGACTAGGGCGTACTCGAATCCCCATCCGATGCTCGTCGCATCAGGACCGAGCACGGGGGTCACACCGGGAGGAAGCTTGCCTTTCACCGAATCTATATATTCAAGCACGCGGCTCCGGGCCCAGTAGATGTCCGTGCCCTCGTTGAAGATGACATAGATGAAGGAACTCCCGAGAAAAGAAAATCCCCGGACCGCCTGGACCCTCGGCGCGGCAAGAAGCGTCGAGGTGATCGGATAGGTGACCTGGTTTTCGACAAGGTCGGGACTTCTGCCCGGCCAGTCGGTGAAGATGATCACCTGCGTGTCGCTGAGGTCGGGGATGGCATCGAGAGGGATGTTCCTGATCGCCCATATCCCCCACAGCAGGAGAAAGCCGACCATCAGGAAGATGATGAACTTGTTCCTCACGCTGTATTCGATGATCTTCGAAATCATTTGTCCTGCGAAAAGTTAAAGGTCAAAGGTGAAAAATAATACAAAACAAGATTAATTAGCTTCATGTCAGCCCTGCCTGAAATCGGTCCACAGTATTTGCCAACGATTTTTCGCCTTTCACCTTTAACTTTTTACTTTTTCCCCAGCGGCACCACACCCTCCAGTTGGGCCTCGGAATCGATCAGGAACGTCGCTGCCGAGGCGACCCTTTCGCCCGCCTTGAGTCCCTTCAGTACCTCCGCCATCCCTTCGGCCCTGACCCCTAGCAGCACCTCCCGCGGCTCGAAGTTTCCCTCGCCCCTGTCGACATAGACGATCTGGCGGGTGCCGGTATCGATCACCGCGTTGTCAGGGATCGAAAGCCTCTTCCCGAGACTGATCTTCACCTCGACGTTCGTGTACATCTGCGGCTTGAGCCGTCCCCCGAAATTCGGGACCTCGAACCTCACTTTTGCAGACCTCGTCTGACCGGAAATGGTTGGGTAGACATAGTCTATGCGCGAGGAGAATTCCTTACCGGGGAAATAGCTGAGGGAGATCATCGCCCTTTCGCCCGGCTTCACCAGCGAAAGTTCGTATTCGTAGAAGTCCGCGATAATCCAGAGTGTCGACAGGTCCGCCAGATCAAAAAGCTTTTCTCCCGGCGTCACCTTCATCCCCTGGAGCGCCGCCTTCTGGACCACGTATCCGCTGGCAGGACTGTAGACGGTAAGGGTCCTCACCGGCTTACCGGTCTCCTCGATCTTCTTTATCTGTGCCTCGCTTATGTCCCACAGCCTCAATCTCTGTTTTGCCGCCTCGACGAGCGCATCGGCATCGCCTTTAAGCATGCCTGTCATGCCCTCGTACTTCACGTCGCTGGCCTTCCCCTGTCCCGCCCATTTCAGCACGTTGATAAACTCCTGCTGCGTAGCCACGAGTTCCGGGCTGTAGATCTCCGCCAAAGGCTCTCCCTTTTTCACATACTTGCCGCTGTAATCGACATAGAGCTTCTCGATCCAGCCCTCGAATTTAGTATTGACCGTTGATAGCCTTCTTTCGTCGTAGTCCACGATCCCCACGGTCCTGATCACCTCGCTGAGAGGTCTCACCTTCACCTCGGCGGTCTTCACCCCTATCAGTTGCTGCTTATCGGACGCTATCTCGATAGTAGGCACATCTCCCTCTTCGTCGGCTGCAGTGTCCTGCGGCGCCGCATTCTTGGCCTTTTCTGCCGAATGCGCAGCCTGTGGCGCCGGTGAAGCCTGCGCATTCGGCACGGTCTTCTTATTTTTCTGGCCGAACCCTGAATTCGACAGGGAAAAAAACAATCCTGCAGCAATGGCCACTGCCGCTAATAGTATCAGATGCCATTTTTTCATCACATTTGCCCTCCCGGTACGGCGCCTCCCGCGACCGCCTCGATCCTGGCTATAGCCTTTTCCCTCTCGGAGAATTGTCCCCAATACAGGGTCTCATATTCAAGAAGCGCCTTGAGTCTCGATATGACCGTGAGCGCATCCACCCTGCCGGTAACATACCCGGAAAGGGCCGAATCGAAATCCTGATATGTCTTGGGGATCAGACCGTTTTTATACAGGTCCATAAGTTTTTCCGCAGTCCTGACCATGGAATAGTTGTCCCTGATGACCGAGGCGATCAGCAGTTTCGTCGCTTCGAGGTCGTTCTTGGCCCCGACCTGCAGCGCCTCGGCCTCGAAAACTCCCTGCCTCTGCTTTGTCTTATAATAGAGAGGGATATTTACCGATGTCCTGAGCGCCCACATGTCCATAAAGGGCCCGCCCTTTCTGTCATATTCTGCGGAAACGGTAAAATCAGGATAATATTCCTTCTTGGCAAGCAGGACCTTCACCCGGGAGGCGGCGACCATCCTCTCTTTCGCCTTGATCTCAGGAGACCTTTCATATGCGATCATCAGAAGCCTGTCCATGCTTTCTTCATACGGGCGGTATGCGGGCTCGACCGGCCTTCCGAGCGGCGCGTTCACGTCCCTTCCGACAGTCGTATTGAGCATCGCCTCGGTCGACTGGATCTTCTGCCTGAACATCTCCTCTTTCTCGAGGAGCATATATTTTTCGGCCTGGGCCATCAGGACCTCCTGCTGCGAGCCTTTTTCCGAGGAGTATCGCGCAAGCGCAGCGTCCTCGATCTGTGAGAAAAGGGCCGTTTTCGCCCTGACCAGTTCGAGGTCCTTGTAGGCGAGCAGGAGGTCGTAATAAAGCTCCTTCACTTTCGCCGACACCCTCAGCCTTGTCGACACATGGAGATCCCCAAAAGTCTCCGCGTCCTTCGATGCGAACTCCTCTCTTAACCCAAGCTTCCCGGGAAACGGAAACAGCTGAGAGGCCGAGAACATCCAGGCGGACATGAGGGTCTCGCCGTAGGAATACCGGTCGAACCCCTCGTTCTGGTAGCCGACCATGAACATGGGGTCCGGCAGGCTCTTCGCCTGGGGTATTCTGAACCGCGCCGCATCGGCCCTCGCCTCCGAGGCGAGAACTTCGGGGCTGTTCTTCAGCGCCTCATCGATCAGAGGTTGAAGCTCCAGATTTTCAGCGGCACTCACGTTGCCGCCGAGAAGGAAGATACACGCGAGGAGGACGGGTGCCCAGCGCGGCAGAAGCCGCTTCCCGAGAGTCCTTCGGCTGAGTACCATTACGCGCCGTCCCCCTGCATGCCGACCTACTGCACGTCGACGCTGAACTTCACAGTCGATGTCTTTCCTCCTCGCATCACCTTCACCGCTACATTCCATGACCCGCTCATCGAGAAATTCATCTTCCCCTTATATTCGCTGCCCCCGGGGGTAGCCTTTGCCTTATACTTCATCGCCGGCATACCGGGCATCGCGGGCATCGAATAGTCGACGAACACCTTCGCGTCAGTCACTGCCTTACCTGAAGCGTCCTTTACCGTAACCGTAACATTATTGTCGCCGCCTGCAACCGGCGGGTTTTTGTCGAGAGTCACGGTCACCTCATACCCTCCGACCTTCTTTGTCACCTCGTAATTTTTTGCATACGCAGCACCTGCTGCGAGAATCATCATTACCGCAAATATCAGAATCCTCTTCATTACTTTCTCTCCCTTACTTTTATCGTCTGAATTCTTTTCCGACGGTCTCCTTGATCTTCTTTACCGAATACCCTTGTTTGTACAACTCGAAGGCCCGCAGGGCCTCCCCAAGACAAATGTCTCACATCAAAGCGCTGTTGTCAACGCGTCTCTCACCTCCCCCGGATTTCATCTATTTTACTAAAATTTAACCTATTATTATGAAGAAAATTTGAAATATCGCGAATTTCCGCATTTTTTTGAAATATGATCCATATCAATGACAGCAGACGGACTTCCAGGATGGAAAAGACCACATAACGGACTGGGCACCCCGGCAGATACAAGCGGAGGTTCACCCTCTTTTAATTGCGCAGCGGGCAATTCTGTGGTAAAGGTCTTATATACGGGGGCAGCAGAACAAGGGGTGTTAATCGCAAAAGCAAGGAGGCACCATGGAAAGAAGAGTTTTCCTGAAAAGCGCAGCAATCGGTACATTGTCGGCAGGCATCGCGGCGAGCGCGTTCGGCGCCGAACGCCACTATCCGGTCAAGGTGGACCCCGGCCTTTTCGAAACGATCAACAGGGCGAAGGACCCTTCGCACAAAACGCCTTTGGAGATGTCCCACTTACCAGTCATCACCGCGCCTTCAAAGGTGAAGGCCGGAGAACCGTTTACCGTCGAGGTCGGTATCGGGGAAAAACTTCATCCGATGGGACCAAGCCACTGGATAGAGTATATCGCGCTGAACATCGGAAACGAGCCCGCAGGCAGGATCGACATGCAGTCGAAAGGGTATCTGAAGCCAAAAGCAGCCTTTACCGTAGTCCTGACAAAGGAGGACGCGCCGAACGGCAAGGTCACGCTCATCGCCCGCCAGCGCTGCAACCTCCATGGCCTGTGGGAAAGCGGGATGGATGTGGAAGTGGCCTGAGGGCCGCTTCCCTTTGTCACATCACTTCTTCTTTTTCCAGAAGGAAAGGTCGCCTATCGCCACCTTGAGGAGTTCGCGCGGCGTCTTCTTCGACATCTCCTTGCACCGGCAGTCATCGTCCACACCCCTCGGCTCCTGCTTTCCGTTTTCATCATTCTTCGCATACTTCTTTGAGGTTCGTCTGGGTTTCGCCATCTCGCTTCTCCTGATATATTTTACTCCAGGACCGAAGGGAAAAGATCAGCTTTGTCGGTCGCAGCCACGACTTGCGCGAAATAAATACGACCCGATACGCGGTGACACCTGCGCCCGGAATTGCCTTGCATTATCCATCGGGACGTGCTACCATTCAGACCGAATTCCCGGCGGGCCGAAGGCATGCCCGGCGTCAAATCGGAGGTAATCATGAAGATAGACATTTCGAAAGAAGAATATCGCGCCCTTCTCGATCTGCTTCAGATCGCCGACTGGGTCCTACACGCCCACAAAACCGAAGAGCCGGCAGCCACAAAGCCTTACCGCAATCTCGAGCAGAAACTCTTCTCCCTGGCGAAAGAGTTTGGATACGCCGACCTCGTCGAATTCGCTGCATCCCAGAATCGCTACTACCCTACGCGGGAGCTTGAGGAAAACGGCCCTGCGATGGACTTCGTCGAAGAGTTTGAAGAAGACGCATTCTGGTCACAACTCGCCAAGCACCTTTCCGAAAGAGACCTTCGCCGGGAAATCGGGGAACAGCAGCTGGACGCCCTCGACCGGACGGAATTGTGGGAAATGCTCGAGGAGCACGAGACGAAGTATTGGGAGGAGTTCCAGAAGTACGGGGTCGAGCGTCTTGAAGTAATCGAAACCCCCTGGCACGAAACCCCGAATATGCCGAGGGCCTGAAGCGAAGCAGAACGGCTCGTCTTCTGCGGAGCGAGGGGAAGACCGTCTTCTCTCTTCACGGGTTCAGTTCGTCGGCAGCGCCGGCAAAGGCCCGCTTCCTTTCGGGCCGGCTCGGCGAAACGGCCGTGATCAGGTTTCCGGCCTATACCGATCATCGTTCAAGAAGAGAATCTCCTCCCGGATTCGTGCCGACCGGAAATCGTCTTTTTCGCATGATCATAAGGGTACTGGATGAAAAACGCACGGGCGGTCAATTCAGGGACCGCCTCCGCCCCGGGAAAAACAAGATTCCGCCCGACATAAAAAAGGTTGACATATCGACTTTCTGCGCATAATATTATTGGGAAATTGCCAGACGGCAGCTTTACATCTTTACTTATGGGAGGAGGTTCGAATGAAGAAGCTTTTAATTATGATGTTTGGTCTGATGATCGCGCTGTCCCTGACTCTGGTGGGGTGCCAGAAGAAGGAAGAGGAGATGGCGCCGAAGCCTGCCGAAACTACGGCCCCGGCTCCGGCTGTGGCTCCGGAAACTGCACCGGCTCCTGAGAAGAAGGAAGAGGCAGCACCGGTCCCCGCGCCTGATCAGAAGAAAGAGGCCATGCCGGAAAAGAAAGAGGATGCTCCCAAGAAGAAAGCAGCCGGCTATTAATAAGTTGGTGTAAAGGGGGGCCGCACCGGCCCCCCTTTACACCAGAAAGTCCCCTCCTTCGTTGTCCTCTTCGTAGCGCCTCCTTCGCAAAACATTTCGGCTGTCCGCGTGCCCGATAAGTTGCTGCCGTTCGCATTTGGCACCTGCCGGACATCGGGTATAATGAATACAATAGACCTCTTCGCATAACGACCTTGTATGGAAAAAGAGACAATCATTACCGAAAGCGGCATAGCGCTGCACATCGAGAAAAGGGTCCTGGACTCGCTCGTCGAATGCGTCATCTGCACCGACGACAACGCCGCCTGCCTCCTGCACTGGGGGCTGCGCCGGCGGGGAAAGCCGTCGTGGCAGGCGCCTCCGCAGGATTCCTGGCCGGAGGCAAGCCGGCCCTTCGACGAAAAGGCGGTACAGTCGCCCTTTGTCGGTCCCGGATGCGTCACGATCAGGCTGGCCGGCAGACAGGACCTGAGATCGGTCGACTTCGTCATTTTCTTCCCTGACGAAAACAGATGGGACAATAACAGAGGGAAAAATTACCGGATCGAGCTCCCCGGGCCGCCTTCGCCCGACGAGGCGCTTCTTGGAGGACGCGTTGCTGCGGAGATCGCCGGGGAAATCATCGAACGGGAGACCTCCCGGAATTCCTGGACACTTATGCACCGGTTCAACCTCTGCTACGACCTGCTCGACAAGGCGAAAAATACGGAAGAAGGCCTTGCCCTTGTCTTCGTCTGGCTCAGGTACTCTTTTATCAGGCAACTCGACTGGCAGCGGAATTACAATACGCAACCTAGGGAACTCGGCCATGCCATGGACCGCCTCACCCTTAAACTTGCCGGAATCTACGGGGAGGTTCCCGAAAGAAGGGAACTGGTGCGCCTCATCATGACCACTCTCGGCAGGGGAAGCGACGCTCAAAGGGTGCGCGACGAAGTCCTGAATATAATGCACCGTCACCACATAAAGGAGGTTTCGGGCCACTTCATGGAAGAGTGGCATCAGAAGCTTCACAACAACACAACCCCGGACGACATCGTCATCTGCGAGGCGTACCTCGAATTCATGAGGAGCAACGGCAACCTCGAAAGGTTCTATAAAACACTCAATGACGCCGGGGTGACGAAAGAAAGGCTCGAAGGCTATGAAAGGCCGATAAGGTCTCACCCCGATTTCATTCCGCATCTTAAAGACGCCCTGATCAGCGATTTCGAGCATTTCCTGGGGATATTGAAGGCGGTCCATGCCGGCACCGATCTTGGCACTGCCATTTATGCGGCACGGCACCTGCTCGACGGAGAGATGAACGGCCTGATGGATTTTATATGGCATCACCGCGAAGACGGCAAGACCGCCGCCGGAGTGCTGGCGGGAAAAATTACCGAGGCCCGCCGCAGGCTTTCAAACCAACTCTCGGGGCATGCAGACAGGGTGCGCGACCTTCTCTTCCTGGACATCGCCCTGGAAGATTTTCTGCGTACGGTAGTCGAACGGAGCCTCGGGCTTGCCCTGGATCCGAACGAACTTGCGGACCTTTCGGGGATGGTGCTTGAAAACCTTGTAATTACAACTCCCGATGAAGAGCTGCTCTCCTGCCTGCGCATCTGGGACCGCCTCGTAAAGATGCCGCACTTCGGAAGGGAATGGTCCCTCCGTGCGAAAGCGGTGACCGACCGGGTTGGCCGCGCGTTGGGAACGTTCGTCGACAGGTATTACAGTCTTCTACAGCCAAAAGCCGAGTTCCTCGGCAACTCGTTCCATGCGGCGCCATGGACGGTCACCCTCTTTGGCGAAGAGGTGATGCGGGGAAGACCCGCGTTCGCCCTCTCCGCGCTCCTCCGTTATTTGGAGCCTGTGCTGAGAAAGAGCGCACATCTGGGTGACTGGCAGGTGATAAGCCCGGGCCAGGCGACAGGAGATTTGGAGATCGCAGCGACGTTAAAGTCCGTCCAGGGAAAGAGTTTCTCCAGACCCTCACTGATCGTCACGGACCAGGTGTCGGGCGACGAGGAGATCCCCATAGGTGTCGTTGCGATCCTCACCACTTCCGTCATCGATATCCTTGCTCACCTGTCGGTCCGTGCCAGAAACTCGGGCGTCCTGTTTGCGACCTGTTACGATCCGGGGGTTATCGATAACCTGAAATCGCTACAGGGTAAAACGCTCAGATTGGGCATAAACGCAGGCGGCGACGTCGTCTTCGAGAAAAGTTTTGAAACCACTGAAATAGTCCCTGTGAGCGCGGCGGCTTCCGCACCTGCGCTGCTCCGGCCGGCCTTCTCCGCGTACGCCGTGACGATAAACGAATTCACAGAAGAAAACGTTGGAGGGAAATCCAATCACCTGAGGCGGCTGAGGGGAGCTCTCCCGGGCTGGATCGGGCTTCCCGCTTCAGCGGCACTGCCCTTCGGCATCTTCGAGAAGGTCCTCTCCGGGGAGGTAAATACCGGGACCGCTAAAAAATATAATGAGCTGTTATCAAAAATTGAAAAAGGCCCAGAAAATGCGGGCCGCCTGCTCTCTGAGCTCCGCGAGACGGTCCTCGGTCTCGAGGCGCCCGAGGCGCTTGTTTCTTCCCTGCGCGCCGTGATGCAAAGCCCGGACCTGCCGTGGCCCTCAAACTGGGAAGAGGCATGGCTCTGCATCAAGAAGGTCTGGGCCTCGAAATGGAACGAGAGGGCATGGCTCAGCCGAAAAGCGAATGGCATCCCCCATGAAGATCTTTTTATGGCGGTTCTCGTCCAGACTGTCATTGAGGCGGACTATAGTTATGTAATCCATACGGTCAACCCTTTTACCCGCGCTAAAGACGAGATTTACGCGGAAGCCGTCCTCGGCCTCGGCGAGGCCCTCGTCGGTAATTATCCGGGAAGGGCGTTCAGTTTTACGTGCGGAAAAGGGGCACCTGGACCAAAGGTCCTTTCCTTCCCGAGCAAGAGGTCGGGATTATATGGAAAAGGCCTGATCTTCCGCTCCGACTCTAACGGTGAAGACCTGGCCGGATATGCAGGGGCGGGTCTTTATGACAGCTTCATTCTTCCACAGCCCAAAATTGTGAGCCTCGACTATACATCCGACCAGCTTTTCTGGAACGACGGATTCCGTAAGGAGTTCTCGCTCAAGGTGGCCGAGGTCGGCTTACAGGTCGAGAAGGCGCTCGGCGCACCTCAGGATATCGAGGGCGCATACTCGAAAGGTAATTTTTTCGTAGTCCAGTCACGGCCCCAGGTGGGCGTCTGAATGCCCGGCAGGCCCCGCATTCGGATAGGCAATCAGACCGCCTTTTCCGCAGAAAGAGTGGCCCTTCCCTTCGAGTTCGCGGTCGACCACGGCTTCGATGCCTTCGAATGGTTCCCTGACAAGAAAGAATCAGGAGCGGGCTGGACGGTCCGGGACATTCCGGCGGAAGTCCGCTCATCGATAAAGGCAACTGCGGAGGCCCGCGATATTCGTCTTTCGGTCCATGCGCCATGGCCGTCTGACCCGTTAAACGGGGATGCCGGCCAGTCTTTCAATGAGTCGATCGATTTCGCAAAGCAGATCGGCGCATCTCTCTTTATCGCCCATCTGCGGACGGACCTTGGGATCGGGGCGTATGCCGAGGCGCTCCGGCCTTTTATGCCGCTTCTCAGGGAGGCGGGGATAGGTCTTGCTATAGAAAATACTGTCTTAACTTCGCCCCGGGACATGACAGCTATTTTCCGGCATCTGAGCGGCTTCGGCGAAGATACGGCATCTCGCGTCGGGATATGTCTTGACCTGGGACATGCGAACCTCTGCCGCGAAACCCGCAACGACTACCTCAGGTTCTTCGACATGCTCGGCCCGGAAGTCCCGATAGTCCATGTCCACCTGCATGAAAATTACGGAGACCATGATAGCCATCTCACGATCTTCACCGGGCCGGCGGGAAAAGACTCATCGGGCATCACAGTGCTTGTCGAGCGGCTTAAGAAAAGAAATTTCTCCGGCTCCATAATCCTTGAACAGTGGCCGAGTCCCGAAGGCCTGCTCGTCGAGGCGCGCAACCGCCTCCGTGAAATAATCGCCGGGGAGCCGGCAGCCAAACCGGCACGCGGGAACGCAGGGCAGGAGGAGATCGTCGCCAAGTTCGCGGAGGCAAACAGCCGGCTTCTCAGCTGGAGGAAGCGGCTGGAGTGGGTGCTGAACCTCCTGTCGGGGGCGAAGGGAAGACCCGACATCGATCTCCTCGTCTCTGTCGCCGTCTATCTGCGGTTCATCGGCACCGGAGCCGTCCCCTGCGGGGAAGACGGAGGCCATTACCGCCCCTCACACCATGCGCGAATCTCGGAGCATCTTTATCGGAGACTCCTCGCAGCCGAGACAGACGACAACAGGTTCGTGATGAGGAAGATATATCCCTGGCTCCCCGCTTTCGATACCGAATTCAAACGGGCTGAGCCGCTCACCCTCATCAGGGATATCGCGCACAGAAACGACATCCCGCGGGAGCTCAAGCAGGAGATAAAGACGACCCTCCAGAACAAGCTGCACCGCTCGGCAGGGCCTGAGGACCTCGCCGTCTCCTCGGCGCTATTGGAAAGGATCACGGCGCCGGGCGCTTCCTATCCGCAGGCATTTATCGCGGAATTCAGGCGTTTTCACGAGGAGCTGAAGGATTTTTTCAACGCCGGATCGCTTAAGGAACTGCTCCTCCGGATCGTCGAAAAAGATGAATTCGGGGACGTTCCGCTCCTTCATGAATTTATCGCCGTCCTCGATAGTCCCGGGAAAGACCGTGACGCGCTGAAGGCGCTCGAAATTCTCACCGGCATCCGTGCCCGCCTAGTGCCGCAATCTCT
Organism: Nitrospirota bacterium; assembly: GCA_021783515.1. GTDB lineage: Bacteria > Nitrospirota > Thermodesulfovibrionia > Thermodesulfovibrionales > UBA6898 > Sulfobium. The sequence continues at coordinate 11,570 of JAJXTV010000043.1, forward strand.
CACTGACAGCGGCGCGGCAGACCTCCGCCTTCAGATCGCAGATATCAGGCTCGAAGAACAAGCGTTTGTCCTGCTCAGCGAAATCGCCAACGAGATCGACGAGCGGAAGGCCGGCGGGGAATTCCCATGGGAGAAAGCGCTTCGGGCCTCGCTTTTTGCCACGGCGAACGTCCGCCTCGGAGGGTTCGAAACACAGGAGTGCGGCGCGATCGAGTCGGAGCTGAAGGCGGAAGCATCCGTCTTCGATTCCAAAAGGCGCGACAGCCTCCTGAGACTCAAGGCCTCGGCAGACAGATGTCTGAGGCTCGCGGAATCATATCGGGACAGTGTGCTCGCGCTTTTCCCGGAAAAAGCGAAGAAGCTCGGCGAAGCGCTGGGCGTCGCGCAACAGGCGATCACCGTCTATGCGGAGGCGGATATCCGAAGCCATCCGGTCTTTCAGCTCACGAAACTCGTATCTCTTCTTCTGGGGGAGATCAGGCTGCAGGCAGTTCTTCCCTCCCGGCAGATCATCGTACCGGGGCACGCAACGGGGACACTCCTGCCCGGAGCTTCCCTTTCCTCCCTGCCCGCCGAGTACGCGCAACAGGCGGTCGCGCTGGTAGCCCGCGCGACAGGGGAGGAAGAGATACCGCCTTATGTCGAGGGCATCGTCGTAACCACGGAAACTCCCTTGCTCTCCCATCTTGCGGTGCGCGCCCGCCAAAACGGCACGGTTTTTATATTCTGCGGGGAGAGGGAACGGCTCGAAGAACTGCGGGGCTTTTCGGGCAAGCAGGTTTCGATCGCGGCGGCGGGGGAGAATTTTACGGTTTCCCCCGCCGACTCCGGACCCTGCGCAGAGGAGGACAGGGTGCAGGCGAAGCCGCCGGCCGTCGTGACGCCTGCGGTCGCAGAGACGGAGGAGGCGCTGATCGCCGTGGACCAGATCACTTCCCCTCTCGGAGGGGGGAAGGCATACGGGGCCCGAAGGCTGAGTGAGGTTTCGCAATTGTCCGGCGCTGGATTCTTCGCGCCCGGAGGACTCGTCATCCCCTTCGGCGTGATGGAAAGATCGCTCCGCACAAATTCCGCGCTGGCCGAAGAATACGCTTCTCTTGCCGGTAAGATGGACCGCCTTTCGCCGGCCGAACGGAAGGAGGGACTCGGGAGGCTGAAAGATCTCGTCATGCGGATCGATCTGCCCGGGGAGGTGCCCGAAGGGATCACCCGGCATTTCGGGAGAGACTGCAGGCTTATGGTGCGTTCCAGCTCAAACTGCGAGGATGCGGAAGAGCTCGCCGGGGCGGGGCTCTACGACTCGGTCGTCAATGTGCCGTTGTCCGGGGCCGTCAGAGCGGTGCTCAGGGTCTGGGCGTCTCTCTGGAACGAGCGCGCGGCCGATGCAAGAAGATATGCGGGCATCCTTCACGGGTCATGCCGTATGGCGGTGCTCATCCAGCCGGTGCTCTCCGCCGACCTTTCCTTCGTCATGCATACGGTAAATCCGGTCAGCGGCGCCGGGGACGAGATTCTCATCGAGCTCGCGGCGGGACTGGGGGAGACCCTTGCCTCGGGCCGGGAATCCGGCTCTCCGTTTCGCGTCGTATACCGGAAGAAGGCGGGGACCGTCGAGACGCTTTCCTTCGCCAGTTACAGCTTCTCCGCCCGGCCGGCCCCCGCCGGCGGGACGCTCAGGGAGAGGATCGATTACTCGAACATATCCTTCGCTTTCGACGACGATTTCAGGAAGACAACGGCGACGCGTATAGGGGGGGTAGGCGAATTCGCCGCGCGCGCGATCGGCAGGCCCCTCGACATCGAGGGGCTCCTCAGGAATGACGAAATATATCTCGTGCAGGCGCGGCCGCAGCAGTTACTTCACCGGAGAGGGAGGAAACAATGTCGGAGCTGAGTGGTTGTCCCAAAATACTGGCGCTCTTCCAAAAGAGGATAGACGGCGACGACGCGCTGCTTCGTCTCGCCAGTCTCCGCTTCAGGGAAGCGCGCCTCGGGCCGGAGTATTACGCCGAATCGGAGGAGGAACTCGAATGGCTGCTCGGCTTCAGGCCCTATCACGACGCACCCGCCGTCGTTCATCTGAACCGGGGAGCCGATATCTTCGAGGAAGGGTCAAGGCGGACAATCATCAACTTTTCGGCCCGCTTCAGAGAGAGGATATACGGACTCGTCGTCCACGACCAGACAGAAGCGTCATCGCGGTTCGATGAGTATCTAGCCGCAGTCCGCGATGTCGCCTCCCGCATCGAAACGATCGACCGGGCGCCTCTTCTTTTTATCGAATACGCCGCCGGGATCGACCCTGGGACCTTCGTGCGTCTCTTCAGTGCCCTCGGCGATCTCGGCCGGGTGAGCGCCTGTCTCGATATAGGACATATCGGCATACGGCAGGCGAAGGAGTTCTTCAGGGAAAAACACCCGGGGGCCGACGTCTGCGGTCTCCGGCCCGACAGTCCCGGACTGCAGTCCCTGATCGAAGACGTCGAGGAGGCAGTCGCATCCGGCCGAAAGAAGGTGCTTCAGGTCCTGCAGGAACTCTGCAGCCTCGGCAAGCCGCTGCATTTTCACCTGCACGACGCACACCCCCTTTCGGCCTTCAGCCCCCTCGGCGTGTCGGACCATCTCAGTTTCTTCACCGGGATACCCCTGCCTTTTGAATACCGGGGGAAAAGGTCCCTCGCCCCGATGTTCGGTCCCGGCGGGCTCGCCGACATAACGACAGAGGCGCTTCGGAACCTCGCCCCGGAGAAGCTCTCTTTTTCGCTCGAGATCCACCCGACCGACGGAAGACTCGGTCTCGGAAACGCCTCGTATCTCTTCACCCACTGGGTCGACAAGGGAAATGCCGAACGGATGCAGTACTGGCTCTCGGCGCTCGCCAGAAACCAGCGGCTTCTCCTGAAATCGTGCCCGCCGGCAGGCGATATCGCACATACAAAGAAGATGATCATCTATAATATCTTTCCGCTCCTTGCGGGGAAATTCACCGCCTGGGGGCCGCATCTCGAACGGGCATCCGATATGGGCTTCAACTGGATCTTCGTTAACCCGATCCATCGTCCGGGAAGTTCCGGAAGTCTTTACTCGATCGCCGATTATTTCGATTTTCACCCGCTTCTTGTCGACGGGGAGAGCGGCCGGACACCGAAGGAGCAGGTGGAAGAAATGATCCTCTCCGCGGAAAAACAGGGACTCAGGGTGATGGTGGACCTGGTCATCAACCACTGCTCCGTGGATTCCGGCCTCCTGAAGTCCCATCCCGAATGGTTTCTCTGGGAGTCAAGAGGCCGCGTCGCCCATCCCTTCGCCGACGAAAACGGCAGAAAAGTGGTATGGAAAGACCTCGCCAAGTTCGACCATCGCAATACGCCGGACAAGGAGGGGCTTTATCAGTTCTTCTTCCGCGTCACCCGCTATCTTGCGGAACTGGGCTTCAGGGGCTTCCGCTGCGACGCCGCCTATCAGGTGCCGAGGAGCCTGTGGGAGCGGCTGATCAGAGAGACGAAGCGGCTGTATCCGGACGTGCTCTTCTTCGCCGAGACGCTCGGCAACCCCCCGGATCTCACGCTAAAGACCGCAGGCGCCGGCTTCGACTTCATCTTCAACAGTTCCAAGTGGTGGGACTTCACAAGCCAGTGGCTGATGAAGCAGTACGCCCTCACGCGGGAGATCGCCCCTTCCATAAGTTTTCCGGAAAGCCACGATACGGTCAGGCTCTGCGAAGAGCTGGGCGGAAACATCGAAGGCCTAAAACAGCGCTACCTTTTTTCCTCGCTCTTTTCCGGGGGGGTAATGATGCCGATCGGCTTCGAATTCGGCTTTCGGAAGGGTCTGCACGTCGTAAAGACAAGGCCCTCCGACTGGGAGAATACAGGTACCGACCTGACCTATTTCATCTCTCAGGTGAACGGCATCAAGTCCGAACACGCCATTTTCCAGGAAGACGCGCCGACCGAAATGCTCCACCACGACAACCCCAATATCCTCATCATGTGGAAGGCATCGACCCGCACGCGGGAAGAATCGCTCCTCATCCTGAACAAGGACATTCACCGAAGCCAGCACTTCCACGCGGAGAGCCTCCGGGGATACCTCCAGTCGGGGGCGCCGCTCCGCGACATCTCCCCCGAAGACCCGCTGGACTACCTTCCCGCTCCCTTCTCATACGATCTCGCGCCGGGTCAGGGGATCGTACTCATCACTCAGAGGGAAGAGTTCGGGGCCGATGATCAGCCGGACGATCGTTGATGAAAGGGCGCCTCCGAACCGCCATGCAAGGCCCCGTTTTCCTTGACTAAATAAGGCCCTCTCTGGTAAGCTAAACAATCTCAAAAGAGGAGCTCTTATGGCCAAAACGACAAGCACCAAGACCAGGAAAGCCACTCAGAAACCGAAATCTGCTGCGGCCAACTCCAGGCCGGCCGCCAAAAAGAAAGCGCCTGCCGGAAAGGTCGCCAAGCCGAAGGCAGCAACGCAGACTTCGGCCAAGAAGGCCGTGCGCGCTCCGGAGAAGCCCGCGAGAAATACCGTTAAAGAGGTTGTGTTGAAGACTGCAAAAAAACAAGAGAAACTTTCTCCCCGCGAGGAGAAGATCCAGTTGATAAAGCTTAAACTCCTCAGGCAGAGGGAGGCGCTCCTGAATGAGGCGGAGTCCGCCCTGAACGAACTGCCGGGGCAGACCATATTCCCCGACTTGGGCGATCAGGCCACCGCAGAGACCGACAGGAACTTCATGCTGAGACTCAGAGGTCGCGAACAGCGGCTTTTAAAGAAGATAGACGATGCGATCGACCGGATCGATACCGGAATTTTCGGCATCTGCGACGACTGCGGCAACGAAATCGCCATCAAGAGGCTTGAGGCGAGGCCGGTCACAACGATGTGCATCGAGTGCAAGACCCTCCAGGAGGAAGAAGAGCGGCTCAGGGAAGGTTCCTGAGAATCACTGCCGTAACGGCGGCTGCAGCATTCATTGTAGCCGCTGACAGGTTTTCTCCCGAAAAAGGCCGCTGAATGCCCTTCGGCCAAAATACGCAATTCGCCTCCTTGCCGGCAAGGGGCAGGCATGCTTATTTGCCGTGATGTCCTCACAGAAACAAACGGTAACGATGATCCAAAAAATTCTGTGGCGTAAAAGTAGAAGAAGTTGCAAGGCCAAGCATCTTATAGGGTTGTCTCTGCAAGAAACAAGACCTGATAATCATATAAAGGCACCTCCTGGCATATCGGATGATCGCTCATCTGATATGCTGTGGGAAAGAGCTCAACCTTTACCCAAGGAGGTGCCTTATGAAATTGTACGCAGCTTTCGATTTGCATTCAAGCAACAGTTACCTGTCGGTTATTGATGAGGAGGGCAAGAGAAAGTTGGAGAAGAAGCTGG
>JAJXTV010000021.1 GCA_021783515.1 Nitrospirota bacterium
TTTATTAATCTTTATATATGCCGTTTCTTCCATATCAATATATTCTTCATCCCACTCATCCATGTGGTATATACGCCATTTGCCGGTAAATTTATCTGTTATTTTCATATTCTATTTTGCCCCAACGATCATGCTAACCAGCGAGCGTACAGGCCAAAAATGAAAAGCAAACCGCGTTCATTGCGAGTCTGGGTTGAAGGCTGTGTTATATGTTTCTTCACATCTTTTTTTCAATTGCCTTGTCGTTTCCGGTGATGACGCGCCGCTTGGCGTCAATTTTGAAGGTGACAACCAATAGTATCGGGATAAAAACGATGATAAAACCATAAAATAGTCTTGCTGCAAGAAGATCGAACTGAAAGAACCCCTTGAGATCCGGTCGATAGCTATGAATAGTTTCCATTTCGAATGCAAATAGTGCAATGCCGAATAGAATATATTTTATTTTCCGTTCGGCTGTACCGAGGATGATCGCCCCGGAAGCCGCCACTAAATTTACGGCTATTCTGACCGGTGCCATCCAGAACTGCTTTCCATAAAAAAACCATGATAGCCATTCAGCATTAGTCATATTCTTTATGCCTTTAATTATAAATTTCTTGCATATAACGAAATGGCTGAGCCGCCGGGGCAACTAGCCTTTACAAAAACCGACCGGGCTTACTCCCGGTCGGATCGAGCCGCGTGTTAGCAATTTTTTTGTAGTCATAGTTTTGACGTAAATTAAGTATGAACTTGGCCCATGAAAAGTAACACTATGAAAGATAGAAGACAGGTCAGTGTTGCGACAACAAGAGTCCCTGGTATTCGTCCCCAGCGTTCTTCACCCCAGCCATTTGTTATTGTTGTTGCACCTAACCTGCACGCGACATAAGTGGTTGCCCACGTAATCATGAAAATAATGGTCATGAGTTTTATGCTGTGTGAAGTCAGTGAAAAATGCTGACCGCGCACGATCCAACGGTATGCTGCGACTACAACCAACATGAGCGAATAACAGCATATATCGCGAAAAGACACCAAAATCAGCGAGGGGCTAATCCTATTTGTTTTTTTTATTTTATTCATTTGCGTGCTAACTAATTACTGTACGCATAGCCTAAGGATGCCCTAAATTTAGCAAAAGGCCCAAATCCTGTCAATGGTAAACTGCTCGACGGAAAAGAAAAAACGCTTGCTTTCAATTCGCAAAATATCGGTAATAGTGGCAATTGCGACTTGCGCATTTTGAGGGTAAAGGGGATAAGATGGGGATCAAAGACACGCTGCCGGATTTTCAATCCTTTCTCAGGTCGGGTAAGCTTGCGCCCGAGAAGAACATTCCGTTCCTTGCGCTCTGGGCGAGCAGATTCCTTTTCTTCATCGCCGGGAAAAGCCACGCGGATAGCGGGGCTCTTATAATTGAGTTCCTCGATTCTCTCAAGGCCCAGGAGAATATCGCCGAGTGGCAGATCAGGCAGGCAGAAGAAGCGCTTCTCCTTTATCTCAACCACTTCAAGGGCGGCGAATCCCTCAATGCTGTCAGGACCGGCACTGCTGCAGAGGCAAGCCTTTCGGCCCAGGCCCGCATACTTGCCGAGATGAAAAGGCTGCTTCGGCTCAAACACTCCTCATGAAGGGAGTCAATATCCGGGAGGTCCAGGAGCTTCTTGGACATAAAAGCGTTGAGACGACGATGATCTATACCCATGTCATGCGCGAGATGCAGAACGTCCCGATGAGTCCGCTTGACGCCATGCTGAAAGACAGTTCATAAAGGCTTCCTTCCCCAATTCCCCACAAGATTTTACTGCCGCGAGGCGGGCTACCGCCGTATACGCGCAGCGCGAAGGCTGCTGTACCCGGGTGAAAACATCCTTGATCGACGCTTCATGCAAAACCGGAAAGAGTGAAGTCTGGATGGGTTGAAGATGATCCCCGCGGCCCGATCCTATAGGACGATTTTATACAAAGAAGGGGGCGGATGTAAAGGGGGAAAGGCGGTGAATGGAGAAGCGCTGAAAGGAAAAGCCGCGAATCTTCCCCGGCCTATCCTTCGCCCTGAATTAGTGGTAACATTGAATATCCCCCCGGAAAGGGGATAATGCGTTTACGATAATAACGGAGGTGTGTGTGATGAAGAAGACGGTGTGGTTTTTGTTATTGGCAAGTGTTCTGATCGTGGCAGGCGCGGGCATCGCGGCTGCGCAGACGCCCCGGTGCATGGGAGGCACCGGGATGGGCATGATGTCGGGGGGCATGGGGATGGGCGCGGATATGCCGGGCATGATGGGGAAGTGCGGAAAGACGATGGACTGCGGAATGGGGGCGGGGTGCGGCTGTCTTAAAGGAAAGCATATGGCGGGGCACCATATGGATATGGGCATGATGTCCGGCGGAATGAAGATGGGGATGCATCACCGCTTCTGGCACGCCCTCCAGGGCCTCTCGCTTGATGCGAACCAGAAGGCCGCGATCGGAAAGGTCATGACGGAGGCGAAGAAGGAGATGATACGGAAAAAGGCCGACCTCGCGATCGCGATGATCGAACTCGGGGACATCGTCCGTGCCGACACGGTCGACATGAAGGCGGTCGACGCGAAGGTGAAACAGGTCGAGGGGCTGAAGGCCTCGATGCTTATTGCCGGAATAGCCTCGATGGAGGAGATGAAGTCGAAGCTGACCCCGGAGCAGAGGAAGAAGCTGAGCGGGATGATGGAGAACCCGATGGCCTGCGCAATGATGAGCGGCGGCATGTCTGATGAAGAGATGATGGGCGGCGGGATGATGGATGAGGACATGACGGAGGAAGAGCCGGCCGCGGATTCCGAGGGGGATATGGAAGAGGCCCCGGCGGGACACGAGCAGATGCAGCATTGAAAGATGGCGATGAAGAAGGCGCATCGTACGTTGTCCGGTGCGCCTTCTTTCTCATGGTCTGCATGGATTGGCGCCACTGAGGCGTGAAGAGTGGCCCGAAAGGCCTTTTGTAGCGATTCCGCAGAGCATCGGAAGCCGCGCGGAGAGTTTCCAATCGGGTCTCAGCCTTCGGCGAGCCTTGCATTCCTGACGCCATGCTGCACTAAATTCTGTCGCAGCAAGAAGGTTTGAGGGACACGCTTCACGCCGGGGTATGAACCGGCAGGCCAGCGCTCAGAGTCTGACGCCCGGCCAGGTATGGATCGGCTCGGCCGAGCGGACCACGTGCATCCCCGCCTCGGCGAACCTTCTGAATGCGGCGTCGGCAAGGTCGGTATAGTCCATCACTCCCGTCACGACAACCGGCGAGGTGCAGTCTTCGAGGAGGTAGACCTTCTCGACCAGCTTCCGGTCCCTCGTCAGGATGTCTTCCAGGAGGTCGGCGATCGTCCAGGCGACGCAGTGGCTCTTGGCCTGGCCGGCGATCACGACCGCGTCGAAATCCAGCAGTTGCCCGAAGAACTTCTCGCTCTTGAGGCCGAGTTGCTCCCCCTTGGGCCCCTCGCGCACCTCCGGCCCGAGCACCGAGTAATGCTCGGTGAACGGCCTGTCGCCCTTGACGTGGAAGTCCGGCTGGCTGTACCGGGCCACGCAGTGGAAGAAGATCGCCTCCTCGAACGAGGCGACGAGTGCGTGGCCGATGCCCCCGAGCATGCCGTGGTACGGCCATACGGTCAGGTTGTATTTGCCGCCCTTCTTTAACTCCTGTGTGTAATGGAGGAGGATCTCCTGCGCCTCTTCCTCGCCGATGCGGAAGTTGAAGCAGAGGTCAGGGTTGAACCTCCAGACGCCCTTTTCGACGTCTTCCTCCGAGACGAGGGTGAACGGAGGCGGGTGCTCGCCACTTTCGTTGACGAGGAAGAGCGGGTGAAAGATCTGCATCGCGTTGTGGGAGTTCATCGTCGGGCATATCTGGGTGATCGACCCCAGGTTCCGGTAGATGAACTCGCAGAGCCTGCGGCTGTCGTCGACAGCCCCCGTCCCTGAGCGTCCCGCAACGTAAAGGTCGTAGCCCGGGATGCAGAAGGTGTTCTGGACGTCCACCGCGACGAGACAAATCCTGAAGGAGTCGTCGCAGGCCGGCCGCACCCCGTGGCGGGCCGCCCATGCCCTCGCCTCATGGTCCCTGTGGAGGTACGGGACCTTCCATACCTCGGCTACGCGGGCCAGCTCGTAGTGGGGCGGAAGAGGGAGTTCGGGATGGGCCATTTCAGAGCCTCATCCCGCTATTTGCAGCAGCCGGTGAATTTCTTCTTCAGCTCTCTTTCGACCGGCTGCGGCACGAGGTCCTTTACCGGGCCGCCGAGCGACGCGATCTCCTTGACGATCGTCGCGGTGAGATAGGAGTACTCTTCGCTCGGCATCATGAAGACCGTTTCGATCTGCGGGTTGAGCCTCCGGTTCATGAGCGCCATCTGGAGCTCGTATTCGAAATCGGACACCGCGCGGAGCCCTCTGATTATCGCGATCCCTTTTTTCCTCTTCACGTACTCGACCAGCAGCCCCTCGAAGGACTCCAGCCTGACCCGCCGGTAATTCTTGAGAGAACTCCTGATCATCGCGAAGCGCTCCTCGATCGTAAAGAGCGGTTCTTTCTTGAGGCTCGGCGCGACTGCGACGATCACTTCGTCGAAGGTCCTCAGGCTCCTTCTGACGAGGTCCAGGTGGCCGTTGGTGAAGGGATCGAACGTCCCGGGATAAATCGCTGTCTTTTTCATCGTTCCTTTCCGTATAAGAAGAGTGAGGTGTCGCCGTAGCGGTATTTCTTGATCAGTCTGAGCGAGCGGAGCCCCTCCCGGGGGTTATTCCTCGAAGGCGCCTCGACGACGAGACAGCCCCCGTCTTTCAGGACGCCCCCGGCATCCAGCAGTTCGAGGATAACGTCCGCCTCTTTCGAGGCATAAGGAGGGTCGGCAAATATGATGTCGAAGCCCGTATCGGTGTTTCCGGCCCGGCGCAGAAAGCGCTCCGCCTCTTCGGCATATACCGCGGCCTTCCCGGCGAGCTCCATCTGCCCGATATGAGACTGTATCTGTTCGGCAACGGTCCGGACCGACTCGACAAAACAGACGCGCGACGCCCCGCGGGACAAGGCCTCGAAGCCTACCGCGCCGGTCCCGGCGTAGAGGTCGAGAAAAGAAGATCCGGAGATGTCGTTTCGGAGTATGTCGAAGAGCGCCTCCCTCACCTTTGTCGAGGTCGGCCTGATCTCGCCCCTGTCGACGCGCTTGAGGACCTTGCCGGCGCCTACCTTCCTGCCTTTCAGTGTCCCTGCCGAAATCCTCACCGGCCATCCCCCCGGCAGCGGCCAAATGCGAAACAAAAACTGGTTGCGATCATCGTGATTTATATTACTACAGCAGAAATGAGGCTGCAACACGGGAGGGCGGCCGTGTGCCCTTCGGGAGCTGCGTGAGGGGCTACTTCTGCGGCTTCAGGGAGACGCTGCCGGTCGCGGGGTCGTAATCGAACTTGCTGAAGTCGACATGCTCGCCCATGAGGTCCCCCACGTCTTTCAACTCTGCGGGGTACGAGCTGTTGGAGGCGCGGTATGCCTCGACCGCCTTCTTCAGCCCGTCCAGCGTCGCCAGATCGGCCGCGTTCTGCGCGCCCTTGTATGCGTTGATCATCGTGTCACCGTATTCGGCGACCGGGTTCTTCGGTTTTTCCTTGCAGGCAGGCAGAAGAAGGAGGACAAAAAGACCGGCGACAGTGACCGATGTCTTCATTGCGTTCATAGCGCTATTCTATGACGGGACCGGCCTGCCTGTCAAATCCGCCGCTGCTTTCTTTTCCTGCATTTCGGGTAAAATATATTCCATGAAACTCTTCCGCAAGGCAGAAGACGCCCCGCCTGACCCCCTTCTGGAGGACCTGGCTGCCAGGGTCGCCGGCGCGGTGATGCCGAAGCAGGCCGAAGAGACGGCGACGAAGGAGCTGGAGATGCTCCGGAAGATCAGCCCGTCGACTTCGGAATACACGATAGGGCTTTCCTATATAGAATATCTCGTCTCGCTGCCCTGGAGCGGGAGGACCGACGACAACCTCGACTTGAAGAGGGCGGAGAATATCCTGGAAGAGGACCACTACGGACTTCATCCGATTAAGGAGCGGATCCTCGAGCACCTCGCGGTCAAGAAGCTGAGGATGAACCGGGCGCCGCAGATACTCGTCGTCGACGACGAGGAGGTGGCCCGCCGGAACCTCGAGCATATCCTTTCGAAGGAGAATTACTCGGTCGCCACGGCTGCCAACGGGGTGGAGGCGCTTGAACTGATCAGGAGCTCCGTCTTCGACGTGATCCTCACCGATTTCAAGATGGAGAAGATCGACGGGATGGAGATCCTCGAAAAGACGAAGACGGCGTCTCCACAGACCGAGGTGATTATGATCACCGGTTATGCGACGGTCGACACCGCGGTCGAGGCGATGAAGAAGGGCGCATTCCATTACATCGCAAAGCCTTTCAAGCTCGACGAGGTGAGGGCGATGGTCAAAGAGGCGCTCGAGAAGAAGAACCTCCAGGCGGAGATGAAGGGCTCCGTTTTGTGCTTCGCCGGTCCTCCCGGCACCGGGAAGACCTCCCTCGGGCGCTCGATCGCCCGGGCGCTCGGCAGAAGATTCGGGAGGATTTCCCTCGGCGGGATCAAGGACGAGGCCGAGATCCGGGGCCACCGGCGGACATATGCCGGCGCGATGCCGGGCAGGATCATCGAAGAGATCAGGCGGTCCGGCTCATCCAATCCCGTCCTGATCCTCGACGAGCTCGACAAGATCGGCCGCGACTTCAAGGGCGATCCGGCCTCGGCGCTGCTCGAAGTGCTCGACCCCGAGCAGAATGCGCACTTTATCGACCATTACCTCGATCTGCCGTTCGACCTCTCGAGCGTGATGTTCATCATTACCGCGAACGTCGCCGACAACATCATGGACCCTCTCCGGGACCGCATGGAGGTTATACAGTTTTCGGGCTATACCGAGGAGGAGAAGGTGATGATCGCGTCGCAGTTCCTCGTGCCGAGGCAGATCCGGGAGACCGGCATATCCATCTACCCGCCCCGGTTCCAGGCCGATGCGGTCAGGAAGGTGGTTCAGGAATATACGCACGAGGCCGGCATCCGCGACCTCGACAGGCAGATCGCCGCGATCTGCAGGAAGATCGCCCGGGAGTTCGTGCAGCATGGCGTCGGCGCGGAGAACATGACGATTGACGGGGAGGCGGTAGGGCGTCTTCTCGGCCCCCGCAAGTATTACTTCGAGCAGATGGAGCAGCAGGACCGGGTCGGCGTGACGACCGGGCTGGTCTGGACCGAGGTGGGCGGGGACATCATCTTCGTCGAGGCGCTCAGGATGAAGGGGAAACAGGAGCTGATCCTCACCGGCTCTCTCGGAGACGTGATGCGCGAGTCGGCGCAGGCGGCGCTCAGCTATGTCCGAAGCAACGCGGCCCGGCTCGGCATCGTCGACGATTTTTTCCGGGACCACGATATTCATGTCCATGTCCCTGCGGGGGCGATCCCGAAGGACGGGCCGTCGGCGGGGGTGACGATCGCGCTGGCGCTCATTTCGGTCCTGACCGGCAGGCCGGCAAGGAGGGCGGCGGCGATCACCGGAGAGATCACCCTGAGCGGCCGGCTTCTTCCCGTCGGCGGGGTGAAGGAAAAGGTGCTGGCGGCGAGGAGGGCGCGGCTGAAGACGGTCGTCCTGCCGTCGAAGAACAGGGCGGAGGCGGACAGCCTTCCCGACGAGGTGCGACGGGACATAGAGATCGTCCTTGCGGATAGCGTCGACGAGGCGGTCCCGCACATCCTGGTCTGAAAAAGAAGAGCCGGGATCGCTCCCGGCTCATGAACTAACCGATGCGACGGGCCGCTATCGCCCGGGCGACGCGGCGCGGAGGGTCTTGTCCTGACGGTTCGCCGGCCTCGGCCTGTCAGGCCTTTCGTCTTCCCGCATGATCTCCCTGGCGGTCTCGTGCTCGCCCGCTTCGGCGAAGGTCACTGCCATCATCAGTCTCTCGATCTTGTCCCAGAGCGTCTTCATCTCATTCTCCTTTCGGTCAGTGCTGCCGTTCATGATTGCTGCCGTCGGGGCTACCCTCTTACCACGAGCACGGGGCAGGGCGCGTAGCCGATCACCTTTTCGGTGACGCTTCCCATGAGAAGCCTCCTTACGCCTGTCCTGCCATGGCTTCCCATGACGATCACTTCGGAGCGGCACGTCCGCGAAAGGTCCGTGATCGCCCTGTAGGATTCGCCTTCCCTTACGAAGGGCATTATCTTCACCCCTTCGGCCTCCGCCCTCCGGGTCACCTCGCCCACGAACCCCTTCGCCTTCTCGACGAGTTTCTCGACCGCCTCCGGGGCCTGTGACTGAAACTCCTCCGTTACGTCGACGACCGATATCGCGCTGAGCAGGCCTCCTTCTGCCTTTGCGATGCGGATCGCCTTTTCCGTGGCGGCCCTGCCGTACCGGGAGCCGTCCGTCGCAACGAGGATGCTGCCCCAGCCGATCGCGGTCCCGAGCGGGAAGACGAGGATGTCCCTCCGGGTGCTGCCTATGACGCGGGCCGTAACGCTGCCGACGAGCGCCCGCTCGATAGGCTTCGCACCGTGTCTTCCCATAACGATGAGGTCGTAGCTGCCTTCTTCCGCGGCATCGACGATAGCGTGAAAAGGCGCGTCCTCCTCGATCAGCGTCTTGACGGACACGCCTTCATCTCTCGCGATTTCCCGTACTGCCGTTAGGACCTTTTCGCCCTCCTGACGGAGCGCCCTGCTCACCTTTTCCCGCACGGCGGGTATCTGGAACAGGTCTTCATACGGAGGGACCGTGGTGATCGCCGTCAGCCAGCTCCCCTGTGCGACCGCCATCCTGCATGCCTGCCTGAAGGCGTTCCGGCCTGATTCAGAGCCGTCGACCGCCGCGAGTATCCTTCGGTATCTTCCCATGACCGTTGTCCTCCGGGAGAAAGGAGGCATCACGCCTCCTTTTTCACCTTCGCCTTCTTCATGCTCAGCCCGAGACCGTCGAACATGTAGAATATCGCGTAGCCCCACCACATCGTGTAGGCGACATAAAACACGAGAAGTCCCGACATCATGCCTGCGTGGTCGACGACCTTCTCGCCTTCAATGGTGTAGAAGTTGTAGGCCGGCTCGAGCGCCTTTTTGAGCACGTCTGATACGATCTTGGACTCGGTGATCATCTTCTGCTTCTGGAGCTGCTTGTGTACCTTGGTCAGGGAGGTGTGCCACTGTCTGAGAGACTTTTTTTCGTCGTCCATTCCGTATTTTGACCTGATCGCGGCGCCGTCGTTCTTGAACATCGCATCGGCGTCCTGAAGGGCGGACGCGAGTACCTTCCCGAGGTCACCCTCGAGCTTCACCGAGGAGCCCGACACCGAGGCCGCCGCGCCGGCGGTAGTGAACACATTGGCAATGCTCTGGGCCCTCTTTTGGGCTTCCCCCGGCTTGTCTTCTAGGTTGCCCGCTTTGATCGTGACCGAGAACGCCTTGCCGATGAACTGCTCGTTGCTCTTTGACACCTTCGGTATGAAGTAGGAAGAGCCCTTCGAAAGCCTGTTGAAACTGTCGTCGGCGAAGCGGAGACCGTTCTTGCCGCCGAAGACCGGGGAGAATATAAGCAGCAGCACCGTAATGAAGGAGACGGCGAATACCGCCCCCATCCCGAATGTCTTTCTATTTCTTATCAGCATGTTATGCCTCCTCCTTCACGAACACGGGGGCGACCTCGTCTTCCCCTCTCAGCTTGTTGATGTTTACGACGAACTTGCCGATCACCCAGGCGGCGAAGAGCCCGACGACGACCCAGAATATGATGTTGCCTGCCGACTCGATCGCCTTCACCACGTCCTTCGACAAATTGATCATTTCGAGCTCGACGAGCTTCTTGGGGAGGGTAGCCGCCCTGTTAATGAATCCGGCCAGGATCGATACCGCATAAAAGCCCCTGATATGGATCCCCTTGACCACCTTCGTCGTGAGCGCGCCGATCTGGATGCCGATCAGCGACCCCAGGAGCATCCCCATGGCGAGCGTATAAAAGACGTAGCCGTAGATCGCATACTGGGAGATCGCGGCGAGCCCCGCCGTGAAGATAATCTGCAGGATGTCGGTGCCGACGGTCGTCATCGAGGAGACGCCGAAGACGTAGACGAACATAGGGAACGTCACGAAGCCGCCGCCGACGCCCATGATCGCCGCGAGGAGCCCTACGACGACGCCGCCGAGCGCCACGATGACGCCCGAGACCTTTCTGCCGCCCGGGACGTAGTCTTCGTCGAACCTGATGGCAGGCGGGATATTGACGTTCTGGACTTTCAGCGCCAGGCCGGTCATGCCGGAAGGCCCGCCGTGGGCGTCTCCGGCCTCATTGGCGTTTCTCGACTTCAGAAAGTCGATCAGGGCGTAGATGCCGAGAAAGCCGAGCAGGACCGCGTAGACGAGACTGATGAAGGCCTCGCTCAGCAGGGGGTCCCTGTCGTAGAGCGATTTGTTGATGTAGCCTCCGATAAAGGTGCCGCCGGCCGAGCCGACGAGAAAGGCGACGGCGAGCTTGACCGAGACATTGCCGAGTTTCTTGTGCACGGCCGTCCCCATGATCGCCTTGGCGAATATGTGGAAGAGGTCGGTGCCGACCGCCAGGATGCCCTTCACCCCTGCGGCCATCAGCGCCGGGGTGATGATGAAGCCGCCGCCCGCGCCGATGCAGCCGGTGATGAGGCCGGCGCAAAGGCCGATCGCGATCGAGACGAGAAAGATGTTGGTGGAATAGAACGCGGGTGCGTAGGCCGTCTTGCCGCCGATCATGTCGCCCGCCTCCAGAAGCGATACGGCGAGAATCGGCAGGACCGCCGCCAGCAGGATCAGCATCTTTTTGCGGTTCTTCACGATCGACATCGATACCTCATAGTCCCATTTCGCATGCTGGACCGATGCCGCCTTCAGGAATTCGAATACCATTCTTCCGATACTCATTGAAATAAGTCCTCCTTTAAATAAAATGTATTGGTTACGCCGCCGAGGGAGTGTTGCCCTTCGATACCACTACCAACGGACACTCCAGCTTCTTCCAGGCCTCCGAGAGCGCCTTTTCTCCGGCCCGGCACTCGATATCGAGCTCCGGCGCCGAGCCTATGACGACGAACAGTATCTCCCGCTTCTTTTCGGTGTACTGGAGGATCGCTTTTTTCATGCAGCCTTCTGTCCTGACAAGCCTGCATGCAACGCGCGCCTTCGCCGCCTCCGCCATGAACTGGTCGAGCAGCGCATGGCGGCCGCCTGACCTGGCAAGATACAGGACATCCACTGCCACTCCGATCCGTCTGCTCAGGTTCAGCGCGTAAGTGAAGACGTTTCTGTCCATTAAACGGTCCGAAGTCGCAAGAAGCACCGTGTCCCTTCCCCTGAGGAAATCCCTTGCCGTGTCGTGCTCTCCCGCCTCGGCAAAAGAGATCGCCGACATCAGGTCGTCGAAGCGGCCGATGCTCATGAAGCGCCCTCCTGCGCCGGCGGGGCCGCCGCAGGGGACCGGAACACCAGCCCCGCACTGAACTGCGCCGCCTGCTCGTGCTCGCCTGCGTCGGCAAATGCGACGGCGGCGAAGATTTCTTCCAGCCTCCTGAGGAACTGTCTCATCGTTTCTGACCTCCTTTTGTTTTTTGGGACCCTCGGTCCTTCCGTATATCTGCTATCTCAAGCGGCATGCCACATCCTAAAATATGGTAAGTCATTGGTTATAAAGGAAAATATCGGGCGGCACTCATCTCCTGTCTAAAGCATGGCGTTGCATAATGCAATATTGATATGGGCTTTGCTGTCCTGACGGCCTGCAGCAGCGATTTCAGTGGTGTTGCAGGGCGTAATTAACTATTGCAAAATGCAATGAAGGGGTGCTAGAATCGAACCATGTTCGGTTTCATGTCGAGCATTCAAAACAAGGTGAGGTTCGGATATTATTTCTGCCTCATCCTGATCGTCTTCGTCTCGATACTCAACTACGTCAATCTCACGAGGATCGACAGAAAGGTATCTTTCAGCTTGGTCGTCTCGGAATTCTTCGACACGACACTCGAGATGAGGAGGTTCGAAAAGAACTATTTTCTCTACCGCGACAACGAAGACTTTGCCGAGAACCTCCGCTTTACGAAGAAGGCCGGAGAGGTCCTCGCCCACAACAGGGACGGCATCGGCAGGCTCCGGATAAGGACCGACGTCGACGTGCTGGAGAGGGACATCGGGGAATACAAGTCCCTCATGCAGAGATACTACAGCCTGGACAAGGCCCGCCGGCCCGCCGAGGCCGAAGCGCTGGAAGGCAGGATCAGGGGGAAGGGGAAAAAGATCGTGGAGGCGACCGAGGCGATCTCGATCGCCGAGAAGATGTATATCCTCTCGCTCGTCTCTTCCTCCGAACGCGTCCTTATGCTGTCGATTATCTTTCTCCTCGTCGTCGGCCTGATCGTGGGACAGTACCTGTCGCGCATGGTCGTCAGCCCCCTCAAGCAGCTCGAAGACGGCATCCAGAAGATCATAGAGGGCAGGTTCGATTCGCTTTCGATCCAATCCTCCGACAGGGAGATCGTCTCGCTGAGCAACGCAATGAGCAGGATGCTGAAGGAAATCGAGCTCAGGCAGATGCGCTTCATCATGCAGTCCGAAAAACTCGCCTGTCTCGGCACGATGGTCTCGGGGGTCGCCCACCAGCTCAACAACCCGCTTTCGAACATATTCAGCTCCTGCCAGATCCTCCACGAAGAAATAGAATATCCCGACATCATGTACAAAAAAGAGCTGATGCAGCAGATCGAAAAAGAGGTGGAGAGGGCCAAGGCGATGGTCCATTCCCTCCTGGAGTTTTCGCGGAAAAAGGAGTTCAAGAGCAAGCCGATCCCGGTCAGAGGGCTGGTGGAGGACACGATCAGGCTGGTGCAGGGCGACATCCCGTCGAAGGTCGAGCTGCAGGTGGAGGTCCCGGAGGGCTGCTGGATTACTGCGGACAAGCAGAGGATCGAACAGGCGGTCCTCAACCTCGTCAAAAACGCGATCGATGCGATGCCCGACGGCGGCACGATCTCGATCACCGCCGACGAGGACGACGAGAGCAAGCTGGTGAGGATCAGGGTGCGGGACAGCGGCATCGGGATGGACGCCGATACCGCAAAACGGATCTTTGATCCCTTCTTCACGACGAAGGAGGACGGGAAAGGCTCGGGGCTCGGCCTCTACGTCGCCCGGGAGATCATCGAGGAGCACGAAGGTTCGATAAAGGCGGTCAGCGTGGAAGGGGAGGGCACCACATTCCTTATTACGCTGCCGATGAAGGAGGCGCTGTGTGACGGCATGGGTGAATGACGGCCTGCCCGGGGAGGCTGGAAAAGGGACTGCGGAATACAGGGCGAGGCTTCTGATCGTCGACGACGAGCAGATTGCGCTCAGAAACATCGAACATGTGATGGCGCGCGAGGGCTACGAGGTCCAGGCGACGCAGAGCGGACCCGCCGCCCTGAAGATGCTCGAAGCGAGACGCTACGATATCGTCCTTACCGACCTGAAGATGGAGAAGGTCGACGGGCTGCAGATCCTGAAGAAATGCAGGTCTCTCTATCCCGACGCCGAGGTGGTCGTGATCACGGGATATGCGACCGTCCAGTCGGCCATTCAGGCGATAAAGAAGGGGGCATATGATTACATCACGAAGCCTTTCAAGCTGGACGAGGTGAGAAGGGTCGTCCGGGAGGCGGCCGTGAAAGTGGGGCTCAAGCAGGAGAACGCGCGGCTCAGGGAGCAGATCGAGAACTACCAGGGCAAGGTGAAGATCATCACCCAGGACGCGGAGATGCAGAGGCTCCTGGAAACGGCGCGCCAGATCGCCCCGACCGACTGCAACGTGCTCGTGACCGGAGAGAGCGGCACAGGCAAGGAGCTCTTCGCGAGGTACATCCACCTTTACAGCAAACGCGCCTCAGGGCCCTTTTTTGCCGTTAACTGCGGGGCCTTCAACGAGGAACTGCTCGGCAACGAGCTCTTCGGCCACGAGAAGGGCGCCTTTACCGGGGCCTCGGCGCTGAAAAAGGGGCTGATCGAGATGGCTTCCGGCGGCACACTCTTTCTTGACGAGATCACCGAGATGCCCCTTTCGATGCAGGTGAAACTCCTGAGGGTTATCCAGGAGAAGGAGGTCCTGAGGCTCGGCGCGACCGCTCCGACCGGAGTGGACGTGAGGTTTCTGGCGGCGACGAACAGGGACCTGCAGGAGATGATAAGGAAGGGCGAGTTCCGGCAGGACCTCTACTTCAGGATGAACGTTGTGACGCTGCGGGTCCCGCCCCTGTCAGAGAGGAAGGAAGACATATCGCTTCTCAGTTATTACTTTCTCAAAAAATACGCCATGATGATGCAGAAGGACGTGAGGGAGATCTCCCCGGATGTGACCGCGATTCTCATGGGCTACGACTTCCCCGGAAACGTGCGGGAGCTCGAAAACATCATCGAAAGGGGCGTTGCGCTGTCAAATGGGGCGGCGGTCGAGACGGCGCATCTTTCTGAAGACCTGCGGGAGCTGAGCATCAGGACGTTCAGGAAGAAGGAGGGCCGTATCCCTTCGCTCGAGGAGCAGGAGATGGCCTACATCGACTGGGTGCTGGGCGAAGTCGGCCATAACAAGACGGCCGCCGCCCAGATACTCGGCATCGACCGGGTCTCGCTCTGGCGGAAGCTGAAGAAGTACGGGATGGACGGGGAGTGAACCCTAAAGCAGCATACCGGCGGGCAGAGTGTCCTCCAATCTTCTTGATGCGATAGGATGTTTCGGAGCATGGCGTCGAGAATAAAGGACTCTCTGAGAGGTATGTCCCGGTCAGGAGCTGCCGGCTCGGGCAGGCGGCGGTACGCGTGCCTGAACGTGCTGGCTCGCGCGAAGCTCATTTGGCCTCTTGACATTTGCAGAGGCACCCCGGAGGGTGGATATCCCGTTATTTCAAGGGGTTGAAGTGCCTAATTATTAGGCATAGCGCTGAAACCCTTGCCGCTCTAAGGCATCCGGCATTTTACCTGCTTATTGTTCACAACCGGTGTTAGTATCTTTCGGAAATGCGATGTCAGGGCTGCCGGATGACAGTGCGGTTGCGGAAAACCGCACGGGGGGCAGCCGCCCCGGGGCCGTAGAGCTACGGCTGGTAGGCCGACTTGTCCCCGATGTCGTATTGAAGCGGCTGGAAGACTTTCCTGAACATGAAAAACAGGAGCATTGCCGCTATCAGGCCGAGCCCGTATGAGGCATTTTTCAGGCCGAGCAACCCGACGGAATAAAGGAAGATGAAGGCCGGCATCAGAAAAGCGAGCAGGTATCCCTCGATCAGCTGAAAGCAGAAGGCCTCTTTCGCGGTGATAAAGCCGAGGCAGAGGGATAGCGGCATTACAAGAAGGGCGGCGAGGGGACGGGCACCCAAAAGCGCCGCCGCCGGGCTTCCCTTGCCGAGGATAAAAAGCGCGGCGAAGCAGACGGCCGCAAGATAGTAGGTCTTTTTAAGGGCTCTGTGGAACTTCCCGACATAGAGATGGATGAAAAAGACGCTCAGCCCGACGCTGAAATACAGGGCGAGGATAAGCAGGTCGGCGGCGAACCCCGAGTAGACCATGCGCATATCGGGCATCTCCGGTCTTTCGACGGTCAGGACCGCCAGGACCGCGGAGATCGAGAGGATGGCGGTCGAAAGGAATATCCCGCTTCTGTAGAGAAGCACGGTGATCCTGTCTTCTTTCGTAAGCGGCTGGTAAAACGCTCGTTCGCCCATAGAGAAGTATAGCATAACCGGGGCGATCGCCTTGCCAAAGGAGACCGAAATCCCTATCATGTAAAGGATTACGTTAACTTATATAAGCAAGGAGAATTCGTCATGCCGAAGATAACGATCCAGGATTTTCTGAAGAAGAAGGCCGAGGGGAAGAAGATCACGATGCTCACCGCCTACGACTATCCGTTTGCGCAGATAGTCGACGAGGCCGGGATCGACGCGATCCTCGTGGGCGATTCGCTCGGCATGGTGGTGCAGGGCCTCGAAAATACCCTCCCGGTCACGATGGACGAGATGATCTATCATACGAAGCTCGTCTCGCGCGGGGTGAAAAATGCGATGGTGATCGGCGATATGCCTTTCATGTCGTATCAGACAGGCGTGGCCGACGCGGTGCGCAATGCCGGACGGTTCCTGAAGGAGGCGGGCGCCTCGGCGGTGAAGCTCGAGGGCGGGGCCGAGGTGGCGGACCAGATCAGGGCGATGAGGCGGTCCGACATCCCGGTGATGGCGCATATCGGGCTGACGCCGCAGTCGGTCCACCGAATGGGCGGCTACAAGGTCCAGGGCAAGACGGATGAGGCGGCCGGCAGACTGATCGAAGAGGCCCGCATCGCCGAAGAGGCGGGGGCCTTTTCGCTCCTGCTGGAGGCGATCCCTCTGGGGCTCGCGAAGAAGATCACCGAAGAGGTTTCGATCCCGACGATCGGCATCGGCGCGGGGCCGCACTGCGACGGCCAGGTGCTGGTGCTTCACGACGTGATCGGCATGTTCGAGCGGTTTGTGCCGAAGTTCGTCAAGAGATATGCGAACCTGAAGGAGACGGCGCTCAAGGCGGTCAGGGACTACCGGGAAGAGGTCGAAAAAGGCGTCTTCCCCTCGGAAGAGACGAGTTTCAAGTAGCGCCGGCAGCGGCCGCTGCGATTATCCGCCGACCGCTTCCTTCTTGGACGGCTCGACGCGTATCTTCAGGATGCGGCGGCCTTTCATGCTGACGATCGTGTAGCTGCGGGAGTCGGAATGCAGGACGTCGCCGGTCGAAGGGAGCCTCTGGAAGCTCGAAAGCAGAAAACCCCCGAGCGTGTCGTAGTCGTTGGATTCGGGGATGTCGAGCCGGTAATCTTCGTTGAGGTCCCTTATCGCCATCGATGCGTCGATGAGCATCGTGCCGTCCTTCAGCGTCTGCACCGGGATTTCCGTATCGTATTCGTCCCGTATCTCACCGACGATCTCCTCGAGCAGGTCTTCGATCGTCACGAGGCCGGCTACCGCCCCGTATTCGTCCACCACGACCGCCATATGAAGACGCTTCTTCTGCATCTCCCGCATGAGCGTGCTGATCTTCATGCTCTCCGGAGCGAACAGCGCATAGTGGAGCAGGTTCGATATCACGACGTCCCGCTTGTAGGCAAGCTCATTGAAGACGTCCTTGCTGTACAGGATCCCCTTGATGTCGGAGCGGTCCTTGTCGAAGATGGGATAGCGCGAAAAATTCTCCTCTGCGATCCTCCTGATTATCGTTTCGGCCGGCTCGTTCACGTTGAACGCGACCATCTGCGTCGAGGGGACCATCACTCCCTTGACCGAGATGTCGGTGAACCGGAAGACGCTGTGGATGAGTTCCTGTTCGGTCCGCTCGAAGATCCCCTTGTCCCTGCCTTCCTCTATCAGGAGCTTGATCTCTTCCTCGCTGATAAACGAGCGCTCGGAATAGGCCTTCACTCCGAAGGGGCTGAGAATCAGGTTGCTGCTTTTGGTAAGTACCGTCACGAAGAAGGACGAGATCCTCGCGATGGCGGCTATCGGGCGGGCCACGAAGAGGCCGACCTTTTCAGGATTGCGCAGCGCAATGGATTTGGGGACAAGCTCGCCGATAATCAGGGTAAAGTAGGAGATCACGATGACGGTGAGGCCGATAGAGAGCACTTCAGCGGCGGAGGAGATGAAAGGGATCGGAAGACCGGCCAACAGGGGTTTCAGGAGCTTCACCGCGGCTGCGCCGCCCAGGGCGGAGGTGATCGAGCCCATGACGGTCACCCCGATCTGGACGGTGGCCAGCAGCCTGTCCGGCTCGGCCTGGAGCCTCAATAGCGCGGCTGCCCTGTGGCTCCCTTCTTCGGAAAGCTGTTTGACGAAGGATTTTCTCGCCGTGACTACGGCGATTTCCGAGGCGGCGAAGAAGCCATTCAGGACCAGGAAGACCAGAATGAATAGTATCTCAAGATTCATCTCTCTGTGATTGTATTATACATGATAATCGGAATTGTCAAAGCGCGCGCCCCAGATCTCCTAGCGAGAACTGGGCGATCGCGATCGCGGCAACCGCGGCTGTTTCGGCCCTGAGTATCCTCCTGCCGAGCGTCGCCGTGAGGAAACCCATTTCGGCCGCAGAGGCGACTTCCTTTTCCGAGAACCCTCCCTCGGGGCCGGTGAAGAGCGAGATATCGCCTCCGCCCTGGAATGTTCCTAGGGCCGCGGCGAGGTCGTCTCCTCCCTTTTCCCAAAAAAGGATCCCCTTTGGGGATGCCGACGGCGGCAGCGCATCGAACCGGACAATTTCGTGAACCCGGGGGACCGCATTGCGGCCGGACTGGCGGGCCGCCTCCCCGGCGATCTTTGTCCACCGGGGCAGTTTCCTTGTCTCCCGCACCTGGCTTCTCTCGGTGACCACCGGCACGATATTGTCCACTCCGAGTTCGGTCGCCTTCTGAATGACGAAGTCCATCTTTTCTCCCTTGAGGATGCCCTGATAGAGGGTGATTTGGAGCGCCGATTCCGTATTCCAGTCGATCTTTCCCGTCAGTTCGGCGGTCACCTCCCTCGGGGTGACTGCGGTGAGAGTCGCCGTGTAGGAATTCCCCCGGTCGTCGTGGACCACCAGAGAGTCGCCGCCCCTGCTTCTGGGCACCGTCGCGAGATACTTCGCCTTTTCGCCGCGGATCGTCAGCGGCTGGGAGAGCAGGTCGGCTGCAGGAAGGAAGATCCTCGGCATGGAGAATCAGTGTTCGGCGTGGGTGAAGAGGTCCTTGAGTTTTTCCTTGAAGGTCTTGGCGACCTCGTCGCCGTTGATCGAGGCGAATTCCTCGAGGAGCTCTCTCTGACGCGGGGTGAGCTTCTTCGGCACGTCGATATATATCCTGACGATCTGGTTTCCCCTCTGGTGGCCGCCGACCCTCGGCGCGCCCTTGCCCTTCAGGTAGAAGAGCTGCCCGGAGGGGGTCCCTGCCGAGACCTTCAGTTTTGCGGTGCCGTCGAGGGTAGGGACTTCGATCTCCGCCCCCAGTGTGGCCTGCGGAAAAGAGAGCGGCACTTCGCAGTATAACTCCGTCCCCTCTCTTTTGAAAAACGGGTGCTCGTCGACGCCGAGGACGATATACAGATCGCCCATCGGACCGCCGTAGACTCCCGGTTCTCCTTCGCCGTAAATCTTCAGGCGCGAGCCGTTGTCGACGCCGGGCGGGACCTTGACGCTGATCGTCTTATTCTTCTGGACCTTTCCGTGGCCCTTGCAGCCTTTGCAGGGGTCGGTAATGATCGTGCCCTTTCCGTAGCACTTGCCGCAGGTCTTCGAGACGCTGAAGAATCCCTGCTGAAAACGAACCTGGCCTGTGCCCTTGCAGTTGGGGCAGACGGCAGGCTGCTTACCCGGCTCCGACCCCGAACCCTTGCATTTTTCGCACTCCTCCCATTTCGGGAATTCTATGATCTTTTCGCTGCCGAAGACCGCCTCGGAAAGGCTGATGTTCAGATCGTAACGGAGGTCGTCGCCCTTAGCCGGCCGCTGTCTTCTCTGTCCGCCGAAGGCGCCGAAGAAGTCCCCGAAGATGTCTTCGAAGACGTCGCCGAACCCCGCGCCCCCGGTAAAAGGTCCGTAACCCGCGCCGCCCATTCCGGGCCCCTCGGCCGAGCCGTAGCGGTCGTAGTTGGCCCGCTTCGCCGGGTCGCTCAGGCACGAGTAGGCCGCGTTGATCTCCTTGAACTTCTCTTCCGAAGCCTTATCGTCGGGGTTACGGTCCGGGTGGTATTTCATCGCGAGCTGCCGGAAGGCCTTCTTGAGGTCGGCCTCCGTCGCGTCCCGCGATACCCCGAGTATTTCGTAATAGTCTTTCATGATATTTCAGATAACGTGCGAAGATACCTGCATGCCCTGCAAGAAAAAGGGCCCGTTGCCCTTCGACACCGGACCCGTTATTATACCCTTTTCCTTATTTCTTGTCTTTGTCGACGTCTTCGAACTCGGCCTCGACAACCTCTTCCTCGCCCTCTTTCTTCGCCTGGCCCGCGGCGCCTCCGTCTCCCTGGGGCTGAGCGCCGGCGGATTTGTAGATATGCTCGGCCAGCTTGTGGGAGACCGTGGTAAGACGGTCCGTCGCCGACTTGATCTCATCGGGGTTGCTGCTGGAGTCCTTCACCTTGCGGCAGCTCTCCAGCGCCTCCTCGATATCTCTCTTTTCGTCGGCGGAGATCTTGTCGCCGTAGTCCTTAAGTGACTTCTCCACGGTATAGACGAGCGTGTCGGCGGTGTTGCGCGCCTCGGCGAGCTGCTTCTTCTTCCGGTCCTCGTCCGCGTGAGAGTCGGCGTCCCGCACCATGTTCTTGATCTCTTCCTCGTTCAGGCCGCTCGAGGCGGTGATCCGTATCGACTGCTCCTTGTTCGTCCCGAGGTCTTTCGCCGAGACGTGCAGGATGCCGTTGGCGTCGATGTCGAACGTCACCTCCACCTGGGGGATGCCCCTCGGCGCCGGCGGGATGCCGATCAGCTCGAAGTTGCCGAGCAGCTTGTTGTCGCCGGCCATCTCCCTTTCGCCCTGGCAGATCTTGATCGTCACCGCAGGCTGGTTGTCCGTCGCGGTCGAGAATACCTGGCTCTTTTTCGTCGGGATCGTCGTGTTCCGGTCGATGATCTTCGTAAAGATCCCGCCGAGCGTCTCGATGCCGAGCGACAGCGGCGTGACGTCGAGAAGCAGCACTTCCTTGACGTCTCCCTTGAGGACCGCCGCCTGGATCGCCGCGCCGACCGCCACCACCTCGTCGGGGTTCACGGTCTTGTTCGGCTCCTTGCCGAAGAAGCTCTGGACCGTCTGCTGGACCTTCGGCGCTCTCGTCTGGCCTCCCACGAGGAGCACCTCGTCGATGCTTCCGGCCGAAAGGTTCGAATCCGACAGCGCGTTTTTGCAGGGGCCGGTCGTCCTTTCGACGAGATCGCCGACGAGCTGTTCGAGTTTCGACCTCGAGATCTTCATCAGCAGGTGCTTCGGCCCGGTCGCGTCCGCCGTGACGAACGGAAGGTTGATCTCGGTCTCCATGGCGGTCGAAAGCTCGATCTTCGCCTTCTCGGCCGCCTCTTTCAGCCTCTGAAGGGCCATCTTGTCGTTTCTGAGGTCTATCCCCTGGTCTTTTTTGAACTCATCGACCAGCCAGTCGAGTATCCTGAGGTCGAAGTCGTCGCCGCCCAGGTAGGTGTCGCCGTTTGTCGATTTGACCTCGATGACGCCTTCGCCGATCTCGAGGATCGAGATGTCGAAGGTCCCGCCGCCCAGGTCGTAGACCGCGACCTTTTCCTCTTTCTTCTTGTCCATGCCGTAGGCGAGCGCAGCCGCGGTCGGCTCGTTGATGATCCTCAGGACATTCAGCCCCGCGATCCTCCCCGCGTCCTTCGTCGCCTGCCTCTGGCTGTCGTCGAAGTAGGCCGGCACGGTGATGACCGCCTCGGTCACCTTTTCGCCCAGATAGTCCTCCGCCGCCTGTTTCAGCTTCTGAAGGATCATCGCAGAGACTTCGGGCGGGGAATAGGTCTTGCCCGATATCTCGACATGGGCGTCTCCGTTTGAGGCCTGGACGATCTTGTACGGGAGCCTCTTCTTGGCATGGTCCACTTCGGGCGATACGAATTTGCGGCCCATCAGTCTCTTGATCGAAAAGATGGTATTCTCCGGGTTGGTGATCGACTGTCTCTTGGCGATTTGGCCTACCAGCCTCTCTCCTTTATCCGTGATCGCCACCACGGAGGGTGTCGTCCGGCTTCCCTCCTGGTTCGGGATCACCACCGGCTCTCCTCCCTGCACCACGGCCACGACGGAATTGGTCGTTCCGAGGTCTATTCCTATTGCCTTTCCCATTATCTTTCCTCCTCTGTCTGCGTATTGGTATTATCGAACGTCTCTTCCGTTTCGTCATCGGCGTCCGCGTCTTTCTTCGGCCTGGCCGACACCGCCACCAGCGAGGGCCTCAGCACCTTGTCGTGAAACCGGTAGCCCGCCCTCAGCTCCTCGGCGACCATGTTGTCCGCCATATCTTCGCGCTCGACCTGCATCATCGCATGGTGCACGGCGGGGTCGAACCGCTCGCCGGCCGCCGGTATGCGCGTGAGGCCGAACTTTTCCAGCGTCCTCTGCAGCTCTTTCATGGTGAGCTCGACTCCCTGCACGATGCCGTCCTTCGGATCGCAGGCCCCGTGCTTGAGCGCCAGCTCCAGACTGTCTATGACCGGCAGGAGCGCATACAACAGCGACTCGTTTCCGTACCGCGCGAGCTCTTCCTTGTCCTTGTTCACCCTCTTGCGGTAATTGTCGAATTCCGCATATAACCTGAGGTACTTGTTGTTCAGCTCTTCGACGGCCTCGGTGTCTCCGCTGCCGCGGCCCTCCGGCGCCTCATCACCCGTTTCCTCCGCCTGGGTGTCCGCGGCCGCAAGCTCCTCTTCCCTCTCCTGTTCGGCCGGACCGTCTGCGGGTCTGTGTTTTTTCACGATTATCTCCCTTATTTGTCCGACAACATCTCGGTAATATAGTTCGCCATGAGATCGACGATAGAGATCGCCTCAAGATAGTTCATCCTGGTCGGGCCGATGATGCCGACCGCCCCCATCGGTCTGCTGCCTTCCCGGTAGGTTGAAGCGACGATGCTGAACGGCTTCATCTCGTCGAGCGTGTTTTCCGACCCGATGATCACCTGGGGCCCTTCGGCGTTCGCGATCTTGTCGAGGAGCCTGACGATGACGTGCTTGTCCTCGATCGTCTTAAGGAGCTCCTTTATCCTGTCGATATCGCAGAAGTCGGGAAGGGCGAGGACTTCCGACAGCCCCGAAATATAGAGGTTTCCGGGAGAGGCCGAAAAGACCGCGCCGCATATCGTCATCGCCTGCTCGACAAGGCTGTCGCAGAGCACCTTCTCCCTGGCCAGCTCCTTTGCCACAACTTTTCTGATCTCTTCGACCGTCCGGCCGGAGAAATGCGAATTGATGTACGAGGCTATCCTGTTGAGGTCCCGCTGTGAGAGGGACGCGTCGACCGAGATGATCCGGTTCTTGATTACCCCCTCATCGGTGAAGAGGATCACCGCGACCTGATTGTCGCGGTATTTGATCAGCTCTATTCTGGCCAGGGTCGTATTGCTCGTGTTCGGGGACATCGTGACGCCTATATAATGAGACAGGTTCGACAGCATCTTCGACGCCTCGTCGAGAAAGGCGTTGATGTCTTTCCTCAGCGACTCCAGCTTCCGGTTGAGCTCGAGCAGAAAATCCTTGTTGATCAGTCGCTGTTCGGCGCGCATGGAATCCACATAGTACCGGTATCCCACGTCGGTCGGGACCCTCCCGGCGGACGTATGGGGCTGCTGCAGATATCCCATCTCCTCGAGGTCAGACATGATATTGCGTATGGTAGCGGGCGAGAGGCCGAAGGAGTATTTTTTTGTCACTACCCTCGATCCGACAGGCCCGGGGGCGTTTATATAACACTGTATTACCGCGAATAAAACCTGTTTTGTTCTTTCATCCAACATGGTTTAGCACTCTCGACCGTTGAGTGCTAATAATCTAACAGTTCTTCGCTGCAGGTGTCAAGAGTGGGGCCGGGCATTCGGGGAAAAATATGAATTTTGAGCACGATGGCGAAAACGGTATAATAGCCCCATCTAAAGAGAGGACTTGAAATGACCCCGCTGATCGCTTTGCTATATTCGTTTCTCTTCGGGCTGCTGCACGGAATACTGCCTGACGAGCACACGTGGCCCATCACGTTCAGTTACGCGATAGGAGGCGCAAGCGGCAGGGAGGGGATGAAAGCGGGGCTGTACTTCGCCGCTGCGTTCACGCTCCAGCGTACGCTCGTTTCAGAACTGGCCTATCTGGCTTTGGCCCCCTTTCTGTTTGATCCCGGAGTCAACGGCGTTGTGTACCTTGCCGTGGGCATCGTAATGTCCGTCGCAGGCGCGATAGTCCTTCGCAGGAACCGTTATGTTCATATCCACCTCTTCGGTCACTGCCACGGTGAGGCCTGTGAAATGGAGCGGACGGGGGGGATCTTCACGAAACAGCATGAGGCGTTGTCGGGACAGGCGAGCATCCCCCCCGTGCGGTGGACGGTCATACACGGGTTTATTGCCGGCTTCGGCTTCGGGGGATTTTCCCTTTTTGTGAATACCATTGCCGCCCCGGCAATGAAAAGCCCATGGATGGGGTTTCTTCCCGGACTGGTTTTCGGATTGGGGACAATGATCATGCTCGTGGTTGTAGGCGGATTATTTGGCGCCTCTCTTCGATGGGCGCATGCGCTGAGCGAACCGGAAATCAAGCTGATCGGCTCACAGACCGGCGGACGGACACTCTTCTTCGGAGGAATCCTGTTCGTGGCCGCCGGAGTTGCTGCCTTATCGGGTCTTGACCGCTGCCTGCCGCTCGCCTCCGACTACGCGTTCATTGCCCTTTTCATGACCGCGGTTGCGATCCCGGCCCTTGTTTATTCAGTAAAAGAAGTCCTGGCGGCACGAAAATTGTCGGCCCCCAAATAGTGAGAATAGCCATGAGTATTCCGGGCTTCGGAGGCCTGCATCCAACAACCCGGCGGCTTTTGCTGTCGCGCACACTGCGGAGTATCGGCCAGGGCGCGCTGGTCGTGGATTTTTCGCTATATTTGCACGCGCTGCACTGGAGCGGCTTCGCGATAGGGCTGGTGCTGACGGGCAGCGGCTTATTCGGCGCGGGGCTCAGTCTGCTGGTCGGCGCGAGCAGCGACCGGCTGGGGCGCAAGCCGTTTTTACTGGTCTACGAGGGTATTGTGCTTTTTAGCAGCATCGCTGCGCTGCTCAGCGCGCAGCCGCTGCTCCTGTCGATTGCTACGATCGCCGCAGGATTCGGCCGCGGAGCAAACGGGGCTGCCGGCCCATTCGCTCCGGTTGAGCAGGCATGGCTTGCCGAGGCTATTGCCCCGGCGCGGCGCGGGCAGATATACAGCCTCAACGCTGCGCTCGGTTTTTTCGGCATGGGGTTCGGCGCTCTCCTTGCGATCTTCCCTGCGTACTTGAACGCCCGGCCGGGCTTTGCCCTTGCAATGGGACCGGAGCAGGCCCTGGCGTATCGCCCGCTGTTCGCTGTGGTGGGGCTGCTGACAGTCATCAAT
Source organism: Nitrospirota bacterium (assembly GCA_021783515.1). Classification (GTDB taxonomy): domain Bacteria; phylum Nitrospirota; class Thermodesulfovibrionia; order Thermodesulfovibrionales; family UBA6898; genus Sulfobium. Next base: position 25,177 of record JAJXTV010000021.1, read on the forward strand.
CTGGTATTACTGGGAGGAGCCCCCGGGGCCAGGGAGGAGCGCAGCACGACGGGCGAGACCGGGCCGCAGACGTTTCAGCGTGATGCGCGGGCCCGTCGCGGTGAAAACAGGATTTTGTGCAGGCTTGTCCTGCTCAACACCATGAACGGATTGGCAGTCGGCTTGACCAGCACCCTTATATCGTACTGGTTTATGCGGCGTTTCCATGTGGGGCCTGTTGCGATTGCGCCTATGATGGCGGCAACCTTTGCAATTACCGGCGCGGCGTCCCTGCTCTCGGGAAGATTGACCGGACGCATCGGCATTGTTCGATTGGTGGTCCGCGCCCGGCTTGTAGGTCTGGCGCTGACGGTGTTGCTTCCGCTTATGCCGGCCTACTGGCTTGCATCGGCGGTTTTCCTGCTCCGCTCTGTCTTTAACCGGGGATCAGTCGGGGCGCGCCAGGCGCTTGTCGTCGGGCTGGTGCGAAATGAACGGCGCGGCTTGGGGGGCAGTTTGAATGCGGTATCGATGCAGATACCTCAATCTGCGGGGCCCGGCATTGCAGGATTTCTTTTGGACGCCGGTCAATTTGCGCTGCCTTTTTACGTAGCGGGGCTGCTCCAGGGCATCTATTTGGTTGGATATGGGCGAACCTTCAAAAATTACAATCTTCCTCAGGATGAAGGACCGTGATAGCCTATGATGAAGGACCGTGATAGCCTATAGAGATAAAGCGGCTTGTGATATGGTGGCTTACTTTTAAGGGCGAAACGCATAATATCGATAGGGAGGTCCCTTTATGGATTCAAAGGTGAGGAGTACAGCGGAGTACAAGAAAATCTCTGTGGAAGAGACGCTTGAGTCCCTAGGGACAACTGCCAACGGCCTTTCACTGTCAGAAGCATCGGAACGCCTTGAGGCCTTCGGGTATAACGAAATAGTCGAGAAGAAAAAGAACGCCCTGCTTGCGTTCCTGCTGCGCTACTGGGGCCCCATGCCGTGGCTTCTGGAACTGGCGATGGGACTCTCGTTCATGTTGCATCATACACTTGAAGGAATTATCATCTTCGTATTGCTCACGGTAAACGCCGTCATCGGCCACCTCCACTCGCGCGGCTCGCAAAGGGCGGTCGCGCTTCTCAAAAAGAAACTGGCAATTAAAGCGAAGGTATTGCGCGATGGGGAATGGGTCATGCAGGAGTCGAGAACCCTTGTGCCGGGAGACATCATCGCCGCGGGGCTCGGGGACATCGTGCCGGCCGATGCGAAAGTCCTGAGCGGCCGGCTTTCCGTTGATGCATCGGCCCTGACCGGCGAGTCCCTCCCTGTGGAGGTGCAGCAATCGGACATCATTTATTCAAGCGCGGTAGTGCGGAGGGGGGAGGCGAGGTGTGTCGTGGTCAATACGGGCGCCAATACCTACTTCGGGAAGACTGCGGAGCTGGTCAGGATAGCCAGGCCGAAGTCCCACCAGGAGGCGGTGATGATGGCGATGGTCAAATACATGATGTACTTTGGGATAAGCGCGCTGGTCCTGGTTTTGGCGTACGGTCTGCTCGCTAATTTGCACGAACACATTGTCACCGTGCTGACCCTGGCGGTGATCTTCCTCATGGGCGCGGTCCCCGTTGCCCTTCCGGCGGTGCTCACCATCGTCCAGGCCGTGGGGGCGATGGAGCTTGCGGGGAAGGGCGTGCTGGTGACAAGGCTTGATTCGATCGAGGATGCGGCTTCCATCGATGTCTTATGCTTCGATAAGACAGGGACCATAACACAGAACAGGCTGTCGGTGAGCGATGCCGTTCCTTTTTCCGGAGCGCGCAAGGAAGATGTCGTCGTCGCGGCCGCATTGGCCTCCCAAAAAGAAGGCATGGACCTCATAGACAGCGCGGTCCTTGAATATGCCAAAACCACCGGCGTTGATCTCAAACCCTACCGGCAGCTCTCGTTTAAGCCTTTCGACCCTTCGATCAAGAGAACGGAGGCGGTCGTAGAAGTTGAAGGAAGGCGCTTCAAGGCAGTGAAGGGCGCGGCCCAGATAGTCATGTCGCTCTGCCGGGAGCTGGACCGCGAGACGAAGACGAAGGCAGACGCAATAATCGAGGACTTCTCCAGAAGCGGGTTCAGGACAATAGCTGTCGCGCGCTCGGAAGGCGATGGTCCGGATAATTTCAAATTCATCGGACTGCTGCCGATGGCAGACCCGCCCAGGCCGGAATCAAAAGACATGATAGCGCAGGCGCGAAGACTGGGAATCAAGCCGATCATGCTTACCGGGGACAATATGGCCATCGCAAAGGAAATAGCCGGACAGGTGGGGATCGGCAGCAACATTATCCGCATGGCCGATATCCAGGGCCTGAGCGAAGAGGAACAGGTCAGGATTGTGGAAGAATGCAGCGGCCTCGCCGAGATCTATCCCGAGGACAAGTATAAAGTCGTGAAACTCCTTCAGTCGCGGGGCCATATGGTGGGGATGACCGGAGACGGGGTGAACGACGCGCCGGCGCTCAAGCAGGCCGAGATGGGCATAGCGGTGAGCAACTCCACCGACGTGGCAAAGGCTTCCGCAAGCGTGGTCCTGACCGAGCCTGGGGTGGGCGTGATAATCAATGCGGTTACCATAAGCAGGCAGACCTACCAGCGGATGCTCACCTGGGTCCTCAACAAAGTCACGAAGGTCATAGAATTCGTCGGGTTGATCACACTCAGTTTTTTCTGGCTCCACGGTATCGTGCTCTCCCTTTTGGGCATGTCGCTGCTGGTCTTCGCGAACGATTTCGTGACCATGTCCCTTGCAACCGACAGGGTGACCTACACGCCCAATCCGAATATCTGGAACGTCAGGAACATCACGCTCGCTTCGCTTGTCCCCGGCATGCTCCTCATTGTGGAAGGTATGCTCGTGATCATCATCGGCAGGAACTATTTTCACCTTGAATGGGAGCATCTGCGCACCATGGTCATGCTTAACCTTATATTCAACAGCCAGTTCAGGGTATTGATCGTACGGGAAAGGAGGCACTTCTGGTCGTCATTGCCCGGCAGGGAGCTGCTGCTTCTGAGCATAGCTACCATCGTCGGATTTGCGCTCCTGGGCGTCTACGGCATCTTTGTTCCGCCCCTAAGCCCCTCTCAGGTCTTCACGGTGCTGGGATTTTCCGTATTCTTTACGCTCGGCATAGACCTTCCCAAATACTATATATTCAGGAGGTTTGGATTATAGGCGGACCGGGCAAGGCGCTGAGTCTACGAGCACCTTATGGCGGGGATTGCCTGTTTTTTCTGAGGGCAAAGATGAGCAGCCCCCCCGCGATCATGGCTGAGCTCAGCAGCTGCCCCATGGTGAACGGCCCCAGGACAAAACCGAGCTGAGCGTCTGGCTGCCGGAAGAATTCGAGGAAAGACCTGAATATCCCGTAGAGGACCAGGAAGATCGAAGTGACTACCCCTGTCTTATAGCCGCGGTCCTTCAGTATCCAGAGCACAGAGAAAAGGACTACGCCCTCGAGGAAGAACTCGTAAAGCTGGGAGGGGTGGCGGGGCAGGGGACCGCCACCGGGAAAGACCATGGCCCATGGAACGTTCGTCACCCTTCCGTAGAGCTCGCCGTTTATGAAGTTGCCGAGTCTGCCGAGGCCGAGGCCTATCGGCGCGGTGACGATCACGAGGTCCGCGACCTGCCAGAAATCCACCTTGTATTTTCTGCAGAAAAGTATGCCCGCCAGTATGGTCCCGATGAGACCGCCGTGAAATGACATCCCGCCGTGCCAGAGCTTGAATATTTCGAGCGGGTTATGAAGATAGACCGGGAGGTCGTAAAAGAGGACGTATCCGAGCCTCGCGCCGAGCAGAAGCCCCAGGATGAGATAAGAATACAGCGTATCGACGAAGTCTGCCGCGAATGCGAGGCCCTTCTTCTTTATCTGATGCCGCACCAGGAGAAAGGAAGCCGTAAAGCCCAGGAGATACATCATGCCGTACCACCGGATGGCAAACGGGCCGATGCGGATGATGACCGGGTCTATGTTCGGATAGGGGATCACGGGCCCGACGGCTACCAGCCGAGCCTTCCGGACATCAGTTTTGCGTACATGTCCCTGGGCAGGAATGCCGAGCGGTGGATCTCGGGGCTGTAATATTTCGTCCTGATCCTGTCTTTGCGCCTGATCTCCCGCGGGTCGTGTTTCTTCGAGCCGACCGAAAAAGACCACCAGTTGCCGGCGTATGTCGCCAGCGGGGCGGTGTAGAGGTCGACCACCGGGAACGCCGCCTCCATCGTCTTTTGGACGTCGACCACCATGTCCTTGTGGAAGTGGAGCGATTCCGAGAGCGTGACGAACAGCCCGTCTTCGGTCAGGCAGTTATTGATCGAGCGGAAGAAAGTTCTGGTAAAAAGGCTCTTGGCGAAGCCGACGATGTCGGTGGAATCGACAATCACCGCGTCGATGTCCGATCGTCTGCTCTTGACGAACTCGGCGCCGTCCATGCACTTGAGCTCAACCCGCTTGTCTTTCATGCCGGAGGCGACGGACGGGAAGAACTTCTTCGACACGTCGATGACGTCCCTGTCGAGCTCGATGAAGTAGACCTTCTCGACCGATTTATGCTTCAGCACCTCGCGAACCGTGCCGCCGTCGCCGCCGCCGATGACGATCACCTTCTTCGGGGCCGGATGGGCGCTCAAGACGATGTGGGCGAGCATCTCGTGATAGAAGAATTCGTCCCTTTCGGTGATCTGCACGACGCCGTCGAGCACGAGCACCTTCCCGAAGAAAGGGTTTTCGAAGACCATGATGTCCTGGAATTTGCTCTTCTTTCGGTGCAATACCTTCGAGACCTCGTAGGAATACTGTACCGGTGCGTAAGGGTCTTTCTCAAAAAACCTTATCATGGCGCCTCCTAAATAAGAACTGTCTTCGGGATAGAAAAGCCGTTGAATTCCGAGGCGTAGGAGATGGTATACGCCCCGCTCGAAAGGATCAGCACCCTCCCGCCTATCGGCGGCTCCGGCAGGAGCACGTCCTTGTCGATCACGTCGAAGCTGTCGCAGCTCGGCCCGGCGAGGGTCCATTTCTTTACGGTGCTCGAACCCTCGACTATGTACCGGTACTTTATTCCTCCGACACTCTCCATCAGGCCGTTGAACACACCCACGTCGATGTAAAGCCAGTCCTCGTCGCCCCGGCGGGCCTTCCCCGCGGCCCTCGATACGAAGATCCCGGCGTCACCGACGACTGCCCTGCCGGGCTCGATGAAGACCTTGACGTTCTTGGGGAACTTTTCCCGGATGAGGCTGTCCACATTCTTGTCTATCGAGGGGATGTCGACGACGTTTTTCGTGTACTTGATCGGATACCCGCCGCCTATATTCAGGACCGTCAGCGCAATTCCCCTCTCCGCCATCCTGTCCCACAGCAGCTTCACCTTGTCGAGGGCGGAGTTCCAGTTGTAGATGTTCGTGCATTGAGAGCCGACATGGAAGGTCACGCCGACGGGGTCCAGTCCCTTCTTTTTTGCGTAGAGAAGCAGTTCCTCCGCCTCATCGAGTTCCACCGCGAACTTCTTGCTCAGAGGCCATTCCGCCCCTTCGTTGGGGACCGAGAGCCTCACATATACATTGCAGCCGGGAACGTAGTCGCGGAGCTTCCTGACCTCGTCTTTTGAATCGAATGCGTAATAGGGCAGGTTGAATTCCCTCAGCATCCGCAGGAACCTGAAGGACTTGATCGGGTTGCTCGTGATGATGCGCGACGGTTTTACCCCGATAGAGAGGAGAATGGCGAGTTCGCCTTCGGAGGCGATCTCGAAGCCCAGGCCGAGGCTGCTTATCAACTTAAGGACTTCGATGTCCGGGTTCGCCTTGACCGCGTAAAAGACGTTCGCGTTCCGGATGTTCCTGCCGATGGAGCGCACCTTCTTTTTCACGACGGCGGTGTCGATCAGAAGGTAGGGCGGCTCGAGTTCGGTCGTCTTCAGAAACGCCAGGGCCTTCCTGATCGTGGACTTCGGCACAATATCGGTATGAGACTTGTCGATCCTGAATCTGTTTTCCACTTTTTTTTCCCTCATTTTTTGTCCGAACAATTATTTAAAGACATTTGGATGAAAAATGCAACACATCGCTTTTTTTCTGGTAAACTCTTCTATGCAGATTATCGCCGTACGCAACCTCGTCAAGAAGTTCGGGCAGATCGCCGCCGTCGACGGCATATCCTTCGGCGTCGAGGAAAATACGATCTTCGGATTTCTCGGGCCGAACGGCGCGGGGAAGACGACGACGATCAGCATCCTCTGCACCCTCCTCGCCCCGACGTCCGGGACCGCGTCGCTGAACGGCCACGATTGCCACGCCGAGTCCGCCCTGGTGAGGCGGTCTATCGGGATCGTCTTTCAGGACAGCTCGCTCGACAAGGACCTGACCGCCCGGGAAAACCTCCTCTTCCACGCCTATCTCTACGACGTCGGCAAGTCCGAAAGGAAGAAGAGGGTAGAGGACGCGCTTGCGTTCGCCGAGCTTACCGACAGGGCCGACAACCTCGTCAAGACCTTTTCGGGCGGCATGAAGAGGAGGCTCGAGGTCGCCAGGGGCCTTATCCACCGGCCTAAGGTGCTCTTCCTCGACGAGCCGACCCTCGGCCTCGACCCTCAGAGCAGGGCGAACCTCTGGGAGTTCATTACCGATCTCCCGAAGAAGCACAACGTGACGATCTTCATGACTACCCACTATATGGAGGAGGCCGAGGTCTGCGACCGGATTGCGGTCATCGACAAGGGCAAGATCATCGCCTCGGGCACACCGGCGGAGCTCAAGAAGATCGTGGGGGGAGACGTGATCTACCTGAAGACGACGGACAACAGGAAGGCGGTGGAGGAGATCCGGGAGCTCTTCGGCGCCGAGGCGTCCGAGAAAGACGGCGAGATATTCATCTCCACCCTCCGGGGCGAGGCCTGCATCCCGGCTATTATCCGTGAGATCGGGGAGCGCGTGCTTTCGGTAAGGATGCAGAGGCCGACGCTGAACGACGTCTTTCTGAAGCTGACCGGCAAGGAGATACGGGAAGAGAACGCCTCTGCCGGCGACGACATCAAGGAAGCGGTGCGTTCCTACAGGAGGCGGCATGATAGAGGCTAACGCCGTCTACGTCATCGTCATGCGGGAGCTCAAGAAGTTCGTCCGGGAGCGGAGCAGGCTCGTCTCGACGATCGCGAGACCGCTCGTTTGGCTCTTCCTCGTCGGAGGAGGCATGTCGAGGCTCGTGCCGACCGGCAGGGGGGTCTCGTACATGCAGTTCATTTTCCCGGGCATACTCGGGATGACGATCCTCTTCAGCTCGATCTTCTCGTCGATATCGATCATCTGGGACAAGGAGTTCGGCTTCATGAAGGAGATACTCGTGGCTCCGATATCGAGGTTTTCGGTCGTGGTCGGCAAGGCCACGAGCGGGATGCTCCTGTCGACGATCCAGTCGGTGATCATCCTCGCCTTTTTCCCTGTGCTTGGTCTGAGCATCGGCCCGTTGCAGATCGTCGGGATCGTCTTCGTCTGCGCTGTGCTCGCCTTTGCGCTTTCGTCGTTCGGGATCGTGCTCGCCTCATTTTATGACAGCTATGAGAGCTTCAGCGTCATCATGAACTTCATCGTGATGCCGATGTTCTTCCTCTCCGGCGCCATGTACCCGGTGAAGCTGATGCCCCCGGTGCTCCGTTATTTCACGAAGGTGAATCCCCTGACCTTCGGCGTCGACGCGCTCAAACACCTTATCTATCCTCTTGAAAAAGGGCCGATGAGCGCTGATTTCCCGTTCGTCATAGACGTGCTGATCATCCTTGCCGCCTCCCTCTTTTTCGTGACGCTCGGAGGGAAGGCCTTCGAGCGGAAGGGATAGTAAAGACGAATGGATATCGCATTCGGGGTCGTTGTCCACGGAGGGGCGGGAACACCTGAGACCCTCTCGGACGGGTGCAAAGAGGCCTGCCGGGTTGCCTTCGATATTCTCGGGGCGGGCGGGCAGGCGCTCGAAGCCGTAGTCGAGGCATGCCGCATCATGGAAGACGACGGAAGGTTCAACGCCGGAAGCGGCTCGGTCTTGAGGCTCGACGGCAAGACCGTGGAGATGGATGCAGGGGTGATGGACTCGGCCGGGAAGCTGGGGATGGTGATGAACATGAGAGGCTTCAGAAACCCTGTGAAGGCGGCCCGCGCGGCGGCGGTCGAAAGGCATGAAAAGATATGCGCGTTGCTGAAAGAAGGACGCCTGGGCGAGCTGAATCCGCTGTGGGGCGATATCGATTCCTCCTTCTTCGAAGGTCTTTCGTGCGATACGGTCGGCGCGGTGGCGGTCGATCAAAGAGGTGTCTTCGCTGCTGCGGCTTCCACCGGCGGAGCGACGCCGATGCTGGTCGGCAGGGTCGGCGATACCCCCATGATCGGCTGCGGCTTCTACGCCGGTCCGGCGGGGGCATTTGCTGCGACGGGTATAGGGGAGGAGATCATCAGGCGGATGCTCGCAAAAGAAGTATATGATAGACTCGCCCGGGGGGACGATCTCCTTTCCGCATGCAGGGGTGGGACAGGACTCTTTCCGGAGAATATTCCCGTAGGCCTGATAGGGATTTCGCCGGGAGGGTACGCAGCGTCCGCGAACAGGCCGATGGCGCACCACGCGATGGTGCGGGAACACTGAGGGCAGCGGAGGGGCTTAGTGGTTCTAAGGAGGAAGATTGAACTGTCCTGTCCGCCCGGGGCGGTCTGGCCCTTTATCTCCGATCCGCGGCGCATCGTGCTCTGGAACGAAAGGATGAAGACGATCGTTCCGGTGTCGCCCGGGCCGTGGGCCGCAAACTCCCGCTTCAGGATGCGGTACGGGATCGGGGAGGCGTCGAGTAACTTCCTTTGCGAGATCCTGGAGTATGAAGAGCCTGTCAGGATGGTGATCCATCTGAAGGGAGGGGACCTGCCGGCGCACGGATATCTTCAGGAGATCTTCGAACTCGGAGAAGCGCAGGGAAGGACGCTGCTGAAACACGAGGTGGGGATATACGGGGGCGGCCGGAACCTCCTCTCTGCTGCGCTCCTTTTCCTATCGCATCACCTGCCCCGCTCCCGGGGGAAAAAGTGCCTGCGGAGGCTGAAGGAACTGGCGGAAGGCGGGGGGCGGCCGGATTCGCAATAGCGGCTGCCGGAACGCCGCCGGCCCCTACATCCTCTCGGGAATCTCCATGCCCAGCAGGGAGAGTACAAGCTCCAGTTCACGGAGACAGAGCTGCAACAGCGCGAGCCAGGAGGACTGGACTGCGGGGTCCTCCTCTCTCAGAATGTGGCACTGCTGGTAGAACCGGCTGAATACCTGCGCGAGGGTGTAGATAAAGTCGCAGAGATAATTCGGGGCCCGTTCGGCGGTGGCGTTCCTGATCTTTTCCGGGAGCCAGCAGAGATTGAGCATCAATTCCCGTTCTGCAGGGACCGTCGGGGCCAGAATCGGCCCGGGGACAAGGCCTTCATCGCTCGCCCTGCGAAGGATTGATTTGATCCGGACTGCGGTATAAAGGAGATACGGTCCGGTCCGGCCTTCGAACCGTGAAAAGTTCGCAACGTCGAAGACGTAATCAGACGTCCGGTGATTGCCGAGGTCGGCAAACTTCAGCGTAGCGATTCCGACCTGGCGGGCGATGCTCTGGCGCTCTGACTCGTCGAAGTCTTCGGCGATGCGGTTCTCCCGCATCCGCTCGAGCGCATTTTCGGTCACCATGGCTATCAGGTCTTTCAATTTCATTACTCCGCCCGCCCTCGTCTTGAACGGTTTGCCGTCCGTGCCGTTCATCGTGCCGAATGCGATATGTTCAAGTTCGGCGTTTCGCGCGAACGAAACGATCTTCGCGGCGCGGAAGACCTGTTCGAAATGGAGGTGCTGGCGCTTATCCACCACATAGAGGACCAGATCTGCATGAAACTCCCCGGTCCGCTCCTCGATCGTCGCCAGGTCGGTCGTACCGTACAGGTAGCCGCCTTCGGATTTTTCGAGGATAAGGGGAGGTATCTCTTTTTTATCGGAAGGGGAAGAGACCGGGACCACGATCGCCCCTTCGCTCACCTGGGCGTGTCCTCCGGCCTTCAGCCCTTCGATCATTCCGGCAAGGCGGTCATTATAATAGCTTTCGCCCCTCCAGAGGTCAAAAGAGACACCGAGCCTTCCGAAATCGCTTTTCAGTGCGCTGACCGATACCGCGACGAAATGGCCCCAGAGCGCCCGGTAGCCGGGACGTCCCTGCTGAAGCTCGGCGGTCGCCGCCCGCGCCGCCTCCATCTCGTTTTCGTCGCCCTTACAGCGAGCCGACGCCACAGGATACATCTCTTCGAGGTCGTCTATGGTTACCGGCGACTCGCCGGGATAGGGACCGGCATGGGAGGCGTCGAAGTAAGGAAGCTCAGGCTGCCTCCGTTTGAGTTCACAGATGAGCATCCCCATCTGCAGGCCCCAGTCGCCCAGGTGGATGTCGCTCGTCACGTTGTCCCCCATGAAGCGGAAGAGCCTCTGCAGACAATCGCCTATTATCGTCGACCGGAGATGCCCGACATGCATCGGCTTGGCCACGTTGGGGCCGCCGAAATCGACGATCACGTTTTTGGGCTGAGAGCTCTTCAGACAACCCAGACGGCCGTCGCCGGTCATTTCTCTCATATGGGAAGCCAGAAATTCGTCGGTAATCGTGAGGTTGATGAAGCCGGCCCCTGCGATCGATATATCCGAAAATATTTCCCTGTCCGGAAGCGCCGCGATGACCGCCTCGGCGATCGCCCTGGGGTTCTTCTTCAGGGCCTTTGCGGCAGCCAGCGCGCCGTTGCACTGAAACTGACCAAGGTCAGGCCTGTCGGAAATGATGACCCTGCTGTGGCGGGGATCAAGCCCGCAGGACACAAAGGCCTGTGAGAGCAGCGCCGTCAGTTTGCCGATCATGGATATCGAAGCCACCGTATGTCCCTGCCCGCCTTTGCGTCTTTATTTCGCTGCCCCGCCCTCCGGGTATTGCAGCCCGCTTCGGAAGGGCGCATTCGGCAGCTATTGATTGTACCAGAGCCGGAATAAAGTTGCACGGCACCGCGGTCGAAATCAGCGGTGAAGAGTAGCCCCGCAAGAAAAAGGAAAGCGAGGCGGCTTAAAGGAGTTCCCCTAAATCGCCGAATTCAAGGAAGAACAAAAACCACCTCCCGTTGTATAAATATTGTGCGAAAAGAATTTTCGCCTTCCTTTATGGGGGCCGTTTTCGTCAAACCAGGGAACGAAATCGAATAATCGGGCGTCCGATGAGCAGTGAAGAAGCATCCCACAATACAATTCTGAACGATTTTCGAAAAAGCCGAAAAAAAGACGAGAAGGCGTACAATAATTTCTTCTGCTTTTCAAGAGTTATCGCGCCATCGAAGGCGAGGGGTGGCGGGATGTCGAAAATACTTTTTCGACATCCCGGAACTGAAGTGCAACGGACTGTCTCTATTGAGTAATTGCTATATGTGCAAAGTCACGTTTCCGAAATAATGCTTTCTATTTCCCAGAATATTCATTCTGTGCTATTCCGTTTCTGAGACATCCATTATCTTGTCGCTTATTATCAGTATCTCGAATCTCAAACCGATGTTGAATATTTTTACAATCTTTTCCCGGTTGTTTTTTTCCAGTCCATCGAAGTGGATAAAAACCTTTTCTTTGGGAAAAATCAAAATCCGCAAATACTCATCGATTTCAACCTCTGTTGATTCCTCGAGTGAAGCGATAAAATCCTTTTCCGAAACCGGAAGAGAGGCGAATGCGTTCTTTTTTTGAAAAACAATCTTTTCCTCTCCTTTTTTAGTTTTTAATCGCAACAAAACATTCCGTTCTGATTTTTTTACCTCGATTATTTCAGAGTACAAACGACCGCATCGCAGCTGTTCCAGGCTTGAGAAAAGAAAGCAAACCGGATCTTTTTGGCTTAACATATCATAGGCCGATTCGGCCAAGTCCGCATTTTCTTCAATTATCTTGAGTATTTTCTCCATATATTCTCCTCGGAAGGTAAATTTAAAAGAACCGTAAGCTATCAAAGCATTTCCCAGAATATTCATTCTGTGCTATTCAGTTTCAAAAAAAGACTGGTTATCCAGTCTTTTTAACTTTACGAAATCAAAGCTTCGATCCTGCTGATCGTCCTGTAGATATCTGGCCATTTTTCTTTAGTGAAATAATTTGCCACGTGCAGAACTTCAGCAAGCTTATTTTCAATCAAAATCGGATTTATTGTTTGCTTGTCTAATTGTTTTTTAAAATATACGATCCAGATTTCGATGTTCGTTAGATAAAGATCTTTGAGTTTTTTGCTACCTTCTAATTTTTCTACAAAATCTTTTGCATTTATTGGTTTATTATTATTGTCCAAAATTATATCGAATTTTTGGATAGACAATAGTCTTTGAGCCTTATCCATAAGCCCTCCTTTAGAATTTCCCAGAATATTCATTCTGTGCTATTCCGTTTCATGAAAAAGGCTTCCTATGGAAGCCTTTTATAGAATCTCTTCAAGCTTTGGTGTTTCGAAATCGTCAGCACAGAGGATGCAACGATCGACGACAAAATATTTTCCGGAAAATGATTTAGGCATGAGTTCGCCTATTTTTCTCATCAATTTTTTCGCAAGATTATCATTTATCTCAGCGACATTGCAGCAGCCCGCACAGAAACATCTGGCTACCGCCTCTTCCCATTCAAAAGGTGCTTTTAAATCTTCAGGCATAGGCAAAGGGCATTTGCCCTTTATAGGCAGCTTCTTCACCTCGCCGAACATTTGTTTTTTTATATCTTTGATATTCATATGCCTCCTTGTTTAATTCTGCGTTCTAGCTATCTGACGTAGAATCGCCTCAGAAAAATCTTGTAGAACTGTTTGGTATTGGTTCGGATCTACGTTCTTGTCGACGCCGTCTGAGGGGGCGGTCAAGATTATGTATTTCCCAGAATATTCATTCTGTGCTATTCCGTTCCCATATATGCCATCGTACATGCTTGGAGCATGAAGAAAGATCGCCCCGGTGCACCTTGTGAGAGCAAGGGAAGAAGTTGCCGAATATATTGATAAGTGGCGGTGTATCGCACTTCTCAGTGCCTTTCATATCCGATACATTATTTATAAAATAAACAATGCTGTCAATCTAATAACAGCGGTGAAGAGTAGCCCTTAAAACAGAAAGGCTTGATAAAATCGTTAAATTACGCCGGGCTGTACCTGCAATCTAATTCGCTCTTCAGAGCTGGGTCGAAATTCATTGACAGGGGACTGACGCTATTGCTTTAATATAACGCCATGATCGAAAAAACGAAAAAAATCTGGATGGACAGCCGCTTTGTCGACTGGGACGACGCCAACGTCCATGTGCTTACCCATACGCTTCATTACGGGCTCGGGGTCTTCGAAGGGATTCGCTGCTACCGGACGGAGAAAGGCTCGGCCATCTTCCGGCTGGACGAGCATGTCGAGCGGCTTTTTGACTCGGCCCATATCTTCATGATGGAAATGCCCTTTTCCCGGAAGCAGATCGCCTCGGCCATCGTTGAGACCGTCAAGGTAAACAAGATCAGGGAATGCTACATACGGCCGCTCGTCTATATCGGGTATGGCGCGATGGGGCTTTATCCGAAAGACAATCCCGTCAGGGTCTCGATCGCGGTATGGCCGTGGGGCGCGTATCTCGGAGATGAGGGTATAAAGAACGGCATCAGGATAAAGGTCTCTTCCTTTACGAGACATCACGTGAACGTGGATATGACGAGGGGGAAGGTCTGCGGCTATTACGTCAATTCCCAGATCGCCAAGAAAGAGGCGATTGCCTGCGGATATGACGAGGCGCTTATGCTCGACACCGAAGGGTATGTGTCGGAAGGGAGCGGCGAGAACGTCTTCATCGTCAGGGACGGAAAGATCAAGACGACGCCGCTGACCTCGATCCTCGAAGGGATCACGAGGGAGAGCATCATTCGGATCGCCCGGGACATGAAGATACCGGTGCTCGAGGAGCGTTTCACGAGGGACGAGCTCTACATCGCCGACGAGGCGTTTTTTACCGGGACCGCCGCCGAGGTGACGCCGATCAGGGAGGTCGACGGCAGGAAGATCGGCGAGGGAAAACGGGGGAAGATCACCGCGAAACTGCAGAAGGTCTTCTTTGACACTGTACAAGGGAAGAATAAGAAATACGCCTCGTGGCTGACGAAGGTCTGAAGAAAGACCCGGGAATGGACGAAAAAGGAAGGCCGGATCATCTCCGGCCTTCCTTTTTTGCGGCAACAAAATAAGCCTGTTATTTCTTATGACACTTCATGCAATCGCCCTTGACGCTGAATGCCTTCTCGCCGTTATGGCAGGTACCGCATTCCTTGCCTTCCTTCATGGCAGCCATGGTGAGCTTCGTCTGCTTCATCGGGAAGATCTTCGTATGGCAGTCGTTGCACTTGAAACCCTTGTCGGCGTGGATCTTGCCGTCAAACGTCACGTCGCCCATCGCGGACTTGAATACCACGGTCTTTCCCGGAGGGACCGCAAACGCGCTCCCCGCGATGAACACCACGGCGATTATGAGGGTCGTAAGTATTGCCGTTATCTTCAATCTCTTCACCTCCTTTCATAATGAAATAGTCAGTCCTGAAAAACAGGAATCGCTGTTAGGATACGGTCGATATTGTAACAGGAAACTGCCGCTAAGTGAAAGCAGGACCGCATCGTTACTGTGAGCACACTATAAAAGAAAAAAAAAGCGCTGTCAAGCAGAAAAAAAGGGGGACCGGGCGAATTGCTTTCTTGAACTGCAACGTGTTAAAATTCTTAGAAAATTCAGGAGAACGGCATGTCTGAGAACATAAAAGTCGGTTTAACCTTCGATGATGTCCTGTTATTGCCCGCCAAATCGGAAGTCCTTCCCAACAACGTGGATATCCACGCGAGACTGACCGGAAAGATTCGTCTTAACATCCCCATCCTGAGTTCGGCCATGGACACCGTGACCGATGCCTCCATGGCGATCGCCGTGGCAAGGGAAGGCGGCATAGGGATCGTCCACCGGGCGATGAACCCCGAGAAGCAGGCCCTCGAGATCGACAAGGTGAAGAAGTCGGAAAGCGGGATGATCATCGACCCGGTTACCGTCTCGCCCGATGCGCCGATATCCGAGGCGGTGGCGCTCATGGAGCGGTACAAGATTTCCGGCGTGCCGGTCACGGTCAACGGGAAGCTTACCGGCATCCTGACGAACAGGGACCTGCGGTTCGAGACGAAATTGAGCAGACGGGTCTCGGAAGTGATGACGAAGGAACGCCTCGTCACCGCCGGGGTCGGCACGACGCTCGAAGAGGCGAAGGGGCTGCTCAACCAGTACAAGATAGAGAAGCTGCCGATCGTCGACAAGGAATTCAGGCTGAAAGGTCTTATCACGATCAAGGACATCGAAAAGAGGAAGAAGTATCCCAATTCCTGCAAGGACAAGCTCGGCCGTCTGATGGTCGGGGCCGCGGTCGGCACCGGCGATGACACTATCTATCGGGCGGGGCTGCTGGTCAACGCGGGGGTCGACGTGATCGTGATCGATACGGCCCACGGCCATTCGAAGTCGGTGATGACGGCGCTGAAGTCGATCAAGAAGAAGTTCGGCATCGAGGTGATCGCAGGCAACGTGGCGACTGCCGAAGGCACGCTCGACCTCATAAAGGCCGGCGCGGACGCAGTGAAGATCGGCATCGGACCGGGATCGATCTGTACGACGAGGATCGTTGCGGGGGCCGGGGTGCCGCAATTGACGGCGATCATGGAATGTTACGCGGTGGCAAAGAGGAACAAGATCCCGATCATCGCCGACGGAGGAATCAAATATTCGGGAGACATCACGAAGGCGCTTGCCGCCGGCGCCGATGCGGTGATGATCGGAAGCCTTTTTGCCGGCACCGACGAATCGCCCGGCGAGGTGGTGCTCTTTCAGGGCAGGAGTTACAAGGTCTACCGCGGCATGGGCTCGATCGGCGCGATGGAGCAGGGCGCGAAAGACCGGTACCAGCAGGAAGGCGTCGAGACGAAGAAGCTGGTCCCGGAGGGCGTCGAGGGGAGGGTGCCGTACAAAGGGACGATCGCGCAGAGCGTGCATCAGCTCATGGGCGGCCTGCGGTCCGGCATGGGGTATTGCGGGGCGAAGAACCTCGCCGAGCTCAAGAGGAAGGCGAAGTTCGTCAGGATCACCAACGCCGGCCTTCGCGAAAGCCATGTCCACGACGTCATCATCACGAAGGAAGCCCCGAACTACAGGCCGGAATGGTAAAGCGTGACTTTCTTACGGTAGGGGAACTCTCCCTGCCCGCCTTCCGGGCCGGCGCGAAAGGACAGGATTGCGGCCATGCATGAAGACAGGATTCTGGTTCTCGACTTCGGCTCGCAGTATACCCAGCTCATCGCCCGCAGGGTGAGGGAGCAGAAGGTATACTCCGAGATATTTCCCTTTAACGCGCCGATCGAAAAGATGCGGGAGTTCCGGCCGAAGGGCGTCATTCTCTCGGGAGGCCCTTCGAGCGTCTACGACAAGGGTGCGCCGCTTCCGGATGCGGAGGTCTTCAGGCTCGGGGTGCCGGTGCTCGGGATCTGCTACGGCATGCAGCTGATGGCCCATATGCTCGGCGGCAAGGTCGCAAAGGCGGCCAAGAGGGAATACGGCCGGGCCGGGCTGAACGTCGACGACGACGCGGACCTGCTCTGGGGGATCATGGCGGAGACGAATGTCTGGATGAGCCACGGCGACCGTATCGAGGCGCTCCCTGCAGGGTTTTCGGCGATAGGCCACACCGGCAACTCGCCGGTGGCGGTGATGGCCGAAAGAGGGAAACGGTTCTACGCCCTTCAGTTCCACCCCGAAGTGGTCCATACCGACGAGGGCAGCCGTATCCTGC
Source organism: Nitrospirota bacterium (assembly GCA_021783515.1). Taxonomy (GTDB): domain Bacteria; phylum Nitrospirota; class Thermodesulfovibrionia; order Thermodesulfovibrionales; family UBA6898; genus Sulfobium. The sequence goes on from JAJXTV010000021.1 coordinate 42,111, forward strand.
ATAATTTCGTCTTCGGCATCTGCGGGTGCGAGCCGACGTGGGAGATGTCGTCGTTCATCGACTGGTCAGTGGCGGACATCAGGGAGAAGGTCGGGGCGAAGAAGGTGATCTGCGCGCTGAGCGGCGGGGTCGACTCTTCCGTCGTCGCCCTGCTCGTGCACCGCGCGCTCGGCGACAAGCTGACCTGCATCTTCGTCGACAACGGCCTTCTGCGGAAAGGCGAGGCGGAGAAGGTCAAAAAGACGTTCGAAGACCATTTCCATATCAGGCTGATATACGTCGACGCGAGAAAGAGGTTTCTCGACAAGCTCAGGGGGGTGACCGAGCCGGAGCGGAAGCGGAAGATAATAGGCAACGAGTTCATCTCGGTCTTCGAGGACGAGGCGAAGCGGATCGAGGATGCGGAATTTCTCGCCCAGGGGACGCTCTATCCCGATGTGATCGAGAGCGTTTCTTTCAAGGGCCCTTCGGCGGTGATCAAGAGCCATCACAACGTGGGCGGTCTGCCCGACGTGATGAAGCTGAAACTGATCGAGCCGCTCCGCGAGCTCTTCAAGGACGAGGTGCGGGTGCTCGGCGAGGAACTCGGGCTTCCGGAGGAGATCTGCTGGAGGCACCCCTTCCCGGGGCCTGGCCTCGCGATACGCTGCATCGGGGAGATCACCGAGGAAAGGCTCGTTATAGTGAAGGAGTCGGACTCGATCGTGCTTGAGGAGATCAAGGCCGCCGGCCTCTACCGGGATATCTGGCAGGCCTTCGCCGTCATCCTGCCGATCAAGAGCGTCGGGGTGATGGGCGACGAGCGGACTTATGAGAGCGTGGTGGCGGTGCGGGCCGTGACCAGCCTTGACGGGATGACCGCCGACTGGGCGAAGATCCCCGGCGACGTACTCGGGAAGATCTCCAACCGGATCATCAACGAGGTGAAGGGCGTCAACAGGGTGGTCTACGACATCACCTCCAAGCCCCCCGGCACGATCGAATGGGAATAAACCCCGCGGCCGGGTGTATCGATGGACATAAAGACATATCTCAGGACCGGTAAGGAAGCGGTCGATTCCTTCTTCCAGGCATATTTCGGGGAACAGAAGCGGCCGGCGGTGCTCCAGGAGGCGATGCTCTACTCGCTGTTTGCGGGGGGCAAGAGGATCAGGCCGGTCCTGGCGATGGCGTCCTATGAGGCCTGCGGCGGCGCTTCGGCGGAGATCGTGCCGTATGCGGCGACCCTCGAGCTGATCCATACCTATTCGCTGATCCACGACGACCTTCCGGCGATGGACGACGACGACCTGCGGCGGGGAAAACCGACGAACCACAAGGTATACGGGGAGGCGGTGGCGATACTCGCCGGCGACGCGCTCCTGACCGAGGCGTTCTGCATCCTTTCCGATCCTTCCTTCTGCCCCTCTGTCGGAGGGGACGCCCTCATGAGGGCATCGCGCGAGATCGCGCTCGCTTCGGGCAGGGAGGGGATGGTCGGCGGCCAGGTGCAGGACATCCTTTCCGAGGACGCCGATCCTGACGGCGAGACGCTGCAGTTCATCCACCGCCACAAGACCGCCGCGCTCATACGGGCCTCGATCAGGGTCGGCGGTATTCTTGCGGCGGCCGGCGAGGAGAAGATCGACGCGCTCACCCGATACGGAGAAAATATCGGACACGCATTTCAGATAATTGATGATATACTTGATGTAGTGGGCGAGACCCAGGAGCTGGGAAAGACCGTGGGGTCCGACGAGAAGATCAACAAGATGACCTATCCCCGCCTCTACGGGCTTGAGCGGTCCCGCGAGATCGCCGGCCGGCTCGTCGACGAGGCCCTGTCTTCGCTTGGGACGTTTCCCGCCGCGGCCGATCCGCTTAGGGAGATCGCCCGTTATCTTCTGTCAAGGAGAAGCTGATGCTCATGGAGACGATCAACTCGCCGTCGGACCTGAAGAAGCTCAGGCCCGAAGAGCTGCGAACGCTGGCGGCTGAGCTGAGGACAGAGATCATCCGCACCGTCTCTGCCAACGGCGGTCATCTCGCCTCGAACCTCGGAGTGATCGAGCTGACGATTGCGCTGCATTATGTCTTCAATTCCCCGGAGGACAAGATCGTCTGGGACGTGGGGCATCAGGCCTACGTGCATAAGCTGCTGACCGGCAGACGCGAGGCCTTCCACACGATCAGGAGGGAGGGCGGGCTGTCGGGATTCCCGAAGCGGGAGGAGAGCGTCCACGACGCCTTCAACACCGGCCACAGCTCCACCTCGATATCCGCCTCGCTCGGTATCATCGAAGGCCGTGACAGAAACGGCGAACAGTTCAAGGTCGTGGCAGTGATAGGAGACGGGGCGCTGACAGGCGGACTTGCGCTGGAGGGCCTGAACCACGCCGGGCACCTCAAGAAGGACCTGATCGTCATCCTCAACGACAACGAGATGTCGATCTCGCCGAACGTCGGGGCATTGTCCGCATATATGAACCGGATCCTCACCGGCGAATTCTACCGGCGGTTCAAGAAGGAGACGAAGTCGTTCCTCGAGGGCATCCCGAAGCTCGGCGCGCCGATGGCCAAGATGGCCCAGAAATTCGAAGATACGGTCAAGGGGCTCGTCCTTCCCGGTATATTGTTCGAGGAGCTCGGGTTTGATTACGTCGGCCCGATCGACGGTCATAACGTCGATCTCCTGATTGATACGATGAAGCGGATCAGGCCTTCTTCCTCGCCGACGCTCGTCCATGTTATCACGAAGAAGGGGAAGGGGTATGAATTTTCGGAGAAGGACCCCTGCGTCTTCCACGGGGTCGGCCCGTTCGAGCTCGAGACCGGCTCTCAGATAGGCGGGAAGGGCGCGGTGAGCTACAGCGCGGCGTTCGGGCGCATCCTCTCGGAACTGGCGGAGGAGGACAGGCGCATCATCGCAGTCTCGGCCGCTATGAAAGAGGGGACGGGGCTCGAATGTTTCGCCGAAAGATTTCCCGACAGATTTTACGACGTCGGCATCGCGGAGCCCCACGCGGTGACCTTCTCCGCCGGACTCGCGACCAGGGGCCTGCGACCGGTAGTGGCCATATACTCGACGTTCCTGCAGCGCGGATACGATGAGATCATCCATGACGTCTGCCTGCAGAAGCTTCCGGTGATCTTCGCGGTCGACAGGGCGGGGATCGTCGGGGAGGACGGGCCTACCCATAACGGCCTCTTCGATATCTCCTATCTCAGGCATATTCCCGAGCTGGTAGTGATGGCGCCGAAAGACGCCGCCGAGATGAAGAAGATGTTCGGGTTCGCGGTGCAGCACGGCGGTCCTGTCGCCATCCGCTATCCCAGAGGGAAAGTCCCCGAATCGACGCTGGTCTGCGAGGAGGTTTCGCTTGGTCGGTCGGAGACCCTGCGGGAGGGGGAAGACATAGCGCTAATCGCGGTAGGGAGCTGCGTGCTCCCCGCGTTGACCGCGGCGGAGCGGCTGGAAAAGGCCGGCGTGCATGCCTCGGTGATCAACGCCAGGTTCGTCAAGCCCCTCGACGCGGAGATGATCCGGTCGGTGGCGTCCCGCGTCCCGCGTATCATCACGGTCGAGGAGAATGTGCTTCAGGGAGGGTTCGGCTCGGCGGTGATCGAGTATCTCTCGGACTCAGAGATCGGCGGCGTGAAGGTGAAAAGACTCGGGATCGGCGATAAGTTCATCGAGCAGGGAAAGCCGGAGAGCCTGAGGGCGAGATACGGCATCGACGGCGAGGGCATCTTCCTTGCCGCGCTCTCTTTCGTGAGAGAGCATACCTTTAGCGCCTAGAGGGTTTCTGGTCGGACCGCAGCCTTTATTCTTTGCCTCCGTTCGTTGCCTCCCAGTGCTCCTCCTTCTATGGCGGCCCTGGCTTCAGCTCATGCCGGAATTCGGCGATAAACCCCTCCGGATCCGCATGAAAAAGCTGTCTGCCGGCTTTCGGCCTGCCTTCCCCGCAGCCCCATTCATATACGGTTGACGTCGACTGCGCTGAAACTATGGACAACGTCTCCCGCATCTTCCGCCAGCTGACAACTTAGGGGACGGCCTTGGACGGCCGGGTTTCAAAGAAGAAATCTGTTGTGACCGGCAAAAAACTCTGCTAAAATCGATATATAAGATGATAATATGCGCAGTGAGGCACTGCGAGCGTAAATACCGGTTGAGGAGGAGGGTGCGATGTCGTTATTCGATGTGATCAGAAACGCGATGCTTGCGGGATTCGGGATGCAGGAGAAGGTGAAGGACTTTATCGACGACCTTGTGAAGAAGGGCGAACTGAGCGAGTCCCAGGGCGCGAAGCTGGTGAAGGAGTGGTCGGATAAGTTCGAGAAGAACACGGAAGAGGTAAGCAAAAACATCAGCGAGTCGGTTGCGAAGGCCCTCGAAAAGATGAAGCTCGCTACGAAGGAAGATATCGGCAAGATCAACGAAAAGATCGATATGCTCGGCGCGAGGATCGGCAAGCTCGAAGAATCGAAAAAAGAGTAGGGGGAAGGCAGCCGGATGCCTTTTACCCTCCTGACCCTCAGAAGGACGTACAAGAACGTCAACAGGGTGAGGCAGATCGTCAATGTCCTTCTCAAGTACGGCTTCGGAAAATTAGTCGACCAGCTCCACCTGGGCAGGTTCGTGCCGTTCAGGAAGAGGCTGAAGACGTTCGGACAATGGCCGCCCCTGAAAAGCCCCACCGTGCCGGAAAGGCTGAGGATGACCTTTGCCGAACTCGGGCCGAGCTTCATCAAGCTGGCCCAGATACTCTCCACAAGGCCTGACCTTATCACCAAGCCCTTCTCCGACGAATTCAAGAAACTCCAGGACAGGGTCCCTCCCTTTCCGACGGCAGAGGCGATCAGGATTGTCGAAGAGGAGACCGGCAGGCCGCTTCGTGAGGTGTTCACGCGGTTCGGCAGCGACCCGATTGCGGCGGCCTCGATCGCGCAGGTGCATCACGGCACGCTGTTCGACGGGAGCGAGGTGGTCGTCAAGGTCCAGAGGCCGGGCATACGGGAACAGATCGAGACGGACATCAGCATTCTTACCGGAGTTGCTCACCTCATGGAGCGCTATGTCCCGGAGAGTGTCTTCTACAACCCCACCGGCATCGTCGAGGAATTTGCGAGAACGGTCAGAAAAGAGCTCGACTTTACCGAAGAGGCGAGGAACTGCGGCCGCTTCAGGAGGAACTTCGAAAAGGTCTCAGACGTGGTGATCCCGAAGGTCTTCGGCGAGTTCACGACCGAAAACATGATCGTGATGGAAAGGATCGAAGGCGTCAGGATAGATGACCTGGAGGGGATCGCCCGGCTCGGCCTCGACAGAAAGAGACTCGCCAGGATAGGCGTCGACGCGTATTTCAAGCAGGTGCTCGAAGACGGGTTTTTTCATGCCGACCCGCACGCCGGCAACATCTTCGCCCTCCGCGACGGCAGGGTGGGTTTTATGGATTTCGGGATCGTCGGCAGGGTGTCGCCCGAGCTGAGAGAGACGATGGCGAACACCTTCCTCGCGCTGATCCACAAGGATTTCGATAAGCTGATCGATCAGTACCTCGAGCTCGGCCTCGTGCCCGAAGACGTCGATCTCGATGTATTCCGGCGGGAATTCAAATACGACCTTGCGGACTTTCTCGAACCGCTCTACGGGCTCACCCTGAGCGAGCTGAACTTCGCCGAATACATGGACACGATCACGCGTCTTGCGATCAAACACAAGCTGAAGATACCGGCCGACCTTATCCTCGTCAACAAGGCGATGCTGATCCTCGAAAGCCTCGGCCGCGAGCTCGACCCGATGTTCGATTTCGTCGCGGCCGCCGAGCCTTACGCATCGAGGCTGGTTCGGGAGCGGTTGAGTCCGTCGAGGCTTTACGAGAAGACGAGGAAGAACCTTATGGATGTGAGCGACTTCTTCGTCCTCTTTCCCAAGCAGATGAAGCAGATCGTGAGGAAGGTGCTGAAGGACGACATCCACCTGAAGATGACCCATATCGGCCTCGACAGGTTCATCAGGGACATGGACCGGTCGAGCAATCGCATCTCCTTCAGCATGATCATCGGCGCGATGCTGCTGAGTTCGGCCATCATGCATGCCACGGGCGTCGGCCCGACCTTCCACGGGATCTCGCTTCTCGGTCTCACTGCCTTCGGGTTTGCGTTTCTTCTGGGGATCTGGCTGATCGTCTCGATAATCAGGTCCGGGAGGCTGTGAAAGGTTGCATTATTGCGGGCCTCCTTTTATAATTCCTGAAATGAGATCCATGAGGGGCAAGGGACATGGCTGATACCAGATATTGTCTGTGCTGCGACGAGGAGGTGCCTTTCGGCGTCGTCGACCGGAACGAGCGGAGGGAAATCACCTGCAACTATTGCGGGTTCACGCTCGATGTGATGGGGGCGCCGGAGCCGCAGAAGGCGGAAGCGCGCGGGGTCTCCCTCGTGGCGGACGATTCGCGCTTTACGAGAAAGATAATCGAGGAGCTCATCTCGGAGAAGAAGTTTTCCTCCGGCGTGATGTCCTTCGAAAACGGCCTCGAACTGATCACCGCATATTCGAAACTCCTCGGGGAAAAGAAGCTGGTCGACGTGGCGATCATCGACCTGAACATGCCGGTGATGGACGGACTGACCGCGGCACGCACGGTCCGCACGATAGAGGCCCAGAACAGGACGTCCGGTGTTCCGATAGTCTTCTTTTCTGCCGAGAAAGCCGATGAAGACCTGAAGGTCCAGATGGAGCGGCTCGAACCTGCCTATTATGTCAATAAGGGCTCCGACCCCGACCCGGACAAGCTTGCCTCCAGGGTCGAATATCTCCTGGGGTATCTGCGAGAGAAGTTCGGTCCCTAGCGCGGAAGCCGGCCCTCGTCCCGTAGAATCTCCTTCCGTAGCCTGCAGCCTGCCTTTGACATCGCTTGCCCCTGTGGTAGACTGGAACAAGGAACCATCAGTTCGTTCATATTCGGCGATTACCCACTTTCTTCTGACGGGAGGCAACCATGGCGACGACACTATCGAAAAAAGAGATCAAGGCGATCGATGCATACTGGCGCGCGGCTAACTATTTATCGGTCGGGCAGATCTATCTGCTCGACAACCCCCTTCTGAAAAAGCCGCTGAAGCTGGCGCATATCAAGCCCAGACTGCTCGGACATTGGGGGACGACGCCGGGCGTCAACTTTGTCTATGTCCATCTCAACCGCCTGATCAGGGAACACTCCCTTAACGTACTCTTTATGCTCGGTCCCGGGCACGGCGCACCCGGCCTCATCGCCCAAACCTATCTGGAAGGAACCTACAGCGAGGTCTACCCGAACATATCCCGGGATGAGGAAGGGATGAAGAAACTCTTCAAACAGTTTTCGTTTCCTGGCGGCATCCCGAGCCATGCGGCCCCGGAGACGCCCGGATCGATCCACGAAGGGGGAGAGCTCGGCTATTCGATTGCTCACGCCTACGGCGCAGCATTCGACAATCCCGATCTCATTGTCGCCTGCGTGGTCGGCGACGGGGAGGCCGAAACGGGCCCGCTCGCCGCGGCCTGGCACTCGAACAAGTTCCTGAACCCGGCGAGCGACGGGGCGGTGCTGCCCATCCTCCATCTCAACGGATACAAGATCGCAAATCCGACGGTGCTCGCACGGATAGGGCGCGAGGAGCTGGAGGACCTCTTCAGCGGCTACGGATATAAACCTTTTGTTGTCGAGGGCAGAGACCCTGAAAAAATGCACCCTCTGATGGCCGAGACGCTCGAAAAGGTCCTTTCCGAGATCAGGACGATACAGGAAAAGGCCCGCGCCGGGGGCGATTCGTCCCGTCCCCGATGGCCGATGATTATCCTTCGGACGCCCAAAGGCTGGACGTGCCCGAAGGAGGTCGACGGCCTGAAACTCGAAGACTCATGGCGGGCGCATCAGGTGCCTCTCGCGAACCTGGACACGAAGCCGGACCATATCAGGGTCCTCGAAAAGTGGATGAAGAGCTACGCCCCGGAGGAGCTTTTCGACAGACAGGGGAGGTTTGTCGCCCAGCTTGCCGAATTGGCGCCTGAGGGCCACCTTCGCATGGGAATGAACCGCCATGCCAACGGCGGCCTGCTTCTGAAGGAGCTCAGGCTGCCCGATTTTCGCGATTACGCCATCAAGGTGCCCCGTCCCGGCCGGGTCCGGGAGGAGGCGACGCGGGTGATGGGCGTCTTCCTTCGGGATGTGATGAAGATGAACGCAGAGACGAGGAACTTCCGGGTGATGGGGCCGGATGAGACCGCTTCGAACAGGCTTAATGCCCTCTTTGAAGTGACAAACAGAACGTGGGTGAACAAGACGCTGCCGGACGACGATCATCTCGCCGAGGACGGCCGCGTGATGGAGATCCTGAGCGAGCATACCTGCCAGGGCTGGCTCGAAGGCTATATCCTGACAGGGCGCCACGGTTTTTTCTCCTGCTACGAGGCGTTCGTGCATATCGTCGACTCTATGTTCAACCAGCATGCGAAATGGCTTAAGACAACGGGCAAGGGGATACCCTGGCGCCGGTCGATCGCTTCCCTCAACTATCTGCTCACGTCCCATGTCTGGCGGCAGGACCATAACGGGTTCAGCCACCAGGACCCCGGGTTTATCGATCACGTCGTAAACAAGAAGGCGGATGTCGTCCGCGTATACTTCCCCCCCGATGCCAACACCCTGCTCTCCGTAACGGACCATTGCCTGCGCAGCCGCAACTACGTGAACGTCATCGTTGCCGGCAAGCAGCTTCAGCCGCAGTGGCTCGATATGGATGCCGCGGTCAAACACTGCACCTCCGGCATCGGGATCTGGGAATGGGCGAGCAGCGACAGGGGGGCCGAGCCCGACGTGGTGATGGCCTGCGCGGGGGACGTGCCGACCATCGAGACTCTCGCCGCGGTCGAGATCCTGCGGGAGCGCGCCCCGGACCTGAAGGTACGGGTGATCAATGTCGTCGACCTGATGACGCTTCAGCCGAAGGAGGAGCATCCGCACGGGCTTTCGGGCAGGGATTTCGATATTCTGTTCACCACCGATAAGCCGATCATCTTCGCCTATCACGGGTACCCGTGGCTCATCCACCGGCTTACGTACCGGAGGACGAACCACAAGAACCTGCATGTGAGGGGATACAAGGAAGAGGGCACGACGACGACGCCGTTCGATATGGCGGTGCGCAACGATCTCGACCGGTTCCATCTCGTCGAGGACGTGATCGACCGCGTCCCGAAGCTGGGGTATATCGCCGCGTATGCCAAGCAGGCGGTCCGGGACAAACTTATCGAGCATAAGCAGTACATCTCGGAATACGGCCAGGACATGCCGGAGATACGGGAATGGACGTGGAAGAGGAAATAGGACGCGGGGAGATCTGGCTTGTCCGGCATGGCGAGACCGAATGGAGCGCGTCGGGGAGACATACCGGCAGGACCGATCTGCCACTGAACGCGGAGGGCCGAAGGCAGGCTGAAGGCCTTCGCGGGAGACTTGGAGGGAAGTCGTTTGCCCTTGTGCTGTCGAGCCCGCTTTTGCGCGCCGCCGAGACCTGCAGGCTGGCGGGGTTTGGCGATGCGGCGAAGTGTGACGAAGGTCTGCGCGAATGGGATTATGGAGACTACGAAGGGCTTACGACAGAGCAGATTCGGGGGAGGGCGCCCGGCTGGACGCTCTGGACCGGGGACCCTCCGCACGGCGAAAGGATCGGAGATGTCGCCGGAAGGGCGCAGAGGGTGATCGGCAGGGCAAGGGGCGTAAAAGGCGACACCGTCCTTTTTTCGCACGGCCATTTTCTCCGGGTGCTTGCCGCCTGCTGGCTGGGACTGCCGCCGGATGACGGAAGATTCTTTGCGCTCGGCACCGCCTCTGTCGGCATCCTCGGATATGAGCGCGAAGCGCCGGTTATCTCCCTCTGGAACGAAGCGTGCGGGGCGGGGAGGGAGAAGTCGTGATACATTCGCCCGGTCACCCGGAAGCGGGCTTCCCCGTCCTGTCGTTGAATATGGGATCTTCCTCCCTGAAGTTCTCGTTCTATCTGCTGCGGCCGCAACAAGAGACGCTGCGCGCTGACGGCGAGGTGGAGCGCATCGGTCTTTCGGACGGCCGCGTCCGGGCACGACGCGGGGGCACGGTTGTCGAAGACAGGGAAGGCGACTTCTCGGACCATCGTGACGCCATAAAGACGATCTTCGATATTCTCGAGCGTCTGGAGCTCCCGAAACCCGCTGCGGCGGGCCACCGGATCGTCCACGGAGGGCCCGGCCATGCCGCCCCTGCAAGGATCGACGCAAATCTGCTCGGGACGCTGCGCAGACTGGTGCCGTTTGCGCCGTTGCACCTGCCCGCCGGGATCCAGGTGATCGAGGCGGTTGCGCATCACTTCCCCGAGCTGCCGCAGGTCGGCTGCTTCGATACGGCGTTTCACCGCGGGATGCCTGAGACGGCCCAGCGTCTGCCGCTCGGCCGCGGGCTATGGGACGAGGGGGTGAGGCGCTACGGATTTCACGGCCTCTCGTATGAATATATTATTTCCGAGCTCGGCGAATCCTCGCGGGGACGGGTCATCATCGCGCATCTCGGCAACGGCGCCAGCATGGCGGCGGTGCGAAACAGGGAGCCGATGGATACCTCGATGGGGTTCACCCCGGCAGGGGGGTTCATGATGGGGACGCGGAGCGGCGATCTCGACCCCGGCGTAATAACGTTTCTGATGACCGAGAAGGGGTATGATGCCGCCGCGCTCGACAGCCTCCTAAACCGGGAGTCGGGCCTGCTGGGCGTCTCAGGCATCAGTCCGGACATGAAGACGCTTATGGAGAAGAGGTCCGTCGATCCGCACGCCGACCTGGCCGTAAGGATGTTCTGTTATCAGGTGCGAAAGCAGATCGGGGCATACGCCGCTGCGCTGGGCGGACTCGACACGCTCGTCTTTACAGGAGGCATCGGAGAACATGCAGCCGCTGTCCGGAGCGAGATATGCGAGGGGCTGGATTTCCTGGGGATCGGGATCGACCGGGAGCGAAATGGGAGGCACGAAGAGACGATCTCTGGATCGCAGAGCCGCTGCCGCGTCCGGGTGATACCGGCGAAGGAGGACCTGATGATCGCGCGCCACACGCGGAGCGTAGTGGCGAACGGATGAGCTCCCGATTCGAGAAAGGCGGATATGCCGGCCGGGAAAGAGCAACCGTTGAATGCCGGCGGAAGTTGTTTTAGAAGTGACTCGAAAGATAAGAGACAACCGCCAGCGCGGCGGCCAGAAGAAGCCCCGAAGGGGAAAATATGCCCCTGGCGGCGTGCTTCATGTCCGGGAGAGAAGGCCTGCCGGCCCAGAGGAGCTGCAAGAAGAGCCAGAGGAACAAGGCATCGGAAAGCCCGAAGGATCGAAGTTTCTCCCTGATCACGCCGGGATGAATTCGGGGAACGCCGCCGTCTGTCCCGATGATGTGGATATGCCTGAAGAGCAGAAACAGGACGAGCCACCATATAAGAGGGGCGAGTGCGATGAAGGATGAAAGCACCCTGTACCTCGTCGTCGATCTGACGCTGCCCAGGACATAGGTGTTGCCTTCCCTTTTGGGGCTGACCGAGAAGCCTTCCGCCCTGCCCAGCAGCAATGCAGTGACGTAGTGCGCCAACTCGTGAAGGACCGTTCCCGGGAAAAAGAAGACCAGCTTTGACAGGGAGGTGCAATTCATCGTCCGAAACGGGCGGCATAAGAGCTGAATAAATCTTTACCTGGCGGCCCCGTCTGCATCGGCTATTCTAGCATGGAAGCCCTCCGCACTGCGGCGTAGGATGAGCGGCATAGGTATGCTATAATAAACACCGTCAGTTTGCAAAATCGGCACGTTACGCCTTTACGCCGGCATTTTATTCGAGGTGAATGTGGAAGAGACCAACGAACTCATCAAGCAGCGAATCAGGAAGGTCGAAGAACTGAAGGAGATGGGGGTGAAGCCCTACGGGGACCCGTTTTGCGCGACCGACCACGCCGCCGATCTGCTCGAAAAGTATCAGGATACCGCGAAGGAGGAGCTCGAGGCCGGGACGGTAGAATGCTCTCTGGCGGGAAGGATAGTCGCCATGAGGGACTTCGGCAAGGCCGCCTTCGCGCACGTCCAAGACGGCACCGGGAGGATGCAGATCTACCTCAAGAAAGATGTGCTCGGCGAAGGCTATAAGCTTCTGAAGAAGCTCGATATCGGCGACATCGTGGGACTGAAGGGCAGACTCTTCAGGACAAAGACAAACGAGCTTACCGTCGAGGTCACGGCCCTCCGGCTGATGACGAAGTCGATCCGCCCTCTTCCCGAGAAATGGCATGGCCTCAAGGACGTCGAGACGCGGTACCGCCAGCGCTACGTCGACCTGATCGTGAATCCCGAGGTGAGAGAGAACTTTGCGCGCAGGAGCGTGATCATCAAGGGAGTGAGGGATTTCCTCGAGACAAAGGGTTTCATCGAGGTCGAAACGCCGATGATGCACCAGATACCGGGCGGTGCGACGGCGAGGCCGTTCAAAACGCACCATAACGCGCTCGGCATAGACCTGTATCTCCGGATCGCGCCGGAGTTGTACCTCAAGAGGCTCCTCGTCGGCGGCTACGAGCGCGTCTACGAGCTGAACAAGAACTTCAGAAATGAAGGCATATCTACACGGCATAACCCCGAGTTTTCGATGCTCGAATTCTATATCGCCTACAAGGACTATCATTTTCTCATGTCCCTTACCGAGGAGCTGATCACCGGCGTCGCGATGAAGGCGGTGGGCTCCCTCACGATCCCCTACGGCGACGATACGATCGACCTCACCCCTCCGTGGCCGAGGGTCCCGATGCTAGAGGCGCTCGCCAAAAACGGTGTGCCGGAGGAGATACTCGGCGACGCGGAGAAGGCGAAGGCCTGGGGAAGGGCGAACGGGATAGACATCCCCGACGGCTCGTCCCTCGGCAAGATACTCGACGAGATCTTCAAGGAGAAGGTCGAGCCGGGGCTGATCCAGCCGACGTTCATCATCGACCATCCGGTCGAGCTGTCTCCGCTTGCGAAGCGCAAAGCGGACAACCCGGCGCTGGTCGAGCGGTTCGAGCTCTTCATCTGCGCGCGGGAGCTTGCGAACGCCTTTTCGGAGCTGAACGACCCCTTCGACCAGAAGGGGAGGTTCCTCGAGCAGGTGAAGGCGAAGCAGGCCGGAGACGAGGAGGCGCACTGGATGGACGAGGACTTTATCCGGGCGCTTGAATACGGCATGCCGCCCGCGGCGGGCGAGGGGATCGGGATGGACCGTCTCGTCATGCTCCTGACGAACTCGCAGTCTATCAGGGACGTGGTGCTCTTTCCGCAGCTGAAGCCGGAGCAGGCGGACAAGCCGGCTGACGGGCAATGAGGCCTTCCGGCGTTCCGCTATGAACCTGCCCTATCAGTTTTTTATCGCGATCCGCTACCTGAAGTCGAAGAAAAAATTTAAGGGCCTCTCGGTCACTACCGCGATTTCGATCGGCGGCGTTGCGGTGGGTGTGATGGCACTGCTGGTGGTCCTGTCGGTGATGACCGGGTTTCAGCAGGATATTCAGAAGAAGATACTCGGCGCCAACGCCCATATCATCGTCAGGGACTACAAAGGCCCGATGTCGGACTATCGGGACGTGGAGCGGGGGATCAAAGGGGAAGAAGGCGTGGTGTCGTCCGCGCCCTTCGTGCTCGGGCAGGTGATGGTCTCGCACGAAAAGAGGGCACACGGGATCTTCCTTCGCGGCATCGACCCGGCGAGCGAGGCGAAGACGACGGACATCCTCTCTCATATCAAAGACGGCGGCGTCAAGGGCCTTGCCGACGCGGAGGGGACACCCGGCATCGTACTTGGCAGCGAGCTGGCGGGGAGCCTCGGCGTGATTGTCGGCGACGACGTCAACATCATCTCGCCCGTCGGTGAGATAGGCCCGATGGGCATGCTCCCGAAGGTGAAGCGGTTCAGGGTGGTCGGGATCTTCGAGGTAGGGATGTTCGAATACGACTCGAACCTCGCGCTCACCGGAATGAAGGCGGCCCAGGATTTCCTCGGGATGAAAGACGAGGCCACCGGCATCCAGCTTAAGCTGCGGGATATCTATCAGGCGCCGGAGATCAGGAAAAAGCTCCAGGAAAAGCTCGGCTTCCCGTATGAGGTGATGGACTGGATGCAGATGAACAAGAACCTCTTCTCGGCGCTCAAGCTCGAAAAATTCGCGATGTTCGTGATCCTTGTTCTGATCGTGCTCGTGGCGTCGTTCAATATCATCAGCAACCTCATCATGAACGTCATCGAAAAAAGCCGGGAGATCGCGATACTCAAGGCGATCGGCGCGACGAACGGCGGCATCATGACCGTCTTCATGCTGCAGGGGCTTTTCATCGGCCTCATCGGGACCGGCATCGGCATCACCGGCGGCTTTCTGACCGGATATGTGCTGAACAAGTATGAATTGATAAAGCTCCCCGCGGACGTTTATTATCTCAGCCATCTGCCGGTGAAGATGCAGCTGTCGGATTTTCTTACCGTTTCGATATCGGCGATCCTCATCAGCTTTCTAGCCACGCTATACCCGGCCTGGCAGGCCGCAAAGCTCGATCCGGTGGAGCCGTTGAGATATGAGTAAGCAGGTTCCGCTCATCGAGGCGTCGGGGGTGTCCCGGAGCTTCAGGACCGAGGCGGGGAAGCTGACGGTGCTGAAGGGCGTGGATATCGCGGTTGCAGAGGGCGAAATGCTCGGGATTATCGGCGCTTCCGGGGCGGGAAAGAGCACGCTCCTGCATATCTTGGGCGCCCTTGACAGGCCGACGGCCGGCAGGGTGCGCTTCAGGGGCAGAGAAATCGCCTCTATGGATGATAACTCGCTCGCGCGGCTCAGAAACGCCCATATCGGGTTTGTCTTTCAGTTCCACCATCTGCTCCCGGAGTTCAACTCCCTCGAAAATGCGATGCTTCCGGGGCTGATAAGCGGGATGTCTTTTGACGAGGCGGAGAAGAAGGCGTCGGAGCTTCTTTCCGAGCTGGGCCTGTCGGCGAGGGTCAAACACAGGCCGGGCGAGCTGTCGGGCGGCGAGCAGCAGCGCGTCGCGGTCGCGAGGGCGCTCCTTCAGGACCCGGCGGTAGTGCTTGCCGACGAACCGACCGGCAATCTCGACACGGCCACGGGCAACGACCTCTTCCAGCTGTTTCTCGATCTGAACAAAAAAAGGGGGATTGCGTTCGTTATCGTCACCCATAACAAGTCGCTTTCGGACCGCTGCCACAGAGTGCGGGAGATGGCTGACGGAGCGTTTCTGTAACGTTCTTCGCGCCGGAGGGTTGACCGCCGTCGAAGTTGCCAATTGAAAAAGCTTCGTCTACAATTTTTATAAGGCCTGCGGTGATGTCCTTTCCGGCAGAAGGGGAGATGAAGAGAGACCATTCTCTTGCCTGGGGCTATTTCATGAGTGAGGGAGGGAAGTGAATGGATGCGAAACCCAAAGCGGTAGAACATTTCGAAAAGGAAGCGCTTTACGCCGACGAGACTTCGTCGGTATTCATGGAGCATCCCGTCGAAAGACTGAAGTTTCACATTATGAATAGCTGCGGAAAAATCCTGAAGTCAGAATATTCGATCGACGGGACGGCCGAGGTGCTGTGGGAAGCGGACGGGAGAAAGTTCAGGGCATGGGGCACGTGGCCCGGCGAGGAATACCGGATCAGCTGGAAAGCGGTGCCCTGAGCGTCCGGCCGTGAAAGTTTCTCAGGAAGACGCGGCCTTTTTCATGAGCGCTCCGACGTGCTCCATCGCCTTTTCGATCCTCCCGTCCTTCCGGTCTGCGCATTTGATGAACTCTTTGAAGGCGCGGACCGCCTCGGTGGGGAGGTCTTTCTTCGCAAACGCTATGCCGATATTGTAGTAGGCGTCGGCGAAGTTGGGCCGGCTCATGATCGCCTTTCCGTAAAAGCCGACCGCCTCGTCGTTGAGCCCTTTTCTGAAGAGGGCCGCACCCAGGTTGTTGAGCGCCTCGGCGTGCTGCGGATTGATGCGAACCGCTTCGCGGAAGGCGCCTATCGCCTCGTCAAGGCGGTCCGCCATAAAGAGCGCCACGCCGAGCCTGTGATGGGCTTCGGCATCCCCGGGGTTGACGCGCACCGCTTGCGAATAGGCCTTCAGCGCCCGGGCGGTCTCCCCTTTTTTGTGATAGGCGACGCCGAGGTTCGCGTATGCCGCCGCGAATGACGGTTTAATCCTGATCGCCTCGCAATATCCGGAAATGGCCGCGTCGCTCTCCCCCGCTGCGTAGAGGGCCCTTGCGAGATTGAAGTGGGCTTCCGCGAAGTCCGGCGTCAGGGCGATCGCCTTCCGGTATTCGTCGGCCGCCTCCCGCAGGCGGCCCTTTTGTGCCAGGGCGTTTCCCAGATTGTAGTGGGCTGCGGGGTTCCGGGGGTTCATTCTCAGTCCCTCCCTGTATTTCCTGATCCCTTCTTCGATGAGTCCGAGGTTAGCGAGAGACATGCCCTTGTTGATGAGTTCGCCCTCCCTCATCTCCTCGGCGAGCGGAGGGGAGGGCGGTTCCTGTCCGGTCTTTTTCGTGATCTCTTTCCTGAAAACCTTTTCGAGTTCGACGCGCAGCTCTGCGAAACTGCCGAACCTCCTGTCCCTCCTTTTTTCGAGGCAACGGTGAAGCAGATCGGCCAGCGGTCCGCCCTCCGGCGGAACCGGAGGGAGCGGGTAGTTCTTGTGGGCCTTAGCCCAGTTGTCGCCGCCGGCGGGGCGGAAGGGAAGTTCTCCGCCGTTGACGAGCTGAAAGAGCACGATGCCGAACCCGTATATGTCGCTCCTCATTTCGGAGATACCGTAAAACTGCTCCGGGGCCATCCAGGGCGGCGACCCGGCCACAATTCTGTTATTATGCGTCGACAGGAAGGTGAGCTCCCGCCGGTTCTTCTGCAGGAGAGCGCCGATCTCTTCCGGTCCGTCCGTCTTGTCCCAGAGTCCGACGAGGCCGAAGTCGGCTATCTTCACGCAGCCGTCGGTTGTGATCATGATGTTATCGGGCTTGACGTCACGGTGGGGAGAGATGCCCCTCGATGCGGCGTATTCCATCCCGTGACAGAACTGGACCGCCCACGACAGGACCCGGCTCAGGGAAAAAGGGCTTTTGAGATATGCCGTCAACGTGTTTTTGCCCGCCCAGTCGGGCTCGATGAACTCGCATGCGATGAACATCAGGTCGTCGACCTCGCGCACCCAGTAGGCCCGCACGATGTTGGGATGCTTTTCGAGATGGATCCAGGCGAGGGCCTCTTTCTTGAAGCTGTCGACGATCCGTTTCGACAGAAGAAATCTCCTCTGGAGCGTCTTGAGCGCCAGCACGAGGTCGTGCTGGTTGTCATGGCAGATATAGACAACGCCCATCGAGCTCTTGCCTTCGCCCCCGAGGATATCCAGGATCAGATATCTTCCTCCGATGAGCTCTCCGATCCGGTATGGATGGTCCGCGGAGCTAGGTATATCCCCAAGTCCCGTAGAAATCATGGTATTTATCTTATAATGAATCGGCGGCTTAGTAAAGGCGGGTGGAAAGGGTGATGCCGGGGAGCGGGCTAGCCGCGGGATGCCGAAGAGCGTTTCATGCGCTTGTCTTCGTACATCAGGGTGTCCACCTGCGAGAGGAGCTCATCGATCGAGCAGGGTGAAAGAGGGTTGTAGCGGGCTATGCCGAAACTGAGGGAGATGACATGTCTGCGCTCTCTCTCGCAGTTATGCAGCTCGATGTTCTTCCTGAGGCGGTCCGAGATGATCTCGATAGTCTCTTCCGAGGTCCCGACCGGAATCGCAATGAATTCGTCGCCGCCGATGCGGGCGATGATGTCGGACTCGCGGAAGGTCTCCCGCAGGATGTCGGCCGCCTCGGTCAGAGCCGCATCGCCGGCCTGATGGCCGTAGTGGTCGTTGATCTTCTTCAGGCCGTCGAGGTCCGCATAGAGGATGAAAATCATGCGCTTCATCCTCCGGGCCAATCTCAGATGCTGCTCCGCAAGCGTGAAAAACCCCCTGCGGTTATAAAGGCCGGTAAGCTCATCCTTCACCGACACCGCGTACAGCCGCTCCTCCGCCTGCTTGCGTTCGGCTATCTCGGAAAGCAACGCGCGCTCGGTCCGTTTTTGTCTGGCGAAACTCCGCGACAGGACGAGGCCGAAGGAGAGGAAGCAGGAAGAAAAGAGAAGCCGGAACGCGACTTCTTTCTTGTTCAGGAAGAGAAGACTGAGGAAGGAGTCATCATAATGGAAAACATAGGCGGCCGCCGCATCGATCACCCAATAAAGGGCCGCCGCGATTATGCAGAGATAAATAACGTAATGATCTCTCTTGGCCATGATGCATGCAGCCGGGAGCCGTGAAACGCTGCCGCTCTTCGGCTGCGCTATTTAACCATAGGGAGAAAAAGAATTTCAAGGGGAATGTGCGGGAATGTGCGGGACGGTCGGGGTCATGCGAAGAAGTACCCGCAATGAAGAGGATCAGAGCTATACAGGCAAGCGTCGGCGCAGCGCCGGCGAAGGCATCAATGGCCATCGGCATTATTCGAAAGAATATAGGCCAAGAAGCGCTCTTCGTTATCAAGAAATTGCTTTTTGCAATTTGCTGCTCATCAATGCGGATCGCGCAATTGCTGGTCGGATGGAAATGTTTGAGTACGCCCGGCACGGGCGTGAACTTATGGGGTGAAGTCCCCTGTACGAGAACCCGGAGTGTTCATAGTAATGGATACTGCCAAAAGTACTAGCCGAAGGCAAGGGCGTCTCCGCGGGGAGAGGTTGCGAACACTGTGGATCAGGATTCACCATCCGGCTGCGGCCCGATGATTCTGCGAAACGCCCCGTGCGGACCCGCATGCGGGGTATTGTGGGGGCTGGGGGTTAACTACCCCCGGCTACCCGATCGGCCTTTGCGCATTATTTTGATTTTGCTTTTTGCTTCTGCGGGCGAGGTGTCGGCATGCCATATATCATACCTTCCGCGCTGATGTCTTCATCAATGTCCGGCCAATGTACGCCATCCCCATCGCCGATAATTTCAAAATTTAACCGCTGCTTCAGAGTGGCTTCCGATAGGCGCCATGACCAAGCAAGCGGCACGCTGACTACACGTCCATCAACAAATTGAGCCGTAATTGCATCAGTAGTAACTTTTATATCCTTAATTCTTACTTCCTGCAGTTTCACCGCAGTGCGCATGCCATGCCTACTTTATCCTATCTTTATTGTTCATGATTAGTGCCCTTATGATATTAAGCTCTTTAGAAACAAACCCTTTATTCTTAGCCAATACGATTGGCGACAGCCAGAATTTACAAAGCATATTCTCCCGCTGGATATGCACATGCATTTGCTCGTTGCAATCAAAGCTATAAAAGAAAAATCGATATGGGCCTGAGATTTCTTTGATTGTCAGCATATCTCATTATATATAACCAAACAGAAAAATGCCCTCTCCTTCTGAGGTTCACTCTTCTGTAAAGTAATCCGTATCAATTCTTTTGATTTCGTATTTTGCCGTTGTGGCGGTGCCGAGATTACAGTCGATCATTAATTCACAAAGGGTACGCCCATCGCGAGTATGACTTTAGGATCGATACTCTCGACGTACCTGATAGAGTCCTCAGAGAAACGACCGGTTGTTATGAAAACACCTTTCTTTGCTCTTTTGCCGTGAAGGGCTCCGACAAATTTCTGGCAAGGGCGTGAACTTATGGGGTGCAAGTCCCCTGTACGAGAACCCGGAGTGTTCATAGTAATGGATACTACCAAAAGTACTAGCCGAAGGCAAGGGCGTCTCCGCGGGGAGAGGTCTGAAGGAAGCCCCATGGCAAATGTGCGAGACGACGAACAGAAACCGCATAGAAGGCTTAGCCCTTGGGCGAGTTGGCCAATCACAACGAAGCCCGCAGGTGCAAGAAACAAGATCTGACCCCAGTTCTCATTTCTCTGACTTGAGACTGAAAACGAAAAGCGGTTATTCCCGGTCGACTGGAAAGAATTGTTCTGCTCAGATATCTTCTATTTTTGTTCCCAATCCCGATTTGATACTGTAGCGCGCCTGTTCTATTCTTTTAAGAAATCGCGGGTCATTCTCCAGACGATAATCAAACCAGTCGTCTTCGTCCTCGAAGCCGATGAGAACCCCTGCGGGCTTGCCATGGCGCGTTATTATGACTTCTTCCTTTTCCGCCATTCTTAGAAACTTTGAAAGATCGTCTTTGACTTCCGATAGAGCTGCTTTTTTCATATTTATTCTCCTGCGTGTTCCAGCCACCGTGCTGCTTTCGGCTTCGGGATTATTGCCAAAATTTGGACCGTCTCGTTCTCCACGTCGTAAAATACCCTGATATCACCCATCCTTAGTCTGTACTGTGGATGACTGAGTCCCCTGAGCTTCTTTATTCTGCTTTTGCTGACTTTCATGGGAGTGTGTCTTAAATGTATTTCAATTAATTCTTTTACCTTCGTCTTGTAGCAGGTATCCAAGGATTTCAAATCCTGAACGGCCTGAGGCGATAAAGTGATCTCGTATTCCATTCTGGCTATATTATAGCTATTTTATTGGATAGAATCAATTATGCAGTTAATTTACTGGAGCATAACGAAAATTATGAGCCGCCGTGGCAACCGAGCTGTGCAAAAAAACAGAGAGGCTATTCACTGTCGGCTCGATAAAGTTGTTATCTGTCCATAGGTTCTTAATTGATTTTTAAATCCGTAATCTCACAGCTTGAAGAATTAGCCTGTGTGTGAATGAAACCCATATTGAACTTATTAAATTTCTTTTTGCTTTTAGCTTTGACTACGTCGTAAATTGTCCTTCTGTTACTGTCGATAGCGGTACCGCTTTTACCAAAATATGTGCATTTGATTTCTATGTCTTTAATATTGTATTGGCTTTGGTTTTCGACCGTGAAATTAGCTTCCATTACATTATCAAAGCCGCCTTTGTACCAGTTGTATTTGAGTTTAACCAGGGGAATGACTTCAGTTGAAGTTACTGAATCAGAGCGTGACTTTGCAGATTGAGCAGCTGCAAATTGTTTTCTGGCTTCCTGTGAGTATTCTTTTGGTAATTCTACTTTACGATTAGGCGTTGATTGAGTCCCTGAGTTTATTGCGGCCACAATTACTATTAACAGAATTATAATGCCCACGATTTTTTCTGCTGATGTCCAGCCCTGCTTCTTGTTGCAGAGCGGACATGTTGACGCATGCTTAGGTATCATTCTTCGGCAGTATCTACATTTCTTTTCTGGCATGGCTACAACCTCCGTGATTGAAGAAGAGGTGGACCCCGGAAATCGGACAGTCGTATAAGGTGTAAAATACGACAGATGACAAGGAGGTCGCACCGAAATGAGCAAGACAAAGAGGAACAGGTACTCGGCGGAGTTTAAGGCAAAAGTCGCG
>JAJXTV010000044.1 GCA_021783515.1 Nitrospirota bacterium
CGCCTTGATTACAGAAGGCTATTTTCGATTATTTTTCGTATCGTTTTCTTATATGAGGCAACGATTCAACTTCGTATCGTTTTTTGATGAGGCAATTCGAGGCCTTGGTGCATATAAAATTTGCTGGTACAGTAATATGAGTGATTACTAACAGAGGAATGAGGTAAGCAGCCTATGCAGACCGATGATAAGCAACACCGCTCTATCTTACAGAAAATCGCGCACAGGGCGATGCTTCAGAGGGGACTGCTCCCTGACTTTTCAAGTGAGGCACTCGCTGAACTTGGCAGAATTCAGTCGCCTGCATCAATAAACAGTGAGCAGGTCCGTGACCTTAGGGGCCTGCTATGGGCGTCTATCGATAACGATGATTCCCGTGACCTGGACCAGCTTACCGTTGCCGAGGCACTGGCGGGAGACAAGGTAAAGATACTTGTTGCCGTGGCTGATGTGGACGCGCTTGTTAATCTTGGCTCAGCAATAGACGAACACGCCCTCCATAATACTACCTCTGTGTATACCGCAGGCAGGATGTTCCCGATGATTCCTGAAAAGCTTTCAACCGACCTCACGTCCCTGAATTTCAATGAGGACCGACTGGCGATCGTCGTCGAAATGGTGATAGGCACGGACGGGTCTTTAATGGATTCTGATATCTACAGGGCGAGTGTCCGCAATCATGCAAAGCTCGCCTATAACAGCGTTGCCGCATGGCTTGAGGGGCATGGAAGTCTGCCTGAGGCTGTTGCCGCAGTAAGTGGCCTTGAGGAAAATCTGCGCTTGCAGGACAAGGCAACGCAAAGCATGAAGAACCTCCGGCATGTGCATGGCGCCCTGAGTTTTGAAACGGTTGAGGCGAGGCCGGTATTTGACGGCGATGAAATCCGTGATCTCGAAGTCGAAAAAAGGAACCGGGCAAAGGACATTATCGAGGATTTCATGATAGGGGCAAACGGCGTGACCGCACGGTATCTCTCGTCAAAGAAATTTCCTTCTATCCGCCGTGTAGTCCGCACTCCGAAACGATGGGAACGGATTGTCGAGCTTGCTGATGAACATGGGTCCAGGCTCCCTGATAGGCCGGACTCAAAGGCGCTGGAGGAGTTCCTGACTAAGGAGAAGGCCGCCGATCCGGTCAGATTCCCCGATCTCTCCCTTGCCGTTATCAAACTCATGGGGGCCGGTGAATACGTTGCAGAACTTCCGGGAGAAACCGCCCCGGGACACTTTGGTCTTGCGGTCAGGGACTATACCCATTCCACAGCCCCTAATCGCCGGTATACCGACCTTATCACACAACGCCTTTTGAAGGCCGCGATAGGAGGAAGTCCTTTGCCGTATAGCAACGATGGGCTTGAGGCCCTGGCGAAACATTGCACGGAGGAAGAAGACGCCGCAGACAAAGTGGAACGGCAGGTCAGGAAATCCGCGGCGGCAATGCTGCTGGAACACAGAATTGGGGAGGAGTTCGATGCCATCGTTACCGGCGCAGCGGAAAAAGGCACCTGGGCCCGGCTTCTCACGGTCCCTGTCGAAGGAAGAGTGGTCCATGGTTTCGAGGGCCTCGACGTCGGCAACAGGATTCGAGTGCAGCTGACTCATACAGACGTGGAGCGGGGATTCATTGATTTCAGGAAAATCGCTCCGGCAAAACATTGACCGGCGACCTGTTGGGAGAAAGATCGGGCCGTGAAGGCCGCGCGCATTGCCATCGTGCTGTGGGTGGCGCTAATCCGGAGTTCCAATCTGGGCACTCGACAAGATACTCAAAGATGTTTCTTCGAAACTGGGGTTGGATTACCGACACACGACAGGTGGATAAATCGGACGGCCCGGGCAGCCAGCCCAGGCCCCTCATTTCATGTGTGCAACGATCTCGTATAAAGACTCAAGCGCCGCGTCCAGTTTTTCGATCTCTTTCGTCCCGCCCTGGGCGAGGTCGGGCTTGCCGCCTCCCCTTCCGCCCGCAGCTGCAGCGACTTTCTTCAAGAGTTCACCCGCGCTGAACTCCTTGACGAGGTCCTTGGTCACCATCGCGACCATCGCCGCCTGGCCGTCCTTCACCGACGCCAGAAGCAGGATGCCGGACCCCAGCCCGTCCCGTATGTTGTCCGCCAGCACCCTGAGGTCCTTCGGGTCCATCCCGTCGATACGGTGCGACACCACCTTCACGCCGCCGATCTCGCGCGCCGCTGCAACGATCGCAGCCGAACTCTCGGCCGCCGACCTGCCCTTGAATTTCTCGAGTTCCCGCTCGAGCTCTTTCATCTCGGCAACTAGCTTCTTTACCCGCTCCGCCGGACTCTCGGAAGTTTTGAGCACCCCGGTAATCTCCTCCAGCTCCTTCTCCCTCTCCCGGTAGTAGCGGACCGCTTCTTTCCCGGTTACCGCCTCGAGTCTCCTGATGCCTGAGGCGACACTTCCTTCCGAGAGTATTTTTAGCAGACCGATGTCTCCCGTAGCTCTCACATGCGTCCCCCCGCAGAGCTCCGCCGAGACGCCCTCGATCGAGACGACCCGGACCACGTCGCCGTATTTTTCGCCGAAAAGCGCGGTCACTCCGGAGTCGATCGCCTTCTTCGTCTCCTGCAAGGTGGTTTCGACCCTGATGTTTCTCAGTATGGAGGAATTGACCGCGTCTTCCAGCGCCTCTTTCGTCTTTTCTTCGAGGGCCGAAAAATGCGTGAAATCAAAGCGGAGCGTATCGGGGGCAACGTAGGAGCCGGCCTGTTTGACATGCCCTCCAAGGAGCTCCTTCAGCGCGGCGTGCAGGAGGTGAGTAGAGGTATGGTTGCGCATCGTGGCGAGCCTCCGCTCGCGGTCCACTGCGCAGCGCACCGTCGTGCCGGCCTTGAGCGTCCCCTTCGTCACCTTCACCTTATGGAGAAAGAGCCCTTCCAGCGGCTTTCTCGTATCGAGCACTTCGGCCTTCATCCCTTCAGACGACAGCTCGCCGGTATCGCCCACCTGCCCGCCCGACTCGGCGTAAAACGGAGTGATGTCAAAGAGCACTTCCCCCTGGCGGCCCGCCCCCAGTTCGTCGACCTTTTCCCCGTTTACGACGATCGCTAGCACGCTCGAGCCTGACTCCATCGTATCGTAGCCGCAGAATTCGCTCTTGCCGTGCTCCCGAAGGAGCTCTCCATACACCGGAGCCGCGCCTGCCTCTTCGCCGACCCACGAGGCCCTTGCCTTGGACTTCTGTATCTCCATCTCCTTGTGAAAGCCGGCCTCGTCGATACCGAGACCGTTTTCCTCGGCAACGTCCCGCGCGATATCGAGAGGGAACCCGTAGGTGTCATAGAGCCTGAAAAGCTCCTCCCCGCCGACTGTCTTTCCCTGGGACGCCTTCACGTCCCGTATGACTGAATTGAGGAGCGACAGCCCCTGCTCGAGCGTCCTGTTGAAACGCTCCTCCTCCATCCTGAGCATCTGACGCACCCTCGGCGTCTCGTCGCCGAGTTCGGGATAGGCGTCGGACATCGCCGCGACGACCGAGTCGCAGAGCTTAAAGAGGACCGGATCGTCGATGTCGAGAAACTTGGCATAGCGGGACGCACGCCTGATGATCCTCCTCAGCACATACCCCCGGCCCTCGTTCGACGGGGTCAACCCCTCCGAAAGAAGAAACGTGATCGCCCGTATGTGGTCGGCGATCACGCGTATCGCGGTGTCGGTGGTGCGGTCCGCGCCGTATGCCTTGTGCGAAAACCGGCAGATGCCTTCGATGATCGGGGCGAAAAGATCGGTGTCGAAGTTGTTGTGCTTCCCCTGCAGGACCGCGGCCAGCCTTTCGAGGCCCATGCCGGTGTCGATGCTCGGCTTCGGGAGAGGGTTCAGGTTGCCGGACTTGTCCCTGTCGTACTGCATGAAGACCAGGTTCCAGATCTCCAGGTACCGGTCGCAGTCGCAGCCGACGGCGCAGTCGGGCTTTCCGCAGCCGATCTCGCTTCCCTGGTCGATGATGATCTCGGAACAGGGCCCGCAGGGGCCGGTGTCCCCCATCTGCCAGAAGTTGTCTTTGGCGCCGAGCCGGACGACCCGCTCCGCCGGGATGCCGGTAAGCTCGACCCAGAGCGCAGCCGCCTCGTCGTCGTCCTGATAGACGGTAGCCCAGAGCTTCTCCTTCGGCAGCCTGAACCGCTCCGTGAGCAGCTCCCAGGCATAGGTGATCGCATCGCGCTTGAAATAATCGCCGAACGAAAAATTGCCGAGCATCTCGAAAAAGGTATGGTGCCGGGCGGTATGTCCGACGTTCTCGAGGTCGTTATGCTTGCCTCCGGCCCTCATGCACTTCTGGCTCGTGGCCGCACGCGTGTACGGCCGCCGCTCCTGCCCGAGGAAGACGGACTTGAACTGCACCATTCCGGCGTTCGTGAAAAGCAGCGTCGGGTCGTCACCCGGAATGAGGGACGAACTCGCCGCGACCGTATGTCCTTTGGAAGAGAAATAATCCAGAAACGTCTTTCGTATCTCGGAGCCTTTCATAACCGACCCTTATGCCCCTCTCCCCGCCGCACACGGCAGGCTCTTTTTGCACCATCCGAATATCGCCATCAGTCCTCTCCTTCGCAAAACGTGAGCTCCCTGAGCGCCTTGCCGATCACGCTGCCCGCAAAACCGCGCCGCGCCAGAAAGTCGTAAAGCCTTTTTCTGTCTTTCTCCGTCAGATAATTTCCCATAGTCCTGCACTTTTTGTCCAGAAGTTTTCGGGCGTTTACGAGCTCCGTCTCCTCGTCGTACCCGAGGGCGTCGTCGACGACCTCCCGCGGGAGGCCCCTTCTTCTCATAAACTGCCTGGCGGCAGCATACCCGAGATGCTTTTGTTCGAGGGCCTGTCTCCTCAGGTGACCGGCAAGAGCGGCGTCGTCGATAAATCCGCTCCGCTTCAGGTCAGCGAGCGTGCGGGATATTTCCTCTTCGGGAAAGCCTTTTTTCCCAAGGCGCTCGCGCAGCTCGCGCTCGCTTCTTCCCCGGTAGCCCAGGAGGCGGAAGGCATACCGCTTTGCGTCATGTGCCGAAGCGGTCAATTGTCATATCGCCCTTATCTTCTCTCCTCGGCGTCCCGTCGTCATACATAAGATCGCTCGTGGACTGGATGCCCTTGACCTTCAGCGCAAAATCGTCCGGGTTTGTCGCCCTTCTGAGCGCCTCCTCGTACGTGATAAGATTGGACTTGAAGAGCTGGAAGAGCGACTGGTCGAAGGTCTGCATCCCGTAATGGATCACGCCCTGAGCAATCACGTCGGGGATCATCTTCGTCTTGTCCGGGTCGAGCACGCAGTCTTTTATCATGGCGGTCGCGATCAGCACTTCCACCGCCGGCACCCTTCCCTTGCCGTCGGCCTTCGGGACGAGCCGCATCGAGATGATGCTCTTGAGCACCGAGGCAAGCTGGATCCTCACCTGTTTGTGCTGGTACGGGGGGAAGACCGAGATAATACGGTTGATCGTCTCGGTAGCGTCGATCGTGTGGAGCGTGCTGAGGACGAGATGACCGGTCTCGGCCGCGGTCAGCGCGGTCTGGATCGTCTCGAAGTCCCTCATCTCTCCGACGAGGATGACGTCCGGGTCCTGCCGAAGGGCGGCCCTGAGCGCCTTGCTGAACGACTCGGTGTCGTTGCCGACCTCCCGCTGGTTGACGATCGACCGCTTGTCCCTGTGGAGATATTCGATCGGGTCCTCGATCGTCATGATATGGTCCGTCCTGTCGGAGTTGATCGTGTCGATGATCGCGGCGAGCGTCGTGGACTTGCCGCTTCCGGTCGTTCCCGTCACGAGGATGAGCCCCCGGGGCTCCATGGCGATCTTCTTGATCACCTCCGGCAGAAGCAGTTCCTCGATCGTCGGGATCCGCATCGGGATGACCCTGAAGACGAGCCCTATCGTCCCCCGCTGGATGAACACGTTGCAGCGGAAACGGCCGAGTCCCGGCACGCTGTAGGCGAGGTCGATGTCGTTCTTCTTCTTGAACGTCTCGCGCTGTCCGGGGCTCATCACCGAAAACGCGATCTTCAGCGTCTCTTCCTGGCTGAGCCTGTTGCCCTGCATCGGGGCAAGCTCACCGTTGATCCGCAGGATCGGCTGCGAGCCCACCTTGAGATGGACGTCGGATGCGCCCATCGAATGGGCAGTCTTCAAAAGCTCGTTTATTTCCATGACCGTCTCCTCGAAGTCATTTCTTGAGGGCTACCGCCTCTTTGATCTTCTCTTCTATCTCCGCGGCGACCGGCGGATTGTTCCTCAGGTATTCTTTCACGTTTTCCCTCCCCTGGCCGATCCTGCTGCCGGAGTAGCCGTACCATGCGCCGGTCTTTTCGATGATGCCTTTGTCGACTCCCAGGTCAACGAGTTCGCCTTCCCGGGAAACGCCCTGGTTGAAGAGGATATCGAATTCGGCCTGTCTGAAGGGGGGCGCCATCTTGTTCTTGACGACCTTCACACGAACCCTTCCGCCGATGATCTCCTGGTTCTCCTTGAGGTTCTCGATGCGTCTGATATCGAGCCGCATCGAGGCATAGAACTTCAGCGCGTTTCCGCCAGTCGTCGTCTCGGGGTTGCCGAACATCACCCCGATCTTCATACGGATCTGGTTGATGAAGATGACCGTCGTATTCGATTTCGAGATAGACGCGGTCAGCTTTCTGAGCGCCTGGCTCATCAGCCTCGCCTGGAGGCCCGGCAGCGAATCACCCATGTCCCCTTCGATCTCGGCCTTCGGCACGAGCGCCGCAACGGAGTCGATGACGATGATGTCAAGGGCGCCGCTCCTGACGAGCGCCTCGGCCACTTCGAGCGCCTGTTCGCCCGTATCCGGCTGGGACACGAGGAGGTCCTCGACCTTCACGCCGATCCTCTTTGCATAGCTCACGTCGAGCGCATGCTCCGCGTCGACGAACGCGGCCGCGCCGCCCGTGGCCTGCGCCTGCGCGATCGCGTTGAGCGCAAGCGTCGTCTTGCCGGACGATTCCGGCCCGTATATCTCGACCACCCTTCCCCTCGGAAGCCCTCCTATGCCGGTCGCGATGTCCAGTGTGAGCGATCCGGTCGGGATCGCCTGCACCCCTTCCACGGCGCCTTCTTCCCCGAGCCGCATGATCGACCCCTTCCCGAAATTCTTCTCGATCTGCGAGATGGCCATTTCAAGGGCCTTCAGCTTGTCCTTGTTTACCTCCCTAGTCGCCATTCTTCCCCTCCAATGGTATTTCAGCAAGGCTTGCATACTCCGCCCCGCCCGGTTTAAGTTCACTCTTCATTAACGTCACTCCTTTTACTTCAAGCTCGGCAAAATCGGCCTCGCGAAACTCATCCAGTCTTTTCAGCACCTCGGCTAGCCTCTTCCCGGACCTCACCCTCCCGACCGTCAGATGCGGGGAAAATGGCCTGTCCTCAGGAGGATATCCGAATTCCTTCACCGCCTCTTCTACGGAACGATAGATATCTTCAAGGCGGCCGCGCTCCCGGAAGCCGACCCAGATCACTCTCGGGTGCCTCCCGCCGGGAAAGCTTCCGACACCGCCTATTCTAATATAAAAAGGGGGATAAGGTGATAATTTCCTGCGGAGCGCCTCTATTATCCCGCCAATCTTCTCCTCACCGGTCTCGCCCAGAAATTTCAGGGTAAGATGGACGTTCTCCCCCGGGACCCATTTCACGTCGCCGCCGGCGTCCCTCAGCGCCGCCACCACCTTCTCGATCGACTGTTTCAGAGGCGGCGGGAGGGCGACCGCGATGAAACATCTCAGAGCCATAACCTCAGGACCTGGTTGAGAAACTTAAGCGCCTCCAGAGATGCCTTTCTCTTGACCGTTTCCCTGTCGCCCTTGAAGCTCATCCCTCTGGATTCGGTCATGTCCTTCAGAGAGACCGCCATATAGACAAGCCCCACCTCTTTGTCCTCGAGCGCCGCAGGCCCGGCAATGCCGGTGATCGAAAGCGAGACGTCGACGCCGGCCAGTTTCCTGACGCCCTCGGCCATCGCCACCGCCGCTTCCTCGCTTACCGTCCCGTGTTTCCTCAGCAGCGAACCGCCCACGCCGACGACCGATTTCTTGGACTCTTCGGAATAGCTGACCACGCCGAGCTCGAAAAAAAGCGATGCCCCCGGCAAATTCGTAATCTCGTGTGAGATCAGCCCGCCCGTGCACGACTCGGCAACGCTCAGCCGGAGTTCGCGCTGGACCAGCCTGTCGGAGATCTCTTTGATAACGGTCAGAAAGTCATTTTCCATATCTGCAGCACCATATTCACAATAAGACCGGCCGCGATGTCGTCCGCCATGACGCCCCAACCACCGGACAATTTCTTTTCGACCATCCCTATCGGGAATGGCTTTAGTATATCGAAAAATCTGAACAAAAGGAAGGCCGCCAACAGATAGACAAAGGTATGCGGGACAAAGACGACGGAGACGAGATAGCCGACGAATTCATCGATGATGATATGGCCGCTGTCGGTTTCGCCGATCTCCTTTTCGGCGGCATCGGCCGCAATAACGCCAAGGACGGTCCCGGCAGCGACAATCGCAGCGAGGGCGGGCGATGGGACTCGCGTCAGGGCCACGAAAAGCAGCCCCGCGACGCTTCCCCATGTTCCCGGAGCAACCGGAAGATAACCGATGAACGAAAGGGTGGCGATCTGCGTGAGGATATTCCGGGCGTTCATCGTAAGTAGTATACCCTATCGGTGCAGGAAGGAGAAGGGCGGCGGGAGGATATTGGCGGCTATCGGACCGCCCTGCCCTGAAGCGGATGCCTGCGCGCGGCCGACCGCTACCTATAAAACACAGAAACAGCCTATTTTATAGGCAGAATTTCACGTTGACAATCTCTCTCCCGCCGCCTATTTTATAAAAAGAGGTTGCCGGCTTATCCGGAGGCCGGCAGATCGGGAGAGAAAGGGCGCGGTCCTTTCCGAGGTTTCAATAAACCACGAGGCAGAAAAGACAATGTCGGCGAGACGCAGATGACCCAGTCCCGGTTCTTTCAGATCTCCCTGCTCCTCCCCTTCATGATCTGGGGCCTTTGCCTCGGCATCTTTTCCTTCGCCTACAAAGAAGGCGCCGTCTTCATCCTCAATAATCTGTACAACGCGTATCGCGTCTTCGTCCCCTATCTCGTCTTCGCGGCGGTTCTCTGGAAATTCGCCTACCATAAGCCATACCAGTGGTTCGTTCTTATGGCATCAGTCATCCCGGTTGTCTGGGGGATCTTCTTTGTTCTCTTTTACCTGCTTTCGACCCTCGTGACGTCCGGGACCCCGGAAAAGGGGTATGTCCTTTTGATAATGGCGTTCTGGGCGATGGTGATCGCCTACCTCGTGGAATGCATCCCGCTTCTGCTGCTTGTCATCTTGAAGCATGACTTCAAGTCCGATGAAGTGAACGCGGACGGCAAGATCGACGCTTATCTCTCCGAGTCCCGTCCCGGCGCATAAGCAGCCCTCCTCCTTTGCGTTACGACACCCTCTCGACTTTGCGTCGAAAGACAAGTAAAGTATTCTCATGGGAACACTGGGAGCCATATGGGGAATCACAGGAGTATTGCTGCTGCTCGGCAGCGCCGTCTATCGCCTCTCCGTCATCGCGAAGGCTGCTCTTTCCCACGAGCTGCTCTGGCAGCATTGGGCCGTGTTGCTGCTCTGCGTTATCTTCATGGCGTATGCCGAGGGCTACCGCGCGTTTCAGCAGCGGTTTTCGCCGCGAGTGGCCGCGAGGGCGAAATACCTCAGGAGCCGGCCTGATATTCTCCATGTCCTGCTGGCGCCTATCTTCTGCATGGGCTTTTTCCACGCAACGAGAAGGAGAAAGATCACCTCGATCTCGGTGACGGCCGGCATTATCGTGCTGATCGTACTGGTCCGTCTCCTTCCCCAGCCATGGAGGGGGATCGTTGATTTCAGCGTAGTGGTAGGCCTGGCATGGGGGATCGCCTCTGTAGCTTTTTTCGGCTATCGGGCATTTGCCTCGGACGATTTCGATTACCCCCCCGATGTTCCTGACGGGAAATAGGCTGATGCGGGGCGCAGTGCTCGTTGTTTCATCCGGATTCGCCCGACCTTCCCGCCCGCGCGGAAATGAGGAATCACATCCTGATGTCGGCCTTCAGAACGATCGCAGAATATCCTTCCTCTCCCAGCCGGTCGGCAGTGGATAGGGCGCCCCTCAAAGTGTCGAAATTGCCGATCCTCACGCGGTAGTGCGTTCCGCCTTTCAGGTCTGCCTCCTGGATATAGACATTCCCGTATTTCAGCCTCAGTGCCACCTTGAGCCTCACGGCATTGATGCTCTCCGCGAAAGAGCCGACCTGTATCGCAAAGGGGCCCGCCTGCCCGGAGGACTCCACCTTCGGCTTCCTGATATAAGACGCGTCCCTGCCCTCCACCTCCAGAAAGACCCTTCCGGTGCCCGGCCCGATGAGTCCGATCTCCCTGGCAACCGCATAGGAAAGGTCGATGTCCCTTCCATCGACGAACGGCCCCCTGTCGTTGACCGTGCATAGGGCTGCCTTGCTGTTGGCGACATTGGTGACCCTGAGTCTCGTCCCGAAGGGATACTCCTTATGGGCGCAGGTCATCGCATACATGTTGAAGATCTCTCCCGAAGAAGTCGGCCGGCCGTTAAACTTCGGCCCATACCACGAGGCCGTCGCGTACCCCGATCCCGGCAGCGCCTCCTGCCTTACCGTGGAACAAGCGGAAAGAAGCAGAAGCACGAAAAACAAGAAATATCTCCCGCTTTTCTTCATGTCACAGCTTGCAATACCACACATAGGCACATTAGCTATCGCGCATACAACAGAGGCGGGGAGAGTGGACGAAAAGCCTTTCGTGGCGATTCCCTCGCGCATCGGGGGCCACGCCGCAATTTCGGGACGGCACATGGCTTTCAGTTAAGTCCTCTTTCCCCGACTCCATGCTCAGTCAAGTCCTATCGCATCAGAAAGGATTTGAGCGCCACTTTCTCCTCCGACAAACAAAGAGGCAACACACCCGCCGAAAGAAAAACGGAATTTTCTCTTCGGCGCTCTCCTACAGAATATACCTGCTCAGGTCCTCGTCTTTCACGATGTCGCCGAGCTTCTGGCGCACGTAATTCCTGTCGATGTCCAGCTTCACGCCGCGCATCTCCGGCGCGTCGAACGAGACGTCTTCGAGCAGCTTTTCCAATATGGTATGCAGCCTTCTCGCCCCGATATTTTCGGTCTTGTCGTTGACCACCGCCGCGATCTCGGCGATTTCGTCTATCGAGTCCCCGAGGAAATTGATCTCGACCTCCTCGGTCTCCAGCAGCGCCGTATACTGCTTGACGAGGGCGTTATGAGGCTCGGTAAGGATCCTCGCAAAATCCTCCCGCCCGAGCGCGTCGAGTTCGACCCGGATCGGAAACCTGCCCTGAAGCTCCGGCACGAGATCGGAGGGTTTCGCCATATGGAACGCGCCCGACGCGATAAAAAGGATATGCTCCGTCCTGACCGGCCCGTACTTCGTCGTGACCGTGGAGCCCTCGACGATCGGCAGCAGGTCGCGCTGGACCCCCTCCCGTGAGACATCGGGACCGTACCCGCCGCCTTTGCTGGCGATCTTGTCGATCTCGTCGATAAAGACAATCCCGCTCTGCTCCGCGCGCTCCACCGCCTCCTGCGTGATCTTGTCCATGTCGATCAGCTTTCCGGACTCCTCCTGTTCGAGCAGCACGAACGCCTCGGGTATTTTCACCTTCCTCCGTTTCGACCGCTCAGGGAGAAGGTTGCCGAGCATCGATTTGAGGTTTATCTCGAGGTCCTCGAGCCCCACGTTCGAGACCACGCCGAAGGGCATCGTCTTCTCCTTCACCTCAATATCGACGTACCGGGAATCGAGTTTGCCGCTGCGCAGCTGCTCACGCAGCCGCTCACGAGTCTCCCTGTTCTTCTCCCGCTCCTGCTCATCCACCTCCACCTTCGTATACCTCGGCTGGGGAAGCAAAAGATCGAGAAGCCGTTCTTCCGCGAGGTGTTTCGCCTTATCACGTATCCTGTCGAGGTGTTCCGTTCTGACCATGTTGATCGAGATCTCGGTAAGGTCCCTGATCATCGATTCGACGTCCCTGCCGACGTAGCCGACCTCGGTGAACTTCGACGCCTCCACCTTGAAAAACGGGGCGTTCGCAAGCCTCGAAAGCCTCCTCGCGATCTCGGTCTTCCCGACGCCGGTAGGGCCGATCATAAGAATATTTTTCGGGAGCACCTCGTCCCTGAGGTCGGGCGAAAGCCGCTGCCTTCTCCACCTGTTCCGCAAGGCTATCGCCACCGCCTTCTTCGCCTTGTCCTGGCCGATGATGAACCTGTTGAGTTCCTCGACGATCTTCCTGGGTGTAAGGGTATCCATGCTATGCCAGCTCCTCGATAGAGACATTCTCGTTTGTGTAAATACAGATGCCCGCCGCGATCTTCATCGCCTTCTCGAGTATCTCCTTCGCCCCGAGGGCCGTATTGTCGTACAGCGCCTTTGCCGCGGCCTGCGCAAACGGTCCTCCCGAACCTATGGCCGCAATCCCCTCTTCCGGCTCGATCACGTCGCCGTTGCCGGAAATAATAAAAACGTGCTCTTTATCGGCGACGATCAGCAGGGCCTCCAGTCTCCTGAGCACCTTGTCCGTCCTCCAGTCCTTGGCCAGCTCGACGGCGGCCCTCGTTATATTGCCCCGGTAGGATTCGAGCTTCCCCTCGAACTTTTCGAAGAGGGTAAAGGCGTCGGCGGTTGCGCCCGCAAACCCTCCGATCACCCTGTCGCCGTACATCCTGCGTATCTTCTTGGCGTTATGTTTGAGCACGGTATTGCCCATCGTGACCTGGCCGTCTCCGCCGATCGCCACCTTCCCGTCCCGCCTCACACACAATATTGTCGTCGCGTGCAACATAATATCTCCTTCTCCGTAATCAGTTATCTTACAAAAAGGCCGTGCGGCATGTCATTACTTTATACGGCAGGAGAGGCACGGCACGGCGCGCTGCGCCCCTGCCCTTATTCCTCCTTATCGGCCATCGGGTGGGCCTTGTCGTATACCTCCATGAGGTGGGTGATGTCGAGATGGGTATATTTCTGCGTAGTCGAAAGCGACGAATGTCCGAGGAGCTCCTGGATCACCCGCAGGTCGGCGCCGGCCTGCAGAAGATGCGAGGCGAAGGTATGGCGCAGCGTGTGGGGCCCCACCTTTCCGCTGATGCCGATCATCCTGGCGTACTTGACCACGATCCTCCTGACTCCACGGTCCGACAGCGGCTCGCCCCGATTGTTCAGAAAAAGGGCCTTGTTCTTTCGTTTGAGGAGGATCTTTTCGACGAGATAGGATTTGATCGCATCGACCGCCTTCGACCCGACGGGGACGACCCTCTCTTTCCTGCCCTTACCTTTTACCTTGACGAGGCCTTCCCTGGTGTTGACGTCTTCCATGTTCAGTCCGGCGATCTCGCTCACCCTGAGTCCGCTCGAATATAGAAGCTCCAGTATCGCCCTGTCCCTCGTCTGAAGGAACCCCATGCCCTTGGGCTGCTCGACAAGAGAGAAGACGTCGTCCACCGAAAGGAACCTCGGCAGGGGACGCTGCGCCTTCGGAGTGGTCACCAGCTTTGCGGGGTTCTCCTTCACGTACCCCTCGCGGTAGAGATATTTCAGGAAGGACCTGACTGCCGCGAGCCTCCTGCCGGCGGTCGTTTTGCTGAGCCCGCCTTTGATCTGCCCGGCAAGAAACACCCTGACGTCGATCATCCCGATATCTTCGACCCCTTTCGTTACGTATGGGGCGAATGCCTCGAGGTCCTTCCGGTATGCCCTGAGGGTGTGCTCGGAAGCCCCCTTCTGCAGATCGAGATACCTGAGGAACCCCTCGAGATGGTCCTTCATTCCTTCGCCTTTCCGAGATACTCCTCCCAGTCGGTCAGTGCCCGCTCGACGATCATCGCCCTTCTCTTTTTCTTGTCCCGTACCCGGAGGAATTCATCCGGGACCGAAAAGAGCCCGAAGTTGATGTTGCTCGGTTGAAAGTGCCCGCTGTCGGACCCCGTGATATGCCGTATCAGGCCGCCGTGCGCGGTCGAAAAAGGGACCTCTCGCGGCGTCTTTCCCCTCATGCGGCACGAGGCGTTTATCCCCGCTACCAATCCCATCGCGGTCGATTCGATATACCCCTCGACGCCGGATATCTGCCCCGCGACGAAGATATTCCCGTTTGGCCTCAACGACAGGTCAGTGTTCAGGAAGAGGGGCGAATTGATGAACGTATTGCGATGAAGACTGCCGAAGCGCAGAAATTCCGCATGCCCGAGCCCGGGGATCATCGAGAAGACCCGCTTCTGCTCGGGCCACTTCAGACGCGTCTGAAAGCCGACGATGTTATACGCCGTCAGTTTCCTGTTTTCGGCCCGCAGCTGGACGACGGCGTAAGGCTCTTTGCCCGTCTTGGGGTCCGGGAGACCGACCGGCTTCATCGGGCCGAACCTGATCGTGTCTTTCCCACGGGACGCCATCACCTCTATCGGCATACATCCCTCGAAGACCCTCTGCTCCTCGAACTCTCTCGGCGTCACACTGTCGGCATCGAGGAGCGCGGCATAAAACGCATCGTATTCGTCCCTGCTCATCGGACAGTTGACGTAATCGTCACCGCCCTTTCCGTAGCGCGAAGCCCGGTAGACCTTCCCATAATCGATCGAATCGGCATCGACGATCGGCGCGATCGCATCGTAAAAGTAGAGGTAATCGCCGCCGAGAAGCCGCGAGAGGGAGGCAACCATAGAGGGGGAAGTAAGAGGACCGGTCGCCAGGACCGCCGTCGCTTCCGGCAATTCAGATATCTCCTCCCTTACGACCCTGATTCGCGCATGGCCGGCGAGGCGCGCCGATATGTATTTCGAGAAGAGGTCCCTGTCAACCGCCAGGGCCGAGCCCGCCGGGACCGCGGCCGCTTCGGCAGCCTCCATGATCAGCGAGCCGGCCATCGAGAGTTCCTTTTTGAGAAGCCCCGGCGCGCTGGAGAGATCGTTCGACCTGAGCGAATTCGAACAGACCAGCTCCCCCAGGCCTCCGGTCCTGTGGGCCTCGGTCATCTTCCCCGGCCGCATCTCGCAGAGGCAGACCTCTATTCCCCTCTGTGCCGCCTGCCAGGCGGCCTCGGAGCCGGCGAGTCCGCCCCCGATCACGATCAGTTCATCAGACATGGTTCATTATACCTTACGATGGCGTTGAAAAAAGGCTGCGGACAAAAGTGGAGTGAGTAGCCGGTTCAGACAGTCCTGATCGCACCGTAACCGCGTCTGAGTTTCACCGACTTAATCGCAGATATTAGGGTTTGCAACTAATGAGGATCACGGAAGTAATTTGCAATCCTATAAAATATCTCCTTATTTCTGTCGATAGAGAAGTCAATCAATGATGGTTCAACTGTCCCCCATAAAATCCCTCTGCAGTTGCACCAACAATGAGCAGGCCGTTTCCTGCAAAATATAACCAGTGACTTATTCCTGATCGGACATTGAAGAACATCTCTGGAAAGCCGATTCGCCAGGTCACTAGCGGAATGCTCGCTACAAGTAAGACGGCTGCAATGACAATCTTTTTCCTAAAGAGAGGTACGCGTGCAGATTTGTATTGTTTTTTCCAAGTCCACCAGCCACTGAATATAGTGGGGATTAGCGATAATGCGCCTAACGCCAATGTTACAGTGGTTGATAGTTCAAAGCACTCCGGCATAGTGAACAAATGAAGAATCTGAAATAGAAAAGCAGTTCCAAATAATGATAAAGGAAAATGTGTCATATATACATGCCAGTGGGGTTTGTACGCCATGATGCTCCTATCCTTTTAAATTGTGTTAAGTTCTTTCGGCGCAAACCCTTGTTCTTTGCCAATGCAACAGGGTTCACCCGGTCGCCGTCGAGCCCGTTGTTCGCCATGCAATCCCAGGGTTACTCCCCGACGGTCTTCGCAATGAGCCAGGCCGACAGGGAAAGCGATATCCAAAACGCAGCCCTGATATAAAGAAGGAGGGATGCGGAATCACTGTCAGCGTCCCGCGGACTGTGGAAAAAAAGCGTGACCTTTTCCCTGGGATTTCTTCCGGCATTGCCGATGATGAGCATGGAGATCAGAAGTCCGAAGAAGGGGAGTAATCCAAGAACCAGGATCATACATACTTATAATCCTTCGGGCAGTCGGTGTCAACCCGCTCCTCATCAGCCCTGTTCCGCGGCCTTCGGAAGCTCCCTCTTCTTCCAGATCTTGTAAATCGCAGGATAAATCGTAAGCTCGAGTATCTCGGAGGTGATGACGCCGCCGATCATCGGTGCCGCGATCCTCTTCATCACATCAGAGCCGGCCCCATGACTGAACATGATCGGGATAAGACCCGCCAGTATCACCCCGACGGTCATGAGTTTCGGCCTTA
>JAJXTV010000022.1 GCA_021783515.1 Nitrospirota bacterium
ACACCGAATGAATGAAAACCTCAGGTGTAGCGAAGAGATGGTAGCTGACGACAAAGGCGTAAAAAGACTCTTTTTACGAGCGGATTATTGCGGGCTCTTGACAGGGTGGCCTTTAATGGGTGACCCCCTTTTTCATTAAACAGACAATCCCCACTCCGCCATAGCTCCAGGAGATAGACTGTATCTCTCTACGAGACCGGCTGGGACCCAAACGACGAGGCGACTTTGAAAACGCTCCGTCCTCACTGGGGTCCCTTAATCCCCGTTCCGGTTTCGGTGCGTCAACATAGCTATTCCCATTTGCTCACGCTACACAATCGAAAGCACACCGTCCTCACTCCAGAAAAAAGTTGCGGTTTCGGGGTGCCGTTGATTTGGGGGACCCACTGACCGGGTAGAAAAAAATCGGTAAAGAAACCAAGGCAGTATGATAGAATTTCGTAGATGAGGGGAAACTGTTTAATTGCATGTTAGCTCTGAGATTAATGGAATGACTGAACCTAAGTTCTCACATTGGGTGCAATGGGAGAATAGACATAGCCTCGACCGAACAGATAATCCAGGCGTATACGCACTTGCGTTGTCAAGTAAGGATATGTCCGACAGTTCATTCGCTTGGCTGAAAGAAATTATATATTTTGGAATGACCAATTCGGGGGGCGGTTTAAAAGCAAGGTTAAAGCAATTTGATGATACTATTGTCGGGAAAGAAGGGCACGGCGGGGGTGAGCGAGTTCGCTACAAATACAGAGACTATAACGACCTTACAAAGAAATTATTTGTCTCGGTAT
Organism: Nitrospirota bacterium; assembly: GCA_021783515.1. Classification (GTDB taxonomy): domain Bacteria; phylum Nitrospirota; class Thermodesulfovibrionia; order Thermodesulfovibrionales; family UBA6898; genus Sulfobium. Next base: position 792 of record JAJXTV010000022.1, read on the forward strand.
GCCCAATCGAATGCGATGTTAAGTCGAATAAACCGAAAGACCTTCTGAAAATGGGGGAAGTCGCTTACTTGGAATATTATTGCTTTGCCAAATATGTTGAGCTGTTCGGACGATGGCCTGAATTTAATGACAAAAAGAATGCCCCTAAGCTGAAGGCCAGTGAATTAAAAAAAGGCCTATGGGGTCAGACTTGACTATTGACATGTGTGTCTCTTTTTTGCAATTGCCGGGCAGCAGGCCATCGAATACCTCATGACGGTGTTTTCAATACCCTTCCCGCATGATAATTTAATCCCCTGCGCGGCAGCAAGGATTTGGGCAAAGGCCTGCTTCACGCCCTAATGAGGCAAGGAGGATTATAATGATACTCACCTATCCGGCAAAGATAAGGCATATTGAGAATTTTTCATAGCACTATCCGGCCCTTTTGTTGTAAAATTCCGGATGGAAGATAAGACGAACCAATGGGAACGTTGGTTCTGGCGTTCCAAGGTGAAAGAGCAGTGCAAGTATTACGAAGCGAAGGCGGCTGCGCCGCCGTTCACTCCCTCCGGGCGATCCTCAAAGGAGAAATTCTTTTGCATCCATCCTCATTCGGAGCATGACAACAGGACGGTTTTTCCTCCCTGCGGCGGCGATAAGGTGAAGTGCGATATCCCAAGAAGAAAGCGGATTGTCTGAGGGGCGACCGTTGCCCCCTTCACAGCCGCGCCACGGGCCGCTATTTCCCCCCCGCCAACCTCACCCCCATTTCATACGCCCGCCGGCAATCAACAGGGAATATCTCATCATGCCTCTTCTTTTTCTTCCCGGGGTCGAACCGGGTTGCGAGGACCTTTGAATAATCATCGAACTGATAGGCGTCGAAACTGCACATATATTCTGAATACCCGTATAGCCTTGTCAGGAACATTTTCTGGCGGTCGAAATTTTGGGCGTATCCCATCTGCTGCATCATCTCCTCCGTGACACCCATCGCATAGATGAACCCCGCCTTAATCTTTTTGGGGAAAAGCGTCTGCGGAGGATCGGTATATGTGTAATAGGGAAACACCAGACGCTCCAAAAACGATTTCATCTCCCCGGAAACATCCCCGAAATAGATCGGGGAACCGAGGATGATTGCATCGGCCTCCTCAACCCTCCTGAATACTGCCGTCAGGTCGTCCTTGACGGCGCACCTGCCGTAGCTTTTGCCCCCTATCGTCTTACAGGCAAAACAGCTTATGCATCCTTTGTAATCGAGATCATACAGATGGATGAGTTCTGTTTCGGCCCCCTGTGAGGCAGCGCCTTCAAGGGCCTTCTCAAGCAACGCTGCCGTATTCCACTTCTTCCTCGGACTTCCGTTGAATGCCATTATGTTCATAGTCTTCTCTCCTGCTGCGTATCATTATCCTATTCTCTATTATAGAGGATAGGTCGGCCCGGCGCAGACATCATCTCGCTATGGGGAAGGGGCCCCTTTGCTCCATCCTCACCAGATCGCCTTCGTCTTGTTCATATATCCTCCCTTACGCGGCTCGTTCTTCATAACGAACGGCTGTTTCGATTTCATAACCACATACTCGACCAGGGCCCTCCCGTATCGAATCGATCGCAAGCGCCGTCCCGGCGGCTGCCGAGACAGCAAGAGCGATCTTAGCGCATCGGAAGCCACGTCCAAAGACCTCTATCAGAACATACATTTGCTTGAAGTCCCGTATTCCCGACGCCATGCTCCGTCAAATCCTGCCGCATCAGAAAAGATGCGAGGGACGCTCTGCCCGCCGGTATGCACCACGAGGGTAAACTCCTCTTACCCGATGCTCTCCATAAACTTCCTGCCGTAGTCCTTCGTCACGGCCCTCTCGTCGCAGATGATCACCCTCCCTCTGTCGTCTTTCGACCGTATCAGCCTTCCGAACCCCTGCCTGAACTTCAGGACAGCCCTGGGGAGCGAATAGTCTCTGAAGGGGTTTCCACCCCGCTTCCTGATCTCCTCGGTGCGCGCCACCATGAGCGGTTCGGTCGGCACCTCGAACGGAAGCTTCGTGATGATAAGACACCTGAGGGCATCGCCCCTGACGTCCACCCCCTCCCAAAACGAGTCGAGCCCGAAGATGACGCTGTTGGTGCTTCCCCTCATCTCCCGGAGTATCATCCGGTTCGGCATCTCGCCCTGAAGCATAGGATTCAGACCGGCGTCGGAGAGGTGTCCCGCGGAACGCTCCCACGTCTTTCTCATCACCTCGCGCGAGGTGAAGAGCACGAGCGTCCCGCCCTCCTCTTTCGTCGACTCCCGCAGGACCGCCCGGGCGAGGTGCTCTATGCCGTCTTCCCTCTGAAGATCGATCCCCCGCTCGACGCTCACCTCGGTCTGGCCCCTGATGTCGAACGGGGAAGGCACCGACAGGGTCTCGGGGCTGTCGAGCCCCAGCACGCCCTCGATCAGCCCGAAGTCGCCCCCGACTGAAAGAGTCGCGGAGGTGAGGATGACCGAGTCGTAGTCCGGAAGCAGGTTCGTCCTGACGAACTCGGCGGGATAGACCGGCGACATCCTGAGGACGGTGCGTCTCTCCTCGATCTCGGCCCACCTCACGAATCCGTCTGCCTCTTCGCCGAAGGTTTCCATCCCATCAACATACGAACGGAGCCTGAGGACCGCGGCCTTCAGGTCGAGTTCCTCGTCTTCGGTGAAAAGACCCGCGGCCGAGGCTCTGATCTTTTCGAGAAGAGACCTGATGGAGACGGCCAGTTCCGAAACAGGCCCGGCGAGCGCAAACCTTCCTCTGATAAGCCTTCTGTGTTCCGTGGAGTCCCTCACCTTGCTGAAGAAGACACCCGTTTCGACCTTCAGCGCCTCGACGTCCGGAAAGAGCGCAGGTGTTTTCGCAAGAAGCCCCTTGTAGGCCCCCCGCTGATCGACTCTCAGCAGCACGTTGAAGATCTTCTCGAAGCCCCTGTCCGAGAGGTTCAGCCCTATCTGTTCGGAGAATATTGCGTCCAGCGCATGCCCTTCGTCGACCACCAGAACGTCGGCCTTCGGAAGGAGCTTCCTTTCGTCGGACATCATCGCGTTGATCGCAAGAAGCGCGTGGTTCGTCACCACGACATCGGCCGCCTCCCATTTCTGCCGTGCGAGGAAGTAGAAGCATTTTCTGAAATGGCCGCATTTCTTCCCCCTGCAGGCGTCGGCATCGGCGCATACCTTCTCCCAGACCGGAGGCCTCCGGCCGCCCTGGTATTCCTCGATATCGCCGGAAGCGGTCTCCTCCGACCAGTCGAGAAGGACCTTCTGTCCGGTCTTTTCCTCTGCATCGTCCGGATGAAAGGCATGCAGCCGCCGGAGACAAAGATAATTGCTCCTCCCCTTTGCGACCGCATACCGGAAATCCCTCAGCCCGGAAAGGAACCTGAGGTCTTTCGATGACAGCTGCTCCTGAAGGTTGATCGTCCTGGTCGAAACGATCGCCTTCCGGCCCGACAGGACGATCGGGACGAGATACGCGAAGGTCTTGCCTGTGCCGGTGCCCGCCTCGGCGACGAGCATGCCGCCGGCGCCGATCACGTCTGCGCAGGCCTCCGCCATCCTAAGCTGCGGCTCCCTCGTCTCATAGCCCTCCATCGATGCCGCCACCTTCTGCGACAAAAAAGACTTCGCCTCTTCTGCAAGGTTCGCCGCCATAATCCTCATCCTATATATTATATTTTCTTCGCTTCGCAATACTCCATATACCCGCCGATCCCCCTTTTTCTGCAGAGTCAGCGGCAGTGAAACAGCTTTTCCTTTTGAGGGATAAATGGCCCGTTGGTATCGCAGGAGAAGAACCGATTACCCGGAGGAAAGGCCGGTGAGCACCCTCTTCAGCGCCGACGCCGTATAGGGTTTTGCTATCGCGGCGAGAAAGCCGCATTTCTGATAGTGCCTCATGGCCGGATCATCGGCATACCCGCTTGAGATGACCGCCTTCACCGAGGGATCGACCTTCCGCAACTCCTTTAAGGTGTCGAGGCCTCCGGGGCCTCCCTGGATCGTCAGGTCCAGGATGACGACGTCGAAAGGCCGGCCGGAAGCACGGGCGGTCCGGAACGCCTCGACCGCCTGGCGGCTGTCCGGGGCGGCAAGGACGTCGTAGCCGTAATGGCGCAGTATGTCCTGCACGATCGCCCGCACCAGTTCTTCGTCGTCCATCACAAGGACGCGCGTGATCTGTCCGGCCGGCCCGGCAGGACGGCGGGGGGCCATCTGCCGCTCTTGGCTTCGTCTCTCCCCGGCGGGGAGGTATACCGCAAACGATGCGCCCTCTCCCGGCCTGGATTCGACGGTAATGCCGCCGTCATGCTTGCCGACGATCGAATGGCAGATCGTCAGTCCGAGCCCCTGGCCTTTCCTGCTCCCCATTCCCTTCGTGCTGAAGTACGGGTCGAATATCCTCCCGACGCTGTCCGGGGAGATGCCAGAGCCGTGGTCGGTCACCGTGATCTTCACGTATTCGCCGGGACGGAGGGCAACGCTGCCGCCTTCGTCGATCCTGACCAGATCGCTTTCGATCCGCACGGTCCCGCCACCCGGCATCGCCTCCCGCGCGTTCGTCACGATATTTCTGAAGACCTGCGTCATCTGACCCCTGTCGATCATCACCGGCGGCATATCTTCGGGCAGACTGAATGCCGCGATCACGTTTGAGTTCCCGAGCGCAAGGGCAGCAGCGTCACTGAGTAGCTCCCGGATGTCCGTCGCCTCCCGGAGCGGCTCTCCGCCCGAGGAAAAGGTGAGCAGCCGGCCGCTCAGTTCGGCGGCGCGAAGACAGGCCTCTTCCGCCTCCCGGAGAAGTTTCTCCATCCCGCCGCTCAACGGCCCGGCCATCTTCGCAAGGGAGACATTGCCGAGGATCGCCGACAGCAGATTATTGAAGTCATGGGCGATCCCCCCCGCCAGGATCCCTACGGACTCGAGCTTCCGTGCCGTGGCGAGCTGTTCCTCCACCTGCCTGCGCTCCGTAACGTCCTGGACGGTTCCGAAGAAATGAGAGGGCCTTCCCCCGGAGTCACGAGACACCTCTGCGTAGGCGAAGACGTAGCGAATCGTCCCGTCGGGACGGACGATCCTGAATTCCATCTCAAAAGTCCCGCTCCGCTCCAGCGCATCGGAAATGCCCCGGCCGACCGCCTCCCGGTCTTCCGGATGCAGGTGCCGCAAGAAGAATTCGTTCGAAACCCGATCGTCCTGCGGCTCGTGCCCGAAGATCCGGAAGGTTTCGGCCGACCAGGTCGCCGTCCCGGCTGCGATATCGCGGTCCCAGTGGCCCAGGTGGGCGATACGCTGGGCCTGCGCGAGCCGCTTCTCGCTTTCGCGAAGCGCCTCTTCCGCCTGCTTGCGTTTCGTGATGTCCCGGAAAAAACCGACCCCGTATGCCTTCCCCCTGAAAGTGACGGCGGAAGAGCTGACATCGGCGCAGAAGATGCTGCCGTCTTTCCGCACCACCCTCAGGCCCTCGGCAATCGTCTTCTCTCCCGCCATCTGCTTTCCGAACTCCGCCGCCACATGCGGCAGGTCCTCGGCGGGATGGATGTCTTCGATACCCAGGCGGAGGATTTCATCCCTGTCGTAGCCGGTCATGAGGCATATCGTCCTGTTTGCCTCGACGAACTTCTTCGTCGAGATATCGGCGATCAGGACCCCGTCGTTCGCCCTGTCGAAGACGTTTCTGAATTTTTCCTCGGACTCCCGCAGGGCGTTCTCATCGAGCTTGCAGTCGGTGATGTCCCTGATAATCGTGCTGGTCCTCAGCTCGCCGCCCCTGTCAGTATAGACAGAAGAAGAGATCTCGGCCTGGAGCCTCGTCCCGTCTTTCCGCACAAGCGTGACCTCGCCCTTTGCGCTCCCCGTCCGGCTCCTCTCCTCGAGAAGTGCGCCCAGGCGGGGATCGGAGGCATCCACCAGCCCCTCCCTGCCCGCGCGGCAGATCTCGGACTCGGTCATCTGAAATAATTCCGAGGCCGCCTGGTTCGCGGCCAGGATACTCCCGTCGGCGGGGGACGTCAGAAGGATCGCATCCCTGCTGTTTCTGAAGAGCGACTGGTACCGCTCCTCGGCTTCTTTCTGCTTCGTGATGTCGTTGTTGATCTCGAGGATTTCCTGCGGGCCCCCTGAATCATCCCTTCGAAGGACCCACCGGCTCGCCACGATGATTCGAGAACCGTCGCGCGTGCGATGCACCAGCTCCCCTTCCCACCGCCCGCCCCGAAACAGTTCGGCCCGGATCTCTTCCAGGGGAACGGGGAACTGAGTCCGAAGGAGCTCGTGAGTCACACGGCCCGATGCTTCTTCTTGATCCCACCCGTACCTCTCCCGGGCAGCACGGTTCCAGAAGGTGATCCGGTCATCCATGCCGCGTATGATGATCGCATTATGTGTGACGTCCAGAAGATAGGCCCAGTCTTTCATCCCTTTCCCTCGCAGGCCGGGAGGTGCGGCCATAGACACAGCTTACCACCCTCTGCCGGCCAATTCCATCCTGACCGGCCTCCTGTCTGGCTGAATGCGCCGATTTCTGTTATACTTCGATACACTATCGATGCGTTTCGTCAACGAAAGGACCCGGTAAACGGCATTGAAGGCCCAGAGGAATATCCTGGTCGTCGACGACGAGCCCGATATCGTGGAGCTCGTCGCCTATAATCTCGGGAAAGAAGGCTTTCTCGTTTCCTCCGCATCCGACGGAGACGAGGCGCTCGCAAAGATCAGGGGCGGGAAGTTCGATTTCGTAGTTCTCGACCTGATGCTGCCCGGGATGACCGGGATGGAGCTCTGCAGGGTCATAAGAAATGACCCCGCGACGAAAAACCTTCCGGTCATCATGCTCACCGCCAAAGGCGAAGAGGTCGACAAGGTACTCGGCCTCGAGGTCGGCGCGGACGACTATCTCACCAAGCCCTTCAGCCCGCGGGAGCTCATCGCCCGCATACGGGCGGTCTTGCGAAGGACCGCGGGCAGGAAAGAAGACGAGAAGGTGATGCGGCTAGGAGACCTTACGATAAACAGGGAAACATACACCGTAACGAAGCGGGACGTCCCGCTTTCTCTCAGCTCCACCGAGTTCAGACTCCTCCTGTATCTGGTCGAGAGAAAAGGCAAGGTCTTTAGCCGCGACCAGCTGCTCGATGCGGTCTGGAAGGACGAGGCTTTCGTGGAGCCCCGGACAGTCGACGTACATGTGCGGAGACTGCGGACCCAGATCGAGGACGACCCTGCGGAGCCAAAGTACCTCAGGACGAAGAGGGGAATCGGATACTACGTGGACCCGGTGCTATGAAGGCGAGAATATTCAGACGGATCTTCCTGATCTATGCGGCGGTGCTTCTGGCTGCGGGCATTTTCACGGAGCTTTACATCACCTCGGCCGTGAGGGAGAATTACGTCGCGAACCTCGAGAGCCATCTCTTAGACACCGTCTCCCTTGCCTCGAAGATGATCTCCTTCGATAAACCGGACCTCGACGTCGTCTGCCGGGACCTCAAGAGCGAAATCCATGCGCGGGTGACCGTCATCCTCCCCGACGGAAGGGTGATCGGCGACTCCGACCACGACTCCGGCAGCATGGAGAACCACGAAAACCGCACCGAGGTGCAGCAGGCGGCGCTTCTCGGCAGCGGCTCGGCCGTCCGGCGCAGCCATACGCTTGGATATGATTTCCTTTACGTCGCGAAACAGGTCGCCGCCGGAGGGAAGGAAGAGGGCTTCATCCGCCTCGCGGTGCCGCTCAGCGAGATCGACAGCGCGGTAAACGCCCTCAGGGGGAAGATCATCCTCGTTATGCTCGCGGTCCTGTTCGCGACACTGGCAGTCTCGACATGGCAGACCGACCATCTGCGAAGGCTGCTCCACCAGATCACCGAGTTCTCCCGGTCGTTATCGAAGGGGGAGATAGACAAGAGGCTCTTCCTGAAAAACGCCGGCGAATTTACCGAGATCGCGGACAACCTGACCGCCATGTCGGTGACGCTGCAGGAGATGATGACCCGGTGCGCGGAGGAGCGCAACCGCCTCAGCGTCATCCTCAGGAGCGTGCCGGACGCACTCCTCATAATCGACGCAAAGGGCATGGTGATACTTTCGAGCGAGTCGGTGAAGGATTTCTTCGGGGATATCCCCGCCGCGGCCCCCCGGTTCGCCGAAATCGTCAGGAACCACGAATTCACCGAGCTGATCGGGCAGGTGAGGGAGAGCCGCATACCCGGCATGTCACAGTTTATGATCGAATCTCCTTCCGAAAAATATCTCGCGGTCAGGGTATCTCCCCTCTTTTACCGGGAAGGAGAGCTTTCGGGCTTCGTCGCGGTCTTCCACGACATCACCGAGATCAAGAAGCTCGAACAGGTCAGGAAAGATTTCGTCGCAAACGTCTCGCATGAGCTGAAGACGCCGATCACCGCGATCAGGGGATTCGCGGACACCCTCCTGGACGGGGCGCTGGCCGACCGCGAAAACGCCGCCCGGTTCATCGAGACGATCCGGTCCAACAGCGAACGTATCAACGCCCTCGTCGACGACCTGATGACGATATCGAAAATAGAGCTCGGCGTCATAAAAGTCGAGAAGGCCCGCACGGACATCCGCGGCGTCTTCGAAAATATCGTCGAATTGTTCGGTGCGAAGTCAGCGGCAAAGGGGCTATTCCTGGAGGTCGAGACTGACCCTGCCCTCGCAGAGATCGAGGCGGACAGGAACCGGCTTCTCCAGATACTCACCAACCTCGTGGACAACGCGATCAAGTTCACCGAGGCCGGGGGAGTGACCTTCGGCATTGAAGGCGGGGGTGAGGGCGGAAGGCCCTTCCTCTTCGTCCAGGACACCGGTACCGGGGTGCCGGCCAAGTTCCTGCCGAGACTCGGGGAGCGGTTCTTCAGGGTCGATCCCGCGCGCTCGCGGAAGATGGGCGGCACCGGCCTCGGCCTCGCGATCGTCAAACACCTGGTGAAGGCCCACGGCTGGAGCATGAAGGTGGAGAGCGTCCACGGCAAGGGCACGAAGGTGCTCATCGTCCTTTAGCAGCGGAGAGTGTCGAAGCACCCTCCTTATTCCCGAAGCCGCCGACACCCATTTTTCTTCTTCAAACTGTAACCTCCCGTTAATATTTCTGTAACATCCAGCTGGTATCGTAATACAAAGTGACATCCGATGCGCAGCGGAATTGTTGCTGAGACAAGGGACAGCGGGTATGTAACATACTTTTAACCCTGCTGTAACACTGTTGTAACAATCGAAGTATAATCTAATTGAGATCCAGAAGGAGGCACTCATGAAAGTATTCCTGAAATTAGCTCTGGCCTTGGCGCTCGTCTTTTCTTTTACCCATGCGGATGCGGCGGACATGCTCAACGGTGCTGGGGCGTCTTTCCCTTATCCGGTTTACTCCGCATGGTCGTATGACTATAACAAGGTTACCGGGGTGCAGCTGAACTACCAGTCTATCGGCTCGGGTGGCGGGATCAAGCAGATCAGTGCGAGGACGGTCGCCTTCGGAGCATCCGACGCGCCGCTTGCGCCGGCCCAGCTGAAAAAGGACAGCCTTCTCCAGTTCCCGGCAGTAATAGGAGGAGTAGTGCCGGTGGTGAACGTCCCCGGCGTAAAGGCAGGAGAGCTGAAGCTCGATTCCGACGCGCTCTGCAGGATATATCTCGGGGACATCAAATACTGGGACGACGGCAGGATCAAATCCCTGAACGCCGGCTTGCGTCTTCCCCACAGCGAAATGACGGTGGTCCACAGGTCCGACGGCTCCGGCACTACCGCGATATTCACCACCTATCTCAGCGAGGTCTGCCCCGTCTGGAAGAGCAAGGTCGGCGCCGGCACCTCGGTCAACTGGCCCGCAGGCATCGGCGGCAAAGGCAACGAAGGCGTGGCCAACTACACGAAGAGGACCGCCGGTTCGATAGGGTATGTCGAATTCGCCTATGCGGAGCAGAACAAACTGGCCTATGCGCTTCTGAAGAACTCCGCCGGCAATTTCGTAAAGCCGAGCTTCGAGACCTTCGAAGATGCCGCCGCCACCGGCAATTTCGATCCCGGAAAGGATTTTCATCTCTGGCTCGTAAATGCTCCGGGTAAGAAGGCCTGGCCGATTGCCGGGGCGACCTTTATCCTCCTGGCAAAAGAAAAGACCGACTCGAACAAAAAGGTCGTGAAATTCTTCGACTGGGCGTTCAATCACGGCGACAAGAAGGCCAAAGACCTGGTATACGTGCCGCTGCCGTCTTCCCTGAAGAACAAGATCAGGGCCTACTGGAAGACGCACGGAATTCTGTAGATCGCGCTTTAAGGCGGGGCAGGCAATCGGCCTGCCCCATTGTTATCCGAAAAAGAATCGGGCGAGACGAGAGATGGCAAGGACCGCAAAGAAGAACCCCGTTGACAGATTCTTTTCCGTCATGACGGCGGCGGCGGCGTTTTCCGTCATTGTCCTCATTGCCGGGATTCTTTATGTGCTCGTCTCGGAGTCTTCGCTCGCGATAGGGAGGTTCGGCGTCTGGAGGTTCCTCAGTTCGACGGACTGGGACCCGGTCAGGCAGTCCTTCGGCGCACTCACCAATATTTACGGTACTGTTCTCACAACCGTCCTTTCCCTGGCGATCGCGATACCGCTTGCGGTCGGCATCGCCATATTCGTCACCGAGATCTCGCCGAATTTTCTAAAAGGGCCCATCGGGGCCGCCATCGAGCTCCTCGCCGCGATCCCGAGCATCATATACGGCATGTGGGGGCTTTTCACCCTCTCGCCGATCATGAGCACCTATATCGAGCCTTTTCTGAAGAAGATATTTTCCGGGGTCCCCCTGATCGGCATACTGTTTCAGGGCACACCGATGGGAATCGATATCCTGACGGCAAGCGTAATCCTGAGCATCATGATCATCCCGTTTACTGCCAGTATCTCGAGGGACTCGTTCAACCTCACGCCCGCGGTCGTGAAGGAGTCGGCCTATGCGATCGGCGCCACCAGATGGGAGGTGGTGAAAAACGTTGTTATCCCCTATTCGAAACTCGGGGTGTTCGGAGGCGTCGTCCTCTCCCTCGGGAGGGCGCTCGGCGAGACGATGGCCGTCGCCTTCGTGCTCGGCAACAACCACCGGATCACGACGTCCCTCTTCGACGCCGCCGCGACGATCACCGTGACGCTCGCCAACGAGTTCGCCGAGGCTGACAGCGACGTCTATCTGTCCTCGCTCTTTTATCTCGCCCTCGTGCTGTTCGTCCTGAGCTTTATCACGCTTGCCGTGGCGAAATTCTTTCTCCTCAAGGCGGAGAGGAAGTACTCCCGATGACACGCGAGCAGATCAGAAAGACGGAGGGGTTCATCGCCCTTTCCCTGAGCACCCTTGCGGCGCTCGGCGGTCTCTTCTGGCTCGTTTTCATCCTCGGCGACGTCCTCGTCCATGGGATCAAGGCCCTGCACATCGACCTCTTTCTGAACGATCCCGCGCCTCCCGGCGTCGACGGCGGCGGGCTGCGGAACGCCTTCGTCGGCCAGCTGCTGATCACCGTCTGCGCGACGCTGATCGGCGTGCCGATGGGTGTCCTGGGCGGGACGTTCCTTGCGGAATATGCGCGGGGGCGAAAGATCGCCCGGCTCATCAGCATCCTCGCCGACATCATGGTCAGCGTACCCTCGATCGTCATCGGCACGTTTATCTATGCGGTGCTGGTGAAGCCGATCGGCCACTTCAACGGGTGGGCCGGTGCCGTCGCCCTTGCGATCATCATGATCCCGGTGGTGTTGCGCACCACGGAAGACATGCTTTCTCTCGTCCCCTGGACGCTGAGGGAGGCGGCCTTTGCCCTCGGCGCGCCCTACTATAAAGTGATTACGCAGGTGGTCTATCGCGGGGCGGCGACAGGCATCCTCACCGGGGTGCTCCTTTCGATCGCCAGGGTGGCCGGCGAGACGGCCCCCCTGCTGTTTACGTCCTTCAACAATTCATTCTACTCGCTGGACATGAAACAGCCGGTGGCGTCGCTGACCGTGACGATCTTCCAGTACGCGATGGGGCCCTACGATAACTGGCATGCCCAGGCGTGGGCGGCCGCCTTTGTCATCACCATATTCATCCTCATCCTTACCATTACGGGAAGGCTCATCATCAAGTGGAGGTACAAATAGTGGCCGGGAAGATCGAACTGGAGGTGAAGGGGCTCAACTTCTACTATTCGGGCAATATCCACGCCCTGAAGAAGATCAATCTGACTGTCTACAGGAACACCGTAACGTCCCTGATCGGCCCTTCCGGCTGCGGGAAGACGACCCTGCTTCGGTGTTTCAACCGCATGCACGACCTCTATCCGGGCAACCGTTATCAGGGGGAGGTCCTTTTCCAGGGAGACAACATCCTTTCCGGCGGGACCGATCTGATTAATCTCAGGAGCAGGATCGGGATGGTCTTCCAGAAGCCGACGCCGTTTCCGATGAGCATCTTCGACAATATCGCCTACGGGCTGAAGCTGAAGGGCGTGAAGAAAAGGGCTGAGCTTTCGGAAAAGGTCGAGAAGGCGCTCGTGCATGCGGCGTTGTGGAACGAGGTGAAGGACAAGCTCGGTGCCGGCGCATATGCCCTCTCCGGCGGGCAGCAGCAGCGGCTCGTCATCGCACGGGCGCTCGCCGTAGACCCCGAGGTGCTCCTCTTCGACGAGCCCACGTCGGCGCTCGATCCCATATCCACCGCGAAGATAGAGGAGCTCACCGAGGTCTTGAAAAAAGACGTCACAATCGTTATAGTTACCCACAATATGCAGCAGGCGGCAAGGATATCCGACTGGACCGGATTTCTGATGCTCGGCGAGTTGATTGAGTTCGACAGGACCGACAAGATATTCACTGCGCCTTCGGAAAAACTGACTGAAGACTATGTGACCGGGAGGTTTGGATAATGACAGTTCTCGACGATGAATTACAGCAGCTGAAAGAAAAGATACTCAAGATGGGCTCCCTTGTCGAGGAGGCGCTCAAGAACTCAATTCAGGCCCTCGTCGAAAGGGACAACGCCCTTGCGCAGAGGGTGATCGACAACGACCGCGTCGTCAATACGCTGGACGTCGAGATCGACGAGGATTCCATACGGCTTATCGCCCTGCGGCAGCCGATGGCGGGCAACCTCCGCTTCATCACGACCGCGATGAAGATCACGACCGACATGGAGAGGATGGGGGACCTTGCCGTCAATATCGCCGAGCGGGCGATCGAGCTCAATGAAGAACCGATCCTGAAGCCCTATATCGATATCCCGCGAATGAGGGAAATCGCACAGGGGATGATGAGGGATGCGCTCGATGCTTTTGTGAGAAAGGACAAGAAACTTGCCACGGAGGTCATCATGAGAGACGACGAGGTGGACGACCTGAAGCACGACGTTTTGCAGGAACTCGCGTTTTTCATGGCCCAGGATCCGACCACCGTCTCCCGGGCGATGAAGATAAGCTTTGTGGCGCAGTATCTCGAGCGGCTTGCCGACCACGCGACCAATATTGCCGAGATGGTAATCTATTTGGTGGAAGGGAAAATCATCCGCCATATGATTCATCCTCCCGAGACCGCCTGACCGCCCGCGCCGGCCGACCGATTTTTCCCGTACCAATCCGGCCTGGGATAGTGATGTTGACAGCTCTCGCTTCAAATAATTATAATAGGGGGTTTACTTTTTTGGCGGCCCATTTTTGGGGGTCGCCCAGTAGTCCGGTCCCCCCGTGCGGGGCAGGATGTGTGTCCGGCCAGAAATAAACCGGGCGCACAGACGGAGAAAGGAGGTACCATCATGGCAGGTGAGAAAAAATCCAAGACCGACGTCAGCGCGAGGCTCGAGAATAAAGGGAAGGGCAATTTCTGCAGCAACTGCGGCAAGAAGATCGAGGTCGTGCTCGCAGTCTCTCCCAACGGAAAGAAAAGAATGAGAAGGCTCTGCTGCGAGGCCTAACTTTTTCGCTGTTGCGCGGCGGAAGGCGTTCCGCCGCGCAACAGAACATACGTCCGGATCAGGGGACAAAAAAAAGCGACATGAGCGCCATCTCATGCCGCTGCACGTCCCGAAGACAGGTCATTCATTCGTTGTGGACCTTCTTTCTCCAGGCGTCCAGGTAATCTTTTGTCACTTTATCGACATGATGGTCTTTCCTGGCGTGATTCGCCGCCTTTCTGACCACCTCGTCAACCGTTGTGCCCCGCGCCTGGAAATCACAGTTTACTCCCACATCCCTGCATGACAATACTTTCATCACCCTCACCTTCTTTCGGGCTTCTCCTCATCACTATCAGCTCACCAGCTCGTTACTCGCCACCTTCGTCATTATCCTTTCGAGCAGGTACTGGTCTTCGCGCAGACACTCCCGCATCTCCCTGTTGTCAGTCTTCACCCTTTCGTCCTTCAACTGGCTGTCGAGAACCTCAAGGGCATGCCGTAACGCCTCTAACTCCTTTTTGTCCAGTTCGAGTACCATAACCTACGCCTCCTTCCCCCCCGCCATCTTCGCCGGGGATACATTCTTTCTTGAACCCTTTCTTATATATAGCCTAGTGCACGGCTCCAACTTGCGCAACTATGCAACTTAAGACCGCGCACCCGAATCCGACCGTTTTCGGAATTTACAGCGAAATATCCCCATTTATCGCTCCCATGATGCCGATATGGCGACCGGAGTGCCTCTAGCTGGGGAATCACTCAGTAATTAGCGAATCTTTTTCGCCCATTTCAGCAGAGCGGCAGCGTCGGGAACAAAGGGAGGAATCCAGTAAGGCAGACAAAAAAAAGGGGCGACGGGAAAACCCGCCGCCCCTAAAACCCCCAAACAATTACATCTCGGTAAGGGTAACCGCACCCGTCGTACATACGCTGGTGCAGGTCTGGCAGCCCTCGCAAAGATCAGCCTGCTCCGCGAATGCCTTGCCGTCCTTCATCACAAAAACGCTGACAGGACAGTTATTTACGCACTCCTCACAACCTTCGCACTTCGATGCGTCAACAGAAACAAGATACATTACTCAATCCTCCTTCGTGTCATTAACCACCAGCATGGTTTTCTTAATTATAAATAACTTGCTTTATAAAAAGCCAGCCCTTTACTCGTGATATCCGCCCTCTTCCCTGACCGCAATCGCCACCTTGTATAACACGGTCAGGACAAGGAACCCGATCGCCCAGACGCCGATAGTAATCATCGTCTCCGGCGCAGTAGGCCAGTACTCGGTGACCCCCTCAAACATATTGGGAACAAAACCGCCGACGATGAGTCCGAATCCCTTGTCGATCCAGAGGGAGATGAACATAGACACGCAGGCGACGACGAGTATGTTCTCGTTCCTCCTCAACGCAGGGAAAACAAGAATGGTGAGCGACAGCACGGCCAGGATGCTCGACGTCCACATGATCGAGACGAGTTTGCCGTGTCCTTCAAAACCGGTATACAGATACCGGATCGGCGCCATATGGCCCGGGATATTGCTGTAAAACGCAGTGAAGATCTCGAGGCCGAGGAAAAAGACGTTGGCGAACATCGCATACGTAACGATCTTGCCGAGCGCCTGGATCGGCTCGTACCCGGGATCGAATTTCGAAAGTTTCCTCACCAGCAGGGCGAGGATGATGAGCAGCGCCGGACCTCCGGCAAATGCCGATGCGAGAAATCGGGCGGCCATAATGGCGGTCAGCCAGAAGTGCCTCCCGGGAACTCCCGAATACAGGAAGGCGGTAACTGTATGGATACTGACCGCCCAGGGGACCGAGAGATAAATGAGGGGCTTCACCCACTGCGGCGGATGCACCCCTTTCTTGTCCGCATGCAGCGTAGTCCAGCCGATGACGATGTTCAGGATGAGATAACCGGTGAGCACGATGAAGTCCCAGAACATGATCGAATTCGGCGTCGGATGGAGCACGACGTTCATGATCCTCATCGGCTGTCCCATGTCGACAAAGATGAAGAGCACGCACATCGTGACCGCCGAGACCGCGAGGAACTCGCCCAGAATGACGATCTTGCCGAACTTCTTGAAGTCGTGCAGATAATAGGGAATGACGAGCATCACTGCCGAGGCCGCGACTCCGACCAGAAAGGTGAACTGGCCTATGTACAGCCCCCACGAAACATCGCGGCTCAAACCGGTGATTCCCAGACCATAGCTGAACTGACGCAGATACTGGGTCATGGCGACACCGATAATGACGAGCAGCGCCCCTATCCACAACCAGTAGCGTTTGCCTCCGATAAGCGCTTTCTCGAGCATTATTCCCTACCTCCTATTACATAGTAAATACTTGGCTGAGTCCCGAGTTCGGGCTTCCGACGTATCGTATAGCTCGACTCGATGACCTTCCTCACCTCGGAGTTGGGGTCTCCGAGATCGCCGAACACAATCGCGCCGTTGGACACCTCCGCGCAAGCGGGAAGAAGACCCACGGCGAGACGCTCATAACAGAGCGTGCATTTTTCGACGACGCCGATCATGCGGGTAGGGAACTGCGGATTCTCCTTCTTGATGAAGGGCATCCCGTTGGCGTCCTTACCTCTTGGATCGCGGTAGTTGAAGCTTCGCGCGCCGAAGGGACAGGCCGCCATGCAGAACCTGCAGCCGATGCAGCGGTGCATATCCTGCATCACGATGCCGTCGGGCCGTTTGTATGTCGCCTGGGTGGGGCAGACCCGGACGCACGCCGGCTGCTCGCAATGATTGCAGAGAAGGATAAACTGCTTCTCCCTCAGTTCCTTGTTCATGATCTGGTCTTCCGTCACGGTAGGAAACGTATGCTCGTACGAATCCTTCCAGATCCACTTCACCTCGTCCTTAGGGTTGCCGAACTCCGGGATATTGTGGATATCGTTACAGGCCCTGAAGCATTTCTGGTAGTCCTCGTCCGTCTTGAGCTTGCCCACGTCGATCGCAAAGCCGAATCTCTTGCCCGTTATGCCTTTGGGGTCGGTCGTAAACCGGGGCGTCTGCGATGATGAGGCCTCGCCCTTGCCGGTCAGCGCTTCGAGGACCGAAGCCCCACCGATTCCGAGCACGGCCGTGACTCCCGCTAGTCTGAAAAATTGTCTTCTGTTTATGCTCATGACTGTTTCTCCTTCGGTACGATATGGCAGCTGAAGCAATAGGGGTTCACCGCGAGATAATTGTGGCACTTGTCGCAGAACTCCTTCTTGTTCGAATGGCAGTTCAGACAGGTGTTCTGAAGACTGATATGGAAACTCTCGCCGCGCGAATTCACGTAGATGCGCTGGCCGTAGCGGACGACCTCGTCACGCCAGGTGTTCAGCAGCTGCATGTGCTCCTTAGCCATGAATTCCTTCGGTTCAACGCATTCCTTCTTGCCGTGTTCTTTTTCGTACTCAAGGATCGCAGGGGTATCGTACTTCAGCTTCGGCGCCACGTTCGCCTTTCCCAGGTTATAGTAGAACGGAAAGCCGAAGACGGCCACGAAGCCGATCACCACTCCGATGACGATCTTCCAGGCATTATTCATCTCAGTTGCCCTCCTTTCCGGGGAGCGGCTCGCCGCGCAGGTTGGTCTCCCGCTCCTTTTCGCCCTTCATGATGAGGGCGTTGGCGACCATCTCGTGCACGCCCGTGACCCGCACACCCGGGACCCAGTAGTCCATCGAGGCCGAAAGGGTGGCCCTGTCGATTGCACAGATATTCGCCAGCATGTTGACGCCGTGTTTTTCCTTGACATGCTTGACCGCATTGGCCCTCGGGAACCCTCCCCTCATCCTCAGCTCCATATTTTCGCTTGCGTTGAGTCCCGTACCGCTGCCGCAGCAGAAGGTCTGCTCGCGGATCGTGTTCTCGGGCATCTCATAGAAGTTGTTGCAGACGCTCTTGATGACATAGCGCGGCTCATCAAGAAGGCCCATGCCCCGCGAGGTGTTGCAGGAGTCATGATAGGTCACGACAAGGTCGTCGTTCCTCGAGGGATCGAGCTTCAGTTTCCCGTGCTTGATCAGGTCGGCGGTAAACTCGGTGATATGGATCATCTTGAGCACCTTCGCCGTATCGAACCTCGTACCGGTGATGGGCGAGACCGGGACCTCGAGGAAATCGGCCGGGCCGTTCCAGGTATCCATATACTGATGGAGCACCCGCCACATATGGCCGCATTCTCCGCCGATGATGTACTTCACCCCCAGCCTTTTGGCCTCTGCATAGATCTTCGAGTTCAGTCTCTTGGCCATCTCGTTTGAGGTGAAGAAACCGAAGTTCCCCCCCTCCGATGCGTAGGTCGACCAGGTATAATCAAGACCGAGTTCGTGGAAAAGCGCCAGGTATCCCATGCAGGTGAAGGTGCCGGGATCGGCAAAGAGGTCGCCTGAGGGTGTGACGAAGAGTATCTCTGCGCCCTTCCGATTGAAGGATGGGTTCACCCTTACGCCGGTGACTGTTTCTATGTCGTCGATCATCCCCTCGATGCTGTTCATGATGGCGTGGGGCTCGAGGCCGAGATGGTTGCCCTTCATATAGCAGTTGGCAACAGGCCCCGATATCCAGTCGGTGTTCAGTCCGAGCAGGTTCAGCATCTCCCGGCACATGATCGTTATCTCGGCGGTATCGATGCCGTAGGGACAATAAAGCGAACAGCGGCGGCACTCGGTACATTGGTACGCATAGTACCAAAGCTCCTTCAGCACATCCACCGTCAGCTCCCGCGCTCCGGCGACTTTGCCGAGCATCTTCCCGGACGCCGTGAAATATTTCCGGTAGACCGACCTCAGGAGTTCGGCCCTCCCCACCGGCATATTTTTGGGGTCACCCGAACCGATAAAGAAATGGCACTTGTCGGCACATGCCCCGCACCTGACACAGATGTCCATGAAAACCTTGAAGGAACGGTATTTGCCGAGCAGATCTTCCATCCCCTTTAAGAATATCTCCTGCCAGTTCTCCGGGAGTTTCCAGTCCTGATCGGACGGGTTCCAGTCACGCGCGTTCGGGAACTCCACGGTGGCAAGGTTCTTTCCCTTTGCGCCCCAGCAGAATGTCCCCGGTTTTATGATCGTCGGGGTATCCATCCACCCGGTCTTGGGCGGCGTAAAATCTATAGAGGTTACCAGTTGATCGGGTTTTGGAGTAGTTACCTTTGTCGCCATGTTCACTCCTTCTCGACCGGCAGACCGGCCTTTTTCATTTTTTCTCTGAAGTCGTCTTCATACTCCTCATAGGTATGGACATGCACCGGATAGTTCCAGGGGTTGATATGTCTGACCTCCCTGTTGTTGTTCGCCATGTTCCTCGTGGGGCTGAGGAAAACGCCTCCCATATGCATGAGCTTGCTCAACGGGAAATAGGCAAGCAGGGTGCTGACGAGAAAGAGATGGGCATAAAAGAGGGAGCTGATACCCTGCGGAATGACCGGGCTGAAGGTGAGAAGCCCCATGACGAGCTCTTTCACGCTCACAACCGGCACCTTCGCGAAATACCGCATCAGAACGCCTGTCGCGCCGATCCCGAAGATGAGCAAGAGCGGGAAATAGTCCGCCGGCAGCGAGATATATTTGATCTGGGGCATCATCACCCTTCTCAGAAACAGAAATGTCACGGCACCCAGCAGGACCACATCAGTAATGTAGAGGAGCGGAGCGCCGATCTGGAGAAAACTGTCCAGATGCTCCACAATCTGGATGGGGTACGGCACATCCTGCATGAAGAACCTGAAGTGCCTCACGAAGATGATCAGGAACGACCAGTGGAACGCAAGCCCTCCGAGCCAGAGGAACTTCTCCGAGCCGTAGGTCAGCTTGGTGCCGGGGTACAACTGCGTCTTCGTGTTCCTGAAGAGCGAGCGGAAAGCAAGCACCTCAAGGAGCATCCTTCCGAGGACCCCAAGACTGCTCGACGGATTGTCGAGCTTGTTCTGCTTGATCCAGGGCGCAAAGGACTTCATCTGCCCCGCTGTCGTTGGGATCCGGAACGGCACGGGGGAACGCCCCCACTTGAGCACCTTGAATATGAACCCGAACACGAAGATCAGGACTGCCGCATAGGGGATCCAGATCCCGAAGAGGGCATGGCTTGCCTGCGCACCCACCAGGGCTATCACCACAAGCGCGATTACAGCAAAGAAGGGTATCAAGATTTTCATTGAGTTACCTCTTTTTCTTTATGCGTTATCATTATTGCTTCCTTTCGGGGGGGGATTCTGCATCCGGCTCCCCGCCCAGTTCGTTTGCTCTTTGCACCAATCTGAACGTCATTCTCCTGAGCTCGTTTGCCTTGATTTCGTAAAGTTTCTCCCGGCATCTCTCGAAAATATCGAAGGACGCCAGGGCGAGCGAGTCTATCCGGGAATCGAGTTCGCGCAGTTCGCCGGGCGATACCGCAAAGTTTTTGTCGCCTTCCAGCTCTTCGCGTATCACACTCTTCAGTGAAAATATAAACGATACGGCCTGTGACGGGGTAAAGTCCTGGACCGCCCGGACCCTGAGGATGCTGTCGAGGAACGGAGAAACCTTCCCGATATCAACGACGTGAATGAGTTCGTCGAGGATCTCCTCTATCCCCTGATGAATGGTATGCCCAACGGGGTTGGTGAAGCGGTCTTTCTGGTTCTTCAGGAAATTCGATGTGTCGGCCGGATAGGTTGCGAGGATCAGATGAAACCATTTCTCTGCTATCGCCGGCTTCTTTTCGGAAAGAAACGTCTCCAGCGTCATAGACAGTACAGGCCGCTCCATACGATTCCGTCCGAATCGTACGTCATCGCCGCGGTAAAGCTCGCAATCCTTTCTGCTCTGGTATGCGGGATCTGTAGTATTTTCATGAATAGTGAACTCGACAGAACGCTCTTCGCTTCCCCTGACTCTTGCTCAGGGCTGAACAACCGAGGAGGCACTCCATTGAGGTCGTCAATGGAGTGCCGGCTCCTCGTACTGCTTGTTGCAAAGACTATACGCAGCCGGTAGGCTTAGGAAGACCGGCGTACTTACATGCCTGCTTCGCAGGTCCGCCCGGATAGAGTTCGTAGAGATACTTGGTGTTGCCCTTCTCAGGCCCCATCGCCTTGCCGATCTCTTTGACGAGAATCTTGATCATCGGGGCGATCTGGTACTGCTTGTAGTACTCCCTGAGGAAGTTGATCACTTCCCAGTGGGCTTCCGAGAGATCGATGCCGTCCTGCTTTGCGAGATGCTCGGCCAGGTCCTTGGTCCAGTCATCAAGATTCAGCAGGTAGCCGTCGTCGTCAACCTCGATCTGTTTTCCTTGAAAATCCATCATTGCCATTGTACTTTCCCCCTTTCACGAGAAAATGAGATTTTAAAATTTTGTAGGGATTAACTCCCAACAACCAGAAACAGGATATTGTAAAGCATACGCACTCATATTGCAAAATCAAGTATTCTATTCTTCGGATTATCAGATTGAGCTATAAAAAGTAATACAGATACATGCTCGCGGTCAAATAAAAAAAACTTATTCATTAATCATCAATATTTATCGGCGAATTTTCCGTGGACTATCGGTCTCTTATCACGGCCGCGAACAAAGATGACGCGCCATATGTCACGCCCGGTCTGCCGGGGAGCCCTCCCGTTTAAGGTGGAGAAAAAGAAAGACAGGGGAGTTCGATCTGCGCCGCGGTTCACCCCCAAACCTCTTTCTTCTGCTGTCGTATCCGAGTTCCACCACTTCATAGTCTTCGCCCGGCACAAGACTCCAGGCCCTGTCCCAGTCGTCCCCGCAGAGGAGCCCGAGCGCGTCGACGTAAGCGTCTCCGAGCGAATGTCCGCCCCGGTCATAGATAAAGACGGCCCCGCAGTCGCACCTGCCCCCCTCAAAGGAGCTGCCGAAGCGGCATTGTATCTCCTCGGGACTGCCCATAAGTCTGCTGCAGAAGGGGCATTTCAAGGCGTTATCGTCAATGCTGCGGTCGATCATTCATTTTCCTCCGCAGTATTATAGCAGTTTCCTCCGCAATAGTTGCCAGTTTCTCTGCCGAAAGTTCCCTGTTGCGGTATATCTTCACCTCCGCGGTGTCGGCGCAAAGCCCGTCGACCGCGGGGAGAAGTCCGACGAGCATGAGACGGCCGGCGGCGAGCAGCGCATAATACCGCGTCAGCGCATCAGGGTGCTCCAGATAGTGCCCGATAAGAGGCGACGCGCACTCCACCAGGTCGGGTCTTATTTC
Source organism: Nitrospirota bacterium (assembly GCA_021783515.1). Lineage (GTDB taxonomy): Bacteria > Nitrospirota > Thermodesulfovibrionia > Thermodesulfovibrionales > UBA6898 > Sulfobium. Next base: position 22,938 of record JAJXTV010000022.1, read on the forward strand.
ACCGATCCGCGCGACTGCCCTGAGCACGCCCCGCCTGAGCAGTTCCTCATCATGGAAGGAGATGATAATCGGCGCGATGTCGCAAAAATCCTCCGGATCGTTCCTCACGATCTCCCCGAGCAGATCCGGCGCGCTGCGGGGGTTGTTCCCCGATTCCTCCCGCATCATCCAGAGTATCCTCTGCACCACAACCCTTACGGCGGCCGCATCGGCCTTCCCCCGCTCCCCCGCTATCAGACCGACCGCCTCAATCGCCCGCCAGCTTACGACGTCCTCCGGGTCATAACTGAGAGAAATGAGGGTCCTGAAGATGCCGCGATCACCTTTTGCCGCTGCGAACAGCCCGTCAAAATCACTCTCCCGCAAACATTCTATTACTTCATGCCTTGACGCCAAGTCTGCTCTTCCTCCTCTTATATGCTGCGGCCTTCCTGACAAGACCGTTCGCCCATTCCGGGGTGCCGTACGCATGGACATGCGTGTAGGTCGCCAATACATTCTTATAGCATGCGCCGTCCATTCCGTCTACTATACCCTGCCCCCTCGTCATCCGGAAGGCGAAGTACATGCCCTCCCTGCGCCGATAGCCGAGTACCTTCGAATAGTGAAATTCGTGCCCCTTCAGCGTCGTCCCCCTTGCGTAAAACGGGTTCACCCTGCCCGCCCTGACGACGGTATACCCGTGGGCCTGGGGTTTCCCTTCGAGACTGAAAGAGAGAGGAAATACACCGACCATGGGATATCTTTCGTTGTCGAGGACCAACGACTCTCCCAGGTACATCAGACCGCCGCATTCCGCATACACCGGCAGACCCGATTCTACCGCCTTTCGGAGCGACCGCCGGAACGAAACGTTGTTGGCAAGAGCAATAGAATTGGTCTCCGGGAAGCCCCCTCCGATATAGAGGGCGTCGACGTCCGGAAGCCTTTTTTCCGTAAGCGCGCTGACTTCCCACAGCCGCGCTCCCCTTGCCCGAAGCTCCTCGAAATTCTCGGGATAATAAAATTGGAATGCCGAATCTCTGATAATGCCGATAACCGGCCCTGACGCGGGAGGGTCCGGCTGCCGGAAGGGTCCGGCTGCCGGCAGTCCCCCGCCGGCCGCCCGCAATGCGACTTCCTTCAGGCCTTCAACGTCCACGTACTTCCTGACAACGTCCCCCGCAAGGGAAATCGCCGCGTTCACTTCCGGATGTTCCTGAAAGGGCGTAAGGCCCATATGTCTCTCGGTAAGAAGCGCGTTACGGAGCTTCGGTATGGCCCCGAAAACCGGGACGCCGCAGCAGTTTGCGATGACCTCCCTGATGATCTTTTCATGCCTCGCCCCCGCCACCTGGTTCAGGACTACGCCCCTGATCGCAACCTTCCCGTCGAACTTCAGCATGCCGAGGAGCATCGCCCCTACGGTCCTCGTGGCCTTCGTGCAATCGATAACAAGCACGACTGGTGATTGGAGGGTCTTGGAGAGCTCGGCGGTGCTGAACGTCCCCGCAGCGTCCATCCCGTCGTAAAGACCCCGGTTACCCTCTATTACGGCCACCTGTGCGTCTCCGAAGTGTTGTATGAATGACGTCAGGACTCTGTCGTTTCCGGTCAGAAAGGGGTCCAGATTATAGCAGGGGCGTCCTGCGGCGGCGGACAGCCACCCCGCGTCGATATAGTCGGGTCCTTTTTTGAAAGGGGCCGGCGCAAACCCGCCTTCCCGCCAGGCGGCAATCAACCCCAGCGACAGGGTGGTCTTCCCCGATCCGCCTTTCAGTCCAGCGATAACAAGCCTCGGGAACAACGTCTTTCTTCCTCTCATTCTCTCCTCATTCTGATATGTTCTGGTCCTGACAGGTCGGCCACAGAGGGGCTCTGTTATAATGCCCCAACCGGAAAGGGATTATCAACGAGGCGCGGGATATTGGATTCGCCCGTACGCGGGGTAGGGAACGGCAGATACAGAGGGGCCTGGGCCCCTCTGTTGTGCAAACGTGGAATTAATGTACTACTTTATGAGACCTTTTTCCCTGAGGTATTCTTCGCTGGGGATCTCGACGGAGCTGGCGCCGCCACCGTAGGAATACATGAGTCTTCCGACGTCGATCATCGCCCTCATCGCCTTTTTGACTTCGTCCGGCTGCATGCTCTGCTCTGCCGATACCCCTTTGATGATGTCTTTTTCCTTCAGCTTCTTCTTACCCTTTGCGGCTTCTACGAAGGCAAATATCTTGTCCTGCAGTTCAGCTATTTCCATTCACCTTACCCCCGTTCGAACGTAATTTTTACAAATGGGACGGCCCGCGCAGGCGGGCCGTCCCGCTTCCCATTATACCACTACCACTTAAATGTGGAAGCGGTCCTCATCGTGTCTCTCATGAAGGTGAAGTCGTCGATCGACTGGAAGGTGAAATCGATACCGGTGAGGGAGAAGAACCTCTCCCATCCGATCCGCTCGATCCACTCACCGAGTCTCTCGTGCTTCCTCGCGTTCGCCGCATACACTTCAACGATATGCTTGATCGCCGCAACGGCCTTCGGCCACCTCGGCGGCTCGTTCGAAATATACGGGATAACGAGTTTGGAGAACTTCGGGTTCGACCTGAGACTGTTGATCTTGCCGCCGACCACGATCGCTACGCCGTCGCGTTCGGGGTCCTTGATGCTGATAGGCGGACAGACGGTGAAGCAGTTGCCGCAATACATGCACTTGTCGGCGTTGATCTTCACGCTCTTGTTCGCCGGGTCGGGGCTGATCGCGCGCGTCGGGCATGCGCCGATGACCGTCGGCAGTTCGCACATATTCTTGAAGTTCGCGTGGTTGACGACCGGAACTTTCGTATGAACGGCAACGACAGCGATGTCGGAGCAATGAACCGCTCCGCACATGTTCACGCAGCAGGCAACCGCAAGCCTGACCTTGTTGGGAAGCCTTTTCGACTCGAAGTAGTCGTAGAGTTCGTCCATCATCGCCTTGACGAGACCCGACGCGTCGGTCGCGGCACTGTGGCAGTGCACCCATCCCTGGGTATGGACGACGTTCGTGATGCCGTACCCGATACCGCCCATCTTGAAGCCGCGGGCGGTCAGGTCCTTCTTCAGGGGCTCGAGCTGCTTCTCGTCGGAGACGAGGAATTCCGCGTTGTTCCTCGTCGTATAGCGCAGATAGCCGCCGCAGTATTTCTCGGCGATATCGCAGTGCTCCCGGATCGTGTCAGTGGACATAAGCCTCGGGGAGGCCACCCTCACCGTCCAGAGCTTGTCGCCGCTTTCGGCAACGTGGACCATGGTGCCCGGGGTAAGGACTTCGTGGTATTTCCATTTGCCGTAATTCTTCTTTATTACAGGCGGCAGAAACTGCTCGAAATGAGGCGGGCCGATATCTGTTCTTCTCTGGGGTAATGCCATTTTATATCCTCCTTATAAAATTATGTATTGAATTTAGAATTTGTATTTGCCGGTCTTCTTTTCTTCAGCTTCCTTGGCCTTGTAGGAAGCGATATCGTCTTCGGTGTAGAACATGAAGGGGTCTTTCCTCGGCTCCCTGATCTGCTGCGGCATCGGCGGAACGCCTATCGCCTCGAGGAACGACCTCATGCCCTTCATTTCGATGACTTCTCCGATTCTCTCTCTCGGCTTCGCGTTCTCATCCCACCAGTCCCAGATCTTCCGGATGAGATCTTTCAGCTCGGTGTAGGGCTCTTCGATCTTGATGAACGGAATGATGACCCATGACAGCAGAGAGCCGACAACGATCGGGGCCTTACTGCCGATGCAGATCGTGGCGCCTCTTTCCTTGCCAGGCTTAAGGGCCTTGGTCATCTTCGAGATACAGTGCATGCACCTGTTGCACTCGGCGTTGTTGATCTTCAGCTCCTTGCCGTCATAGCTCATGCACTGGGTGGGGCACATATCGATGATTTCCGCCTTGATATCCATCTTGGAAGAATAGTTCTTCACCTCGGCCTGGTCGATCTGGATATCGCCCTTCCAGGTACCGATGATGGACATGTCGGCGCGCGCGATGGAGGCGACGCAGTCGCAGGCGCATCCCGATGATTTTATCTTGAACTTGTAGGAGAAGGTCGGCCTGTGGATCTCATCCTGGAACTCCTGGGTGAGGGCATAGGTGAGCCCCATGGTGTCGTACATCGCCCACTCGCAACGGCCCTGTCCTACGCAGCAGCTCGGGGTCCTCAGTGCGGAGCCTGAGCTTCCAAGGTCCCATCCGCGGGAGGAATACTCGGCGAATATCGTTTCCAGGGCATCCGTCTTCGTCCCGAGAAGGACCAGGTCGCCGGTGGAGCCGTGCACGTTGGTCAGGCCGCTTCCGTATTTGTCCCAGATATCGCAGATCTCTTTCAGCGCCTTGCTCGTGTAAAAGAACCCCGACGGCTGGTTCAGTCTGACGGTATGGAAGTGGGCGACGCCCGGGAATTCATCCCCGATCTCCGAATACCTTCCGATGACTCCGCCTCCGTACCCGAGGACGCCGACGATGCCTCCGTGCTTCCAGTAGCCCATCTTCGTCCTGTAGCACTTTTCGAGGTGTCCAACCGCATCATTCGCCATCTCGTTGTGCTTCCCGGCCTTCTTCATTTCCGTGACAAAGCTCGGCCAGGGGCCTTTTTCGAGCTCGTCGATCAACGGCGTAGTATACTTCTTCATCTAAATCCTCCTTCTATGGTGATTTTTTTCGAAGCCCATTATAGAATAAATTTACAGACGCTAAAAAGATTAAAACACCTAATATCTAATGGTCAAATAAAATAAATTAATCTGTTAATCATAATTATTTATTGACCTGCTACCGCAAAGATTACTGCGGGCCCCGCGGGCCGCCCCCAGAAGCCTTTTTTTATTTACATTCCCCCCTCCCTCAGTGCTATACTTATCGAGTTTTTATACCTAATGAATATATAGCAGGGGGATAAGCATGCGTAAAATGGCCCTATTGGTGTTTCTGCTGGTGATCATGTCCGGAGTGGTCCTCGCACAGGAACTGCCGATCGTCAATAAAATCGAGATCCAGGGCCTCAAGCGCATCGAAGAAGGGGCGGTAAAGGCAAAGATTACGCAAAAGACGGGCGAACCGGTCTCTGAAGAGCGGGTCAACGAAGATATCAAGTCGATATTCAGGATGGGGTACTTCGATGATGTCAGGGTGGAGATGGACCCTTTTGAGGGCGGGATCAAGCTGATTTACGCCGTCAAGGAAAAACCGACTATCATCAAAGTCGACTTCCAGGGCAACAAGGAGCTCGAAGACTCCAAACTCAAGGAAAAGATCTCGATCACGCCGGGCTCGATCGCCGATACCGTCCTCATCCAGGACAATGCCATCAAGCTGAAGAAATTCTACGAAGAGGAAGGGTATTGGCTCGCCAATGTGGTGCCGGTCGTCAGGAAGTATTCCGCAACCGATGTGACCCTTACCTACCAGATCGACGAGGGGCCCAAGATCAGGATCCACAAGATCATCATCGAGGGCAACAGCCATATCTCCTCGTCGAAGATAAAGGGTGCGATGGAAACGAAGGAGTGGTGGCTTTTTTCCTTCCTCACCTCCTCGGGATACTTCAAGAAGGCACAGATGGACGCGGACGTCGAACGGATAAAGAACCTTTATTTTAACAACGGCTACATAAAGGTGGCGGTTGCGGAGCCGGAGATATCGGTCGACAGGGAAAAGAAGGCGATGACTATCACGATCAGGATATCGGAGGGAGATCCGTACAAGGTTTCTTCCGTCGACTTCTCCGGGAACAAGACATTTGACGACGCCGCGATCAAAAAACTTGTCACGATAAAGCCGGGAGGCGTCTTCGACAAGAGCGAGCTCGAAAAGGACATCCAGGCCATCTCGAATCTGTACACCGATAGCGGCTATGCGCTCGTCTCCGTCGTTCCCGACCTTGTACCCGATGAAAAGAACCTGACGGTCCGGATCAGCCTGACGATCAGCGAGGGCGAAAAATACCGGATCGGGAGGATCGAGATCTCCGGCAACACCAAAACCCGGGACAAGGTAATCAGGCGTGAGGTCCGCTTCGACGAGGGAGACGTCTTCAGCAGTTCGAAACTGAAAAGAACATACGAGCGGATCAACAACCTCAACTATTTCGAGTCGGTCGACATAGTCCCCAAACCGAAATACGAGGAAAAGGTGGTGGACCTCGACGTCAGGGTAAAGGAGAGGCCCACCGGCTTCCTGAGCATCGGGGGCGGCTACAGCTCGGTGGACAAGTTCATCGCCACCGTAGACCTGACACAGGGGAACCTCTTCGGAAGGGGCCAGTACCTGAAACTCAAAGGCGAGCTGGGGGGGACGAGCTCCCTCTATGAGATCTCCTTCCGCGACCCCTGGTTCCTCGACAAGCCGATCTCCCTGTCCACCGGCATCTACAAGTCGACGAGGGAATTCATCGAATATAATAAGAAGGCCTTCGGGGCCTATATCGGCCTCGGGACCAACCTCTCAGAGTACTGGAGGGGTGACGTATCCTACAACTTCGAACGGGCAACGATCTCGGATATCACGGTCGGGGCCTCCCCGATCATCCTGGACCAGGAAGGCACGAAGACGACGAGCAGCATTACGCCGACCATCGCGCGGGATTCACGGGACAACTACCTCGATCCTTCGCGGGGGTCGAGAAACAGCCTGTCGGTGACGTATGCCGGCATCGGCGGCGACAATGCCTTCTTCAAGGCGGCGGTGGATTCGGGTTGGTATTTCCCGCTCGGACCGACCACCATCATGGTGCGGGGCCGGTTCGGGTACTCCAAGGGGCTTTTCGACAAAACGCTGCCGCTCTATGAGCGGTTTTACGTAGGCGGCATCTACACGGTCCGCGGGCTCGGCTTCGGGGACGCAGGGCCGAAAGACCCGGCGACCGGGGACCCCATAGGCGGGACGACCGAACTGATATTCAATACCGAGTATATATTCCCGATCATCACGGAGATGAAACTGAAAGGGGTCGTTTTTTTTGACGCAGGCAACGCCTACCAGGATTTCGACAACTTCGGATATCTCAGATATACAACCGGCGCGGGCGTCCGATGGATATCGCCGATCGGGCCGATCAGGATAGAATGGGGCTATAACCTCGACAAGAAACCGAGTGAGAGCTCGAGCAAGTTCGAATTTGCATTCGGAAGCTTTTTCTAAAGGAGAAGAGTGATGAAAAAAGTATTGTTGTTTGCGGTAATGTTCGTACTGCTTGCAGGCCACGCCTACGCGGAAAACGTAAAAATCGGCGTCGTTGACCTGATGAAGGCCCTGAACGAGTCGGATTCCGGCAAGAAGGCCAAGGGAGAACTCGAAACGCTGATCAGGGCGAAGCAGACGGTCCTTGACCAAAAGGGCAAGGAGATCGAAAAAGTGAAATCGGAGCTCGAAAAACAGTCTTCGATACTCTCGGCAGAAGCAAAAAAATCGAGGGAAGACGACCTCGAAAAAATGCTGCGTGAGTATCAGAGGCTCGTTCAGGATTCCCAGAACGAGGTGAAAAAGAAGGAAGGGGAACTCACCGGCGATATCCTGAAGGAAATCCGGGTGATCGTCGAGAAGATGGGGGACGAGGGAGGCTATACGGTCATCCTTGAAAACGTCGAGGGCGTCGTACTCTTTTCAAAAAAGGAGATCAACCTCACCAGCGTCGTGATAAAGAAATACAATGAATCGAAAGCAAAGGCCAGGAAATAGCTGCAGGTCCCGCTCCGGGAAAGGCAGCATATCCGGCAAATGCGCCGAAGCATGAAGCTGAAAGAATTTTTGAAAATATCGGGCGGTGAAATCATCGGCGATCCGGAGACCGAGATCACCGGGGTGGCTGGCATCAGGGAGGCGGCGAAAGGAGACATAACCTATCTTGCCGACAAGCGTTACCTTCGGTTTCTGCAGGACAACGCTGCTTCCTGCGTCATTGTAAAAGAGCCGCTCGAGGGAGTGACCGCCGCCCAGCTGAAGGTCGGCAATCCGCAATACGCGTTTGCGCGGGCGCTGGAGTGTTTTTACCTTCCCAGGCCGCCTGTTCCGGGCATCAGCGACAAGGCGGTCATATCCGCAACGGCAAAGATCGGCAGGGGCGTCCATATATCGCCTTTCGTTTTCATCGGCGACGGCGTTTCTGTCGGAGACGGATCGACGATTCTCGCGGGCGTCTCGATCGGCGAAGGCTCGAAGGTCGGCGGCAATTGCGTGATCCATGCAAACGTCACGATAAGGGAAAAGGTATCTCTCGGCGACAGGGTGACGGTGCATTCCGGCTCGGTGATCGGCTCCGACGGGTTCGGATACGTTTTTGAAGGAGGAGTGCATTACAAGATTCCCCAGGTGGGCGGCGTCGTGATCGAAGACGACGTTGAGATCGGGTCGAACGTCTCGATAGACCGCGCTACCCTCGGCAACACGACTATCGGCAGGGGCACAAAGATAGATAATCTGGTGCAGATCGCCCACAACGTAACGATCGGAGAGAAGTCGCTTCTCATGTCACAGGTCGGCATCGCCGGCAGCAGCGAGCTCGGGAGTTTCGTCACGCTCGCCGGCCAGGCCGGAGTGGCCGACCATACCTCGATCGATTCGGGAACGATCATCGCAGCGCAGGCCGGAGTTGTCGGCCATGTCGCCAAGGGAGTCTACTCCGGATCGCCCGGCATACCCCACGGCAGCTGGCTCAGGGCCCAGGCGATATTTGCAAAGCTCCCCGAGCTCCAGAGGAGGATACGGGAACTCGAGGCGCGATTACACACATTAGAAAAGGGGGCCACTGATGATACCCGTAACTGAAATAATGAAACTTCTTCCCCACCGGTATCCGTTTCTTCTCGTCGACAAGATCGTCGACCTGAAACCGGGGGAAAGCGCAATAGGGCTGAAAAACGTCACGATTAACGAGCCTTTCTTTCAGGGGCATTTCCCCGGCCAGCCGATCATGCCGGGAGTGCTCGTGATTGAAGCCATGGCGCAGGTTGCAGGCGTTATGGCCTTTAAGTCCGGGATGGAAGGCAAATCCGTCTACTTTATGAGCATCGACAACGTGAAGTTCAGGCGACCCATCGTGCCGGGCGACCAGCTGATGATGGATATCAAGGTGCTGAAGCAGAGGGGCAACGTCTGGAGATTTTCCGGCAGCGCCACGGTCGACGGGAAACTGGTCTCCGAGGCGGAATTCACCGCCATGTTGACCGATAAGGAGATCTGAACGAATGAAAACAAGAATCCATCCCACCGCGATAGTCGATCCGAAGGCGGAGATCGGCGCGAACGTTGAGATCGGGCCCTTCTGCATGGTAAAGGCGGGCGTAGAGATAAAGAGGGGGGCCAGACTTCTCTCCAATGTGGTAGTCGAGGGCGCCACCGTAATCGGCGAAGACTGCGTGATCTATCCGTTTTCGAGCATCGGGTTTCCGCCCCAGGATCTGAAATACAAGGGAGAAGATACGCGGCTCGTCATTGGAAACGGGACGATCGTCCGCGAATATGTCTCGATCCACAGGGCCTCCGTCGGAGGTGAAGGCGCCACGATAATCGGCGACCACAGTTTTCTTATGGCCTACGTGCATATCGCCCATGACTGCGTCATCGGCAGCAATGTCATCATGACCAATGCGGCGACGCTGGCGGGCCACGTGTTGGTTGAGGACTTCGCCTATATCGGCGGCCTCGTGGCGGTGCACCAGTTTACGAGGATAGGCCGATATGCGATGGTCGGCGGCTTCAGCGGAATAGGCCAGGACATACCGCCTTACATGATCGCGTCGGGCGCGCGGGCAAAGCTCTTCGGCCCGAATACGATCGGCCTGCAGCGCCGCGGCTTCTCCGAAAAGACGATCAACGAGATCAAAAAGGCCTACAAGATCCTCTTCAGAGAGAAGCGGACGCTCAAGGACGCGCTGAAAAAGGTGCAGGAAGAGTTCCCCTCGTCATCCGAGATCAGGCATCTCGTGGAGTTTATCGAAAAGAACAAGCGGGGGATCTGCAGATAGCCCGATGAAGAAGCTGGGTCTTATCGCGGGCCGCGGCGAACTGCCGTTTGCGGTGGCAGCGGAGGCGCGAGCGAAAGGCTACACGGTGGTGGCAGTCGGCCTCGAGCCGGTGGCCGACAAGGCGCTCGCCACTGCGGTAGATGAGATACATTGGATCAATGTCGGAAAACTCGGGTCGGTCATTGCGGCGCTCGGGAAGGCGGGGGTGAAAGAGGCGGTGATGGCCGGCAAGGTCCCCAAGTCGCTCATCTATAAAGGCAAAATAACTCCGGACCTCCGTGCCGTAAAGGTCCTTTTTTCGCTGAAAGACAGAAGTGACGACTCGATCCTGCTGGCAATCACGAGAGAGCTGGAACGGGACGGCATCACGCTTCTCAATACCACCGACTTCAGTTCGGGTCTGCTGATGCCGGAAGGACTGCTCTCAAAATCCGCCCCGTCAAAAAAGGAGTGGAAGGACATCGAGTTCGGCTTCGGGATCGCCAGGGAGATGGGGAGGCTCGACATCGGCCAGACGGTCGTCATAAAGGATATGGCGGTCATGGCGGTCGAGGCGATCGAGGGCACCGACGAGGCGATCCGGAGAGGCGGCAGGCTGGCCGGCCCCGGGGCGGTCGTAGTCAAGGTAAGCAAACCGCAGCAGGACATGAGATTCGACGTTCCGGCAGTGGGGATGGAGACCCTTGAGGCAATGATCGAGGTAAAAGCGCGGGTCCTGGCTGTCGAAAAGGGCAAAAGCATCGTCCTTAATAAAGGTGCGATGAAGATGAAGGCGGATAAGCACAAGATCTCGATAGTAGGCCTTCCCGCCGGGGAGTAGCCCGTCCCTTCCGCACGATAGCGCGCCGGGGAAAGCGGGCTATTCTGAATTGTAATAAATCTATAAATTTCTTAAATTGGACAAACGGGGACGATTTTGTTTATATACCCTGATAATTCTAAGTTTAATCTTTAAGGCTATCCGCTAGCGATAGCTGAAAAATCCAATCAGTTGAGGTGCTTATGCCATACAAGAAGGTCGTTTGTTTTGCCGCGCCTTTGTTGGTTCTCGCACTCCTTCTCCCCATGAAGGCTTCGGCTCAGGAGTCGGCGAACTGCCTCGCCTGCCACAGCTCGATGAAGGGAAGGGTAAAGGCCGCCTCGGGCAATCTGATCGAACTGAACATCGATACGCAAAAGTTCGAATCATCCGTCCACGGCGCTCTGGCCTGTACTGATTGCCACATCAAATTTTCTGACAATCCGCACTCTTCGCCGAACGCCCCTGTCCCGCAGGAAGTGCTCTCCGTATCGTCGAAGATTTCGAAAAAATACCCGGTCGACCCGGTCGCCGCCGCTGCCTGCGTCCAGTGTCACAACGAGACCTATAACAAGGTGCTCGAGAGCGTCCACGGGAGGAATATCACCGTGAAGCATCAGACTGACGGCGCACTCTGTCTCGACTGCCACGGGTCTCCCCACTATATCCTGCCGGCAGGAAACCCGGGAGCCCTGATGGGCCGCCAGCATCAGGTGGAAACCTGCGGCAAGTGCCACGGGAACAAGGCGCTCAACGAAAAATACAAGATGGAAGAGAACGTCATGGAGAGCTTCGAGGAGAGCTTTCACGGACGGAAACTGGCCCTCGGACACACAAGGGTCCCGGTCTGCTCCAGCTGCCACGGCTCCCACGACATAAAGGCGGCGGACGACCCCACCTCCCCCGTATTCGGCAACAACAGGCTGAAGACCTGCGGCAAGTGCCACAAAGGGGCGAACGAAAAGTTCATCCCGGCGATCACGCATAAGATGCCGGGACCGATCCCCTACTACACCGAAAAGGCGCTGATACTGCTGGTCCTGGGCGTCTTCACCTTTATCATTTCTCACGTACTGCTCGAGGCATTCTCCGACATCAGGGATGCGATATTCAGGAAAGGGGGGCACGAATAATGAGCCAGACCGCTACGACATCTACCCGCGAGATCCCGAAGGAAATAGAGAGGTTCAACGTAACGTTCCGCATACAGCATATTATCATGTTCACGACGTTCCTGCTCCTGAGCTTCACCGGCTGGGGGCTAAAATACGCATACGCGCCAGGAGGTGTATCGAGCTGGTGGATACGCGTCTGGGGCGGTCCCGAGACCGCCGGCATCATCCACAGGGTCGCAGGGGTGACGATGCTGCTCGATTTCATCTGGCACGTCATTTATCTTTTCTACCTCCTGGGCACGAAGAGAATGACGATCAACCTGAAGACGACGATCATCCCTCTTCCGAAGGACATCTTCGACGTGGTGCAGAACTTCCTGTACTTCTTCGGCCTGTCTAAGGAGAAGGCGAGATTCGGGAAATACTCCTACGCGCAGAAATTCGACTACTGGGCGGTCTTCTGGGGCATGTTCATCATCGGTTTTTCCGGATTCTCTCTCGCCTTTCCGATGCTCGTCTCCCACATCATCCCCCAGTTCGCCACGGCCTGGATATGGCAGCTCCTTTCGATCATGCACAGCGATGAGGCGCTCCTCGCGATTGTCTTCATTCTCTTCTGGCACTTCTACAACGAGCACCTCAAGCCGGAGAACTTCCCGATGAGCTGGCTCTGGATAACCGGAAAGATATCGACTGACACGCTGAAGCACCACCACCCGATTGAATACGAGATGCTCTTCCCGGATGCGAAAAAGAAAGAGGACTAGGGGGAACGATGGCGAGAATACTAGCGTCCCTTTCCATAATCCTGCTGCTGGTTTCCTGCAGCAAGTGGAAGCCGGTCGAGAAACCGGCCGCCGAGCAGAAGGAGTCCCCGGTGATCGCCTCGCTGAAAGACTCCGGACTGCCCTGTTTCCGGTGCCACTCGTATGAGAAATTTTCGCTCGATTCGAAGGGTAAATTCTCCCATCCGAAGCACATGGGGTTCGGGGTCCACTGCAACCAGTGCCACATCATCGTGCCTCACAAGGAGATGGCGCTGAACAAAGACACCTGCAACAACTGTCACAACCTGACGACTTTCACCTACGAGGCCGCAGGACTCCCCGTAACGTACCCTCATCGCAATCATGAAAAGAGATACAGCTGCGGGGAATGCCATCCGAAGCTCTTCCAGATGAAAAAGGGCACCTCGAACATCACGATGGACGAGATGCTCAAGGGAGAAAACTGCGGGAGATGCCATAACGGCAGGATAGCCTTCTCCGCAAGCGACTGCGCAAAATGCCATAACCTCGCGGCGCTGAAGAAGGATTTCACCTACCCGGCCGGCGACATGAGGCCTGCGGTCTTCAGCCACCAAGTGCATACCGCGATGTTCGAATGCAGCAGCTGCCACCTGTCCCTTTTTAAGTACAAGAAGGGCGGCTCCGGCATGAAGATGGACGCCCTCTACCAGGGCAAATTCTGCGGCAAGTGCCACGACGGCAAGACGGCATTTGCCGCTACCGAATGCCAGCGCTGCCATAAATAAGAAGGCACGAGAGAAAGAGGGGGCGGCTCACGCCCCCTCTTTTTTTTGCCGATTCCCATGCCGCTACGCCTTGAAAAAAATTCCGCCTCCGACGGTCAATTGATGTATAATTGGTAATCGCGGTTTCTTCCCGCTTACGCACTGGCGGGCGCGAAACAGCGGACGGCGTGCAGCCGTCTGAGGGGAATACGACTTCAGGAGAGTAAAGTCATGAATAGTCATCGCACGGCAAGGCGCACCAATTCTTTCAGTTCGGCCCTGGTTTCACTCTCGATCGTCTTTGCGGCGTTAATGCTATCGGGATGCAGCGACAGCAGGACATATACGGTCTCGGGGACGATCACATCGGGCGGCGCGCCGCTTTCGGGCATTACCGTTAACCTCGCGGACAACAACTCATCTTTCACTGCTACAGCGATAACCGACGCAAGCGGCAAGTACAGCTTCACAGACATCGCGGGCGGCATATACACGGTAACTCCTTCCAAAACAACCTTCGGCATCTTCACCCCGCCTCTCCGAAGGGCCTATCTCGACGGCCTCAGCGCGACCGAATTTAACTTCAGTATAACGAACGCAGGCAGGCTGTCAGGGACGAACCACACCATATTTCTCCGGACCGACGGCACCGTCTGGACATGGGGGGATAACAGCAACGGGCAGCTCGGCAACGGATCTACCGCGGACAGCTCCGTACCGGTAAATGTCGCAGTCCTGACCGGGGTAACGGCCGTCTCTGCAGGCAATACGCACAGCGTCGCGCTCAGGCTCGAAAGCGGAGCCACGACTACCACCGTCTGGACGTGGGGGAACAATGCCAGCGGTCAACTCGGTGATGGGACTACAGACCAGCGCACCACGCCGGTGCAGGTGATAAATCTGGACAGCGTCGTGGCAGTTTCAGCAGGCTCGGATCACACCGTTGCACTGAAAAACGACGGCACCGTATGGGCCTGGGGCAAAAACGACACCGGACAGCTCGGAAATGGAAGCACCCTTGCGAGCGCCGCCCCGGTACAGGTGACAGGCCTCTCGAACATCATCGCCGTCGCGGCGGGCGCCAACTTCACGCTTGCGCTGAAGAACGACGACACCGTATGGGCCTGGGGCAAAAACGACACCGGACAGCTCGGAAATGGAAGCACCTCCTCAAGCGCAACTCCTGTGCAGGTGAGCGGGCTCGTCAATGTAGTGGCGATAGGAGCCGGCGACACCCATGGCATCGCTATCAGGAGCGACGCGACCACCCTGTCAGTCTGGACCTGGGGGAATAATACTAATGGACAGCTCGGAGTCGGGACGACGACTCAGCACACAACCCCGGTGCAGGTGCCGGACCTCAAGGATGTGGCCAGCGTTGCCGCAGGCGCCGATCATACCGTCGCCCTGAAGACAGACGGCACCGTGTTGGCATGGGGCAGCAACGGTAACGGGCAACTCGGCAACGGAAGCACGACACAGAGCGACGCACCGGTACAGGCAAGCGGTCTTTCCGGCATCATCGCGGTGGCCGGAGGCTCTCAGTATAGTATGGCGCTGAAGAACGACAACACAGTCTGGACGTGGGGCAGCAACGGAAACGGGAGGCTCGGAAACGGAACGACGACTGACAGCCTGACGCCGGTTCAGGCGCTGGTACCGTAGGGGGATACTGAAGAAAAAGTGCATGCGGATCCCTGTGTGTCTTTCCCGTGGAGACGGGAATCCATTCTTTCAGGGGGGTGGCACCCGCCTTCCCGGGTATGACAGTTTTTCCGATAGGCAGGGATTTTCGGTAGCCTGACGGGAAAGCGTTTATCCTTCAGCACGATAGTATCCCAAGATCCCTGCCGTTAGGCTTGATCGTAGAGGATGCACTCGGTCGATAGGTGCTGCAACTTGTTGGAAAAGCCTGTCTTCCCGTTGGAGCGGGGCGGAGAGTCCGGTATACCGGAGTGCAGTTACTTCGCCAACTGTCTTAAGTTGTCGCAGGCGGCCTGATTGCCGGCATCGCAGGCCCTGCCGAAGTCTTCCATCGCCTTTCTGGTATAGGCGACACCCCGGGACATATAGAAGTTCTTGTCTTTCGGCTTCAGGGAGATCGCCTTGTCGTAATCCCTGATCGCCTCGTCGAACCTTCCGGCATTGGAATAGGCGATCCCCCTGTTATGGTAGGCGTCCGCAAAATCAGGCGTGATCGAGATCACCTTCGAATAATCGTCGATCGCGTAGTCGTACCGGCCGAGTTTCAGATAGGCGAGTGCCCTGTTATTGTAGGCCTGCAAATTTGCGGGGTCCTTGGATATAACCACGCCGAAGTCGGCGACCGCCTCCTCGTATCGGCCCATTTTATAATAGGCGAGGCCGCGGTTATGATAGGCATCGGTGAACTCCGGATAGAGCGAAATCGCTTCGGTATAAGCCTTTATCGCTTCGTCGTATTCCTGGTTGTTAAAGTGGGAGTTGCCCCTGTCGAAGTAAAAACCGGGATCAAGTTCAGCCGAAAAGGCGAACCCGGGGATAAGCATCGTCGCCAGCAAAACCAGAACGGGAAGCGTTCTTCCTGGCTGCCAGATAGCCCCTCTTACTCTTTTCGACCTGCTCACCCGTAAATTATAGCAAAACAATATCGAAAAAATGTTATAATTAAAAACTGCAGAAAAAACCAATAATCCTGCATTTAGCATTACTTACGGGGTTTTTTCATATTTTCTTCAAATTTGTGCTATATAGTATTATCATAAAATAGGATGTGCGCTGTCTCTTTTGAGGGAAAAAGAATGCGGTCGCTGTCGGGCCGGGGAATATGAGGACAAAGAAAATGGATAAAAATGAACTTTTTGAAGAGATAGTCGAGTTGGGGAAAAAACGGGGTGCCCTGACCTACGACGAGATCAACGAAGCGCTTACGCCTGAGTTCTTTGCCCCCGAGGAAATGGAGGAACTCATTGATCTTCTGGAAGAAATGGGCATCGAGGTGCTCTCTCCGGAAGAAGCGGGGTCTGCCGTAGAGGAGACCTGGGAAGAAGAGGAAGAGGTTGCCGAGACCGAAAAGACCGAGGACCTCGTCCAGGCCTACTTCCATTCGATGGGCAATATCACCATCCTGACGCGACAGGAGGAGATAGAGATCGCCAAGAGACTCGATGAGGGCAGAAAGATCATTAAAAAGACGATCACGGCCATGCCGCTCTATAAGAAAATCGAGTCGCAACTCGAGGCAAAGGAAGAAGAGGAGCCTGAAGACAGGGCCGATAGGGCGGTCCAGGCGTCATTCGAGATGCTTGACGGCCTCCATGAGCAGTTGGCCGAGGCCGACAGGAAGGTCGCCCGGCGCGGAGGACTGAAGGGGCTGAAAAAGACCGTTCAGGAGAAGAAGAAAAAAGGGATCAATCCGGCGAAGCTCCAGGAGACGCTGAAGGAGGTCCAGACATTTTACAAAGAAATCGAATCCGGGGTCGGAATGAAGCTGGATGATCTCCGGGAGTCGATGGAGAAGATAGCAAGGGCCAAGACGCTCTATAGCGAGGCAAAGAACGAGCTAACGACACGGAACCTCAGGCTGGTGGTGAATATTGCGAAGAATTACATCGGCCGCGGGCTTTCCCTGCTCGACCTCATCCAGGAGGGAAATATCGGCCTGATGAGGGCTGTCGACAAATTCAAACATGAGAAGGGCTTCAAGTTCAGCACCTATGCAACGTGGTGGATCCGCCAGGCTATTACACGCGCGCTGATCGATCAGACGAAAACGATACGGGTGCCTGTGCATATGGTTGAGTTTTACAATAAAGTGACGAGGACATCCCGGGAGCTGACCCAGGAACTCGGCAGAGAGCCGAGAAACGAGGAGATCGCCGGTAAAATGGGCGTATCTCCTGCAAAGGTCGAGGAGGTTTTCAGGGCGATACAGGATCCTATTGCGCTTCAGACCAAGGTCGGCGACGAAGACTCGGAACTCGAGGATTTTATAAGCGACGAGAACGTCATGTCTCCGTACGAAGACACTGAAAAGATAGAGCTTTCCGAGAAGATGATCCTGCTCCTCAAAACGCTCCACCCTAATGAGGAGAAGGTTATCCGGATGAGGTTCGGGATAGGAGTCGAGAGGGACCATACGCTTGAAGAGGTGGGAAAGAGTCTTTCCCTGACTAGAGAAAGGGTGCGCCAGATAGAGGCAAAGGCGCTCAGGAAACTCAAACACCCCGGAAGACTCAAGGTACTCAAGATACTTACCGCTGCGTAGGCAAACGAACCCCTGATGAAATTTATTTAATCCTTCATCAGGGGTTTTTTGCGCCCCATATTCATATTTTCTTCAAAGTATTTCTCTAATGTAGGTCGATCATTCACACTTACCAAAAAAGGTGAAGCATGAAAGAACGAGACGTATATGAGGCTATTATCGAAATCGGCAAAAGGCGCGGGTCCGTCACTTTCGACGAGATCAATGACGCGCTCCCGGCGGAGTTTTTCTCTCTCGAAGAACTCGAAAAGTTCCTGAGGCTTCTTCTGGGGATGGGGGTGAGGCTGAGGCCGAAGGCCGTCAGGGGGTAGCGCCGCCGATTCCGAGTTTCTTTATCTTCCGGTAAAGCGTGGCAAGGTCTACGCCGAGCTGCCGCGCCGTCTCTTCCTTGTTCCCGTCGTTCGCCTGGAGCGTTTCCCTGATGACATTTTCTTCACAGGCGTCGAGCCTGTCCTTCAGGGTCCTCAAGGTTCTCGTACCGTCGTGCGACCTGATCTTCTCGGGGAGCTCGGAAATCCCTATCGGCCCTGAGCCCGAGAGTACGACCGCCCGTTCGATAACGTTCCTCAGTTCCCTGATATTCCCGGGCCAGGGATAACTCACCAGGGCCGCCATCGCGTCATCCGAGATGCCTGCCGCCTTCTTATTGTTTTCCCGGCAGCACTTTTCGATAAAATGGCGGGCGAGGACCTCGATGTCCTCCCGCCTCTCCCTCAGGGGAGGAATCTTCACTTCGATCACGTTCAGCCGGTAGTAGAGGTCCTCGCGGAAAAGCCCCCTTTTGATCTGGTCTTCCAGGTCCTTATTGGTGGCGGCGACCAGCCTTATATCCACAAACCTCGGCTTCGTCTCACCCAGCGGCAGAACCTCTCCGGTCTCGAGGACCTTCAGCACCTTCGCCTGAAGCCCCATCGGCATGTCGCCGATCTCGTCGAGGAAAAGTGTCCCCTGATCGGCCATCGTGATCAGGCCTTTCTTGTCGGAGGCGGCGCCGGTAAAGGCCCCCTTCCGGTATCCGAAGAGCTCGCTTTCAAGGAGATTTTCCGGAATCGCGGAACAGTTGATCGCGATAAACGGCTTGTCCTTTCTCTGACTGTTGCCGTGGACGATCTCGGCGACGAGACCCTTCCCGGTGCCGCTTTCGCCGAGGAGGAGGATGTTCGACCTCGTCGGGATCACCTTGCTCAGGATATCGAGCACCTGCGAGATCTGAGGCGAGACACCGATAAATTCCCGATTGCCGAACTGCTGGCTGAGCTGCTGCCGGAGAACGAGGTTTTCCATCAGGACCTTCCGGTGCTCCAGCAGCCTCCTTACGGTCATCTTGACGTCCTCATTGATAAAAGGCTTTACAATATAATCGCTCGCCCCCTTCTTCATCGCCTCGACTGCCGACTCGACCGAGGCAAAGGCGGTCATAATCACCACGATCAGGCCGGGGCTCATCGCAAGAGACCGCTCGAGCACCTGCATGCCGTCGACGCCTTCCATCTTAAGATCGCTGATGACGAGGTCGAATTCGTCCGATTCGACCTTCTTCAGCGCCTCTTGCCCGCTGTTAGCCGTGACCACCTTGTAGCCCTCCCGGGACAGCAGAAACTCGAGCGCCCTGCAGATGTCCCGTTCATCGTCTACGACCAGTATCTTCGCCGACTCAACTTTCATAATACGGCAACCTCACCCTGAATATCGTTCCTCCCCCCGGCCTGTTCTCGACCAGGATATCTCCCTGATAGCTCTTGACGATATTATAACTGACCGCGAGCCCGAGGCCGGTGCCCTTTTCCTTCGTCGTGAAGAACGGGTCGAAGATCTTCTCGAGGTGTTCGGGGGAGATCCCGGAGCCGGAATCCGCCACCGAAATCTCTACGTCGTCGTCGAGCTCCCGCGCGCCGATCTCGAGGGTGCCTCCGTTCGTCATGGCATCGGCCGCGTTCAGGATGATATTCATCAGCACCTGGATCATCTGCGTCTCGTCGACCCTCACCGGAGGCATCGTGCCGGGGATGTCAACGCGCGTCGCGATGCCCTTCATCCGCTTGTCGTACTTCACGAGGTCGAGGGTCATATCGACGAGCGTCCGCGCATCGTGGTGCCTCAGATCGGACATCCTCGTCTTCGAGAAACTCGACATCTGCCGCACAATGTCGGCGATCCGGTTGATATGCTTGGCCACGGTGTCGAGGCTCTCTTTGGTAAATTCGTCATGGTCCATCTCCCTCAGGATCTGCACGTAGGAGGAGATGGAGGTGAGCGGGTTCCCGATCTCATGGGCGATCCCGGCCGAGATCCTGGCGAGCGCCGACAGCTTCTCCGACTGCATCAGCCGGTCCTCCATCTTCTTGATATCGGTGATGTCCTGGATCAGGACAAGCGTCTGCCGGTGGGCATGCGCGACGACAAGGGGCGTCGAGGTGATCTGGAAATAGCCCTTCTTCTTTCCGTAGTCGTGGTAGACAACCTCCCGGAGCATCTTGTCATCCACGATCGCACGGTGAAAGCCGCCTCCGCCGAAGATCTTCCCGACGCCGATCCCCTCTGCCGAATCCTCCCCGAGCCACTCCAGCAGCGTCCTGTTGACCCATATGATCTTTTCTTCGTCGTTGTCCAGCACGCAGAGCCCTCCCTCGATGGCGCTGACGATGGCGTCGAGCTTCTCCTTCTCTCCCTGCAGCTCGTCCGTTCTGCTGACCACCATCTCCTCGAGCCGGAGCGCGTAGTCCTGGATCCTGGTCTTCAGGCTCACCTCTTCCGTCACGTCGCTGCTCGAAAGGATGATCCCCGCAACCTCGCCGTGGAGCACGAGGGGGTTGACGTTGATATTGAGCGAGAGCGTCTGGCCTCCCCGCGGATAGGCGTAGTTGCTCAGCCGGTGGCTCCTGCCCTCCAGGCACTGCTCAAGCACCCTCCGGAGGGCGCCCGTTTCGCGGTCGGCCGCGCTTATCTCGAAGACGTCGAAGAAGTTCTTCCCGACAATCTCCTCCTTCGCCCGGCCGCAGAGCCGCGCATGGGCCGAATTGACGGTATGCACGATCATGTCCCTGTCGAGCACCATGATCTTCGACTCGGTATTTTCGAGAAGGTTCTCCAGATAATCCTTCGCCTCTACGATCTCCTTTTCGAGGAGCTTCTGAGCCTCGAGATACTTTGTCCTTTCCTCGGCCTTCACCCGCTGCCGGTTCATCGTCACGATCGCAAACGCCCCCGTCACCGTTGCGATGAAGATCGAGATGACGAGGAGCGAGTGGAGCTTCATGCTCTTGCGTATGCTGAAGGTCACTTCGGAATAGGGGATCGAGACGCAGACGATCCACGAAAGGTCGGCCACCTTCACTTTCGAAAACGCGATCAGCTTGTCCTCTCCATACGGGGCGATATAGGAGCTGAATCCGATGTCCCCGCTTTCGAGGATCTTCCTCTCGACGTCGAAGGACTTGTGGCAGTCGAAGCAGGACTTGTCCGCCTTGTAGAGGTTCTTGCCGACCATCTTCGGCTGGGTGGGATGATACAAAAGGGTGCCGTCTCCGGACATCATCCAGGCGTGGCCCCGGATACCTGCCTTGATCGGAGCCAGAAACTTCTTGCTGATCGTGTTAATCGACATCTCCAGGACCAGCAGCCCGTTCGGGCCGCCCCGCCCGGCTACAGGGGTGAAAAGCACCAGTTTCCTCTCCTCCGCCAGCCGGTCGAGATAGACGATCTCTCCAACAGGGACGGCGGAGGAGTTTCTGAACAGCTCGACATCCTCCGGAGCGATCCGTTCTCCACGCGAGCTGTAGACCATCTTCCCCTTTCCGTCGATGATCTTGATCGCGACATTCGCGTCCTCGCTCAGTTCCACGTATGCGGTATAGACCGCCTCCTGCACGCTCCTGCCGCTCATGCTTCCCTCGCCGAGCAGCCTGGCGAAAGAGAGGGTTTCGGCATCGATGTGCTGCATGTCGCCTTCGATACCCTTTGCGATTGAGCGGGCGATCAACAGCTGCTGCCGGTTGAACTGCTCGGCCATCTCGCTCTGATAGCTCTGCTGGAAAAACATGTTGAGTGTAATAATCAGCGAGATGATGAAAAGGACGAGTCCGAAAAGAAATATGTTGGTCTTCACTTCCCGGTATCCTCCTCGCGGGCGAAAAGAGGCCCCCTGCGGCCGGGGAAGACGGTTTCAATCTTCTCCCTCATCTTCCGCTGGTGGCTGCCTTCCCAGTAGACCCTGCCGCAGTCCCGGCACCGCGCGAATTCCCTCGAGGTGAGATATACGAAATCGGGGACCGACTCCCGCACCTCTTCCCTGCAGGGCGCAGGATCGAGCAGCCCGTTACAGATCATGCACCGTCCCACGGAGGCCGCCTCACGGAAATCGAGCGTATCCCTGAGCTGGGCGAGCTGCTCGAAGACATCATCATGGCGGATGAAGATGCCGTCGACCCCTTTGCGTTTGAGAAAAAGCGTGTCCCTCGTAAGTATCGTCCGCTCCTGTTCCCGCGAGATTTTCAATAGCTGCCCGTCGCTGATGCCCCTGTGGTAGAGGACGTCGAAGCCCAGAGCCCTCAGCCACCGTGCGAGCCTGCCGAGCATCGCATCGGCGATGAATTTCATATCTCAATTATAAGATAAAAGCAGGGAGAAAAATCTCTCGCTATAATACCATAAGAGGACCGGCGCCGGTTGCGGCAGCGGCCGGTTATCCCCCTTACCGTCTTTGCGCCCGTATTGGCGGCAAAGGCTTTCCGCCGGCAGCGGAGCGTTATCTGCGCGCTGAGGATCTTTTCGCAGCCGGGCGCGGGCGGGGCTGAAGAAGAATCGCCTCTCAGAGAAGTCGGGAGGCCTGTTCGGCCACCGAGGAGCGCGCCGTTTTGCTCAGATTGAGATAGCAAAAATTCTCCTCGTTTATAAACCTGTCGATGAGATAGGCGAGGCCGTTTGAGTGTGAGTCGAGGAACGGGTGGTCCACCTGCTCCAGGTCGCCGGTAAAGACGATCTTCGTGCCTTCGCCGCATCTCGTAATGATCGTCTTGATATCGATCGGCCTCAGCTGCTGCGCCTCGTCGACGATAAAATACCGCCTCGGCAGGGACCGGCCCCGTATATACGTCAGCGGTTCGATCTGTATCACGCCCGAATCGATCAGATACTGATAGCTCTTATACTTCACCGAGAGATTGTCCTTGATCAGACCCTTCGGGGTCCCCACGATGATCTCGAGGTTGTCGAAGATCGGCTGCATCCAGGGGTGCAGCTTCTCCTTTATATCTCCGGGCAGAAAACCGATATCGATGCCCCCCAGGGGGACCGTGGGGCGTGCAACGAGGACCTGCTCGTAGAGCGGCGACTTTTTGGTCGTCTGGTGGAGGGCGGCGCTCAATGCGAGGAGCGTCTTCCCCGTCCCGGCCGTCCCGGTGAGGGCTACGATCTCGATTTCAGGCCTCGTCAGGGCATCGATCGCGCATTCCTGCTCCGTATTCTTCGGATAGATATTGTCGAGCGACCTGCCGCCTTTTATCTTTGACTCCTTCTCCTTCCCCTGCAGTCGGACGATGCCGGAGGCCGACTGTAAATAGCGGACCGATGCTATTTTTTTTAAAGGCCCCTTCCCCTCCAAGACCCGACCGTGCTCTTTATAGATCGACGTCTTGTCATGCTTATAGTCCTGAGATGAAATACCGAAGGATTCGGCCTTTATTCTTACCGCGGTGTCCTTCGAGACAACCGCCACGCTGCCGCTTTTGCTCTTTTCCGCAACCTTCGCGGCAACCGAGATGATCCTGTTGTCGGGTGAGTCCTTCATCGGCAGCCTCGACCGCTCATCGGTCTCTATCCGCAGCGTCCCGCCCTTGCCGTTGGGAATCATCACACCTTTCGAAAGATCGCCCTGCCTGCCGCTGCCGTTCTTGCAGAGAGACCCGAGGAACTTGAGCGCCTGCCGGGCCGAGTAGGGTATCTCGCCGTGGCCCTTTTTCAGTTCGTCGAGTTCCTCGATCACCGAGATAGGTATCAGGATGTCGTTGTCTTCGAACTTGAAGATGGACTTGGGGTCGTGGATGAGGACGTTTGTATCGAGTACATAGGTCTTTTTCATTGCGTCTCCGTCTCCTTCAGTCTGCGTGATGGCACCGTGAGAACAATCATAACGCCTTCCTCAGCATCTTTCGCATGTCGGGGAAAAAAGTCGTCTGGTGCGGGAAATCGGAAAAAGGGAATAAAATTCTTGCGCGGGAAATTGACCCGGTGACGAACAGCCTGGCCTGGCCGTCCGCCTGCATTACGCATGTAGCCACACAACCATTAACCGTATTATTACAGGTAATAATTTCTTTTACAATAAAAAAACTGCCTCTTCGGTTCAGCTGTTGCGGAGCGGACCCGGCGTATTGTCCGTTTCTTCCCAGCCGGAGCCGCCTATGATAAGCTGATACCGGCAGAGTGGGATGAGGATGACTGATCATACCCAACATGCCGAGTCATAAGAACTCCTAGCTTAGTCCTGCCGTAACAAAAAAATCCCCCCGCACCTTCCGATGCGGGGGGACCGATGACAAAATTGGATATGCTTACTCTTCCACTGCGGGTGGGGCCGAGAAGATCGGCGCCAGCTCGCGCTTGACGAAGGTATTTTTGTATTTCGTCATGCCGGTACCCGCCGGGATGACGCGACCCATGATCACGTTTTCCTTCAACCCGCGGAGCTCGTCGAGCATGCCGTTGATGGCCGCCTCGGTGAGTACGCGGGTCGTCTCCTGGAAGGACGCGGCGGACACGAAGCTGTCTGTCGTAAGCGACGCCTTCGTGATTCCCAGAAGAAGCGGCTTGCCCTGTCCCGGCTTGCCGCCGCCGTTCTTCACTTTTTCGTTTTCCTCCTGGAAGACCATCCTGTCGATCTGCTCGCCGATGAGGAAAGGCGTATCTCCGGGGTCTTCTATCCGGACCTTCCTCATCATCTGCCTGACGATCGTTTCGATATGCTTGTCGTTGATCGAGACGCCCTGGAGGCGATAGACCTTCTGGACCTCGTCGACGAGATATCTCTGAAGCTCCTTGGGCCCGAGGATGTCAAGGATGCTGTGCGGGTTGACCGCGCCGTCCATTAGCGCCTCGCCCGCTTTCACCCAGTCGCCCTCGTGAACACTCACATGCTTGCCCTTCGGGATGTCGTATTCCTTGACGGTCTCGCCGCCCCTTACCACAACCGCACGTTTACCCTTCTGGGCGGACTTGAACTCGACGATACCGTCGATCTCCGAAACGAGTGCCTGCTCCTTCGGCTTGCGCGCCTCGAAGAGCTCGGCGACCCTCGGCAGACCGCCGGTGATGTCCTTCGTCTTCGTCGTCTCCCTCGGGATCTTTGCAAGGATGTCGCCGGGGAAAACCACGTCGTTCTTGTCGACGAGGATGTGGGCCCCGGAGGGCAGCATGTACCGCGCCGGATTGCTCGTTCCCGGTATCTTCAGCGTCGCCTTGCCGTGCTCGTCCTTGATCGAAATCCTCGGCCTCATATTTGCCGAGTAGTCGATGATCACCTTGTGCGAAAGTCCGGTCGTCTCGTCCACTTCCTCCTTGACGGTAACGCCCTCGACGATATCGCCCATGGCGATCTTGCCGCCGAGTTCGGTGAGGATCGGGGTGGAATAGGGGTCCCACTCGACGAGTCTCTGGCCGCCTTCCACCTTCTGGCCATCCGTCACACGCAGCTTCGCGCCGTAGACGACGGAATAGTTCTCCTTCTCCCTGCCCTTGGAGTCGACGACGGCGATGCTCCCGTTTCGGTTCATGACGATGAGCATGCCCTCCCTGTTCTTGACGGTATTGATATTGATGAACTTGATCGTGCCCGGGTTCTTTGCCTCGAGGACCGTCTGCTCGACGACCTTCGATGCGGTGCCGCCGATATGGAACGTCCTCATCGTCAGCTGGGTGCCCGGCTCGCCGATCGACTGCGCCGCGATAATCCCGACCGATTCGCCGATCTCGACGTTCTCGCCCCTCGCCAAGTCCCTTCCGTAGCACTTGGCGCACACGCCGAACTTCGACTGGCAGGTAAGGACCGACCTGATCTTTACGCTCTTGATGCCGGCCTCGACGATCTTCTGGGTGAATACCTCGTCGATCTCCTGGTTCCTCTTGATGATGATTTCCTTCGTGATCGAGTCTTTGATGTCCTCGACCGCATACCTGCCGATAAGTCTCTCGTCGAGCGGCTGGATGATCTCGCCTCCCTCAACAAGAGAGGTGACCGTGATGCTGTCCGTGGTCCCGCAGTCGTCCTCCATGATCAGGACGTCCTGCGCCACGTCGACAAGCCTCCTCGTAAGATACCCCGAATTCGCCGTCTTCAGCGCCGTGTCGGCGAGGCCTTTTCGCGCACCGTGGGTCGAGATAAAGTACTGCAGGGGGGTCAGTCCCTCCCTGAAGTTCGCGGTGATCGGGGTCTCGATGATCTCGCCCGAGGGCTTGGCCATGAGTCCCCTCATGCCGGCGAGCTGACGGATCT
The DNA here is from genome assembly GCA_021783515.1 of Nitrospirota bacterium. GTDB lineage: Bacteria > Nitrospirota > Thermodesulfovibrionia > Thermodesulfovibrionales > UBA6898 > Sulfobium. Next base: position 49,074 of record JAJXTV010000022.1, read on the forward strand.
GGGCCGCGCTGCCCCTCGCGCCGGAATCGGCCATCATAAAGATGCTGTTGAAGGACCGCTTCTCCCGGAGTTCCTCTTCGGAGGCGATCCGATCCTCTTCGGCGCCGAGCTCTTTCATCATCTCGTCGGCGATGCGCTCCGTGACGTTCGCCCAGATGTCGATGACCTTGTTGTAGCGCTCGCCCTGGGTGATGAGACCGTCGGCGTACTGCTTCTGGACCTCCATCACCTCCTGCTCCGCGTGGTGGATCATCTCGCCTTTCTTCGACGGGATGTGCATGTCCGCCATGCAGATCGAGATGCCGGAGTTGGTGGCGTACTTAAACCCGAGCTTTTCCAGGCTGTCGAGGAAGACAACGGTCTTCCGCTTGCCCGCCTTCTTGTACGCGAACTCGATGATCTTCGAAAGCTCCTTCTTCGTCATGTCCTTGTTGATCATCTCGAAGGTGATCTCTTCGGGAACTATCTCGTAAAAAAGGATCCTGCCGGCGGTCGTATCGACATATTCATCGCCCATCCGGACCTTGATCTTGGCGTGCTCGCTCAACTGTCCCGCGTCGTAGGCCACCCTGACGTCCTCGGGACTCTCATGCCTTCCCTGGGTGTCGGCCATCAGCCGTTCCACGGGGTCCTTGATCTTGGCGATCTCTTCATCGCCCAGTCTCCGCTCGCCGAGCGCGCCCTTTCTCTCCTTCATCAGGTAGTAGATGCCGAGGACCATGTCCTGCGTGGGCACGAGGATCGGTTTCCCGTTGGCCGGCGAAAGGACGTTGTTCACCGACATCATCAGGACCCTCGCCTCGATCTGCGCCTCGATCGAAAGCGGCACGTGGACCGCCATCTGGTCACCGTCGAAGTCCGCGTTGAACGCGGTGCAGACGAGCGGATGGAGTTTGATCGCCTTGCCCTCTACCAGCACCGGGTCGAACGCCTGGATGCCGAGCCGGTGGAGGGTCGGGGCCCTGTTCAGGAGAACGGGGGTCTCCCTGATCACTTCTTCGAGCGCGTCCCACACCTCGGGCGATTCCTTCTCGACCAGCTTCTTGGCAGCCTTGATCGTGGTGGCATAGCCCCGCTCCTCGAGCTTGCTGAAGATGAACGGCTTGAAAAGCTCGAGGGCCATCCTCTTGGGAAGGCCGCACTGGTGAAGCCTCAGTTCCGGGCCGACCACGATGACCGACCTGCCCGAATAGTCCACCCTCTTGCCGAGGAGGTTCTGCCTGAAGCGGCCCTGCTTCCCTTTTATCATATCACTCAGGGATTTGAGCGGCCTCTTCGTCGCGGTCTTCAGCACCTTGGACCTGCGTCCGTTGTCAAAGAGGGCGTCGACCGCCTCCTGGAGCATTCTCTTTTCATTTTTGATGATGACGCTCGGCGCCTTCAGCTCGACCAGCCTCTTGAGCCTGTTGTTCCTGTTGATGACTCTCCGGTACAAGTCGTTGAGGTCCGATGTCGCAAACCTGCCGCCCTCGAGGGGGACAAGCGGCCTCAGGTCGGGCGGCAGGACGGGGATGACATCCATGATCATCCATTCGGGCTTGTTGCCCGATTTCCTGAACGCCTCGACCACCTTCAGGCGCTTCGTCAGTTTCTTCTTCACGCCGAGAGAGACCGCCTCCTTGATCTTCATCTTCAGCTCGACGCTCAGTGTCTCGAGGTCGATCGTCTTCAGCAACTCCCTTATCGCTTCGGCGCCCATGCCGGCCTTGAACCTCATCCCGAATTCCGACGTCTTCTTTTTGTAGTCGTCGTCGCCGAGCAGTTCCTTTGCCTTCAGAGGTGTGTCTCCGGGGTCGACGACGATATAGCTCTCGAAGTAAAGGACCTTTTCGAGGTTCCTCATCGTCATGTCGAGAAGCGTGCCGATGCGGCTCGGAACGCCTTTGAGAAACCAGATATGCGCTACCGGAGTCGCCAGCTCGATATGGCCGAGTCTCTCGCGCCGCACCTTCGACTGGATCACCTCGACGCCGCATTTGTCGCAGACGATCCCCCTGTGCTTCATCCTCTTGTACTTGCCGCAAATGCACTCCCAGTCCTTGATCGGGCCGAATATCTTCGCACAGAAAAGGCCGTCCCGTTCGGGCTTGAAGGTGCGATAGTTGATCGTCTCCGGCTTCTTCACCTCGCCGTACGACCACTCGCGTATCTTCTCCGGAGAGGCGAGTTTGATCCTGATCGCCTCGAAATCCGTAGGATTTTTAGGTTTTTGGAAAATGGCGTAAATGTCTTCTGCCACTCTATTCCCCTTTCTTCTTTTTCTCCAGAAGCTCTACGTCGAGTCCGAGACTCTGGAGTTCTTTTATTAATACGTGGAAAGACTCGGGCACGCCGGGCTCAAGCATCGCGTCGCCCTTGACGATCGCCTCGTACATCCTCGCCCTCCCCGTGACGTCATCGCTCTTGACGGTAAGAAATTCCTGAAGCGTATAGGCCGCTCCGTACCCTTCGAGCGCCCAGACCTCCATCTCGCCGAGCCTCTGGCCGCCGAACTGCGCCTTGCCTCCCAGCGGCTGCTGCGTGACGAGGGAATAAGGCCCGATAGACCTGGCGTGTATCTTGTCGTCGACGAGATGATGCAGCTTCAGCATGTAGGTATATCCTACCGTGATCGGCCTCTTGAACTGCTCGCCGGTCCTGCCGTCGAACAGGATGGTCTGGCCGGTTGCCGAAAAGCCGGCCTTCTTCAGCATCGCCTTGATCTCGACCTCTTTGGCGCCCTCAAAAACCGGGGTCGCGATCGGAATTCCCTCGCGGAGCTGAGAGGCGAGCTCCAGGACCTCGCCCTTGTCGAGGTCTTCGATCTCCTTCGCAGTCTCCCTGCTCGTATCCTTGTTGCCGAACCCGGCATAGACGTCCCTGACATATTTCCGCAGGCCGTCATGGTCCTTTGCCGGGAACTTCGCGATCTGAAGGCCGAGCATCCTCGCCGCGAGACCGAGATGGGTCTCGAGTATCTGCCCGACGTTCATACGGGAAGGAACGCCGAGGGGGTTCAGCACCACATCGACCGGGGTGCCGTCCGGCAGATACGGCATGTCCTCTTCGGGGAGGACCATCGCAACGACGCCCTTGTTGCCGTGGCGACCCGCCATCTTGTCTCCGATCTGGACCTTCCGCTTCATCGCGATATAGACCTTGACGAGCTTGTTGACTCCGGGAGGGAGCTCGTCGCCCTTCCTCACCCTGTCGACCTTCTCGTCGTACTTCGCTTCGAGGTCCCTGATGTATGCGTTCGCCTCGCCGTTGACCAACTCGATCTTCTCCTGCGCCTCCGCCTTTTCTACCTTGATCCTCATGAGGTGCTCGTCCTTGACGGCTTCGAGGTGCTTTGCCGCGATCGTCTTGCCGGCCTGGCAGATCACTTCCTTCGTCTTGGGGTTCTTGATGTCTTCGGAAGGCTTCTGCCCCAGCATCAACTCGCGGAGCTTCTTGAATTTCTCTTCCTTGACGACGGTTATCTCCTCTTCGAGGTCCCGCTGGAGCCTCTGGATATCGTCTTCTTCGATGTTCTTCGCCCTTCCGTCCTTGGCAAGGCCTTTTCTCGAGAAGATCCGCACGTCCACGATCGTCCCCTCGATTCCGGGAGGAACGTAGAGGCAGCTTTCCTTCACCTCTTCGGCCTTCTCTCCGAAGATCGCCCTGAGCAGCTTTTCCTCGGGAGTGAGCTGCGTCTCGCCCTTCGGCGTGACCTTGCCGACGAGGATGTCGCCGGGCTTCACCTCGGCGCCGATCCGTATGATGCCGCTCTCATCGAGGTCTTTCAGCGCCTCTTCCCCTACATTGGGAATATCCCGCGTAATCTCTTCCGAGCCGAGTTTCGTCTCGCGGGCCTCGACCTCGAACTCCTCGATATGGATCGAGGTGTAGACGTCCTCCTTGACGAGCCGCTCGCTCAGCAGGATCGCGTCCTCGAAGTTGTACCCGCCCCACGGCATGAACGCGACCAGCACGTTCTGCCCGAGAGCAAGCTCTCCCAGTTCGGTGGACTGCCCGTCGGCCAGAATGTCTCCCTTCTTCACCCTGTCGCCGACGGTGACGATGGGCCTTTGGTTGATGCAGGTGGCCTGGTTCGACCTCTGGAGCTTGATCAGGTTATAGATGTCGACGCCGCTTTCGCTGCCCGACACCCGGATGACGATCCTCGATGCGTCTACGCTCTCGACTTTGCCCGCACGCTTCGCAAGCACCAGGGCGCCCGAATCTCTCGCGGCCACGTATTCCATGCCTGTGCCGACGATCGGCGCGTGCGGCTGAAGGAGAGGGACCGCCTGCCTCTGCATGTTCGAGCCCATCAGCGCCCTGTTGGCGTCGTCGTTTTCGAGAAACGGAATGAGCGCCGCCGAGATGCCGACGACCTGTTTGGGGGAGACGTCCATATACTGGACCTCCTGGGGCGTCACCATCCTGAAATCGCCGCCTTCTCTTGCCGAGATGGATTCGCCGATAAGATTCCCTTTCTTGTCCACCGGCGACGTTGCCTCGGCGATAATGAACCGCTCGCCTTCGATCGCCGAAAAGTACTGCACCTCCTCGGTGACCCTGCCGTTGACAACCTTGCGGTACGGGACTTCGATAAACCCGTAATCGTTCACCCTCGCATACGACGCCAGCGAGGTGATCAGTCCGATGTTCGGTCCTTCCGGGGTCTCGATCGGGCATATCCTCCCGTAGTGGGTAGGGTGCACGTCCCTGACCTCAAAACCTGCCCGCTCCCTCGTCAGACCACCCGGCCCCAGTGCCGAGAGCCTTCTCTTGTGGGTGATCTCGGAGAGGAGGTTCGTCTGGTCCATGAACTGGCTGAGCTGGCTGGAGCCGAAGAACTCTTTCACCGCCGCCATGACCGGCTTCGAATTGATGAGATCGTGCGGCATCGCCGTCTCGAGCTCGGTAAGGGTCATTTTTTCCTTGATCGCCCTCTCCATCCGGACGAGGCCGATCCTGAACTGGTTTTCAAGAAGCTCGCCGATTCCTCTGATCCTCCTGTTGCCGAGGTGGTCGATGTCGTCGACCTCCCCTTTGCCGGTCCTCAGGCTCAGGATATACCGCACGATCTCAATAATGTCCTTGTCGGTGAGGACCTTCGTTTCGAGCCCGACGTCCAGCCCCAGCCTCTTGTTGAGCTTGAGCCTGCCGACCGGAGAAAGGTCGTAACGCTTCGGGTCGAAGAAGAGCCCGTTGAAGAGGTCCCTCGCCGCCCTGATCGTCGGCGGCTCTCCGGGCCTCAGTTTTTTGTAGATCTCGATAAGCGCCTCGTCCTGCGTGCCTACCTTGTCCGTCAGGAGGGTGTCGCGCAGCGAAGAGAGATAATGCACGTTATCGATATACAGCAGGTTCAGCGTCTCTATTTTCAGGGCAAGGACCTTGTTGAAGGCGTCTTCCGTAAGTATCTCGTTGCCCTCGAGGATGACCTCTCCGGTCCCGGGATCGATAATGTCCTTCAGCGTGATCCTTCCGATGATCTCATCTTTGGCGATGCGAATCGTCTTGATCCCTGCTGCCTCCATCTTCTTAATGGCGACCTTAGTGATCTTGCCCCCCTCCTTCACGATCACTTCTTTCGTGCCGGGCGCCACAATGTTCTTCGCAGTCTTATATCCGACGAGGACATCGCTTACGACGATAGCAAAATCGTTGCTGCCGTTTATGACAATCGTATCGACGGGATAGAAGGTCTTCAGCAGGTCCTCGTTCGAATACCCGAGGGCCTTCATCACGATCGTAGCGGGAAGCTTCTTTCTTCTGTCGATCCGGACATAGAGAATATCTTTTGTGTCGAATTCGAAATCGAGCCAGGAACCACGGGAGGGGATGACCCTCGCCGAATACAGGAGCCGGCCGCTCGCATGGGTCTTGCCCTTGTCGTGGCTGAAGAAGACGCCGGGGGAACGGTGCAGCTGACTTACCACGACTCGCTCGGTCCCGTTGACAATAAAGGTGCCGGTGTCCGTCATCATCGGCATTTCGCCGATGTAGACTTCCTGCTCTCTGGATTCCTTCAGTTTCTTCTTTTCATCGGACTCCATTTCGAAGAGGTTGAGTTTGACGCTGATCTTGATCGGCGCCGCGAAGGTAGTGCCCTTCTGGAGGCATTCCCTCACCGAGAACTTAGGCTCCCCGACGGTGTACCCGACAAACTCGATCTCGGCGGTCTCATTGTAGTCCGTGATAGGGAAGACGCTGAGAAAGGCTGACTGGAGGCCGATCTCCTCCCGCTTTCCGATCGCAACGTCGCTCTGCAGAAACTTGTCGAAGGACCTTTTCTGTATCTCGATAAGGTTCGGCACTTCGAGAAACTGAGGCACCTTCCCAAAATCCAATCTCTTTCTTAGCACCCTTGCCATATATCTCCTTCTCCGATTAAAAAGCAAAGGTAGAGGTACGGGGCTTCCGCCCCGCCCTCTACCTGATTCTATACATTTAGCACAATTTCTACTTTACTTCTACCGTCGCTCCCTGCTCCTCCAGCTTCACCTTCATGGAGGCGGCCTCTTCCTTCGATACGCCGGTCTTCACCGGCTTGGGAGCGCCGTCAACAAGGTCCTTCGCCTCTTTCAGGCCGAGGCCGGTCAGTTCCCTGACGACCTTGATCACCTGGATCTTCTTGTCCCCGGCGCCGGTGAGAACGACGTCGAAACTCGTCTTCTCCTCGGCGGCCGGCGCGGCGGCGGCAGCCCCTCCGACGGCAGCAACCGCAACCGGCGCGGCGGCGGTGACCCCGTACCTTTCTTCGAACTCCTTCACGAATTTCGACATATCGAGAATCGTCATATTATCGATAAACTCAAAAACCTCTTCCTTGCTGATAGCCATCTAATGAAACCTCCTTTTATTTCTCAACTTTTTATTTGCCGGTTATTCACTTTTCGTATTCTGCAGCGCCTGCATCGCGTAGGCGAAGCTGGTGACCGTGGCCGACAGCGCCCCTGCCATCTTGGACGTCGGAGCCTGGAAGGCACCGGCCATCATCGAGAGCAGGACCTCACGCGAGGGCAGGTCGGCAATCTCCTTCACCTCGGCAGGCTCGCAGAGTCTGCCTTCAACGACCGCGCCCCTCACCTGGATCTTCTCGTTCGTCTTCGCAAATTCGAGCACCTTCTTGACGACGAGCACAGGGTCGTCATACCCGATGGCGACGCCGATGGGGCCCTTGAAGACACGTTCCGCCGCCGCGACTCCCGTCTCCTTCGACGCGATCTTGGCAAGCGTGTTCTTCACGACGCGATAATCCAAGGAGGACTTCTTGAGCAGCCTTCTCAGTTCCGTAAGCTCGGCAACGGTCATTCCCTTATAATCGGTAAAGACCACCGCTTTCGCCCTCGAAAACTTTTCTTTCAGGTCGGCTATTACCTGTCCTTTTTCTTCCTTATTCAGTGTAGACCTCCTTTCCCAGAGACCCAGGCAGGCGAACTGATGTAGGTCGGGAAGATGCGGACAGGGTCTCTTGCGGGATCCCCTCATCTGCACCACGACACTTTTCCGTTCTTCTCTCCGTCATACACAGACGGACTCTGCTTAGCCTCGGTAGGCTCGCCCCTTCCCGCTTCCCCCGAAATGCCCGGCGGAGGCAGTCAGGCCGATTTAAGCCGCTGCTCCTACTGTCTCTGACTAATATAAAGCGAACTCCTGTTCGGTTATTAATTACTTGCCCGCGCTGACCGAATTCGGGTCAACCCTGAGCCCTGGTCCCATCGTGGACGAAATGCTCAGCTTCTTAAGATATTTGCCCTTGCTCGTAGACGGCTTCGCCTTGCTCACCGAATCGATGATCGCCCGGGCATTGTCGAGGAGCTTCTGCTCGTCGAACGACACCTTGCCGATCGGGACGTGGACGACACCGGCCTTCTCGGCCTTGTATTCCACTTTGCCGGCCTTGATCTCCTTGACCGCCTTTGCCACATCGAACGTGACCGTGCCCAGTTTCGGGTTCGGCATAAGCCCTCTCGGTCCGAGTATCTTGCCGAGTTTTCCGACGGTGCCCATGACATCGGGGGTCGCCACGACCTTGTCGAAATCGAGCCAGCCCTTCGTGATCTTCTCGACCATGTCTTCGGCCCCGATAAAATCGGCGCCCGCGTCCCGCGCCTCTTTCTCTTTCTCGCCTTTTGCAAACACCAGCACCCTCACGCTCTTCCCGGTCCCGTGGGGAAGGACGACCGTCCCCCTCACCATCTGGTCCGACTTTCTCGGGTCGACTCCGAGATTAAACGCAAGGTCTACGGTCTCGTCGAACTTCGTGTACTTCAGTTTCTTCACCAGTCCTATCGCCTCTTCGAGCGAATATTCCTTGGCCGGCTCAACCTGCTCGTTTGCGGCCTTCATCTTCTTGCCCATCGTCTGCCTCCTCTAGTCGGTCACCTCAACGCCCATGCTCCGTGCGGTCCCGGCGATGATCCTCATCCCTTCTTCCGCGGAATATGCGTTGAGGTCCGTAAGCTTCGTCTGCGCGATCTCTTTCAGCTGCGCGGTCGTGATCTTCCCGACCTTGTCCTTGTTCGGAATGCTCGACCCCTTGATGATCCCGGCAGCCTTCTTGAGAAGTTCCGAGGCCGGCGGGGTCTTCGTTATAAACGTGAACGACCTGTCGGCGTAGATCGTCATGACGACCGGGATGATCGTGTCGCCAAGGGCCTGGGTCTGCGCATTAAACGCCTTGCAGAACTCCATGATATTGACGCCGTGCGGGCCGAGTGCCGGACCGATCGGGGGCGCAGGGGTCGCCTTCCCTGCGGATATCTGGAGTTTCACCTGGGCGACCATAGGTTTCTTAGCCATTTTCTCTGTCCTCCTGCCTTATTTCAAACTACAATTCAGTTCTTTTCCACCTGGAAAAAATTGAGCTCCACAGGCGTCTGTCTCCCGAAGATACTCACCATGACGCGGAGCCTGCCGTGGTCCATGTCCACGTCCTCGACAAACCCGTTGAAGTTGCTGAACGGTCCGTCCGTAATCCTGACGTTGTCCCCCTTCTGGTATTGGGTCTTCACCTGCGGCACGGGTCCCTTTTCGACCTGCTGCATGATGATCTCGACTTCCTCTTCGGGGATCGCCACCGGTTTCTTGCCGCCCACAAAGCCGGTCACCCTCGGGATGTTCTTCACCATGTGCCATGTCTCGTCATCAAGCTCCATCTCGACGAGAATATATCCGGGATAAAACTTCTTGTCGCTTTCCCTCTTCTTGCCGGCCCTCAGCTCCACGACGCGCTCGGTCGGGATAAGGACCCTTGCGATCCTCTCATGAAGGCCGAGGGACTCGACTTTCTCCTCGATGGAAAGCCTCACCTTCTCCTCGAACCCCGAATACGTATGCACTACATACCAGTTTTTTCCCATTGTCCTACCTTATCGCCAGTCCGATCAGCTTGGTAAGGCTCACGTCGACCATGCCGAGAAATATTGAAATGACGACCACGGTAACGATCACCACCCAGGTCGAGCCGATCAGCTCTTCCCTTCCCGGATAGACGACTTTCTTCGTCTCGACCTTGACTTCCCTGAAAAACTGCTTCATCTTCTCTATCATTCACCCGCCCTCATTCATATGGCAGGCCAGGAGGGATTTGAACCCCCAACCCTCGGATTTGGAGTCCGATGCTCTAGCCGTTAGAGCTACTGGCCTACATGCCTGGTTAAAAGCAAAAAGCGGCCGGTGAAATGCACACATATCACACGCGTGCATTTTCGCAGCCTTTCACCTTCCACTTCTCACTATTGTTACGCCTTTGTCTCTTTATGCGCCGTATGCTTCGAGCACTGTCTGCAGAACTTCTTCCGCTGAAGCTTGTCGGTCGTATTCTTCTTGTTCTTCATGGTCGAGTAGTTCTTGCTCTTGCACTCGGTGCACTGGAAAAGGATGATGTCTCTCATGCCAGCACCTCGGTAACGACGCCGGCGCCGACGGTGCGGCCGCCCTCACGGATGGCGAACCTCAGCTCCTTCTCCATCGCGATCGGCGAGATCAGCTCCACCGAGAGG
>JAJXTV010000023.1 GCA_021783515.1 Nitrospirota bacterium
CCCTGATCGCCACAACGGCAACCACTTCATATTCGGATTCCGGATTGGCCGCATCCACCACATATTCCTACACTGTTTCAGCTTACGATGCGGCGGGCAATGCCTCGGCGCAGTCGGCCCCGGTTTCCGCCACCACGCCTGCCGCGCCTGACACTGCCGCGCCGTCGGTGCCGACCGGCTTGACTGCAGTAGCAGCCTCATCCTCGCAGATCAATCTGGCATGGACGGCATCTACCGACAATGTCGGGGTTGCGGGGTATAGAGTTTACAGAAACGGCGCCCTGATCGCCACAACGGCAACCACTTCATATTCGGATTCCGGATTGGCCGCATCCACCACATATTCCTACACTGTTTCAGCTTACGATGCGGCGGGCAATGCCTCGGCGCAGTCCACGCCTGCATCGGCTACAACCTTAGTTGTCAGAAATCACAGAAGGTTGTTGAAATAACCCGGACGCACAGACAGGAGGATCTCGAAGAGTAGTATTATTTATACTGACGAAGCCGAGAACAAGCCTGTCTCCCGAAAAGAGACAGGCTTTTCTCTATTCCAGAGACACGAGCAATCCAATACTGCCAAGCACCGCTTCTGCGGCCGGCTATAACCTGCCTTACCAAAAAAATAGGCAGAGAATATTCGGCCTTTATTAGCTTCGATGGGCATCCGATCTCCGTTTTCACAAGAAGCCCTATGCCGAAGACTAATCGCCAATTTCACGGACATTGCTCAAGATCTTCTCCCCGTATTATTTTCAGAGGATTATGCATAAACAGTCTGTTTGCCGTATCCTTGTCGATCTTTCTCGAAACTATGTCATATGCTCGGGAGAGGATCGGCGGTCTTTTCACGGTATCATGGGCATCGGTGGCTATTGCATGGACGAATCCCTTCCTTATCATCTTCAGGCAGGGTCCCCGCAGGTCCGGATGACTGAGACTAGAGGCGGTCATCTGGAAGAGGGCGCCGCATCCGATTAGTCTTTCGACGATCGATGAATCCTTTTGTAACGGCACATTTCTTTCAGGGTGGGCAAATATGGGGGTTATGTGATTCCCTTTAAGACCCTTTACAATATTTTCAAGTTGGAGAACGGGAGGGATTACATATGCCGGCAATTCCAAAAGCATAAATCTTTTGTTGTTTATGAGGGGCAGCTCGCCATCTGCAACACGGGCGGCGAGGTTTCGGCCGATCCGTATTTCGGCGCCGGAGTAGATCGGAAAATGGTTCGCAGACATTGTTAATTCCGAGATTGCATGATTAATGATTTCCTTAGTATTATTGTAAAGGCCGGCCAGGATATGAGGTGTAGCCACGACCCCTGCGATGCCGTCCTGGCGTGCGATCAGCAGCATTCTCGCCGCTTCCTCTGCGGTGGAAGCCCCTTCATCCAGTTTTGGGAGGATGTGACAGTGCAGGTCAATAAATTCGCCGTTCATCCGTTGCCTTCCCTTCTCTCCCCCCCCGCTGCGAGCAATGCTGGCGGAGCCGGCAGCCCATCAGAGATGGGATAGACCATTGTCTTCACCTCTCCTTTATTCTCCGAACCTCGATCGTCCTGCATCGTTCTGACAAAGAAAAGTACTGAGAGAACGGCCATGAGAATGGCCAGCGCCAGGATAAAGGCCGGCATGCGCCTGAGATATCTGCTGTAATGTAGCGTATTGATTGCGGGCGGGAGCCGCCCGTTTACGCCGCCCGGCCAAGGCCGGGAATTGTTGCCGCAAAGCGTTTGTATTTCCCTATAGGCTTCATTTATTCTTTTTGCCCTTTCTTCATATTCTTTTTGACCAGGGTATTTGTCCGGGTGATACAGCACGATAAGACGCCTCCATCTTTGGGCCGCCTCGGCTTTGCCCGCATATCCGGGCAGGCCCAGGGAAAGGAGGGGATTATTTGTGCTGTTGAAAAGAAGGCGATCGACGATCGCCTCTGCTGTTTTTTGCACGGAGGCTGCCGTACCATCTATGAGTGATGAGACCTTTGACGCTACATCCCGGGACTCCTTTATCTCCAGAAGGCTCTCGAAGCACGGTACGGCCTTCTCGTACATTTCTTCCGGGGGAATTAGTGCAAATCCGCGAATGAGGCCCGCCGCAAGAATCAGCTGGAATTCATCCTCCCCCGCCTTGTGGGCGCCGCCATGGTAGTTACCCATTCACTGCCAGCCTTGCTTCCATATCTGTCGCTTTCCGCCTGTCAGAAAGAAACCTGTTATTCTTTAAAATAAGAAGAAAAATAGTGCGAATAGGAGCCGTACTTCAGGTCATTCGTCTTGACTCCGTTTAGCACGACCCCCAGCAGATTGACGTTGACGCTGCCGAAGATCTGCTTGGCCGCGGTGACCGCGCTCCTGGGCGTCTCTCCCGCCTTTACGACCAATATTGTCCCGTCCACCATACTGCTGAGAAGAACACTGTCCGGCATTCCCATCAGAGGGGGCGCATCTATGATCACGAAGTTATAGATTTCATACAGCGCGTCGAGCAGGTCTTTCATCTTCCGGGAATGAAGCAATTGGGAAGGATTCAACGGCGGCGGCCCTGATGTAAGGATGCTAAGCCCGTTGACGGAAGTCGGCTTGATCAGTTTGTCGTCGTTTATGCCCGCGAACGCGGATAAACCGGAGATGCAGGTAGAAAGGCCTGCCTTATTGTCCACCTCGAAGGAATTGTGCAGTTTCGGTTTCCTCATATCGGCATCGATGATAATTCCCTTGCCCAGCGACTCGGCAAGCGCCGAGGCTATGTTTATGCACACAGTGGTCTTTCCTTCTTTTTCTCCTGGACTCGTCACGAGGATCGTCTTAGGGGCCTTTGTCGCAGACGACAGCACAATGAAGGTACTGATCGAACGGAATGCCTCCGCGATAGGGTTCGATATGTCCGAACTGATGACTTTCGGCCGGGTTACTGCGTTCAACTGCTGCTGATACGGTATCATCCCCAGGGAGGGCATGCGCAGCCTGTTTTCGATTTCCCCCGTGTCCTTCACGGTATTATCGAAATATTCGACCAGAAAGGCAAGACTAATGCCGCCGCCGAGCCCAAAAATTACCGCCATTAAGAAGTTCATCAGCTTGTTCGGTCTATCAGGCTGTTTTGAGTATATCGCACGGTCAACTATCTGAATATTGGTCGATTTGCTGAGCGCTGCTACCCCCACTTCGTTCATTTTTTTCAGCAGGCTATTGTGCAATTCTTTATTGACATCAACCTCTCTCTGGAGCGTCTGGTACTGAACAGCGCGTTCCTGAAAATCGAGGACCTTGGTTTTTTGGGCTTCGAGGGCGGCCTTCAGATAAGCCTCTTTCTTCAGTGAAGCGCGATAATCCGATTCCACTGACTTCACGAGGTTGGACTTTTCCAGCGCAATGCTTTCCCGGATAGCATCCAACTGGCTTTTCAGGTTCTTCATCTTCGGATAATCCGGCGTAAAGGTCCTTAACAGGTTGCTATACTCCGCCTCCAGTGTCGCATACTGGCTCTGGAGCCCCTGAATCAAGACATTATTGAGGATGACAGGGTTATTGGTCCCTGACTCTTTAATCTGCCTGTAGAGGGCCTCTTTCTGTATCCTTTCGGTAGTTTCCCCGCTCAAGGCAGAAGATATCTCGGCGAGCTTCGTGCCCATTACACTTTTCTTATCGTTGTCAATAAATATAATTTCATTTTTCGATGCATACCTGTTGAGGCGCTCTTCGGAGTCTTCCACCTTTTGTTTTGCAATGTCAATCTGTCTTTCGAGGAATTCTTTTGCCTGCCTCCCTGCGTCGACCCTGCTGTCGAGATCGTAGCTTATGTACTCATCGGCCACGGCATTGGCAACCATCATCGAAATCTGCGGGTCGTTGGAGGAAAAACTTATCTGCAGCAGTTCAGAGTTCTTTAACGGGGCAATATCAAGCCTTGCGGTCAGGGCTTTGCTCAGGTATGCGGGTATCGGCTCGAGGGAGGAATCATTTCTTTGCGCCTGCGGTACGCTGCGTTTCCGTTCCCCGTCTCGTGACACGAACGACGCCACGCTCATGGCAGCACTCTTTATCGGATGCGTGAGGGCGCTTATCGCGGCGGAGAGTCTGCTTTCTACCGGCATGAAGCCGGGCTTCTTGTCGAGGGCCAGCCTCTGGATCACCCGTTCTGCGAGATTTCTGCTCTTCAGTATCTCTCTCTGAGTCTCGACATGTTCAGAGTCAAGATCGGGGGTCAAGCTCCGATAGGGAATTACATCCGGCATCTGTTTGTCGATTTTAATGACTACGGTAGATTTGAAGATAGGTATCATCATTGCGGTAAAGATCGCGGTGATAACCAAAACGGACGCGAAGAAAGACAGCACTATCCATTTCCTCTTTACAATGACGCCGATATAATCTCTTAAGTGGACGTCCTCCTGCTCCGGCGGGTCCGCATGAGGGGAGTACTGGGGAGGAGGGAAGTTCTGAGGGGCGTAAGGCTTCACTTCATACCGTCGCCCGCGGGCGCCGTTTCCGTTTTGTACCTCGTACATGACCTGCTCCTTAATATCCTTTCCCGAGACTGAAGACCCCGAAATTCAGAGTCCCCGCCAGCCCCTTGAGGAAAGTCTTTATCCCGCTGCCCGCAACGATGATGATATCCTTGTCTTTTATCTCGGAATCGGCCGAGTTTCCCGCCAAAATTGAGTCGTAGTCGACGGTGATCACTTCCCTCTGGGGTTTGCCGGTGTCCCGGTAAATTTTTATGTCAGAATGGGAAGCTTCATAATTGAGGCCTTTAGCCGTGCTGAGGGCCTGCGTCACCGTCATCTTGCTCTGCAACGGAAACTCCCCGCTCTGCCCGACTGCTCCGGTGACAAAGAATATTCCTCTCTTGGGGATTTGAATCACATCGCCCGAATGGACGGGAATGTTCAGTTCAGCCTGCCCGTTCATCAACAGTTCATCAAGATCAACGACGATCTTGTCGCCTGCTTCTTCCCGGGATTCTCCGGAGCTCCGCTGGATTATGCAAATACTGCCCGCCAGCTCTGTAAGCCCTCCGGCGAGAGAGAGCATATCGAGAAGGTATTTCTGGCCCGAGACATAGAATACCTGGGGAGTCTTTACCGCTCCCAAAACAGAAACTTGCTGGCTTCGGAACTCTTTGACGAAAACGCTGACCGCAGGTTCTTTTATATACTTCTGCAACTTGTCCGCTATACTCGATTCGAGTTCGGAGACCGTGAGCCCGGCGGCCTTGAGCTCGTCAAGCAGAGGAAGCTTAATATACCCGCGCGCGCTTACTCTCGCCATCGTTTTTAATTCGGAAACCTGGAAGACGTCGATTTCAAGCAGGTCTTCGGGACCTATCTGGTAGTCAGCCGAGGAGTGGCCGTTTTCGGCCTTCATGCTGCTCCTGACGATCTTGCCGTTCAGCGTATCGGTCATTGCGGGCGCGGGTGCGTTGTATCTCAGTAATGCGGACTGGGTAAGATCTTCGTTGGACGCGCAGGAAGTCAGGACGAGGAAGAAGAAGATAAGGGCAATAATAACACCCCCGAACAGTTCGTTGTGCAGTATCATGCCGATCTTGTGTTTCATGCCTGAAAAATTCTCAATTCTTCCATTCCTGAAAACGATTTCACGCACCTGCTCAATGCGTCCCTTAATAACTTTATCTTTTTGCAAGACGCGTACCATGCGGTGCCTGGGGCGCCCTGACCGGAGGAGGACTGAGAACGCCGCAAATAAGTGCCATTACGTAATGACTTATCGCGCCCGAACCCTTTATCCTCGCGTTGAATGAACCGACGCCGGGAGATAAGGGCGCCTGGCATGTATCCTTTGGATACAGCTCTATGCATGTAGCGATATTTGTGGTGCATTAAGATACATTTTGGCCAGAGTATTCAAGGCGTGAAATGACATGTTTTCCCGCATTTCTCACGACTATGCGCCCTGCGCCGGCCACAATCGCCATATGCGGCGGAAACGATAATGTTCTTCGTTTCGGTATATTTCTTGCTTATAGCTAACACGGAACGGGCTTCTCCGATCAGCCTGCGTGGCATGAGCATATCGTGATTCCGGGACGAGCGGAAGCGGAGAGCTGGTTATGAAAAAGGCATTGAATAATCGGAGCGTTTATGATCTATAATTATCTCATGGAAAATCCTGCGCTCCTCGAAAAAAAGTTCTCTATCCTCGAGGAAATCTCCCATGCCATCGTCGTTACGGACAACATCGACGCCGTGGCGAATCTCATGCTCGACCTCGCCATAAATTACACGAATGCCGAAAAAGGCTCCCTCATGCTGGTCAACGAATGCGGAGAGCTCTTTATCCGTGCAGCACGGGGCATCGACTTACAGCTGGTCAATATCTACAAGGAAAAAATAGGGGAAGGCATAGCAGGAGTCGTTGCCAGGAATCGGCGTCCCATCCTTGTCCAGGACATCGAAAATGACAAGAGGTTTCGATCGAAAAAGAGGAACCACTACAGGACAAAGTCCTTTATTTCATGTCCGGTCATATGCAAGAACAGATTGCTCGGGGTCTTCAACATCAACGACAAGAAAAGCGGGGAGCCTTTTACGGATGATGAGTTTGTACTCCTGAAGATCATAGCAAATCAGGCGGCGATAACCCTTGAGAACGCCCTTTTGATGACGCAACTTCGATCAAAGGCCGCCGAACTCGAAGAGATAAATAAAAAACTGATAGAGTCCGACGCGTCAAAAACCGAATTTCTCACGCGCGTATCCCACGAATTGCGAACGCCTCTGAATTCCATTAAGGGCGCCATATACTACCTGGGGCAGAACAGGCACGTGGGGAGAGAAAAGATGCAGGAGTTCTTCGATATTATCGCGCATGAAACAGACAACCTCGGCCGCAGCGTCGAAAATCTCCTTAACTTCCTGAGGCTCGAAGATGAAACCAGGATCATGAAGAAATCGGTGATAGATATTCCGTCCCTTCTCAACAATGAGGTGCTCAATTCTGGGCTCCTGGAGACGTTCCTTATGAGAAGGAACCTCCAGGTGACGATCGCCATTCAGAAAGATATCTCCCATATCGTGGGAGATAAGGTGAGGGTAATTCAGTTGTTTATCAATATGATAAAGGGGTTGGGCAGCTATCTGGAGCCGGGAGACAGGATAGAGATGAACGTATACGAGCGCGACTTTGTCTATATCACCCTTCTCCTTCCCAGACAACTGCCGGAGTCCCTCATGAGCGACAACCCGCATGCCCTGCAGGTGTTTCAGGAAGAGCATTCCGAAGATAAGGCACGGCTGCACCTCGCCAGAAAAATTCTGGATATCCACAGGTGGAGACTCGATTACTCTGTTTCGGAAAACGGCTCCACAGTCTCGCTGGCCATCCCGAAGGGCATCAAACAAAAGATAGAGGCCATTGCCGACGCTACCATGGAGATGTTCGTGGAGCTCATTTCAGCCCTGATGAATCTCAAGGTATGCTCCATCATGCTCACCGACGAATTTATCGATGAGCTTTTCATAAAATGCGCGAAGGGCCTTGATCATGCAATAATAAGGCAAACAAGGATAAAACTGGGAGACAGTATCTCCGGCTGGGTCGCCTTCGAAGGCAAGCCGCTTCTGATCGAAGACATAGAAAGCGATCCCCGCTTTCACAGGAAATACATTCCTCATTACAACACTAGGTCACTTCTTTCGCTGCCCTTGAAGGTCGATGGCAAAGTCATCGGGGTTATCAATCTCAACAACAAAAAATCGCAGCGGGCGTTCACGATGCAGGACCTCTATATCGCCGAGGCTTTCAACGAACGCATATCCTATTTTATCGGAAAGCTCTACTCCGGCCAATTCAGCGGGGAAGAACTTAACGAATTTATCACCTCTTTTGACAGTCTTTTGGATGCGGGAAGGAAATATCACAAAAAAGACGGTTTTCTGCCTGATCTGATAGGCATAATAATGAACAAGCTGGGGGCCGGCGAGGAAGACGTCAGACGTGCGCTCTACGTCTCGGTTATCTATGATCTGGGGGTGGTGCTTATCGATGAAATCACCGAAGGGAAACGGGATCTTTCCCCCTCGGAAATCTGCTCCCTGAAGGCGCATCCGCACACTACCGTAGGGTTGATCAATCACTTTGAATTTTCCGAAGACGTAAAGAAGGCGATTATCCATCACCACGAGCGGTACGACGGAACCGGCTATCCTGACAGCTTGAAGGGCGAGGAGATTCCCTTCGTTGCCCGAGTGCTTTCAGTAGCAGATGCATTTGATGCAATGACCAGAAACAACCGCCATAAGAAGCCGCTTTCCAAAGAAGATGCACTTCGCGAGATAGTGCGGGGCTCGGGGACCGCCTATGATCCTACGGTTGTGAATGCCCTCCAAAGCGCTCTGGGAGAGATAGCTTGCCCTCCGGCGCGGGCATCAATGTGAGAAATCCTTCTTTCCAGCATTTATAGGCGTCCGGTCGGCATCAAACCTATCTGCGCAAAGCATATCGCCCCGAGAGGAATAATCTGGATCGGTCTATTGCAGAAAAGTCAAAAAATACTTTAGAATTAAAGATTAATACACCGAGTGCCGGTGTGGTGGAACTGGCAGACGCGCCGGACTCAAAATCCGGTTGGGGCAACCCAGTGTGGGTTCGATTCCCACCACCGGCACCACAACTTTCGATCTGTACAACGCACCCGTTTTTCTCTTATACTGAAAGCAATGACACGTTTGATGAATAGGGGTGCCTCGCTTTCGGGCTTCCTCTTTCTTTTTCTCTGCCTCTGTCTTCCCGTCTCCTGCTCGAAAAAGGTCTCCGGAATCAGCGGTCAGGTGCTCGACGGAAAGGGGCATCCGATGTCGAATGTGAAGGTCGTCGCGCTCCAGGAAAAGCCGGTCGGCGGCTACGGCAAGATCGAGACGGTCACCGGCCGTGACGGCCGCTTCTCCCTTAAGGGCTGTTATCCCGAAGCGGGCTACAAGCTCCTTCTGCATTCCGAGAGCACCGATCTGCGCGACGTCACCGTAAAAAGCGGGGCGGCCGGAACGGAAACGCAGCTGCCCTCTCCGGTCGTCTTCAGATTCCTCTCCTCCCCGGGAGGGATCATCACCGATACCAGGACGGGGCTCCAGTGGGCGATGGATTCCGGCATGAACATGACATGGGATCAGGCCAGGCAATATGCAAAACGGCTCCGCCTCGGCGGGTTCGATGACTGGCGGCTGCCGAAGAGGTCCGAGCTGAAGGCCCTCGGCAAGATCGACGCCGACTTCCCTATCACCGAATGCTGCGTCTGGTCGTCCGAGGCGGCGGAGGCAAAACGGGCATGGGTCGTGGACCTTTACCGGTCTGTTGAAGACACCGCGCTCATATCGAACAACTCGTATGTGGCGCTGGCGGTCCGACCGTCCAAATGAGGGGGGCGACTCCGCTTCTCCTGTCCAGCTACCGGCGGGATGGAAACTGGCGGGCAGCGATCTCCTGCGGGCCTCTTCTTGCCGACGTGGCGGACCTGAATCCGTCCGGCCGCAAATATCCTTCCACGGTCCGGGGGCTTCTCGAATCAGGGACTGAGAACGTACAGAAGATACTTCGGGCCGCGGAGACTGCGTTTGAGGACCGGAGCGTACAGCTCAGGAGACTTGAAGAGACGGTCATCGGCCCTCCCGTGCCGGACCCCGACAAGATCATCTGTCTCGGCCTCAACTACCGGGAGCATGCGTCGGAGATCCGGATGGAAGTCGCCCCGGTCCCAACTTTCTTTGCGAAGTTCCGCAATGCCCTCTGCGGTCCCTATAGCCCTATCGTTCTCCCGGCCGTCAGCACCCGGGTCGACTACGAGGGAGAGCTTGCGGTTGTCATCGGCAGGCGGTGCAGGGACGTTTCCGGGGATGAGGCGCTCGGTTTTGTCGCCGGATACACGATCATGAACGACGTGAGCGCCCGCGACCTTCAGATGCAGACGAGCCAGTGGACCGCCGGAAAGACACCGGACACCTTCGCGCCGATGGGGCCGGGCATCGTTCCCACCTCCTCGATCCCTGACCCCCAAAACCTGAAGATCACGACGCGCGTAAACGGCGTTGCCCTTCAGGAAGGACATACATCGGAGATGATCTTTCCGGTGGCCAGGACGATTGCCTTTCTCAGTTCGTTCATGACGCTGGAGCCGGGAGACATCATCTCGACAGGGACACCGGCCGGCGTAGGGTTTAAGCGGCAGCCGCCGATATTTCTGAAGGCCGGCGATCTCGTCGAGGTAGAAGTAGAGAGAATCGGCACGATCCGCAACCCGGTCGTCGGCAGCCTCCCACGGGCCGATCGAACTCCATAACCCCCATCGAGGCGACCGCACTTATTCGTTGAAGACGCGGCCGGCGCCGAAAAACCCCTTGCGGCAGAAGCGGCTCTTTCCCCCGGCGGGAAATAGCCCTGTTGAAACCCCTTCGTTTCTGTGGTAAGAAGTAGTTATCCGTCCGTGAGCGAAGCAGTGTCGGCGCGGAGGAGAAAGGGGTGCGAGATGAAGACATTCAGGGCCTATCTGTTTTTTTTCTTGATGATCGTGCTTCTTTCATCGATCGGGGTCGCAGCCGAAAAGGCGGTGAAGGGTTTTACTGCAGACCTCGACGGCAGGCACGTGATCCCGGCGGTGAGGACCTCGGCGAGGGGCAAGGCGGTCTTTCATATCGACGACAGCGGCAAGATGGAATACACCCTTACGGTTCAGGGCATCGAAAATGTTACGGCGGCGCATATCCATCAGGGCAAAAAGACGCGCAACGGGCCTCCGGAGGTTCTCCTTTTCACCGGGCCCGCAAAGGCAGGTAAATTCAGCGGGGTGCTCGCAAAGGGCGTCGTCACCCCCGACAAGATGGTCGGGCCTCTCAAGGGTAAAACGGTCGAGGACCTGATCGAGATGATTCAACGCGGGGACGCCTATGTGAATGTGCATACCGAAAAATATCCGGACGGAGAGATCCGGGGGCAGATCAAATAACCCTATCGTTGCATACCGGCGGGTACGATGAATTCTGGAACAGGGAATAGTAATCGACGCCGTGCCGGGCGTCGCAGATCAAATCATGTTTCGAAAGGAGCAGTGAGGATGAAGAAGACTCTGGTAGCAGTATTGGCAGCAACGTTTCTCGCTCTGTTTATCACCGGAGGCTGGGCAAAGGAAAGCGCCCAAAAAAACAAAGGGGAGATGCTCTTTCAGCAGAATTGCTCCCCTTGTCATCCCGACGGGGGTAACATTATCAATCCGGCATTCACCCTTCACCAGAAGGACCGGGAGGCACACGGCGTAAAGACGGCCAAGGACATCATGGGGAAGATGAGAAACCCCGGCCCCGGCATGACGAAGTTCGATAAAAAGACGATCCCCGACAAGGATGCCAGGGCGATCGCCGAATACATCATGAAGACGTTCAAGTAATCGTCCCCGGCCGGCGACAGGGGCCGCAACGCGTGGTAAAGACCAGGAGGATTTATGACCCCCCGTCCAGGGCCGACGGCAAGCGTATCCTTGTCGACCGGCTCTGGCCGCGGGGAGTAAGAAAAGACAAGGCCTCCATCGACGAATGGCTAAAGGAAATCGCGCCCTCCGACGGGCTCCGAAAATGGTACAGCCACGATCCCGCGCGATGGGAGGAATTCAGGAAGAAGTACAAGGCGGAACTCCAGGGGAAAGGCGATCTCGTCGAAAGACTCAGGAAGGAATCGAAAGAGGGGACCATTACGCTCCTTTTCGCGGCGAAAGATCCGGAGCGGAATAACGCCGAGGTGCTCAGGGATCTGCTGATGCAATAGCAATGTCTGCGGTTGCTGCCGAGAGCAAACAAAAAGGTGGAGCCCGTTCCCCTTTTGCCGGCGTCTCATCGAGATTAATCATCTCACGACTTTAGTCATTCGACTTCGGCTTTCGCCTTTTATCATGAGCCCTGACAAAGAGGAGCAAGACCACCACCATCCTGATCTGCTCTATGATTTCAGCCTACTCCTTTTGTGTATAACTGTCAAGGTAAAACTGGGAATTGAGTTTCGTGTTCTGCCTCAGTGGACCGAGCAGGAGATACAGGGGTCGTAGGCCCGGACGAGCATCTGAGCAAGGAGCTCGATTCTGCCGTCGTCCATCCCCTTACGGAGACAGTCTGCCGCCAGCTCTTCCAGGTCGTGCTGGATGTTGGCGTGATTCTGGCCGGTCGGGATGACGCAGTCGCACTTGCGCACGTGGCCGGTATCGTCGAACTCGTAGTAATGGTAGAGTATTCCCCTCGGCACTTCCACGGCGCCGACACCCGCGCCGGCCTTTGGCGACACCTTCGGCCTCGCCTCCCGGAGTTCTCCGTCGAGGAGCTCTTCGAGAAGGTCCATCGACCGCATGACGACATGCACGCACTCGACAAGCTGGGCGGTGACATTCATAAAAGGGTTGTGCTGCACCGGCCGGAGCCTGAAGTTGAGCGCCACCTCCTTCGCCAGGGGATGCAGAAGGTCGAAGTTGTTGTTCAGCCGGGCGAGCGCCCCGACTGCAAAAGAGGCGCGTGAGAGGCGGGCCCATTTGGCGGTCGATTGCGGGACGATATATTCGTTCGTCATCTCGCGGTACTCGTCTTCTCCGCGCAGAACGCCGTCAGTCGAGACGAGATCCCCTCCGATAAACGGATAGTCCGCCACCCCCTTCAGAGAAACATATTCGGTCTCTCTCGAAAATTCGGGCACCGCGAATGAGCCGAAGAGCACCGCTGTCATGAGGAGGTCGTCGACGGCCTTCTTCAGCCGGTCGCGGAAGGGAACCAGCTCTTCTTTTTCGGGAAGCATCGTGAACCCTCCCACCACCGTCCTCGTCGGATGCATCCTCCGGCCTCCGACAGAGTCGACCAGATCGTTTGCGAGCTGCTTGATGCGCATCGCCCTGGCCACGACGTCGGGGGACGATTCGATCAGCGGGAATACGCTGCCGGCGGCGAGATAGTCCGGGGCCGAGAGAAAGTAAAGATGCAGGATATGACTCTGGAGCGTCTCCATATGCTTGAGAAGCAGCCGGAGTTTCTCCGTCAGCCCGGAGGGGACGATACCGAAGGCATGTTCGATCGCGCGGATGCTCGCGAGCGTATGCCCGACCGAGCAGATGCCGCAGATCCTTCCGCAGATCCACGGAACGTTCTCCCACCTCTTGCCGACGAGCATCGCCTCGAAGAACCTCGGCGTCTCGACCACCTCCCACCGGGCCTCCTGCACCCTGCCGTCATGGATGCGGATAAGGATGTTGCCGTGGCCTTCGACGCGGGTCAGATTGCGGATATCGATCCTGCAGTCGACTTTCATTCCGCGCCCTCCCGCCGCCTTCTCCGGAAGGCCTCCGCGAACCGCGCAAAGCCGCCGAAACATTCGAGCCGGTCGAGGATAGTCTCCTGCGCGAAGCCATGCTCCTGCATGATCTTTTCGAGCTGCTCCACATTCGCATCCTCCGCGGGACCCCGGCAGCCCCAGCAGCCGGCCCGGCTGTTTGGGCACCAGGAATCACAGCCGGCCCTTGTGACAGGCCCGAGGCACGGCTCGCCCAGGTCGAAGAGGCAGATATTCTCGTTTGCCTTGCATTCCATGCAAACCGGATATTTCGGGCTGACGACCGCCTTCCCGAGTGCGATGTTCGTCACGACCTTTTCGACCTCTTCCTTCTTTACGGGGCATCCGTATATCTTCAGATCGACCGCGACAAGGTCTTCAAGCGGCCTGGCCCGCCCTGATTCGACAGGCGCCTCCCCATAGACGGTCTTCCGGGTCCAGTCAGGATCGAACCGGTCCTTCAGCCGGTTCACTCCGCCGAAGCAGGCGCAGGAGCCGAGAGCCACGAGGACCCTTGCATTCCCCCGTATCTCTTTCAGGAGATCTTCTTCGTCTTTCCGGGATACGCTCCCCTCGACAAAGGCGATCTCATAGTCATCCGTGCCGCCGGTCATCGCCTCCCGGAAATTCACGATCTCAAGGAGCCCAAGAAACGGCGCGAGGGTAGCTTCGTTGTTCAGGACCTGGAGCTGACACCCTTCGCAGGAGGCTAACTCGAAGAATGCCGTCCTGGGCCGGTAAAGCGGCACGCCGAGAAAAGTCCCGCCGGCGTTCCGGTCCGTCATCAGATCGCCTCCTTCAGGTTCATCACCGTCCAGTAATCGAATACCGGCCCCTTGAGACAGGTATAGGTCGACCCGACATTGCACCGGCAGCACTTTCCCATCCCGCAATGCATCCTCCGTTCGAGCGAGACGAACATCTTCTGCATCGGGACCTCTCTTTCGTTCAGCATCGTGCAGACGAATTTGAACATCACCGGCGGTCCGCAGACGATCGCGAAGGTCTTCTGGAAATAGGAGGGGGGCTTCGCCGCCAGGATCTCATCTAGCGCCGTTGTGATCATGCCGACCGGGCCGTCCCACGAGGGACCGCCCTTCTCGACGATGAGGCGCAGGTTGATGTCGTCGGCCCGCCACATGTCGTACTGATAGGTGAAAAGCAGCTGAGAAGGGTCTTTCGTGCCGTAAACGATGTCGGCATCTCCGAATCTGCTGCGGTTCTCCTGCACATAAGCGATGGGGGTGCGCAGGGGAGCAAGGCCGAGCCCGCCGGCCACCAGAAGGACATTCTGCCCGTGCATCTCCCAGGTCGGGAAGCTCGTGCCGAAGGGCCCCCGTATCCCGACGCGGGCGCCCCGGCCGACCTTCGACAGAAAGTTCGTGAGGTTCCCGACGCTTCGGATACAGAGCTCGACGTCTCCATGCCTCGACGGAGGAGAGGATATCGAAAAGGGGGCCTCCCCGATCCCGGGCAATTCGAGCATCACGAACTGGCCGGGGCTGAAGGTGAAGCGGATACGCTCTTCGGGGTCCAGAATCTGTATCCGGTAGAGGCTCTCCTTCGGCGTGAGCCTGTGGATATTGGTGATCTCCGCCTTGTACGTGTATTCAAACGTGTTGGGGTCGTCCCTCCGCCGTTCTTTCGACCTGCCCAAAGAGATATCAGTAAACTTCACGCCTGTTTCCATGTCACGCCCCTTCCCCGCGCACCGAGGCGATCACCTCCGGAACGGTGATGCCGGCGAGACAGGACTCGCCGCATCTCCCGCATCCGACGCAGAGGGGCTCTTCATACGCTTCGACAAATCCTCGGTGCTTATGGTAATAGCGGTATTTGAGACGGACGTGACGCTCCGGCCTGAAATTATGCCCGCCTGCCACCTCTGCGAAGTCCAGGAGATTGCAGGAATAGAGCGTCTTCGTCTTTCTTGCCGAGCCGAGGTCGACCGAAACCGTCTCCTCCACGCCGTAACAGTAGCAGGTCGGGCAGACGTTGGCGCAGGTGCCGCAGGCCAGACAGCGGTCGCCCCACTGCTTCCATACCTCGGACTGGAATTCCATATCGAGAATTTTGGTAAGGTCGGTGGTGTCGACATGGGCGATAAATTTGTCGTTTTTTCTGGAGACAGCCTTCATGTAGCGGGCATGATCGTCCTCTCCCGGCTCGGAAGTCCGCACGCACCTCAGAAAATTGTACGCAGTGTCGGACAGGATCTCGACGAAGTAATCGTCTCCCAGGTCGGTGAGGAACATATCGAACCCGTGCAGCGCCGTGTCGGCCCCCATCGAGCGGCAAAAACAATACGGCTGGGGCAGACAATCGATGCCGACGATGAACATGTTCTTCCTTTTGGCGACATAGTAGGGCATAGGGTACACGCCGTTAAGGAGGACTTTATCGAGCCTGTTCAGCGCGTTGATGTCGCAGGGGTGAAGGCCGAAGAAGATGCGGGGCCGGTCGACGTTATAGTCGACAAGCTTCTGCCAGTCGTCCCCTTCGATGCGAAAGGTCGCAAGGTCCTCGCGATACGGCAGAAAATACCTCTTGGCCGGCAATTTCGTGGTGGTATAGGACAGCGCCGCCTCCTCGAATCGCGCCGTCTCCCGAAAGACATAGACCGGCCGGTTTTCCCTGTCCCTGCCGGCTTCAACAGGCGCCACGATCTTGCCGCCGGCGGCCATAACGCCGAAGAGTTTCGGAAGCTCCGCCTTGCCAAGGGTCCTGAATATCATGTCGGTCCGGCCGTGCCCTTCTTCGCGCCGGTGTCGGCGCGCTCTTTTTTTCATTATCGCTCCTTTCAGCCGCCCGCGCAATCCACCGTGCATTCGCGGCAACCCCGGCCTGCGCGACGGCCCCGGGCGCCGCCCCGCCATTGACACGCCCTCCCGAAAGGTGTAGATTACAGTGACGTATTGTCGTTTCCGCTCTGCGCCGGCGTCTCATGCGCCTATGAAGAAAATTCACCTGATAGAAACACTTCCCGACGGACTGAGAACGGTACAGGGTCATCTTGCCGATCTCGGGGGGAAATGTGCCGTCTTCTCCTCCGTGAACGACGCGCTCAAGGCAGGGGATTCGGGCGACCTTGTCATTCTCCTCGCCCACAGGAACCTCGAGTATTTCAAAAAGGACATGGACTTTCTCATCCGCTCCAATTCCTTCTCCCGGATCCCGCTGATAGTCTGCCTGCCGTTCCGGCTTTCCGAGGTAAAGGCCGCAGAAGAGATCGTCCGGGACATCACCGCCTTCGAACTCCCCGTAAACAAGCTCAGCTTCCTTTCGACTGTGGCGCGCTATCTGAAGGTTCCCCCCCGGCGCGTGCTCCAGATCGTCATTACGATACAGTCTGAAAGCAACAATCTCAAATATACCGGAACGTCGATCGATTTCAGCGAAACCGGGGTGGCGTTCAAGAGTAACGCAGACTTCCCGGTCGGTCACACGATCGCGGTAAACTTCGTGAACCCCTCGACCAGGAAGAGGCTGTTTTTGAAGGCGAAGGTGGTCCGCAGGACGGACATCAGGCACGACCGCACCGCTTTTTACGGCGTAATGTTCATAGACCTTGCGGCCGCCGACTCGGCCGAACTGAAGGGTTTCGTTACGGGAGGAAGGTGACGGACGGGGCCCGCAAATAGTGCTTGACAAACATCTCTGAAAGGCGCTAAATGTAGCTAAGGAAAAAAAAGCTCACCAAAAGTGGTGGACTTGCTCCTCGGAAGCTCGGCAAACGGTTGTAGTATCAAAGGACGTACGGTAGTAAGACGTAAAAGTCTCACACTGAAAGTCTCAGGATGTACAAACCGCCGGGAAAAAGAGAAGCAGGCACCACTTTTTTTATTGCCTCTGCCCTCCGGGAATTGGAAGTTATGCCGGCCGCGGCGTGTTCGCCGTCGTTCGTTTCCTGATGTTCCCTCTCTCTCCAAAAGACAATCTGTGATATACTCTGAAAAATCGCGCCGAGTTGGCGCAATGAACAGTGGGACGATATGAAGAAAGACCGTCGGCATTCGAAAGAGGCCCGCATTAACGGAACGGAAGGACACAGCAGGAAACTCGAAGTCCCTCTGGCTGCTGGTGGCGGATCGGAGAAAACGGAGTTCGAGGCGGCGCTTCAGGAGAGCGAGAAGCGGTATCGGGCCCTTTTCGAGGGCGCGGGGGACGCGATCTTTATTCTGGACGCCGAAGGAGAGAACCCGGGGAAGATCGTAACCGCCAACCAGGCGGCCGCCCGGATGCACGGATATACCATAGAAGAGCTCCTGACTCTGCACATCACCGATCTGGACACGCCCGATTCGGCCAAAGACGCGCCCTTGGTCATTCAAAGGATATTGGCCGGAGAATGGGTCAAGGAGGAGATCACTCACAGGAAGAAAAACGGAACCGTCTTTCCTGTCGAGATGAGCGCCGGCCTGCTTTCGGCTGATAATCACCGGTACGTGCTCGCCTTCGACCGGGACATCACCGAGCGGAAGAAGGCCGAAAAGGCCCTGCGGGAGCGTGAGGCGGAATATCGCTCGCTGGTCGAGTCAACCGAGGACTCGATCTACCTGGTCGACAGAAATTACCGCTACCTCTTCATGAACAAGAAGCATTTGACGCGACTCGGCCTGACGGAAGACAGTTTCCGGAGCAAACGGTACGGAGATATCCATTCGCCGGAGGAGACGGAAGTGTTCGTCTCGAAGGTGGACGGCGTCTTCGAAACCGGAACGTCCGTCCGCCACGAGCATTTCAGCAGCCGCGACCGCCGGTATTTCCTCCGGACGCTGAGCCCGGTAAGGGACGAAAACGGCGCAGCGGTGGCCGTCACCGTGATCTCGAAGGACATCACCGAGCTCAAGGAGATGGAGGAAAGGCTTCGCGCCCTGTCGCTTACCGACGAGCTCACCGGATTATATAACCGGCGGGGGTTTTTCGTGCTTGCCGACCAGTTGCTGAAGTTTGCAAAGCGGCAGAACAAGGCACTCTTCATGCTCTATGCCGACATGGACAAGCTCAAGGGGATCAACGACTCGCTCGGCCATCATGCGGGGGATCGCGCGCTGGCAGATACCGCGGCCGTGCTGAAGGAGACCTATCGCGAGTCCGATATCATCGCCAGGATCGGGGGAGACGAGTTCGTGGTGCTTCCGATCGGAGGGGGCGAGGACAATATCGAACTTATCACCGGGCGCATGAGGGAGCAGGTGGATACACTTAATGCCTGCCGGGATGATTATACGATATCGATCAGTTTCGGCGTTTCTTGCTTCGATCCTGAACGCCCCTGCACCATCGACGAGCTGCTGGCGGAGGCGGAGCAGAGGATGTACGAACAGAAAAGGGGCAAGCGGAAGGCATAGAACGCGCTACCGCTGCCGCTCCGCAATCTCCCGCACCCTTTCTCTCAGCGCATATGCGAATCGCTCGTATATATCCGTCCCGGTGGCCTTCTCCATAGCGGCAGTGTTCCCTGCGCTCAGGGGCCGGCCGAAGGCAACCGTGATCTTGCGGCATTTCGGCAGAACGGCCCCTTTCGGGAGCGCCTCGAATGCGCCCCGGATAGAGACAGGCACCGCCGGCGCCACCATCTCCGCGGCCAGGATGCCGACGCCCTTCCTGAACTCAAGGAGGGTACCGGCGGCAGAGCGGCCGCCTTCCGGGAAAACAATCAGGGAACGGCCGTTCCTCATCACATAGGCCGAGATCTGAAGGGCCCTGCTCAAGTATGCCGAGGAGTCGATCGGGATCACATGGGCTAGCTTGGCAAATCTCCCCTTCACCGGCCCGGTGAAAAACTCGCTCAGCCCGAGCGAGTAGAGGTTTCTGAATTCTGCGAAGGGCAGCGACAGGATGACGGCAAACCCGTCGAGATAGCTCGTGTGGTTCGCGGCCAGGATGAAGTTGCCGGTCTTCGGCAGGTTCTCCAGTCCGCGCGCCTCGAGGCGGAAACAGATTTTAAAGAGCAGCTTCAGCAGGGCAAAGACGAGATGAGACGGGAGCATCATGCTTTCGGACCGCTCGAGGGATACGAGCGAAAGATCGTCCTCCGGGAGCTCCCTCAGAAGGATCTCCTTCCAACCCGACCCGGCCGGACCTTCGGCCTGTTCCCCGGGCACTATCAGCCGCATGACGCCGTCGACCAGCTCCCTCACCGTACGGACATCCGCAAAGAAATTGTCCGGGAGCTTCGCCCCAAGAGATTTCTCGACCGATGCGGCAAGCTCGATCTTCGCAAGGGAATCGAGGCCGACATCGAGTTCGAGATTGTCATTGATGCCGATCCTTCGGCCTTCTTTGACAAACCGCCTCAGCTCGGCCGCGATCTTGCGAGGCACCTCCCCGGTAAAGGCCTCCTCAGGACCTTCTCCGGCAGGGGCGGCCGGCCCGCCTTCTCCCCGAAGCAGAAAACGCCTGACCTTCCCGAGCGGCGTCCGGGGCAGCGGCTCGGCCCGGATCGAAAAGCCGGTCACCCTCATCGAAGGCGGAACCTTCGCCGACATCCCGCTTATTTCCCACTTGATTGCCTCCCGGATATCCGAAATCTTCGCGTTTTTTACATATTCGAGATCGGGTACGATTACCGCGTGGAGCGCTTCTTCTTTCTCGCCCGCGCCGGTGACGCAGAGCTCTTTTATCAGAGGCGAACCGGAATAAAGCTTCTCGACGTCCTCGGGATAGATATTCTTTCCCGAGCTGAGGACGATCACCTCCTTCGAGCGTCCGGTAATGACCAGGTATCCGTCTCTGTCGATCCGGCCGATATCCCCTGTCCTGAGCCAGCCGTCATGAATAGCTTCCGCTGTGGCGGCGGGGTTGTTGTAATATCCCCTCATCACCATGGGACCCCTGATCTCGATCTCACCCTGGCCTTTTTCGTCCGCGTCGCGGATCCTGAGCTCGACCGAAGGAAGAGGTTTGCCCGCGGAACCCGGTCTTCTTTCTTCCATCGGATTGAAGGTCACCACAGGTGCGGTTTCGGTCAATCCGTAGCCTTCCAGAACGGTAAAGCCCAATGCCTCGAGGTCCCTCATCACCCCCGGATCGAGTCTGGCCCCGCCGCTTCCGATAAACCTGAAACGCGGGCCGAAGGCGCGGTGCACCGATGAAAAAAAGACGCGCCCGATATTGATGCCGCTGTGCTCGCGCAGGAATCCGCATAGCCGCAGCATGCCCGCGGACATGGCCGCGAGGGGGCCCGGGAAATTCTCCATTTTCGAGATAATGCTGTTTCGGATCATTGCGAGAAGCTGCGGGACCCCGATCAGGACGCTCACCCCCTTTTCGCTCATCGCAGCCGTCAGGTCCGGCCCCTTAAGGCTGGGGGGGT
Organism: Nitrospirota bacterium; assembly: GCA_021783515.1. Lineage (GTDB taxonomy): Bacteria > Nitrospirota > Thermodesulfovibrionia > Thermodesulfovibrionales > UBA6898 > Sulfobium. The sequence goes on from JAJXTV010000023.1 coordinate 20,632, forward strand.
AGGTGATCGACGCCCCGAGAAAAAGGGGGACGAGAAACGTGCACATGAATGCATAGGTATGATGAAGCGGCAGCACGGAGAGCACATTGTCTTCGGGGGTGACGAGTCCGGCGCCGATCAGCGCCGCAGCATCCGAGCAGAAGTTCGCCTGCGTCAGCACCACGCCTTTCGGCTTGCCCGTCGTCCCCGAGGTGTAAATGATCGACGCGATGTCGTCGGAAGCCGCAGCAGGAAGGTCTCCTGATGGTTTCATCGACAGAAGAGCCCGGTAGCCGGGAGAATCGATATTAATGAGTGTAATTCCGCCCACCGGAGCCGGGGGAGCATTGTGCAGATATGCCTCGATATTGTCACGGGTCCGACGGCTGTGAATTACTATTGCCGCTCCGGAATCCCTCAGAAGATTGCCTATCTCCCCGGCCCCGAGCTGAGGGTCGATCGGGACCGCCACCCCTCCGGACCGAACAATGGAGAGGTAGGCTCGGCACCACTCCGGGCTGTTTTCCGATATGATCGCCGCTCTGTCGCCCGGCCGCAGCCCTGCTTCCCGCAGATGCCCGGCAACCGCGTCCGCGCCCGTGGTGAATTCCTTATAGGAGAGCATCTTCCAGCCGCCGTCGTGCCAGTGAAAGGCGGGGCTGTCGGGATGCCGGCCGGCAGCCTCGAGTATGCCTTGCGGGATAGTGACTATGTTCGGGGCTGGCTCATTCATCGGGTTCGCTGTTTCTCAATCATACACCAAAACCGGACACGAGAAAAGTCAGGGATAGGGGCAAAGAGCAAGGAGTGAAGACTGAGGAAGGGTATGGAGTATTATGCTGCGATGGGGTTAATATAGGGGCAGGGCGCAATGGGGAAAGGACTTGATATAGAAGGGCTGAAACAGGCGGTTAAGTTTAATTGCGACATCTCCGATGCGCAGTACTGGGGGAACTATTCCATCTGCGGCCTGCTTCTTTCACTGAGGGGGCTCTTCCGCCACGAGAAAGCGGTCCCGCCCTGGGAAGCGATATCGCATGCGGCCGTCTCTTCGTGGATCGCCGAAAGAGAGGCCCGGTGGCAGGAGATCTCCGACGACGAGTTCGTCCGGCTTTCGGTGGGCGGCCGGGAATACGGGCCTTTCGAGATAGAGGGGATCAACAGCCGGCTCGAAGAGGACCGGATCATATACGGTGCCGGGCTCGGCATCTACGGCAAACCCTCTTTTTTCCTGGCCGGGCTGGTTTCAAAGAGTACGGTCGAAGGACACGAAGTCAGCATCTCCGGAAAGGAGTTCGTCAGGGACCTCGCCGCCTATCCCGCAATGCTCCAGAACAATGCGATCTTCGTCAGGAGAGAGGCGCTGGGCTCTCTGCTCTGGGACAAACTGGAGGAGATGCGGCTGACCCGCAGCACGGGCGCGCTGCATTATGCGTTTTCCCAGTTCGGGATCGCGCCGGAGGAAGGGTTGTCCGAAGCTCTGTACCGCCGGGTCTGCGGGATCGCCGAGGGGGAAACGGAGGTATACATCCGCCACGAAATCGGCGAGGCGGCGGAGGGGCGCAGGCTCGGCAGCAACTGGAAGGAGCTGCTCTGCGGCAGGATCAGCCGAAGGGTAGAAACCTATCTGAGGAGCGTCAAGGACCTCCTTTCCGATACTACCGAAGGCGGCATGCTGAGATATATCATCGAGCACGAAAAGAAGGGCGCCCTCGGTTTCTACCTTTCGTTCATGGGAGGCTTTCGGACGGTGATATTTCCGGAGCTACCCGAACTCTTCCCTGACTTCGTACGCAGCGAAGACTGGGCGCGGGTCGAAGAAGCGCGCGGAATCGGCTATCGAAGGGCAGAGGCGCTGGCCCAGAGGGCGCTCGGGATCTTACGGATTCATGGAGAAGACGCGGGCGAGGCGATCGAGAGGGAATTGATGGACGGCGGGTTGCCGGAGCAGCGTTAGCCGCGGGCCGGGGGCTCAGGCGACGATATGCTGGGGTTCGATATTGCTCGCAAAGATCTCTACCAGTTCCTGATCGAACTGGGTCCCCGCTTTCCGCTTCAGCTCCTCGACCGCTTCGTGAAAGCCGACCGGCACCCGGTATGAGGTGGTGCTGATCATCGCATCGAAAGCCTCGGCGATCGCGATAATCCTCGCCTCGATCGGAATATCCTCGCCTTTGAGGCCGGAAGGATAGCCGTAGCCGTCGTATCGCTCGTGGTGGTAAAGGATAAAAGGAGCGATATCCTCGTAAAAGTTAATCGGCTTGATCATCTCATAACCGATCGAGGGATGCCGCGAATATTCCTCTTTCCGGAAGGCGTCGTCCGAGCTGATCTTCAGGAAGCCGACGTCGTGGAGCAGGCTCGCAAAATAAAGCCTCTTCTTTTCTTCTTCCGTCATGTTCATGCCCTTTGCGATGATATTGCCGTACCTCGCCACTCTCCGTGAATGGCCTCTCTTCTCGGGGATATGGAAGTCAATCGCCTCCAGCAGCATCTCGGTAAGATGGATTTCATAGTTCTTCTGGTCCTCGAAGAACTTCGTCTGGATGATCGAGATCGCGGCCTGTCCGGCAAGATACATGATCACCTCTTCGTCCCTGTCACGGTAGGCATACCCCCCCTGCTTGTTGAGCAGTTCGAGCACCCCGATAACGCCGGTCCCCGTCATCAGGGGGACGCAGAGGACTGATTTGGTTTCGAACCCCGTCATCGCATCGACGTCGCGGGTGAACCGGGGGTCCTGGCTGGCATCCGCGATGCGCACCGGCTCCCCGTTCTTCGCCACCCATCCGGCGATGCCTTTTCCCGTTTCGACCGACGTTCCGACCAGCTGCTCCGCTTTTTCGCCCTTTACGATCTTGAAGATGAGGGCGTCGCCGTCGACCAGCAGGATCGATCCGGCCGAGGAACTCGTGATCGTCAGGGCATGATCAAGGATCTTCTCCAGGAGGATGTCGCCATATATCTCCTGCCGCAGATCGCTCGTGATGCCGAGTATGCGATCGAGTCTGTTCCCGTAGTCCCTGACGATCCGGAGCACCTGCCTCGATATGCTCACGTTGTAGTAGAGGCCGACCACCGAGAGAAAGAAGGTGATGCCGATGATCACCCCGATCGAGATGTCCGGCATGAAATTCAGAAAAGTCACTTCGGGGGCGAACAGGTATCTGACGATGACCGCCAGGAGGGTGGCGATGACGAAGGCTACTATAGCGATGGAAAAGCGGAATTTCCTGCTGATTTCCGCGATGACCGAATTATGACCTCTATGGTCCTCTTCCATCATTATCAACTTTACTGTAGATGCGAAAATATGTCAATAATACGACACCTTAAGCCCCGGCTTCGGGGGCCGAAAAACTTGAATAATTACCGTCCAACCTATAGAATGAAAGGATGCGGATAATAAAAAAAGAGAGGGAGTTATCGGAGTTCATCGCGAGGCTGCGGGGCCGTGACTCGTCGGCGAACCTCGAAGTCGAAACAACGGTAAAGCGGATTCTCTCGGACGTCGAAAAAACCGGCGATGCCGCAGTGCTCACCTATACCCGCAGATTCGACAGGAACACGGCTTCGAGACTCAGGATGAGGCCCTCCGAAATAGAAAAATTCGCTGACAGGGCCGACCCGAAGGCGGTGAAGGCCCTCGAACTCTCCGCAAAGAGGATCAGAAAGTTTCACGCCCTGCAGAGAGAAGAATCGTGGTCGGTTACCTCCGGCGGGGCCATTCTGGGCCAGATGATCCGGCCGATCGAGCGGGTGGGAGTCTATGTCCCCGGCGGAAAGGCGGCCTATCCCTCTACCGTCCTTATGAATGTGATCCCCGCCCAGGTGGCGGGCGTAAAGGAGATCGCGCTCTGCGTACCGCAGCCGGACGGCCTCATCAACCCTTACGTGATGTCGGCGGTGCGGATGCTGGGAGTACAGGAGGTCTATCGCGTCGGAGGGGCGCAGGCGGTCGCCGCCATGGCGTACGGCACGAAGAGCATTCCGAAGGTGGACAAAATCGTCGGGCCCGGCAATATCTTCGTCGCGACCGCAAAGAAGATGGTCTTCGGGCTGGTCGACATCGACATGATCGCCGGGCCGAGCGAGATCCTGATCATCGCGGACGATTCCGCCGACACCTCTTTCATTGCGGCCGACCTGCTGAGCCAGGCGGAGCACGACGAGCTCGCCTCGTCCGTTCTTATTACCGACTCGGCGCGGTTGGCCGTGGCGGTCGCCGAAGAAGTCGAACGGCAGCTTGAGCGCCTGAAAAGGCGGAAGATCGCCCGTGCCTCAATCGACAATTTCGGCGCCCTGATTATCTCAAGGGACCTGCACAAGGCAGCCGCCTTCGCCAACCGCATCGCGCCCGAACACCTCGAGATCATGACGGCGGCTCCCGAGCGGCTTCTGCCGCTTATCACAAACGCCGGCGCCGTTTTTCTCGGAGCCTGGACGCCGGAGGCGCTGGGCGACTATTCTGCAGGCCCCAACCACACCCTGCCGACCGGGGGCACCTCCCGCTTTTTTTCCCCTCTGGGGGTCTACGATTTTTACAAGCGCTCGAGCCTTGTCGGCTTTACCCGGAGAGGCTTTCTCCGGTTGTCGAAGATCGTCGAGACGATCGCCGACACCGAAGGGCTCGAGGCGCATGCAAATACCATAAGAATCAGAAAACAAAAGAAGTAGCATGTAATCATCTTCATGCAATGAAAGGATAAACAGTGAAGACAAAAAATAAGATTCTGCGACTCGGACTCCCCAAAGGCAGCCTTCAGGAATCGACGCTCAAGCTCTTTCGGAAGGCGGGGTATCATATCACGGTTTCGAGCCGTTCCTATTATCCGTCCTTTGAAGACCCGGGGATCGAATCCATGCTTATCCGGGCGCAGGAGATGGCACGGTATGTCGAAAGCGGCATCCTCGACTGCGGCCTGACCGGCTACGACTGGATCATGGAGCAGGCGGCCGACGTCAAGGAGGTTGCCGAGCTGAACTATGCGAAGGAAGGGCTCCGGCCGGTCAGGTGGGTGATCGCGGTCCCGAACGATTCGAAGATCAGGAGCGTCAGGGACCTCAACGGCAAGAGGATCGCGACCGAGCTCGTGGGATTCACCAGGCGGTATCTGAAATCGAAGAAGGTAAAGGCCGAGATAGATTTTTCCTGGGGCGCTACCGAAGTGAAGCCCCCCCACCTGGCCGATGCGATCGTCGAGCTCACCGAAACCGGCACCTCCCTCAGGGCAAACAACCTCAGGATCGTCGAAACGATCCTCGAGTCGAGCACCCGCTTCATCTCCAACAGGAAGGCGTGGCAGGACGGCTGGAAGAGGCAGAAGATGGAGAATATCGTGATGCTCCTGAAGGGCGCCCTTGCCGCGGAAGAAAAGGTCGGCATGAAGATGAACGTGCAGAAGAAAGACCTCAAGAGGGTGATGAGCCTCCTGCCCGCCATGCACTCCCCTACGATATCCGCGCTGTCGGATGCCGGGTGGTATGACCTCGATGTCGTCATGGACGAAAAGATACTCGTCGAACTCATTCCGAAGCTGAAGAAGGCCGGAGCCTCCGGGATAGTCGAGTATCAGCTGAACAAGGTGATCCCGTAATTTTTTCTCTGCGGGGCGGCAAATGCCGCATTTTTCCTTGACAAGATTTGTGGTTGTGCTATAAAATGATTAGCTTAAGGCTGCGCAGTGGCAGCCCATATTATAATTGGTGAAGGGGGGTAAAGGATTGCATGCTTTAGGTACCCACTTATTGGTGGAATTGAGGGAGTGCAACCCCGAAATTCTCAAAGACCTCACCAGGGTCAAAAACGCGCTGGTCTCGGCGGCAAGAGAGGCCAAAGCGACTATTGTCGACATATCCTTCCACGAGTTCAATCCTTTCGGTATTAGCGGCATGGTAGTTATCGCGGAATCTCATCTTTCGATTCACACATGGCCGGAGTACTCATATGCGGCTGTGGATATCTTTACCTGCGGCGATATCATCAAGCCAGAAGTGGCGGCGTCTTTTCTCATCGAGCAGTTCGAGAGCAAGAGCCCTTCGATTGTGGAGCTGAAAAGGGGAATACTCTCGCACGCCAACGAGAAATTGCCGCACAAAATCACCGACGCAGAGCTTCAACCGACGATCTGAGGCAGCACCCGCGATCTGATCTGACCGCCTGTTTCCGAGCAGGAAAGCTGCGGCCGATTCCTCCATAAAAAAATCCCCCTGAAAAGGGGGATTTTCGTCTTCTCTGTTCGGGAGTCTCAGGCGCTTTCGTTCGTCCTGTCAGTGAGCGCGGCGATGCCGGGGAGCTCCTTCCCCTCGAGCAGCTGGAGTGATGCGCCGCCGCCCGTAGAGATAAAAGACAGGGCGTCGGAAACGCCGGCGCGGTGCACGGCAAGGTCCGTGTCACCGCCTCCCACGATCGTCAGCGCGTAGGCATCCGCGACGGAATGGGCGATCGCGAAGGTGCCCCGCGAAAAGGCATCGATCTCGAATATTCCCATCGGGCCGTTCCAGAGGATCGTCTTGGCGTTTGCCAGCGCCTCTGAAAAAAGCTTGACCGTGGCAGGCCCGATATCGAGCGCCCGCCACCCCTTGGGGATCTCCATCGTCGGCACGATCTTCGTCTCGGCGCCAGGCTCGAGCGTCTGGGCTATCACGCAGTCCACAGGCAGATAGAACTTTATCCCGGCGTTCTTCAGCTTCTTCCTGATCCTCTGGGCCATTTCGAGCATATCGTTTTCGACAAGAGAGTCGCCCACCTCGTAACCCATCGCCTTGATAAAGGTGAAGGCCATGCCGCCTCCGATAAGGACCTTGTCCACCTTCGCCTCGAGGTGCTCGAGCACGCCGATCTTGCCCGAAACCTTGGCCCCGCCGAGGATCGCCACGAAGGGCCGTATCGGCGCGTTGACGACGCCTTTGAGGTACTCGATCTCCTTCTTCATCAGGAAGCCGGCAGCGGAGGGCAGAAACTGCGTAATCCCCGCTGTGGAGGCGTGGGCCCGGTGGGCCGCGCCGAAGGCGTCGTTGACGTAAAAATCGGCAAGCCTGGCCAAGCTCTGGGCGAAGCCCTCCTCGTTCTTCTCTTCTTCCGGATGGAACCTCAGATTTTCGAGAAGGACGACATCGCCGCCCTTCATCTTGGCGACGAGGCTTTCGACCTGCGGCCCCACGCAGTCGGGGGCAAAGACGACCTCCTTGTCCAAAAGCCGATGGAGCCTCTTTGCCACGGGCGCGAGGCTGTACCTCGGGTCCGGTTTGCCCTTGGGCCGGCCGAGATGAGAGGCGAGGATCACCTTTGCGCCCTCGTCGATCGCATAGTTGATAGTCGGAAGCGTCGAGCGTATCCGGCCGTCGTCCGTGATCCTGAGGTTGTCGTCGAGGGGGACGTTGAAATCGGCCCGGATGAACACCCTTTTGCCCCTTATGTCAAGCTCGTCGACAGAAAGCTTGTTCAGCACGTCCTTGATCGGGACGGACGTTCCGGTGGAGTTGTTCTTCTTCGCCATTTAACTCCTCTTTTTGAGAATATAGAGAATGAGGTCTCTCAGTCTCGAGCTGTAGCCCCATTCGTTATCGTACCAGGAGAGGACCTTCACCATCCTTCCCTCGATCACCTTGGTGACCGATGCGTCGAGCACCGACGAGTGGCCGTTGCCGTTACAGTCGATCGAGACGATCGGGTCTTCGGTGTACTGGAGGATGCCTTTCATCGGCCCCTCGGCCGCCTTCTTCAGCGCGGCATTCACCGCTTCGGCGGTAGTGTCTTTCCCGAGATCGGCGACGAGGTCAACGACCGAGACGTTCGGGGTCGGTACCCGAATCGCCATCCCGTCGAGTTTGCCCTTAAGCTCGGGAAGGACGAGCCCGACCGCCTTCGCTGCGCCGGTCGTCGTCGGTATCATCGAAAGAGCCGCCGCGCGGGCCCTCCTGAGGTCCTTATGCGGCAGATCGAGGATCCTCTGGTCGTTCGTATAGGAATGGATCGTGGTCATCAGTCCCCTGACAAGGCCGAATTCATTCATCAGCACCTTGGCGACCGGCGCAAGACAGTTCGTCGTGCAGGAGGCGTTCGAGATGATCTGATGCTTCGACACATCCAGCTTCTCCTCGTTGACGCCAAGGCAGACGGTGATATCCGGCTCCTTTGCCGGGGCCGAGATGATCACCCATTTTGCACCCGCCTCGAGATGTTTGGAGGCGGCCGGCCGGTCGGTGAAGAAACCGGTCGATTCGATTACGATGTCCACCCCGAGGTCTTTCCAGGGAAGCTTTTCGGGCGAGGTTACGGCCGATATCTTGATCTCTTTGCCGTCGACCGATATCCCGGCCCCGGTGTCCTTCACGTCGGAGCCGAATATCCCGTGCACGGAATCGTACTTAAGCAGATGGGCGAGCGTCTTGGAATCCGTGAGGTCGTTGATCGCAACGATCTCGAACTCCTTTACCCCCCTGCTTGTCCTTAAAAAATTCCTTCCTATCCTGCCGAACCCGTTGATTGCTACGCGAACTGCCATGGATGCCTCCTTTATTAAAGTGTAATGGTACTATTGAAAATGTGTAACACCATTCCGGTCATGAGCTTCGGATAAAAATAGGTCGACTTCGGCGGCATCCGGAGCGACGCCAGCGCAACCTTCTCGACATCTCCCACCCTTGTGGGATTAAGGAAAAAGGCGGCTGCGGATGCCCCCGCGCGGACGGCCTGCAGACATCTCGCAACATCCATTTCATAGGAAACCCGTTCGACGTCAAGGAGTTGCTTGAATATCAGGTCATGGAGGATCGTGACGTCCAGGTCCCCCAGGGCTGCCGGCATGCCGTGAATACCTTCACCCTTATAGCTCAGACGATACCAGATATCGCCCCCGGTGTAAAGCCCGTAGACGTCCCTTCTCCCCGCGATGGCCGGCAGGATGTCGAAGCCGGTCCGCATCTCCTCGATCTTAAAATCATGCGAGAGGAGATCGAGCGCATCGGGAGGCATCTCTTCCACCAGCCGGTGCGTCGGCAGGATGGTGAGCCCCTCGCCGGCCATGTCCGCAAGGAACATGAGCACGTAGTCGTAGGGCCGCGGTCCTCCGCCCTGCCCTTCCTTCGCCCGCATCTCACGCTGGTACTCGAGGGCGGTCTCATATCGGTGGTGGCCGTCGGCGATAAAGACCGCCTTGCCCCTCAGCTCCTGTGAGATCGCGGCAACTGCCTCCGGATCGTTTACTTCCCAGAGCCGGTGGACCGCGCCGTCAGGGTCCGCCGCCTCGATATAGGGCGTGCTGTCGTTCGTTGCCGCAAGAATCGCCGCGGCCTTCCCTTCCGTGCTGCGGTAGAGAGAAAAGATCGGGCTTATGTTGGCCCGGCATATCCTCATCAGGTTCAGCCTGTCCTTCTTCGGCTTCGAATGAGTGTACTCATGGGGATGGATGCTCCCCTTGCCGAGCTCCTCGAGCCTGACCAGGCCGAGAAAGCCCTGCAACTTCCTGGCCGTATTGTCAATTCGGTATGCTATTTCATATGAGTAAAATGAGGGGATTTCGCTCCTGAGGAGGGTCCTTTCCCTCATCCACTCATCCAGAAACCCCTTTGCCCTCGTGTACCGGTTCTGGCCGTCGTCGTCGGCCGGAAGCTCCCTGCCGAAGTCTATCCTGACGATATTATAAGGGCTTTTTTGGTACAGGACCTCCCTGTATTCGGACGTGATGATGTCATAAGGCGGCGCAAGGAGCTCCTCCCCCTTCGACTTCGAAACCTGCGGAATATTGTAAAGGACCCCTTTAAACGGGACTACTTCTGCCATTGCGTATATTCCTCGGGAAAAAAGATTGGGTATTGTAGCATGCGGTTTCCCGTGAATTCCAGTGGGGGGAGGTACCCGGGGTGCGGCTTAAATATGGCGCAACTTCGATAAAAACGGTTGCCGATGGAACCCTTATGGGGCTATACTTTAACGACGCCTTCGTTGTCAGAGATCATTCCAGGAGCGGATAATGCCTTTTTTCGGTGAGGTTTTTTCGAGCGACATCATCAAAGAGCCTGTACTTGACCCGAAGGGTGAGGAACTCGGCCGGGTCAGGGACCTCGTGATCGTTAAAGGCGACCCCCTGCCCCTGATATCGGCGCTCGTCATCGAGAGAAAGAAGAAATTGTTCTTCCTCCCGTGGAAGGAGCTGAACATCTTCAACAAGAGGATTATCTCCTCCAGCGTGTACCACGAGGCCCTGCGGCCCTATGAAATGCCGGAGGGGGACCTCCTGATGGTGAGAGACGTCCTCGACAAGCAGATCGTCGACGCCAACGGCGCGAAGGTCGTCAGGGTCAACGACGTCAAGCTCGAAGGCTTCAACGGCGATGCGGTCCTGATCGCGGCCGACGTGGGGATGCGGGGGATTCTCAGGAGGCTTGGAATAGAAAAGGGCAGCGAAGAGTTCCTGAATTTCTTTAAAACAGGCCTCCCGTTCAACCTAATCAGCTGGAATTATATTCAGCCGCTGAGACCGAAACTGAGCGCCATAACCCTGACCGTGCCGCGGCAGATGCTGTCCGAATTGCACCCGGCGGACATCGCTGATATCATCAGCCAGGTCTCACGGGAGGAGGGCGCCCATCTTTTCAAAAATCTTGATATCGAGACTGCGGCGGAAACCCTGCCGGAACTGAAGACGGACATGCAGGCGGACATTATCAACGCCATGGATACCGCCAAGGCGGCGGACATTATTGAAGAAATGTCCCCGGACGAGGCGGCCGACATCCTTAGCGACCTTCCGACCGAAAAGGTGAAGGAAATCCTCGAAAGCATTGAAAAAGAGGATGCGGAAGATATTCAGGAACTCCTGGGCCACGAGGAGGACACCGCAGGCGGCCTCATGACGAACGAGTTCATCGCCTATTCGCCCGAGATGACCGTGCAGGACGCGCTCACAAGGTTCAAGGCCGAGGCGAGGGAAGTCGAAAATGTCTACTATATCTATGTCGTCGACAAGGAGGAGAAGCTCAACGGCGTCATCTCCCTCCGGGAGATGCTCCTTGCCGAGAAGGACTGCATCCTCGGCGACCTAATGGAGACCAACATCAAGACCGTCGCGCCGGGAGAGGACGAGATGGCCGTGGCCGAGACCATCTCGAAGTACAACCTCCTGGCCCTGCCCGTCGTCGACGTAGACGGCTATATGCACGGCATCATCACCGTCGACGATATTATCGGCATCCTCCTGCCTACCGAGGCTAAAAGAAGGAGGCGGACAGGATGACGAGGTGGAAGCGGTTCCTCATCCTTCTGGCAATCATTGGCCCCGGCATCATCACCGCAAACGTGGATAACGATGCAGGAGGGATTGCCACCTATTCCATCACGGGCGCCCATTTTGGGTATTCGATGCTCTGGTCCCTTATACCGATTACGATCGCTCTCATCGTCATCCAGGAGATGTCCGCGAGGATGGGGGCAGTGACCGGCAAAGGTCTTGCCGAGTTAATTCGGGAGAACTACGGAGTAAAGATCACCTTCTGGCTCATGCTGTTTCTCTTGCTGACGGACCTGGGGAACACGGCAGCGGAATTTGCCGGATGGGCCGCAAGCAATGAACTGTTCGGGGTCAGCAAGTATCTTTCGGTCCCGATCGGGGCCCTGCTGGTATGGCTCCTCGTGGTGAAGGGCAGTTACCGGGTGGTCGAAAAAATCTTCCTTGCCGTCTGTCTCGTATATCTCGTCTACATTCCGGCGGCCTTCATGGCAAAACCTGACTGGTCGCAGGTTGCCCGGGCAACGCTCATCCCCTCTTTCCATTTCAACTCCAACTATATCGTCACCCTGATTGGGGTGGTAGGCACCACCATTGCGCCGTGGATGCAGTTTTACCTTCAGTCTGCCGTCGTTGAAAAGGGGATACGGAAGGAGGATTACTGGGCGTCGAGGCTCGACGTGATCATAGGCTGCTTCATGACCGATGTCATCGCCCTTTTTATTATCGTCGCGTGCGGCGCCACCCTCTTTAAGGCGGGGATCAAGATCGAAAGCGCCAAGGATGCAGCGATATCCCTCGCTCCTATCGCGGGCAAGTATGCGTCGGTGCTTTTTGCGATCGGGCTCGCCAATGCCTCGCTTTTTTCCGCCTCCATCCTTCCTCTTGCTACGGCCTATTACATATGCGAGGGCATGGGCTGGGAGGCAGGGGTCAACAAGACATTCAAGGACGCCCCTCAGTTTATGTGGCTGTATACCTTATTGATCGCTATCGGCGCTCTCATCGTATTGTTTCCCAATGCGCCTCTCATTCCGATCATGTGGATATCGCAGGTGATAAACGGCGTGATGTTGCCTTTTGTCTTGATTTTTATGCTCGCCCTGATAAACAAGACAGAGCTTATGGGCAATTATTCAAACTCCAACGCATTTAACAGAATCGCCTGGGCAACGACAATCATCATGATTGCCCTGACAGGCATGTTTGTAGTTACAATGTTTGTATAAGTTTATTATAATAAAGGATATTTTTCGGAGGTCGGATGGTAAAGACGATAGAATGGGCAGGCGGCAAGGTCATGATGCTCGATCAGTCGAGGCTGCCCCTGGAAGTCAGATACATCGAGTGCGATAGTTATCTTACCGTCTGCGAAGGGATAAAAAAGCTCTGGATACGGGGGGCCCCGGCGATCGGCATCGCCGCCTCAATGGGCGTCGCCCTCGGCGCTCAGGAGATCACCGCCGGGTCATACGATGATTTCCTCGGAAAACTCGAGCCGGTATTCGGCGCACTCCTCGCCACGAGGCCTACCGCGGTCAATATCCGCTGGGCGGTCGAGCGGCTCAGGGCCTTTCTCGAAAGAAACAGACAGGAGTCCGTCCTGCGGCTCAAAGAGCTCCTCATCGCAGAGGCGAAGGAGATCCTCGAAGAGGACATCCGGATCAACAGGGCGATCGGCGAATGGGGCGCCCAGTTCATCCGCGACGGCGATACGGTGCTGACACACTGTAACGCGGGTTCTCTCGCAACCGGCGGATACGGCACCGCGACGGCGCCTATGCTGGTCGCCCGCGAACAGGGCAGGAAGTTCGACGTGATCGCGGACGAGACGCGGCCAGTTCTGCAGGGCGCGCGGCTGACTGCGTGGGAGCTGATGCAGGAGGGCATCCCGGTGACGCTCATCACGGACAACACCGCCGGGGCGCTGATGAAAAAAGGAGAGATCGACCTGGCAATCGTCGGGACCGACAGGACGGCGCTCAACGGCGACGTCGCAAACAAGATCGGGACCTATACGGTTGCGGTCCTCTGCAAGGAGCACGGCATACCGTTTTATGTCGCCGCGCCGCTCAGCAGCATCGATTTTTCGATTCCGTCCGGCGACCTCATCCCTATCGAGGAGAGGGGCCCCGAGGAGGTCACCCATATCTTCGGCACCTGCAGAATCGCTCCGGAGGGGGTGAAGGTGAGAAATCCCGCCTTCGATGTGACCCCTGCGCGCTATGTCCGGGCGATCATAACCGAAAAGGGGGCCTTCAGGCCGGGCGACATCAGGGAGCTTTCGAGGCCCGGGCCGGACCTCAGCCGGCTGAGAATCATCAGGGAACCCTGAAAGGACACATGTCTTGACATCAAAATATCCGCTGCCCTATTATCAGAAAATGAATCTGCAGGATGTCTTTGAGCTTTACGAGGAGAGACTTCATCTCGTCGAGCTCAAAATTCAGGATCTCTTCAAGAACAAGGCCTCGGTCATTCCCCTTATCGGCAGTTACATAACCTCAAGCGGCGGCAAGCGGCTGAGGCCTCTTTTCCACCTCATATCGGCCGACATCGCCGGGTATAAGGGTGACAGCCAGATCGAAATAGCCGCTATTGTCGAATCGATCCACACCGCCTCCCTCCTGCATGACGACGTCGTCGACATGGCCGATATCAGGAGAGGGAAGCCGACCGCCAATTCGGTCTGGGGCAACCAGGTTGTGGTGCTCGTCGGCGATTTCCTGTATTCCAACGCACTGAAGACCGCCGTTGCCCAGAATAACCAGCGGATCATGGAGGTCCTCTCAGAGGCCACGACCCGGATGACGGAGGGGGAACTGCTCCAGCTCAACCGGATAGGCGACCCGGACATGACCGAGGAGGACTATATCGAGATCATTTCGGCCAAGACAGGGGCCCTGATCTCCGCCGCCTGCAGGATCGGTGCCCTCCTCGGCGCAATGCCGGCGGCGATGGAGTCCCGCCTCGGAGAGTTCGGGATGAAGACCGGCATCGTCTTTCAGATGGCGGACGATATTCTCGACTACATGGCGGAAGAGGGCGACCTCGGCAAGAAGATATGCAAGGACCTGGAAGAAGGCAAGATCACCCTTCCGCTCCTTTCTCTCCTGAGGACCGCCACCGGGGAAGAGGCGGCCGAGATCAGAAAGATGATCAGGGACAGTATTCCGGGCGAGGGCGCCGACAGGATGCTGGCACTTCTGAAGAAACACCGGTCGATCGAGTCCTCTCTCGAGAAGGCCCGCTCGCTGATAGATGCCGCCAAGGCGGAGCTGGCCCCGTTCCCCAACAGCCGCGCAAAAGAGGCCCTTCTCGCCATCGCCGATTATTCTCTCTCCCGGGAAAAATAATGAGCGGGCTTGTCGAACTCGCCAGAAGGAGCGTCGAGGAGTTCGTGAGAAGCCGCGAGGTCATCTGCCCTCCTGAACCTCTCCCTTCCGAAATGTCGGCAAAGGCCGGCGTATTCGTCTGCCTGAAGAAGGATGGGCAGCTCAGGGGCTGCATCGGCACATTTCAGCCCTGCTGCGCCAATATTGCGCTCGAAACGATCAGAAACGCCGTTGCCTCCGCCACGCAGGACCCCCGTTTCCCGGCCGTCTCGGCCGACGAACTGGAAGGCCTTTCCTATTCGGTCGACGTGCTCACCGAGCCGGAAATAGTACATGACCTTGGCCAGCTCGACCCGAAGGAGTTCGGTGTGATCGTGGCGGCCGGACAGAAAAGAGGACTGCTCCTCCCCGACCTCGAAGGGGTCGATTCGGTTTCGGAGCAGCTCAGGATTGCGAGAATGAAGGCGGGCATCGGGCCGCATGAGGATGCCGAGATATTCCGTTTCAGGGTACGGCGGTTTCGCTGATGGGGGATTTTGTCCGGGACGACGGCAAAAGCATCTCCCGTGCGGGGCTGCGGCCCCTCCTGGGATTCGTCCTCGTGATACTGCTGATCGCGGCGGTCGCGGCCGAGGCATATTATATATCGGTGCTGCGACATAGGATAGACGAGCAGACGGAAGAAGTCAGGAGCCTCTCGATGCGGCTGCAGTCCTCGAAAAGCGCAGGCTCCGAGTTGCGCGAAGAGCTGTCTTCGATGAAAAAAATGTCAGGAGAGAAAAACGATGGAAATACCTCTGACGGGCAGCATTAAGGACGTAAGTCTCGTAAAGTTGCTGGTCTTCCTTAACAGGAACAGAAAGACCGGAACGCTTTCTCTCAGGACCCCTCTGTTCACGAAGAAGATCTATATCCATGAGGGAGACGCGATTTTCGCGTCGTCGACTTACGAAGACGACAGGCTGGGGGAGATGCTCCTGAAGGCGAACAAGATCACGGTCGAGCAGTACGACAAGTCGGTCGAGATCCTGAAGTCGTCGAAGAAACGGCAGGGCGCGATTCTGGTCGAACTCGGCTATCTCACACCCAAGGACCTCTTCTGGGGCGTGAAATACCAGGTGAAAGAGATTATTTACAGCATATTCCTGATCGAGGAGGCGGAGTACGAGTTCGTGGAGGGGGAGATCCCGAATCAGGAGGTGATCACCCTCAAGATGAGCATGGGCAACCTGATTTATGACGGCGTCAGGAAGATCGAAAACTGGACGAGGATACGCAACGAGATGCCCGACACCGACTCGGTGCTCAGGCTGAGTACCGATCCGCTCACCCTTTTTCAGGGGATCGAGCTCAGTTCGCAGGACAAGAAGATCCTTTCGCTCATAAACGGGAAGAAGACGATCAAGGATGTGATCGAGCAGTCCTGGATGGGCTCGTTCGAGGCGCTGAGGATCCTCTATGTGCTCTGGTCGACCGGGATCATCGAGCAGGCGACCGCCATTCGGGAGGAGGAGGCGGCCGCACCCCCCGCGCAGGAGGAGGAGACGATGAGCCTCGAGGAGATCCTGAGCCCGCATTCGGAAGAGGAGGAAGCCCTCCTCAGTAAGGTCGATGCGATATATACGAAGCTGGGCAGCCTGAGCATGTACGAACTGCTCGATCTGCCGGGGGAGGCGGACGGCGAAACGATAAAGCGGCATTACTACCGCCTGGCAAAGGAGTTTCATCCCGATCGGTACTTTGCCGTCACCGACGAATCGGTCAAGACAAAGCTTACCGGGATCTTCGACGCGATCACGAAGGCGTACAATGTATTGAAGGACGAAAAGACGAGACAGGAGTATATGCAGTCCCTTGCGGCCGGCACGAAGAAACAGGCCGAGCCCGCGGAAGATCTGAAGGCAGAGGACCAGTTTAAGAGGGGCGTCGAGGAGTTCAAAAAGGGGAATTTCTGGGGGGCGGTCGAGCATTTCAAGTGGGCCACGAAGCTGACGCCGAAGAGCGCCCAGTACTGGAGCTACCTGTCTCTGGCTTTTTCGAAGATGTCGGGAAAACTGAAGGACGCCGAAGAGGCCCTCTTGATGGCGATCAAGCTGGAGCCTTTCAATGCCGACCATTACGCGAACCTCGGGCTAATCTATACGAAGGCCGGCATCAAAAAGAGGGCGCACAGCAATTTCGAAAAGGCGCTGAAGATCGATCCCTCCAACGAAAAGGCGAAGAAGGGGTTCGACCAGACGAAGGAATAGGGCTGGAGCGGCTGCATGGAATGGACTGAGGACCTCGCGGTCGGCGTAAAACGGATCGACGACCAGCATAAGGAGCTCTTCACGAGGATCAACGGCCTGGTCGACGCCATCAGGACGGGCAAGTGCAAGGAAACGATAGACGGCACGATACAGTTCCTTGCCGAATATGCCCTTTCCCATTTCCGCGAAGAAGAGCAGTGCATGGCCGATCATCGATATCCCGAATTCTCCCGGCACAAGGCCCAGCATGCGATTTTCATGCGCGCCCTCGACGACCTGAAGAAGCAGGCGGCCGAGCCGAGGGTGAAGGGGATGTCCTACGATCTTTCGGTCGAAACGAACAAGGTGGTAGTCGACTGGATCATCACCCATATCATGAGAATAGACAAGAAGCTCGGCGCCTTTCTGCGGACCGGGGAGATGTCGTAGCCGCCGGCGGCCTTCCGGTGAAGTCTTCCGTTCCTCACGCCACGCCCTGCAAAACCTATCGTATCAGAAGGATTTGAGGGCCGATCTGCCCGCCAGCGCCCCATCGGCGGGGCTAGCAGACCGGATATACCCCCTTGGCGAGCCTGTCGCAGAAACGGGAGATATCGGAGAGTTCTCTTTCCACAATCATTCCGGCGGGCCCGGAAACATCGGAGAGTCTGAAGCCCTTTTCGAGAAGCACCTGCACCGATGCCATCGGCGGTCTGTCGATAGGCGTTCCTATTTTGCTGAGCAAGAGGACGTATACCTCCCTGATTCCCTCGACGTTCTTGTAGATCTTCTCGGCGGTCTTATGGGCGAGGATGTTGTAGATCTTTCCGACGTGACTCACCGGGTTCTTGCCGGCGGCGGCCTCGGTCCCCATCGGCCTGTTTACCGATATGAGACCGTTGACCCTGTTTCCCCTTCCCACCTGGCCCGAATCCGCATCCTCGGCCGAGGTGCCGAGGAGCGACAGATAGACGCCCGCCACCCCCCTTCCCGGCTCATCGAGGCAGTTCAGACTCACGCGGATACCGTCGAACCCGCCGCAGACCGCCAGATGCCTCTCCATAGCTTTCTTTACCGCCGCTTTTCTCTCGAAATACTCCCGCTCGGACCGGATACAGGTCGAGATGAGCGGCATCGCCACTGTCAACTCAAGGTCCCTGCCGGTCCGGAGCCCCATCACCTTGACGTCTTCTCCGGTTTCGGGATATTTCCTCTTGAACGCCGCCGAGTTGAGATACCGCTCGAGTCCAAGGACCGCCTCTTCAGTCGGCGACAACGGATAGTACCCTATCAGTGCGGAGGTGTCGTTTGCCCCCTTGATCTCGCCCGACCGGGCAAAGATATCGGTCAGCTCTTCCGAGCCATGCGCGAGCACCGGTCTGTATGTGACGTGCCGTTCTGGGTCCACGCGTTTCAGATGCCTTCTGATCCAGTCCTTCGCAGCCGAGACGGCGATCTCGGCAACTGGAATTTTCTTTCTCCCGGCCGAGAAGGTGGCCCGGTCGCCGATGATCAATTCCATCGGCTTGACGACACGTCCTCCCCCGAAGGTATGTTTCGCACGGCCCGCGGCGAGCAGTCCCTTGTCGATATTATGGTGGAGGATCGTCCCGAAGGCCTTCCGGTATTCGCAGCTGAGCGAAACCGAGACCGCCTCCATGACGGCGTCGCAGATGAAGTCGGGATGGCCGGTGCCCTTTCGCTCGACGATCTCGACCCTCTGGTCCGCGACCGATATCCCCGTGAACGCCCCGACGACTATCATGATCGCATTCTATCAGAAAAGGACTCCCCCGGCAATTGCGCGATGAGAAGCAGGAATTGCGCGTATTTATTACTGCGGCAAGAAATACCAAAAGTCGTCATTGTCCGGCTTGGCCCAGAAGCGAGTTCGGGGCGGGCCGCAATCCAGGATGCAGCACAAAGGCTGGATTGCCCTATCAAGTCGGGGAATGACGCTGCCTTCTGGTTTCATCCTTTTATTTGGCGGAGTAATAATCAGCAGAAAAACGAGAAAAGTATCAGTCATGCGCCGAAGATTGATATGGCGGCAGCGGCCACCGCCGGGAGGAAGTCTCGGTGGTTATCCGAGAGGTGAACGTGTTGTTTTAAACCCCCTCTAATTCCTTTGCCGCCGCGAGGGCCTCTTGATCCGGCCTGTCGTTTCTCAAGACCGAAAGGAACGCGGAGAGAAGACTAAGCGCCACAAGCACTCCCAGCACGACGAGGTATCCCTTCATGAAGGCATTATCCTTGACCGAAACAGGTATGAGCCGGTTATGGAATATATGCTGGACGTCGTAGAATCCCTTTTCCACCACGTATTTATCCTCCACACTGGTGAATATGAGGCCGGAGATATCTACGCCGAATATGAGCCCCAGAGAGCGCATCATGTTCAGGATGCCGCCGGCCACGCTTAGTTTATCCCTGGGGGCGGCGCCCATTATTGCGCTGTTATTGGGCGGAGTAAAGAGCCCCATCCCTATACCCAGCATTATCAGTATGCCCACAAGCATGGCAAGATGAGAGGACTCGCCCAGCAGCATCAGCAGGAAACAGGCCAGGGCGGAGAGAAGCATGCCCGCCGTGGTCATCAGCCTTGGGCCGCGCCTGTCCGAAACGCTGCCGGCCCAGGGGGCCACTACCGCCATGGCAAGAGGTATCGGCACAAGCAAGCTGCCAGTGAGCTCTACGCTGTAGCCGACCACTCTTTCCAGGTAGAAAGGCATCAGGAACATTATCGCAAAAAGCACATAATAGGACATCATGCCCGTCATATTGCCTGCGGAAAACGTGAAGCTCCTGAACATTTTAAGGTCTACAAGCGGATATTTGACCTTGAGTTCCGTAATTACGAAGAGTCCGAGCAGGGCGACCGAGAGACCGAAGTAGAGGATGATCCTCGGCGATGTCAGGCCCAGTTTGACAACCTCGTTAAAGGCCAGCACCAGGAAGAGAAGCCCGGTGGAGAAAAAAGCGGTGCCCACGTAATCCACCTTCTCTTTCTCCTTTTTCACTTCATCACGAGGCAGGATAAAGAGAGCGGCCAGTGTGCCAAGGATGCCTATCGGTACGTTTATATAGAATATGGCGCGCCAGCCTACCGCGGCTATGAGAATGCCGCCCACGAACGGACCGATCGACATGGCGATAGCCTGGACGGCGCCCTGAATACCGATCGCCTTGCCCCTCTCATTGGAAGGAAAGGCCGCTGTGATTATCGCGATGGAATTTGCCTGCAGGAGCCCGGCCCCTATCGCCTGAAGGGTGCGCGAACCGATCATGAAGTTCGCTGAAGGGGACATGCCACAAAAGGCGGAGCCGACTGTAAAGACTATGAACCCGGCATTATAAAGCCTGGAGCGGCCGTACATGTCGGCCAGCCTTCCGAAGAGCGGCAAAAAGATAGTAAGAGTGAGCATGTAGGCTATTGCGACCCACTCGATCGTCGCCAGAGAAACGTTGAAGTCGGCCTTGAGAGTCGGCATGGCGATATTGACAATACTTACATCCAGGGCGGACATGGTTGCGCCTATGAGAACGGTCGCCAGGATAAACCATCTCCATCCCGGACGTGAAGAGAAGTATGAATGTGGAAATGACGGCCGTTCAGACATTTTTTTAAGCCCCCTCAACGCCCTTTGCAGACAGGTCTGCGCCGGTCCAGCCCGTGAAGAGGTTGACCCTGTCCCGGATACTCTCTCTGCGTCTTGGCAGAACGAGCGTGCGCATGGCTTCTCCGCGTGCGGTTCATACGAAAAGTTTAGCTATTTCCTGGACAAATTACTATGACTTCCTTGCGGCCTGCACGACCCCATGACGGCTTCCGATACTCGCCGACGGCGAGCAATCTGACAAGCAAACAGGAAAAGCCGTGACAGACTACGGATACAGCCAGAAAGAGGTGGCGGAATTCTTGGACGTGCACTATTCCACGATAAGCAGCAGGGTGAATAAGGCCCATAATGCAAGAAACAAGACGTGACCCCACTGCCTTACCCTTCACTTATGATATGCTTTCCAAAATTGGAGAAAATGTGTATGTTATAAGCGGTAATCGACAAATAATGAAACAACCTAGGATTTCTTCTAACTCCGTATCGCTTGCTGGCGAATTTGCGGTTCTCTCTCGGCTCGCCCTCTGGGGCTACGATGCAAACATGACTTTAGGACGAACCAAAAATATCGACATCTTGGTGTCCGACCCACGAACTAATCGCTTTTATCAACTCGAGGTAAAAACAGAACTCGAAGCCCGCAAGCGCCCACCCGTTTCAGGGCTATTCGGTCGTTTTCTATTCGACTGGCTCATGCATAGAAAGCATGAGACGATTGCGCGACCAGAGCTTTGGTATTGCTTCGTTTCTATCGGATTAGAAACCAAAACGGCAAGATACTTTGTCGTTCCAAGCTCCGTAGTGGCGAGATACGTGAGAGCGGAACATCAGCTTTGGCTAGATCAAAAACCAGGTCGCAATGATAGCGATATGCGTGTTTTCCGCCTTGGCAAGGACGGAGAGAAATATCGGATAACTACACCTCTTGCCAGCCAATATGAAGATAACTGGAGCTTCTCAATCCAATAACCTAACAAGTCGCTGCATCCAACCGCAAATAGTGCTGCGGCTGAGTTCGTTCGTTACCGTTGTTTGTTTCTCTCGTAAATCTCTACCAGGTGCGCTTTATTGAAAGTGAGGACTCATCGGTGGTGTACTCCTCAGGAGCAAGTCACGAGTTGCGTTTACAGTAAATGTAAATACAATTAGTGTTCAAGACAGATTATTCAAAAGCGGGAAAGCGCGTAACGGTGTGGCTGCTCGCCCGCCCACCATTCACAGCCACCCGGTTTATCCATAGCCCCCAGTCGCTCAGTCATTCCGCTTGCAGTTCTGTCATGCCCCTTGCACGGATCGCCTTCATAATCCTTTGACTTCGCACGGAACATTTCGGCTTTGCAAGGGGATCGCTTCAAGCACGTCGCTCCTCTCCGGGCAGCGCCTCCGCGTCGCGTCATACTTCAAGCTCATGCCAGAGACAAGCCCAACGCCTTCGCTTCCTCCAAGCTTACCTACGCCTTGCAAGGCTTCCGCGATGCGTTCAGCAAGCATCGGCCAAGCGCCCCGGTTCGACTCGGTTGAACAGACTTTCACCACATGGCACCGATGGTGTATATTTCAATGGAAGGAATACGATGGACGAACCTGAATTTAAAAAAATACTTGTGAGCTATGAAGATCGAACTGAATTATTCGATGAACACGACATCCATAGCGACCTGCGGCACCTCTCAGCGAAGGCAGCAGACGACATCCCGCTAGATTTTCTTGCTGAACTGATGGCTTTCGGCTTCGCCGCGGATTATCAGGACACAGAGACTTCCTGGGGCACCTATTTTGGCCCTGTAATGATAATGCCGAATGAAGAAGGCCAACTCATAGAATCCCCTAGCATCAAGCTTGTTGATAAGACTATGCTCTCGTATTGGGCTGAAAGAGCTGTTCAAGCCAGACATCCGATCTTAAAGGCAAGGTATGCGAATCTTGTATGGGACTTCTCACGTCATATAACGGGGAAAATGGCAGATCCAATTATGGCGAGAATCACTATTACCGCAAATGTGGAGATTGCACAGCAACATCTCTATGAGCACGATTTTGATCTTGCCAAGACACTGAAGAGGGCAATTGCATTGGCCCTGCAAATAAATGATGTAGAGCTTCTGCAGCGGGTTAAGGAGACAATCATTTCCTCAGAAGCTGATTTTGCAGCGAAGGGGAATACGAAACATCGGGGATTTTCATATGACATACTTGTCGAGAACAAAATTCCGCTCACAGAAAAAGAGTTGCATGAGATAATTCTTACCCTTGAGCAGTGGCTTGATATTGTCTCGAACATAGGCAATAAGGATCTGTTTGACCCTTTTGCCGCAGAGGAAGCAGCATCGCGGCTTGCAAAGTATTATCGACGAATAAACGATTCGGATAAAATGAAAACTGCCTTGTTGAAATATGGGAATGCATTTCTTGAAGTGGCGAAGACGTCTTCTGCATTAGTCGCCTCTTCATGGCTGCAAAAAGTTTATGAAACATATCTCAAGTTTAATTTGAAGACAGAAGCCGATGCTATAGCGATCCAACTGCGAAAAGTTGGCGCAAAGACTAAAGATGAAATGGTAGCTATGTCAGGTGATGTAGAAATTCCAAAAGATAAACTGGATGCTTTTATCAATGAAATGACAGAAGGCGATCTGGAAACATGCTTTTCAAGAATCGCCTCTTACTTTCTTCCCGACAAGGAGGAAGTGACAACACAGGTAAAAGAGCAATCAAAAAAAACCGTGTTGCAATTTCTCATGACGCAGGCAATACAGGACCACAAAGGTCGCCCGATTGCCAAGATTGGCCCTCTACATGAGGATTTAGACGGCCATGTTGTTCTTCACATGTCACGTAACATGTCTTTTTCGACAGTCTTTCTGCGGGTTGTTCTTGAGCGCCTCCAAAGCAAGTTTAACCTATCGCCGAAGGATATCTCTGATTTTCTATATGAATCGACTCTCTTTGGCACTGATAAAAGGCCAATTATAAACGCTGGTCTGCAGGCATTTCTTGAGGGCAACCATATCGTTGCCGCACACTTATTAATTCCACAGCTTGAGGATGCTCTTCGAAATCTGGTGGAGCTGGCTGGCGGTGCTATTTACAAGCCCAATAGTTCAGGCGGACTATCGCTGAAAACATTAGATGAAATTCTCCGTGACGAAATCATTACTCAAGTTCTCGGTGAAAACGCAGCATTTTATTTACGCGTTTTACTGACCGACCAGCGGGGATGGAACATTAGAAATACAGTTTGCCACGGGATAGCCGCTGCCGGCTATTTTACGTCGGATATGTCGGACAGGATTTTACATGCTTTAATCCTATTGGGACATATCAGGCCGAAGGATAGTCAAGAAGCGGATGATGAGTAACTCAGTTCTTAATTTCCATATTCATTTCAGGAGTTGAAATAGCCTTCAAACCAGATTATGGGTTGCGCTTGCAGCATGACGGCGTGTCTAAAGAGGACAGAAAAAGGGGATGGGCTACTTTTGTCAGCCGAAATACATTCCGGGAACTCCTCAACCTCAAGTTGTTACGGGCTGCATGAACGGTCTTGCAAAATTATCCCAAAAGGTAACGAATACACGAAACCCGATCGGACGCTATCTATCCCGGCTTCTATGGTGTTTTTCAGCATGTCTTCTCCTGCGCGTATGCAAAATTAGGGTAGGGAATAAAAAGGGGGGAGTAGAGTAAAATACACTTTATGACTATCCGTCAGCAGACAGAAGAGCTCGAAACCCAGTTTCTCCATCCCAAGGCCTGCCTGAGCGCAAAGAGCAAAGGCCGCGCAACGAAGGAAGAGGAGGGCGAGATACGCACCTGCTTTCAGCGTGACAGGGACCGTATCATCCATTCGAAGTCCTTCAGGAGGCTCAAACACAAGACCCAGGTCTTCCTCGCACCGAGAGGGGACCATTACCGCACCCGTCTCACCCATGTCCTGGAGGTCTCCCAGATAGCGCGGACGATCGCCAGGGCGCTCAGGCTTAACGAGGACCTGACCGAAGCGGTGGCGCTCGGACACGACCTGGGACATACCCCCTTCGGCCATGCCGGGGAAGAAATACTGAGGGAGATCCATCCGGGGGGGTTCGATCATTTCAAGCAGAGCCTGAGGGTGGTCGATTTTCTCGAGCGCAGCGGCCGGGGGCTGAACCTCACCCATGAGGTCAGAAACGGTATCGTCACCCATTCCAAAGGGAAGGGACGCATCATGCCGGAGAAGAAGTCGGAGCGGGCCGAGACGCTCGAAGGCCAGGTGGTGCGCATCTCCGACCTTATCGCCTACCTTAACCACGATCTCGACGACGCGCTCAGGGCCGAGGTGATCACGGAGAAGGAGATCCCGAAGAAGATCGTTGCGGCGCTCGGTGATACCCACGCCAGGAGGATCGACGTGATGGTTAAGGACGTCATCCATACCTCCCGCGCCACGGACATGGAAGAACTCAACATGAGCGGACCGACCTCCGAAGCGGCGTACCTGCTGAGGGATTTCCTTTATGAGCGGGTGTACGAGAGCGAGGCGATCAGGAGCGAGTTCAGGAAGGCAAAGAAGATCCTGAAGGACCTCTATGAATATTATCTTGACCACCTTGAGGAGATCTTCTCTGCCCTACCGGCGGAAAAGAAGGTGAACAAAAACCGCATGGTCTGCGACTTCATCGCCGGCATGACCGACAGCTTCGCGCTTATGACCTACGAGAGGCTCTTTCTCCCCCAGCAGTGGACGGTGCTGTAGCCGCCGACGCTGCCTTGCCCTACTGTTGCATACTATCGGGGGCAGACATGCTGAAAAACACCATAGCATCGGCAAGATCTTGTTCTGATTCACGCAACCGCAGAACGAAAACAATGTGTTTTCCAGGATAGGTCAATTTAGTGTGGCCATGTTCTTTAATGGGGCCGCGGCTATGGTTGTCTTTCATCCTATCTGCTCTCTTCCCGATATTCTTCGCTGTTCTGGAAGGTTCACTGCCCTTTCTTGAACGTAGTGGACAGAATGCCGTATTTTCGCATGAGATGCTGGAGCGACTGTCTCTCCAGGCCTGCCATCATAGCGGCCAGAGTCACATTTCCCTCGGCGCGGCGTAAGAGGCCTGTGATATATTCGACGTTGAAAGAAGCCACGACTTTCCTGCGCGCCTCCTTGTAGTCGGTGTCGTAAACCCCGGACTCTTCTTCCCGCACGGGGAAAGGGTGCATACTGATCTCGAAATCATCAGGAGTGAGGAATTCGCCCTTTGAAAAGACCACCGCCCGTTTGACTGCGTTCTGCAGTTCCCGCGCGTTGCCCTTCCACTGACGGGTTGCAAGCAGGCGTATCGTATCGTCCCGGAACCTTTTCTGCTCCATCTTAAGCCCGCTGCAAAAGTGAGAAAGAAAATAAAAGGCAATGAGGGGGATATCTTCCGGTATATCTCTGAGGGGAAGCGTACGGACCGATACCACATTGAGACGGTAATACAGGTCTGCCCGAAAGCTACCTTCGGAAACACTCTTTTCAAGGTCTTTGTTGGTCGCGGCGATCACGCGCACATCCACGCTGCGCGTTGCCGTGTCACCCAGAGGTTTGAGCTGCCGCTCCTCCAGCACCCGCAGCAGCTTTGCCTGCAGTGAGGGCGATATATCACCGATCTCATCCAGGAAGAGCGTTCCCCCCTCAGCCGCCTGAAAGAGTCCCTCCCTGTCGGAGACGGCGCCGGTAAAAGCGCCCTTGCGATAGCCGAAGAGCTCGCTCTCCAGGATGTTCTCCGGGATGGCGGGGCAATTGACCGCCACAAAGGGTTTACCCGCCCTGTTGCTGCAGCTGTGGGTCATCCGGGCGGCCAGCTCCTTCCCGGTGCCGGTCTCGCCGGTAATGAGAACGGTAATGTCCGTCCGCGCCACCAGCTTTACCGTCTCGATGAGCTCCTTCATCCGGGGCGACTCTCCCACGAAGAAGGTCTCCTGCTCTTTCTGGCTGATCCTCCTTTCCAGGTCCTCGTTCCGCTCAAGCAGACGCCGGTGTTCGAGCGCGCGGCGCACCGTATGCAGCAGCCGCTCTTCTTCGAAGGGCTTGGTGATGAAGTCGTAGGCCCCTTCCTTCATGGCCTCGACGGCCGTCTCGATGGCGCCGTACGCAGTCATGATGATTACCGGCAGGGAGGTGTTTCCTTGTCTGATCGTATTCAGCAGCTCCATGCCGTCCATCCCCGGCATCTTCATGTCGGTGAGAACGCAATGGACAGGGCCCTCGTCGAGCATGAGAAGCGCCGCCTCCGCACTGCCGGCACTGAGGGTCTCCACCGGCAGCTCTCCCTCGATGAGCCGCTGCAGAAAACGCAGTACGTCAGGGTTGTCGTCAATAATCAGGACCCTCTGCTTCACGTCTTATCCTCCTGCTGCGGGAACCAGAGTGAGAAAGAAACGCCTTCTCCTTCTTTACTGCTGACCGAGATCTCCCCGCCGTGCTCCTCGACTATGCCGTAACTCACCGCCAGGCCCAGGCCCGTTCCTTCGCCCGGCGGCTTCGTGGTAAAGAACGGTTCGAATATCTTGTCTTTCATCCCCTCGGGAATACCGGGGCCGGTATCCGAAAAGAGTATCCTTACGCCTTTCTTCTCCCGGTCATATTCGGTCCTGATCATAATCGTGCCCCCTGTTTTCATGGCCTGGACCGAATTCAGAAGAAGATTCGTAAATACCCGCTTCATCTTTTCGGCGTCGGCCAGCACGGGCGGCAGCGACGGCTCGAACTGCCGCACGATGTGGATCCCCGTGCTCCTGATTTTCTCTCCCAGGGAGCCCACCGCCTCTTCGACGACAGCGTGCAGGTCAGTGGGAACAAGATGGGCCTTCCCCTGATGGGAGAAATTCAGAAGGTCTTCGACGATTTTCTTGCAGACCTTTGCATTCTTATATACGATGTCCAGATCTTCGCGCGTCTGTTCCCCCGCCGGACATTGCTTGCGCAGCATCTTCGTATAGCCCAGGATAAGACTGAGAGGATTGTTGATCTCGTGCGCCACGCCTGCCGCCAGTTGCCCGATTGAGGCCAGCTTGTCCGCCTGCCGCAGCCGCTGCTCCATTACCTTGCCCTCCTCCTCCGATTTCTTCAGATACCCCATCATCCGGTTGAACGACTCGGCCATTTCGGCCACTTCTTCGTAGTCGCTCGCGCCGAAGCTCACATCGAGCCCCCGGTGCCCATCGACCACTTCCCTGAAAAAAGAGCTCACCCGTTTCAGGGGAACGACCGCCAGCCGGTAATGAAAATAATTGAGGATTGCAAAAAGGGCGGCCATGCCGGCGACGCCGGCGAAGAAAAGATAGAGGGCCACATGACGCAGCTGCCGGAAGGTACCGCTTACGGGAGCGGCAATCGACTCTATGCCGATCACCTCGCCCACCTTCCAGTGCCGGCCGTGGACTCTGCCGTAATGCCGTGTTATGGACTCCGGCGAAACTAAAGGGTCTCCGTGGCAGAGCAGGCACTGATCTTCCATAACAATCGCCTTGAGATGGAGAAAATAATCTTCTCCTTCCTTGCTGACGAGACCTTTCCATTCTTTTACCGCTGTCGGGTCACTGCGGAACCGTCGTATAAAGCCCCCTTCAAAGGCATCGGCCTTATCTGCGGGGTTCATGGGATCCAAGGCAACCCTCCGGTAGATATAGCGCGGGAACTTCCCGATGAACCTCCTCATAATCCCCAGGTTTACAAAAGAGCTGGACATGACCTGCCGGATAAAGATGTCCCCCGGCAGCGCATGAAATACCTGCGGCCGAAGCTCGTCACGAACATACTCCATGGTGGCATCGATGTGCCCGAGTACGATGTCCGTCCTTTCGTACGCTTCCCTGATTAGCATATCTTTGAGATAGTAATACGTAAGGACGGACGCGACGGTGATAGCGCAGAGCAATATCGCGCCCAGGCCCAACATAAACTTTGCGGTAAGTGTCGCGTCGGGTTTAACGATTCTCTTCATTGCTGTTACCGGCGGTCCGGCGAAAAAAACTTCCTTTTGTCCAAGCTATCCTCTCTGAACGATCTCCGGTCGATGAACGGACCGTTATGTTTATTATAATCTACACCGGGAGAGCCGTCATAACGACCCTCCCGGCAAAGAGGCAGGCCGCCGGAAAACAGGGGGCGCCGGGCCTGGCGCCGCGTGGATGAACTCCCTCGGCGCCACGGTATCGAAATCGTCGGCCCGGCTGGATGGCTATTCCCAAAATTCAGACGTTCTTTTCTAGGCCGCCCTTTTCTCTTCTGCGATGTTCGCCGAAATGGCAGAGGTCCTTAAGTGAAACGGAAGTGCTTTGGGCAATATTGTCCGGCGTGCAGCGGCGGATGCGGCGGGGCCGTGTTCCTCCAGGCCCAGGGCTTCCGTGTAGATCGACTGGTGGCGCAGCAGGCTGCCGATAACGGAGGCGATAACGCAGGCCGGCAGGGCTGCGAGCACCACATGGTAGTTGTGCGTCGTCTCGAACACCATGAGGGCGGACATTGCAGGCGCATGGGTCGTTGCCGCAAGCAGGCTGCCCGCTCCGACCAGTATCCAGAGCGTCTGGGAATGGTCTGCCGAGGGTATCAGCATCGTGTTGCCGATGATCAACCCCAGGGCGGCGCCGGTCACCAGCGTCGGGGTGAGCACGCCGCCGGGAATGCCTGCCGCGCTGGCAAACGTTACCGCGATCAAACGCAGCGCGAACACGGCCACTACCGAGCTCAATGCCCAGTGGGTGGAAAGGAAGGACTGCAGCACGCTCACCCCGTTGCCCCAGACCTCGGGGCGCACGGCCGCAAGCATCCCAATGGCGAGCCCGGCCACACCCATCCGAAGGGGTAAGAAGGTGAAGAGCGCCTGATAGCGTTTGTTCGACGTATGGAGCACCCACAGAAACACCGGGCCGAACAGACCCGCCGCCACGCCCACGAGGGCAACATCAAAGAGGTCGTTAAACCCTATCCGGGGCACGGCGTGCGCTATATAGAGGGGCCCAGAGACGAAGAACGTCTGAGTCGTAAGCAGGGAGATCACGGCTGCGACCAAAACGGCGCTTACCTCACGGAGCGCCAGCCCGCCCAGAATGATTTCGGCAACGAACAGGGTGCCTGCGATCGGGGCGCGATAGGCGGCCGCAAAGCCTGCTGCGGCGCCGCAGGCGACGATCAGCCTGCGGTGGGATTCATCCGCGCGAAAGATCCGTCCCAGGACCGAGGAGGCCAGGGCCGCAAACTGGATCATCGTCCCTTCACGGCCGATCGTAATGCCTCCGCTCACGCCGAGCAGCGATGAACCGGTCCGGACGAGGTTCGGGCCGAGCGGCAGTACGCCGTCGCCCACATGAACCGCCTCCATGTATTCGGGCCCGCGCGGCCGCTTGATCCAGCGGTGGCCCGCCCACATGCCCAGTCCGCAGACTAGACCGGCGACCCCCGGCACCGCAACGCGGGCCGATAACGGCAGCGAGCGCGCGGCCGCAACCAGATGTTCCTGCGAGGAATACCACTGGACAATCGCGTACATCGCCGTGCGGAACAGCTCAACGGCAAGGGAGCTGATGGCCCCTACCGCTGCCGCGACGATAAGCATCGGGACCATCGGATCGAGACCCTCGACGAAAGGGTGTTCGGAATGCTCCAGCCGGGGCAACTTTCTTGAGATCCTGCGCGTCATATTTCTTTCCTCCATCCGCAGGGCAACTTCCCTGCCGGACTTGAAAAAAATTCGCTGATGCGAAACTTAAGAGTGCTCATGTTACAGTAACTCCTTATAAAAAAGTAGTGTAAGGGATCCGCAGGGACCCTCTTTCTCAGCCGAGATTAGCCAAAAGTTCAAAAACCCAGTCGTGTAAACCCGTTCGCTTTTCGGTGACGACCTTTCCCCTGATCGACAGTTCCTTCACGAGAACCCCTTCCTTTCTGATGTCGGCCTGCATGTGATCCCCCTCAGGTCGTATATCGACCGCGACCTTCGCGTCGTGGTAATGTGCCGCGTAATACGCAAGGGCGACGTCCCTGGCTTCGGATGCGGTCATCTGCCGATCGGAAGCGTAACCGCCCGTCGTCTTCCCGGACTGGACAGTGCGGTGCCAGAGCGTATCCTCGTTATGCCCGCGACTGGCGGCGAACGTCCCGGCAATACCGGCGAAGAGCAGGAGCATAACGAAAAGCGCCATGCCCCGGGCCTCCTGGCTGAAGCCATTGAATAAACCGGAAGAGATGAGACCTGTTCCGGCCAGTTCGTGGTTTATGATGGCGATCTTCTGTTCCCTCCTAAAGGCCGAGAGGAAGGCCGCAACCAGAGTAATCGCGATGAGCACAGCTATTACCGTGATAAAGCCGTGCATGAAGGCGTCTGCCCTGACCGCAAGCGGAATGCCGCTGTTGCTGAACACGTGCTGTGCATTGACGTATCCTTTTTCGGCAAGGTACCGGTGCTGAAGCGTCGTGAAGATGCCGCCTGAGACATCCACCCCGAGAATGAGACCGAGGGAGCGCGTCATGTTCAGGAGGCCTCCCGCCATCCCCAGCCTGTCCGTCGGTGCTGCACCCATGATGGCGCTGTTGTTGGAGGGAGTGAAGAAACCCATGCCAACCCCCAGCAGGGTGATGACCGACGCCAGGAGGGGCAAGCTCGTGGTCCCCCCCTTGTAGAGAAACATTAAACAGGCCAATGCCGAGATGACCATTCCCGCTGTGGTCATCATCTTCGATCCGTACTTGTCGGAAATGTAACCCGAGAAAGGGGCCACTACCGCCATTGCCAGGAGCAGCGGGGTCAGCAGGAAACCGGTGAGCGCGACGCCGTAGCCCAGCACCTTTTCGAGGTAAAAGGGCAACAGGAACATCATCGCAAACAGCACATAATAGGAAAGCATGCCCGTCAGATTGCCCACTAAGAAGGAGGCGCTCTTGAAAAGCCTGAGGTCGATCAGCGGATGTGCCGCTTTCAGTTCGGTCACTGCAAAGAGCGCGAGCAATACGATGCCCGCCGTAAAGTACCCGATAATCGCAGAAGAACCCCACCCGAGCTTTACTCCTTCATTGAAGGCCAATACCAGAAGGCCAAGTCCCAGGGCAAAGAGGGCGGCCCCAAGGTAATCGACCTTTTCCCGCTGCCGGTCGCGTCGGTCGCGGGGAAGGATAAGAAGGGCCGCCGCCGTTCCGAGGGCGCCGATGGGGATATTGATATAGAAGACGGCCCGCCATCCCGCAGCGGCGATGAGGATACCGCCGACAAAGGGGCCTACTGCCATGGCTATCGCCTGAACAGCGCCCTGGACGCCGATGGCCTTCCCCCGCTCCCTTGCGGGAAAGGCGCGCACGATAAGAGCGACTGAGTTAGCCTGCAGCAACCCGGCCCCGACCGCCTGGACGACGCGGGATGCGATCAGAAAACCGGCCGTAGGCGAAACCCCGCAGAGAAGCGAACCCGCGGAAAAGACCACGAAGCCGATGGCGTAAAGCCTGGAAGTGCCGTAAATATCCGCCAGCCTGCCGAAGAGGGGAAGAAAGACGGTCAGCGTAAGCATATATGCCATCACCACCCACTCGATGAAGGACATGGAAACGGCAAAGGTCGTCTTAAGAGTCGGCATCGCCACATTGACGATGCTTACATCGAGCGCCGACATCGCGGCGCCCAGCAACACAGTGGTCAGGATGAGCCACTTGCTGTTGCCCTGTTCCAAGGAAATGTTCGTCTGCAATCCCTCTCCTGCGGCGGTCATCGTATCTCTCCTTAACTAAGATTTCATCCTTCCGACTCCTCACTCTCCGTGCCTTCCTGCATAAAGAGTGAAGCTAATTCTTATCTTGATCTCAACTTATAACAAAAAGCGTGCCACGCGGATTGTACCTGTAACATGCTGATATATCGGCATTAATTTTTCACGGAGGGCTGAGTGCAATCTGTTTGCAGCAAAAATCATCTTGCAGTGCAATATGAATTTTGCGCTCTTTCGGCCCGCTACAAGGGAGAAACGATCAGAGGCCCACGGGACTCTGCAAGCCGATGCGCCGGATTCCGGAAAGGGATCAATAAGGAACTACCCCGCGGCAAGCTGCGACGCATCAAGAGTGAAGAAACCAATGCCGTCATTCTCTGTCCTGCCCGCTCTGTCGCCCGAAAGTCGAGTGCGTCTCAAGCAGCGAGTTCTCTTCCGAGCCTTTGCGTTGAAATGCCGCCGGCGTAAAGCGGGGGCGCCCTCTCATTCCTTGCCGAAAAAACCCCCGATAGTGCACAATATCAGCTACATCTTATAATGGGAGAAAAATGCCTTTACGAATAGGTGTTATCGGTGTCGGCTATCTCGGCCGTCATCATGCCAGGATTTATTCCGAGCTCGAAGGGGTCAGCCTCGCCGCAGTTGCGGATGCCGATCAGTCGAGGGGGAAAGAGATTGCGGAGCAGTACGGCTGCAAGTACTTTCCGTCGTATCCGGAGTTGCTTCCGCTCTGCGACGCTGTCAGCATTGTGACGCCGACGACGACCCATCATGCAGTGGCGATAGAATGCCTTGCCGCAGGCAAGGACGTGCTCGTCGAAAAACCGATTACGGTCACTATCGAGGAGGCGGACGATCTGATCGAAGAGGCAAAAAAGAGAGCGCGCATCCTGCAGGTCGGCCATCTCGAACGCTACAACCCGGGCCTGCTCGCCGCCGCCGGGATGATACAGAAACCGCACTTCGTCGAATCGGAGCGCATCTCCCCTTTTCTGGGGAGGGGCACGGACGTGGACGTGACCCTCGACCTGATGATCCATGACATCGACATCGTCTTGAGCATCATTCAGTCGGAACCGGTCGAGATACGGGCGATCGGCGAGCGCGTGCTGACCGACAAGGTGGACGTCGCCAAGGCATGGATCGAATTCGAAAACGGCTGTAAGGCCCTCATCACCGCCAGCAGGCTCGCGCAGGAGAAACTGAGAAGGCTGCGGGTATTTCAAAGGGACTCTTTTGTCTCGGTCGATTACCAGAACCACGAAGTCAGGCGGTATTACAAGGAAGGCTCCGGGATCGCCTGCGACGTGGCTAACCCCGAAAAAAAGGAGCCCCTCAAGGAAGAGCTGAAGGATTTTGTGCAATGCGTCCGGACGAGGAGCAGGCCGAAGGTATCCGGCGTCGAGGCCCGCGACGCCCTGCGCATCGCCTTGCGAATTACCGAGATGGTAGACGTCCGCTGATCCGCGGACTTCGTCAAATACAGAGTGGAGAGAATTCGTCATGACCGTTCCGATGGTAGACCTGAAGAAGCAGTTTAACGACATAAAGGAAGAGGTCTTTGAGATCATCACAGAGATCCTCGAAAGCTCGCAGTACATACTCGGCCCCAGGGTCCGGGAACTCGAAAACAAGATAGCCGACTATCACGGCGTGAAAGAGGCGGTCGGCGTCGCGTCGGGGACCGACGCGCTGCATCTTGCGGTCGAGGCGCTCGGCATAGGCGACGGCGACGAAGTAATCACCTCGCCTTTCACCTTCTTTGCGACTGCCGAGGCGGTCCTCTATACCGGCGCAACCCCCGTCTTCGTGGATATCGAGCCTGACACGATGAACCTCGACCCATCCAGGATAGAAGAAGCGATCACCGAGAAGACGAAGGCGATTCTGCCGGTGCATATATTCGGCCACCCCGCGGACATGGACCGGATTGCGGCAATCGCAAAGAAGCATGACCTGAAGATCGTCGAGGACTGCGCCCAGTCGTTCGGCGCCGCCCTGCGCGGAAGGCGGACCGGAAGCTTCGGAGACGCCGGCTGCTTCAGTTTTTACCCCTCGAAGAACCTCGGCGGATTCGGCGACGGTGGGATGGTGCTGCTGAACGATCCCGGCGTTGCGGATGACGTCCGGATGCTCCGGAACCACGGCTCGAGGGGCGCCTACCGGCATGAATCAGTAGGGTTTAACAGCCGTCTGGACGAGATCCAGGCGGGGATTCTGCTCGTAAAGATGAAGCGCATCGATGAATATAATGAAAAGAGGAGGCGGAAGGCGGCGCTCTATCGCGAACTCCTCTGCGGCAGCGTCGAGTGCCCCATGGAGCGTCCGGACAACCTCCACGTGTATCACCAGTACACGATCAGGAGCGGCAGGAGAGACGAGATCCAGAAGCGCCTTCGCGACAACGACATCTCCTCCGTAGTCTACTACCCGACGCCTCTCCATCTGCAGGAGGCGGTCGGATTTCTCGGATATAAGAAAGGGGACTTCCCTGTTGCCGAGGAGACCTCCGAAAGGGTGCTTTCGCTGCCTATGTATCCCGAGCTGGAAGAGGCGTCGATCAGACGTATCGCCGACATTGTAAACAATGCCGTCTAGCGGCGGTCGATAAGACACCGATGTCCGGGACGGTCATGATCGTCAGCGGCGAGACGTCGGGTGAGCTCTACGGATCTCTGCTTGCGGATTCCCTGGAAAGAAAGGTCCCCGGGATCAGGATCGTCGGCATAGGGGGTGAAAGGATGCGGGCGTCCGGGGTCGAGCTCATCTCGGGCATCGCGAGCGCCTTCGGAATCGCAGAGGCGATCAGCTCGGTCCGGGCGATAAAGGAGACCTTCGGGAAGGCACAGGAAACCATCAGGAAGGAGCAGCCTGATGTCCTGGTGCTGATCGACTACCCCGACTTCAATCTGAAGCTTGCCTCCTTTGCGCGGGAACATAACGTCCCCGTCCTCTATTACGTGAGCCCTCAGGTCTGGGCATGGCGGAGGAAACGGATAAATAAGATCAGCAGGCTGGTGGACAGGATGGCGGTCGTCCTTCCCTTCGAAGAAGGGATCTACCAGGAGACAGGGCTCTCCTGCGAATTTGTCGGTCATCCTGTTCTCGACGAGATCGGTGACATGAAGAGCGGAAGGGACGGGACGAAGGAGGCCCTGGGCCTGCCGGATGACAGGCCACTCCTGGCGCTCCTTCCCGGCAGCAGGCCCCATGAGCTGCAACGGCTGCTGCCTGTCATGCTCGACATCG
The DNA here is from genome assembly GCA_021783515.1 of Nitrospirota bacterium. GTDB lineage: Bacteria > Nitrospirota > Thermodesulfovibrionia > Thermodesulfovibrionales > UBA6898 > Sulfobium. The sequence goes on from JAJXTV010000023.1 coordinate 55,986, forward strand.
TGAGGAACTTCAAGAGGGACTTCGGGGGCTTTGGGTTTGCCATCCCTCTGGCGCCGAATACAGACCAGTCCGCCTATCAGGAGATTCTGGAGCAGTTCCGGAAGGAAGGGGTTCTGATCAGTAAGGGCGACTCGCTCAGAGTGCTTGCGGCCTCCGACCTTGCGGTTATCGCATCGGGCACCGCAACGCTGCAGGCGGCGTTTCTCGGCGTCCCGTCTGTTGTCGTCTACAAGCTCTTCCCTCTCACCTTCTGGCTCGGCAAGATGATCGTAAAGGTGAAGCATATCTCGCTCGTGAATATCCTCGCCGGCAGGCAGGTGGTGAAGGAGCTTCTCCAGGGCGAGGCCTCGCCCGAAGGAATCGTCTCCGAGCTCAAGAGGATCCTGAGGGAGCCGGAATACCGCCGGGGGATGCTGAAATCCTTTGAAGAGGTGCGGGCGCAGTTCGCGGGGAAGAGGCCATCCGAGAGGGTGGCGGATATCGTGATCGAGATGGCGGGATGGAAACGCTGACGATAGGCAGGGGACGAGAAATGTTCTTCTGCGTCGCCGCCTGCACTCTCCCCGCCTCTGTGGTGATAGTAAGCGCTTGGATAATTTATTTCGCCTATGAATTCTGCAGATCAACACTTGATGATCATCAAAGTTGAGGCAGGATCGGATTGATATGTTCTTTATTTACAGCATACTTTATACGCTAGTCGCATTCATCCTGCTTCTGCCGGAGTATCTGAAGAGGCCGGCGGAGCTTCGGCCGCGGTGGCTTCGGGAGAAGTTCGGCTATCTTCCGGAAGCGGCTTCCTCCATCTGGGTGCATGCGGTCTCGGTCGGGGAGGTCGGCGCCTCGATCGGGCTACTTCAGAGATTGAAGGCGGAGTATCCCGATTCCGCGCTCCTCCTTTCGACGGTCACGGACACGGGCCGAAAGGTGGCGATCGGCAGGGTGCCGGAGGGGACGCAGGTAGTATATCTTCCCTTTGATATCGGCTTCATTCTCAGGCGGTGCATCAAGAGGCTGCGGCCGCGTATCTTCATCGTTGTGGAGACGGAGCTCTGGCCGAATGCCTTCAGGGTATTATCGCAGGCCGGTGTCCCCGTCGTGGTAGTAAACGGAAGGATATCCGAAAGATCGGTCAGTGGATACCGGAAGATTTCTTTTTTCATGAAGAGGGTCTTTTCCTCAGCGCATGGCTTCGGCATGCAGGGAGAAGCGGACGCGGGGAGGATTATCGAAATCGGCGCCCCGAAGGACAAGGTGGCGGTGACCGGAAACTTTAAATTCGACATGAAGATGCCGGGGGAAGTCCCTTCCTGGGCCGGGTCGCTGAGCGGCCCGCTCATCGTCGCCGGAAGCACGCATAGGGGAGAGGAGGAGGTTATCCTCGATGCATACCGTGAAAACAGGGGAAAGTTCCCGCATCTCTCGCTTATCCTCGCGCCCAGGCACCCCGAACGGTTCAGGGAGGTGGAGGAGCTCCTGAAATCGGCCGGATTCTCCTACAGGAAACGGTCGGACCTGGGAGAGACCTCTGGCGCCGGAACCGGCGATGGCGGTGTCATTCTTCTCGACACGATCGGCGAATTGTCGGCTATCTACGGTGCAGCAGATATCGCGGTGATCGGAAAGAGCTTTATCGGCACGGGAGGCCAGAACCCCCTTGAGCCCGCCTATTGGGGCAAACCTGTCGTCTGCGGGCCGCATATGGAGAACTTTCCGTTTATCAAGGAGTTCTACCTCGAGGGGGCCGCATTCGAGGTTGACAGCAACACGCTCGCGAAAAAGATCAAGGAGTTGCTTCTCGCCCCTGAAAGTGCCAGGGCTACCGGCCTAAAGGCACGGGAACTCTTCATGCGCAACTCCGGGGCTGTGGAGCGGGCCATGGGGATGATAAGGGATTATATCAACCCTGCCGCTTCAGTGCGGCAGTAAACGCACCACCCAGGTCCATCGTCTTTCTCTCGCCCATCCTCTCTGAAATCATAACTCCTCACATCCCCTTAACTTTGGGGCTGAGAACGGGGGAGTTAGCATAGTAGATAGATCTTGTAGACTTCGATACTCCTTCCCCCCCACATTTTCGCAATTCTGCAAACCGTTTCGCGCCGATGCATGGGTGTGCCTGATGAATATCGTTTACAATCAGCAAGTTATAGTTGGCATGGGGGATGCATTATATATTAGCAAGAAC
>JAJXTV010000045.1 GCA_021783515.1 Nitrospirota bacterium
TGGGATACTTTATTAAAGTATCCCAACTGCCTTTCCTCTTCAAGCCTTATGGGACTTTAGGGGACGTTGCCTGCGGCGGACATCGAGTTGACACACATAATCTTGTATGTATAATATTATGTATTAGAAATAATGAGGTGACACAATGCTGGTAAATACCAAAAAAATGATCGCGGTCGGGAAACTGCAGAAGGAGCTGACACAAAAGCTCCGGGAGGTGTCCGAGACAGGGGAGCCCCTGTATGTTTTGAGAAACAACGAGATGGCGGCCGTGATCCTGGCTGCAGACGAATATGAGCTTCTGAAGCAGGCCGAGGACATTCTTGAACACGTGGAGATCGCCGAAACGGTCGAGAAAAGACTTAAAGGACATGTGCGTTCCAAAAACATGCCATGGGAAAAGATGAAGAGAAAACATGGCCTATAAGATCGAGTTCATACCGGGGGCCGGAGAAGACTTCGATGCACTGGACAGGTCCCTGAAAAAGGAAGCTGCAAAAAAAATAGATGCGCTTTCTGATAATCCGTTTCTGGGCAGACCACTCGGTAACAAACTCGGGATCGACCTCACCGGTTTTTACAAGCTCTATTTCTATAAAAAGAAATATCGCATCGTTTACAGGGTAGTGGAGGACAGAGTTGAAGTGGTCGAAATCGTCGGGATAGGAAAACGAGACAAAGAAGAGATCTACAGGCTTGTCGCAAAAAGACTCAAGAAGCTCTTAAATCAATAAAATCGACGGTCGTTTAGCCTGCAGTCGCAACGTGTTTACTATCAGGCCAAAAAAGAGGGACAGGTCGAGGGCTGCGCCCCTCACGTCCCTGTCCCTGCTGAAATTACTGGTGAGCCGTGCAGGAGTCGAACCTGCGACCCGCTGATTAAGAGTCAGCTGCTCTACCAACTGAGCTAACGGCCCTTTGTCTGCCTCGAAAAACGGACAGTGCATAGTAAAACAGAATTCACGGGATTAAATCAACCGTTCCCGGCGTTCGCCGGAAGAAAAAAAGCCCGCCACAGACTTCCGCCCGTGGTCCAAGCGGCGCGCCAGAGAGGAGTCGAACCTCCGACACCCAGCTCCGGAGGCTGGTGCTCTATCCACTGAGCTACTGGCGCACAATTGGGGTGGGCGAGGGGACTCGAACCCCCAACAACTGGAGCCACAGTCCAGTGCTCTAACCGTTGAACTACGCCCACCATCGGCCCCGCTTACGCGAGAACAGGTAATAGTATAAACGAAACGGCACAAAAATTCCCCCCCCCGGAGGGGAAGGCGCGCCAATCCACGCCCGGAAAAAATGGCGCGCCTGGAGGGAATCGAACCCCCGACCCACTGCTTAGAAGGCAGTTGCTCTATCCGACTGAGCTACAGGCGCATTGGTGTATACTCCATTTTCGCCGCGGGAACTTGATTATATGAAGTTAGCCGAAACGCTGTCAAGGAGACATTGACGGAGAAGCCCTCTTTTTGTTTTACTATCCGGTAGCTGCTATGCACGTCATTTATCGATAAGGGCGGTTAGCTCAGTTGGGAGAGCACCACGTTCGCAACGTGGGGGTCGAGGGTTCGAATCCCTTACCGTCCACCAACCTTGACGTCATGCTAAGTCAAATGCCGCCGCATCAAGAAGGGTGAGAGGGACGCTCTCACCGCCGGCATGCGCCGAGGAGCCCTTGATTACCCCGCCTGCACGATCGGCCTGCCGATGAGCGAAAGAAACTCCATCCTCGTCGAAGGGTTGCTCCGGAAGCCCCCGAGCAGCGAGGAGGTCACCATCATCGAATTCTGCTTTTCGACCCCCCGCATCATCATGCAGAGGTGCCTCGCCTCGATCATCACGCCGACCCCGTCCGCCCTTATCGTGTTCTGGATCGCGTAGGCGATCTGCTCGGTCAGCCGCTCCTGTATCTGAAGCCTCCTGGCGTACATGTCCACAAGCCTCGCCAGCTTGCTGATACCGAAGATCGTGCCGCGCGGGATATACCCGATATGGCACCTGCCGAAAAACGGCAGCATGTGGTGCTCGCAGAGGCTGTAGACCTCGATGTCGCGCACGATGATCATGCTCGACGTCTCCTGCGAAAAGCAGGCGCCGTTGATCAGCGACTCGAGGTCCTGCCGGTAGCCGGACGTCAGAAACGAAAACGCCTTCGCCATGCGCGCCGGGGTATTTGCAAGGCCCTCCCTGTCCGGGTCCTCCCCTATTTCGACCAGCAACTCCCTGATCAGCCCTTCAACTTTCGAAACGTTCATCTTCCAGCAGTTCCTTTCTCAAGAGTCGGGTATAGTGCTCGAGCGGCTCCATCTTTCCCCTCGGGAGCCCCCGTGCCACCCCGGCGGCCGTCTCACCCGAGACGGGAAGTCTGAGCCCCGGAGCGAGCTCGCTCAGCGGGACAGCGACATAAGGCCTCGTCCAGATCTCCGGAGCGGGAAGCTCGAGGTCATCCGTCTTCAGCACCATGTCATCGTACAGGATGAGGTCGAGGTCGATCTGCCTCGCCGCATATCTGTCTTCCGTGCGCACACGGCCGAGCGCGGCCTCGATAGGCCTCAGGACCGCCAGCTTGAACTGACGGGGCGGAAGCCTCGTGTCGAGGCAGACGACGCAGTTATAGTAGCGCGACTGCTCCGGCCTGTCCTCCGCGGGGGTGAGATAGACGGTCGAGATCCCCGCGAGCGGCGCGTGACGCCGCAGCATCGAAAGCGCCATCCGCACGTGATTGTACGGGTCGATGTTCGACCCGACGCTCACGAATGCACGGGCCACGCCATCACCCCTCTGATGGCCGGACGATCTCGACGCCGGCGCTCCTGGCAAAACGGAGTGCACCCGGCTTTTCGACGCGGACCTTCACCGTGCGTACACCGGCAAACCCGAGGCAGAGGTCCGCGACCGCTTCGGCGAGCGCCTCCACCAGGCGATACTGCGAGGCCTCGGCCATCGCCACGACCTGTTTTTTGATAGCGCGGTAATCCACGGTATCTTCGAACCGGTCGCTCCTGCATGCAGCGGAAAGGTCGGCGCCGATTTCGAGGTTGATAAGCACGTCCTGCTTCTCCCTCCGCTCCTCGTCGTTTACCCCGATGATGCACCGGACGGCGAGATCAGTGATGAGGATTCTGTCCATCGTGATACTCCATGAGATGACGGCCGCCGTCGACGAAAACGACCTGCCCGGTAATGTAATCGCTCTTCAGAAGAAAGAGCGCGGCGTCCGTGACATCGCCCGGATTTCCATGCCGGGCGAGCGGCACGGTCTTCGCCAGCCCCTCAAGATACGCCATGTCCTTTCCCCGGGGAGGAAGTATCAGGCCGGGGGCCACGGCATTTACGGCGATTCGAGGGGCAAACTCGACCGCCGCCATCTTCGTAAAGAGATACAGCGCCTGCTTGCTCGCGATATAGGAGAGGTGCCTGAAATCGAACCCTGCGATGCGCGTATCGAGGACATTGAGGATCTGCCCCTTTCCGGCGCGGCGGGCGAATTCGCGGCTGAGGACGAGGGGGACCCATGCGTTGACCTGCAGTTGCCTCACCGCCTCTCCGAACCCCGCGTCGGCGAGCGTGTCGGGAGAAAAAACAGACGCGTTGTTGACAAGGATATCGAGGCGGCCGGCGGCATCGCCTGCGCGCCCGACGAGGGATTCATAGTCGGCCGGCTCTTCAAAGTCGGCAGAGATTACCCACGACTTCACCCCGAGTCCTTCGAGCTCATCGCAGAGCTTTTCGCACTCTCCGTGCAGAGACTGGTGGTCGTGGACCACGACGTTTGCCCCCTCACCGCCCAGTGCAAGCGCGATGGCGCGTCCGATCCTTTTTGCCCCGCCGGTCACTATGGCGGTCCTCCCCTTGAGCCTCATCTGCGCCATCCGTCTGCCTCCATCTCCGCCGCGCGGGCCGCCGTCACATTTCCCTTTTCGCCAGCCGGTCTATCTTCGCGGCAAGAAGGAAGTCCTTCCGGGAAAGCCCTTCCGCCTTATGAGTGGAAAGGACGAGCCTCACCTTGTTATAGGAGATGCTGATATCGGGATGGTGATCCGCCTCTTCGGCAAGGTCCGCGACCTGGGTGACGAATTCGATGGCGCTGCGGAAGTCAGCGAGGCGAAACTCCCGTTCCAACTCCTTTTCCCCGAGACGCCACTCAGGGACATGGCGGGCCATCTTGGCCGTTTCCTCCCCGGAAAGACGCAGCTCATCAGGGTGTAACGCTGCCCGTCCGGCCTTCTCTTCTTTCATCGAATCGCTCCCCGGAGCGTTTCCGGGGCCGCCCATCCGCCCTTCCGGATAAGCTCCCTCGCCGCCTCTACCTTGTCCCAGACGTTGCACATCATTACACCCCTCACAATCCCGTCCTTGAGGTAATAGATTACCCCCGTGTCGTTTTCCTTCTGCCAGTCCGCAAAGGTCTCGAGTCCGGCGCTGACTTCTCCCACCGCCTCGTAGCCGAAATCGAAGAGGTCGGAGAAGAAATACGGCATATACGTGTATGCCTCCGCCGCGCCGGCCATGTTGCGGCCGGCCTGCTTTCCCTGGTTCAGGGCGTTGTCCCAGTGCTCCACTCTCATGGCCCTTCCCAGCGCCTGATAGGGGAAGAAGGCGTTGTCCCCGGCCGCATAGATGTCCGGATTCGAGGTCCGCAGATACTCGTCCACCACGATGCCGTCGCCCGTCAGGAGGCCCGCCTTCTCCGCCAGAGCGGCGGCGGGCGCCATGCCGATGCCTACGATCAGGATGTCCGATTCGAGCCTGGCTCCTTTTTCCGTGACCGTCAGGAAGCCGTTTCCCTTCTTCCCGAAGGAAACAGGCCTGTCCCCCGAGAGAATGCCGACCCCGCGGCTGCGGTAGTCGTCCTGAACTGCCCGGCCGAGCGATTCGGGGAAAACCCTGCTGCAGAGATAGCCCTCGGGGAAGACCATCGTAACCGAGACCTTATTCGCAACAAGGGCGGCCGCTATCTCCGATCCGATGAACCCCCCCCCGACGACCACCGCGGAGCCGCCTTCTCTCGCGTCATCTCTCATACGGAGGTAATCATTGAGATACCGGTAATAGCATATCCCCTCGGCATCTCCCCCCGGAATCGGGAGCCTCTTTGGACTGCCCCCGGTGGCGATAAGCAGTTTCCCGAACCGGTACTGTTTCCCGTCCGACGACCGGACGCTCTTTGCCGACGCATCGACATCCGTCACCCCGGCGCCGAGAGCAAGCGTCACGCCGTTTTTTTCGTAGAACCCGGCGTCGTGGATAAAGATCTCCTCCACTTTTTTTTTGCCCAGCCATAACTTCTTCGACAGCGGCGGCCGGTCGTACGGAGGGTACTTCTCCTCTCCGATAAGAAGCACCGGGCCGTTTGCATCTTTTTCCCGTATGCCCTCCACGGCCGACGCCCCCGCCAACCCCCCGCCGACGATAATATAGCGATAGTCATCTGCGGCCATGTCCGTTCCTCCCGTGTGCGTAGTCTTCCTTTCTAAGTGTCGCACGAGACAGGGCTTCCTGCAACCTTTCTCTTCCGGCCGCGGGACCGGGCCTCGTCAGGAGTTGACATAAAAAGGAAAAGCGAATTAAACTTTCCTGTGGCGCGATGAAACGATGATGCATCTGTCCCTCTCTATCAAATTCGGGCATTTTTCGGAAAAAACGGACGGGAGGGGTACGCCCTGCGGTCACGAATAACGGGTATTTTACCCACGATCTATATTTCACCGAGAAAAGCGCATGCTTTTCGGAAAGAGGGAAAGACCATGAGATTCTTAAAGTATGCCGTCCTGATTTGCGTCAGCCTCGTGTTTGTCTCCAGCAGTTTTGCAAGCGGGAAGCCGAGGGTGGGGGTGCTGCGCTTCACCAACGATACAAACGCCGGCTGGTGGAGGGCCAGCGTCGGAAGGGAGCTTCAGGACATGCTGGCCTCCGAGCTTGCGAGCACCAAGTCCTTTCAGGTGCTCGAAAGGAAAGAAATAGACGCGGTTCTCTCGGAGCAGGACCTCGGGGCATCGGGCAGGGTAAGCAAATCCACCCGCGCAAAGATGGGCAAGATCAAGGGCGCCCAATATCTGATCGCCGGCACGGTGTCGGCGTTTGAGGAGAACACCAGCGGCACCGGCGGCGGGATAGGCGTCGCCGGCTTTTCGATCGGCGGAAAGAAGGAAAAGGCGTATATCGCCGTCGACCTGAAGGTCATAGACGCGACCACGGGAGAGATCGTGGATTCGAGGACGGTCGAGGCCACGTCGTCCTCCGGCGGGCTCAACCTGGGAGGCCATATCGGCATATTTTCGGGAAGTCTCGGACAGTACTCGAAGACGCCGACCGGAAAGGCGATCAGGGCCTGCATCATAGAGATCGCCGACTACCTGCAGTGCTCGATGATAAAGGGGAAGGACGACAGCTGCATGGACGAGTATGCCGCCAAGGAATCCAAACGGAGAGAGAAGACGAAAGGCTCGATCGACCTCGAATAATCGGGACCGCCGGGGAGGGCGGGGAAAAACGTCCTTCCCGGCCCCTTCAGCCCTGACTCCCCCCCTCTTTCATCTTGCGGAAGTACTCGCATTTCTGGCAGTCTTCGTATTTCTGGGCAAAGGTGCCCTGCACCTTCCCTTCGCAGAACGTCCCGGCCACCGCCCAGCATATCCGGCCGAAATTCGGATACGCGGGGCATTTCATCGAGGCGTCCCTGTCCCTGCCGCACTGCATATATTCCCAGCACTTCATTCCGGGCTGATCATCATCCTGATAGGGGAAATAGAGGCTGAACGAGGAGCCGCCGGTCCCGTTATTCTCCGCCCGCACGAAACCTCCGTGCTCCTCCATGATCTTTCTCGTGATAGAAAGCCCGAGGCCGGTGCCGTGGCCGGTCTTCTTCGTCGTGTAGAACGGCTCGAAGATCAGCGGAAGGTCTTCCTCCCGGATGCCCGGCCCCGTATCCGACACGCGAAGGTACATGTAGGGGACGCCGTTGATCTCATCCCCGCCCGAGGCCAGCGTCAGCCTGCCTCCCTCGGGCATCGCGTCGACCGCATTATTGAGGAGGTTGCGGACCGCCTGTCTGACCTGGTCCCTGTCGACGAGCACCGGAAAGATCTCACCTTCGGCCCGGACTTCGATCCTCACCGACTGCTCGGCGCAGAGGTCTCCGTAGATCTGCAGCGCCTCCTCCGCAATCTCCCTCAGGTCCTGTCTTTCGAGCCGGCTTTTCGCGTCCCTCGAAAAGGTGAGCACGTCCTTCAGGATCTTTTCGAGCCTGTCGACTTCTTCGAGCATGATCCCGGCATATTCCTTCTCCTTCGGGGCGGCCGCGATCCGGAAGAGCCTCCTGGCAAAACCGCCGACCGCGGTAAGCGGATTGCGTATCTCATGGGCCACGTCCGCCGTGAGCCTGCCGAGCGAGGCGAGTTTCTCAGCCTGGATCAGCTTGTCCTGCGACCGTTTCAGTTCGTCGGTCTTCTTTGCGATGCCTTCCTCGAGCGCCTTCGTCCAGTCGGCCATCCTGTCCCGCGACGCGGAGAGCTCTTTTGTCATCATATTGAAAGTGTCTGAAAGCTGCCCCATCTCGTCGGCGGACGCAACCGAAACGCTCTGGGCGAGATGCCCCGCCGCAACGTTCTGCATCCCCCTGGAGATCAGCGTCACCGGCGCAAGGACAAAGCGGTCGAGCACCGCATAGAGCACCGTAGCGATCGCCGCCATAAAAAGCACCGCAAAGATCGTGATGTCCCGCGTCTGCTTCCGGATCGTGCGGTCTACCGTCGAGAGGGAGAAATCGGTCTCAAGCACCCCCAGCACCCTCTGTCCGGGATTGTGGACGTGGCAGGCTGCGGAAGAGCAGGAGGGGTCGTTGTAAAACGGCGCCACGAAGGTAAGCACCCTTTCCCCGTTTCCCTGGCCGATCATCCATTGGTCTCCGCCGTCGACGACCGGGCCTCCGGCCGCTTCCCTGTGGCAGCCGGAGCAGGCGCCGTCCTTCATGCCGACGATACTGCCCACTTCATCCCTCTGCGAGGCGTAGAAGACGCTGCCCCTGCTGTCGAATATCCGTATCCGCTCGATCTCCTTTCTCGACGCTATCTCCTCGATCGTCCGCTGGATCGCATCGCGGTGGACCGTGATCATGCTGTACCGGGTGCTCTTTCTGACGAGGTCGGAGTAGGAGGCGGCATCGTCGACCGCGTCCTTCATAAGGTGGTCGCGGCCGGTGCTGATAAGGAGATACCACGAGGCGCCGCCGCCCAGCAGGACGAGGGCGGCAATGGACAATATGAGCTTGGCTGCAAGGGATTCCCGTATGCGGTGCAGGGGGCGGCCGTTATGAATGAGCTTTTCCATGGCACTGCCTTTACTATATTAACCGATACTGCCCGAAGAAAGACACGCGTCGGCCTCTTTGCATGCCCGCAAAGCCGTTTTGATATAATACTAATCATGGGCCGCGAAATGGATCTCATCACAGACCCGCTCTTTGACACCTTCGACCATCTCGGCATCCCGGTCTTCGTAGTCGACGAAGACCTCGCCGTCGTGGCCGCCAACGCCGCTGCGGACAGCGTCTTCCAATACTCCCGCGGCGACATGCGCGGACGCCGCATCGCCGAGTTCCTGTCGCCGGCCGGGCAGACCGGCGGCGAAGTCCTCCCCGGCATGCCCGGGACGGCCGGCCGCCTGGAATCGACATGCCGGAAGAAGAACGGCGAAACCTTTGAGGCGAAGGCCTCCCTTCTTCCCCATCACGTCCGCGGACAGAGACTCCTTGTTATCCAGGACGTCTCCGACCGGAAGAGGCTCAGCCGGCGGGCGGCGCAGAGGACAAAGGAACTCTCGATATTCAACACTTTTGCCGAGATCATAACGGGTTGCACAGATGTCGATGCGATCCTCCGGCAGACGCTCGACATGCTCCTCCGCATGATGGAATCGGACGCCGGATGGGTCTACCTGAGAGACGAGGCGACCGGCGACCTCGTAATGCAGGCTGAAAAGGGGCTTTCTCCGGCGTTCCGGGATTCCGTACGGGTCCTCAAGCCGGGCGAATGTTTTAACGGCAAGGTGCTCACCTCCGGAAGGCCGCTCCTGGCGAAAAAGGCCTCCGACGATCCGCGGCTGAGCCGCAGGGCCCCGGGGATCGAGAGCATGGCCGGGATACCTATTGCCTCGCGGGGCACCCTCCTCGGTGTCCTCGGCATCGCAAGCGGCAAGCCCTCCTTCTTCACCGCAATGGACATCCAGCTCCTGACGACGATCGGCAGCCAGCTCGGCGTTGCAATCGAGAACACCCGTCTGATCGGCCAGCTCCAGGAGAAGATGCGCCAGATCGAGCTGATCAGCGAACTGAGCGGGATCATCAATTCCAGCCTCAGCATCGGGACCGTCTTCCGGATCATGGTTTCGGAGATACGGAAATTGATCGGGTACAGCAGGGCGAGCCTCCTTCTCTTCAGGGAAAAGGAGAACAATCTTCTCATCTTCGCCCTTGACACCGAGATGAAGACGGCGATGAAGAAAGGCGTGCGGGCGCCGCTGGACGGCACGTCGGCCGGGTGGGTGGTCAGGAACAACAGGCCCTGGATCAACCGGGACCTGAAGGACGCGGAATTCCCTCTCGACAAAAAGCTCTTCGACGAAGGCATCCGCTCGACGATCAGCATCCCGCTCTACCACGACAAGATCCTGGGCGTCTTCAATCTCGACAGCACCGAGCCGTATCACTATTCCGAAAAAGACCTCCAGGTCCTGCTGCCGGCGGCAAAGCATATCTCGATCGCGCTCGAAAACGCTCTCCTGTTCGAGGAGATCTCACGGGAGAAGAAGGAGTGGGAAAAGACCTTCGATGCGATCACCGACATGGTATGGATCGAAGACGGCCGTCAGCGGGTCATCCGGGCGAACCAGGCGCTGCTCGCCAAGACCGGCTATTCGTCCGTCGAGATTTCCGGGATGTGGTGCGGCGAGATCCTCGAAAAGGTCGGCGTCGGCGCCGTCGAATGTCTCTGCGGCGACACCGCCTCGTGCAAGAGGCCTTCCTTCAGGGAAATCAAGGGGGAGGCCGGCGGCATCTTCCATTTCTGGGCCTACCCGCTGATCGACGAAGAGGGCAGCCTCTACGCGATCGTGCACTATCTCAAAGACGTCACGGCGCAAAAGAGGCTCGAACAGCAGCTGATACGGTCCGACCGTCTCGCGTCGCTCGGGACGCTCGTCGCCGGCATTGCCCATGAGATCAACAACCCTTTGGGCATCATCGCCGGATACTCCGAGGCCCTCATCGACAGGGCCGGGGAAAAGACCCTCCTGGACAACCCCGCGTTCGAGGACTTCCCCGAATATCTCGACACCATCCACAAGGAGATATTCCGGTGCAAGAACATCCTGATGAGCCTTCTTGACTTTGCGCGGCCCTCTCACGGCACGTTCAGGGAGATCGACATCAACGAGCTGATCAAGGAGGTGATCCTGCTCGTCAATCACAAGGCGAAACGGCTGAGCCACGGGATCCAATTCAGGCTGAACCGCGACCTGCCGAAGGTCTATGCGGACCCGGGGGGCCTCAGACAGCTCTTCATGAACATCATCATAAATTCGATCTATTTTACGCCCGAGAGGGGGAGCATCACGATCTCCACCGGGCCGGACGGGGACGATGAGGCCGGCCGGCCGACCCGCCGCATCGTGGTTTCGGTTTCGGACAGCGGCTCCGGCATCCCTCCCGAGACGATAGACAAGGTCTTCAACCCGTTCTTCACCACCAAGCCCGTCGGCGAGGGGACCGGGCTCGGCCTCGCTATCAGCCATAAGATCGTCGAAGAACACGGCGGCACGATCGACGTCGAGAGCGAGCCGGGCCGCGGCGCCACCTTTTTTATCAGGCTTCCTGCCAATGCAAGAGACGATACGGGTACTGGTAGTTGACGACGAGGAGCCCCTGAGAAGGCTCCTCCGGAAGGAACTCGGAAGAAAGGGCTTTCCGGTCCAAACGGCTGCGGACGGCGCCGACGCGCTCGAGCTCCTGAAAGACAACGTCTTCGACGTGCTTCTGCTTGACATCGTCATGCCGGGGATCGACGGAATCGGGCTGATGGAGCGGATGAAGGCCGACCCCGCTTCGCCGGCGATCATCGTCCTGACGGGCAAGGCGACGGTCGAGACGGCGGTCGAGGCGATGAAAAACGGGGCATACGACTATCTCACCAAACCCTACAAGCTCGACGAACTCGTCGTCGTAATCAACCGCGCCTTCCAGTACAGGAAGCTCAGCAAGAAAAGCCAGCTTCTCGAACAGGAGCTGCTCAGGAAGGAGTCGCCCGCCGAATTCATCTGCAGCAGCAGCCAGATGCAGGAGATACTCCGCCTCATCCGGAAGATCGCGCCGACTGATTCGCCGGTCTTCATCCAGGGAGAAAGCGGCACGGGAAAGGAGCTCGTCGCCAACACGATATGGCGATACAGCAGGAGAAGCGGGTCTCCATTCGTGGCGCTGAACTGCGCCACGCTCTCCGAGAGCCTCATCGAGTCCGAGATATTCGGCCATGAGAAAGGCGCCTTTACCAACGCCTATCAGAAAAAGCACGGCCTCGTCGAGGTGGCCGACAGGGGCACACTCTTCCTCGACGAGATCGGGGAGATGCCTCTCGGCCTCCAGGCGAAGCTCCTGAGGTTCCTCGATTCCGGGGAGTTCAGGAGGCTCGGCAGCAACAAGACGCTCACGGTGGACGTCCGGCTCATCGCCGCCACGAACAAGGAGATGAAGGAACTTGTCAGAAAGGGAGAGTTCCGGGAGGACCTGTACTACCGCCTGAACGTCATCACCATCGTCATCCCGCCGCTCAGGGAACGAAAGGGAGACATCCCCGAACTCGCCGCATATTTTCTCGGGAAATACAGCAAAAAGATGGGAAAACGGATCGCAGGCTTCCGGCCGGAGGCGATGGAGACACTGATGCGCTACGCCTGGCCGGGCAATGCCCGCGAACTCGAAAACGTCGTCGAGCGGGGCGTCATTCTCTGCGATAACTCCACGATCGGGCCTGAAGACCTTTCGATCAACGCTCCCCCGCCGGCCGCGGAAATGAGCGCCAACCCCTCGCTGGAAGAGATCGAAAAAGATTACATCCTGCGGGTGCTTCGTGATGCGGGCGGAAACCAGTCCAGGGCGAGCCAGATTCTCGGGATCGACAGAAAGACGCTCTACCACAAGCTGAAGAAATACGGGCTCACCAATCCTTCTTCCGACTGAACGTAACGACCGCGGAGACCGTGAGCCCTCTTATGGGCGACCGGTCTCCACGCCCAAATTCATTCCAAGGGAATCACTGCCTGGGCATCGCCCTGCATAGGGTATCCAGGTAGGTCTGAAGCTCTGCCGGGGCAAGAAGCGTCTCCGGGACCTTCACGTCCAGGTTGGAGGAGGCTACGATCTTTCGGACAAACCCCCTGACGGCGGAGCCTATCATCTCTTCGGATGACAGACCCGAGGCGTTGTCTATCCTCAGGACCTGCGAATACCATGCCTCTTTCGTAGGGGCTATCCCCGGACAGCCGTGCCGCCCCCCCGCGTTCGGCGTCCCGCCCGCCGCGATCGCCTGGGAGCAGATGTCGAAATTCACGAGCTGAAGCCCGCTCAATATCGGATTGCCGCCGAGACCGCAACGCAATCTCACGATCGGCATGAACCGATCTAGATTGATGCCGGAACATACGGTGAGTGATTCGCCGCCGTCTCCCCGCTCACGCCGGACTACGAAGTAAAAGAAATCGTTAATATATTTATGCTCCGCCCCGTCTCCGCCCGCCATCGCCGCATTCGCCGCATGTGAAGCCTCCGTCCTCAGATCAGTTGCTGTGATTGCCATCGCACTGGACCTCCCTTTTTAAAATTAAACAATAAGTCTTATCTTTTGCTTACCTTAATTATCTAATAAGTATTCTTATCTGTCAAGAAGAAACTGCACACCGTGAAAGATCATGAAGACCGACAAACTCGACGCCTGCTAAACGACAGGGGAAGGAATTCTCCCCTTATATCCTCTTCCGCCGCTTTGAGCCAAGCCTCGAAAGAAGCTCCTTGAGGCCGAGGGTGTTGAGGACATCCGTCTTTCGGAGCCATCCCCGCCTTGCGATGGCAACGCCGTATCGCATGTTGGCGAACTGGCCGCGGTTATGAGAGTCGGTGCCGACCGCGAGGGTCACACCCTTTTCCCTTGCGGTCCTGATGTAGGGCTCGGCGAGATCGAGCCGCAGGGGATAGGCGTTGATCTCGATCGCGGTCCCCGTTTCCGCCGCGGCCGCGAGCACTTCTTCCATATCGACCTCGTATGCCTCCCTCTCTCCCAAGAGCCTGCCGCTTGGATGGCCGATGACCGATACGTAAGGGTTCTTCATCGCCTTGACGATCCTGCCGGTGATCTGGGCCTTCGACTGTTTAAAGCCGGAATGGACCGAGGCGACGACGATATCAAAGGTCTTGAGGACCTCCTCGTCGAAATCGAGACTGCCGTCGCTCCTGATGTTGATTTCGACTCCGGCAAGCAGCCTCGCACCCTTCAGCTTCCTGTTCAGCGAATCGATTGCCGCGCGCTGGGCCAGGATGCGCTCCTCGTTGAGTCCCCGCGCCACACCGAGACCTTTCGAATGGTCCGTCACCGCCATATACCTGTATCCCATTTCCCGCATGCTCATCGCCAGTTCTTCGAGATTCATATTGCCGTCCGACCAATCGCTATGGACATGCAGGTCGCCCCTGATGTCCGCCGCTTCGAGGAGCAGCGGGAGGGAATTTCCGGCTGCGGCCTCGACCTCACCCGCATCTTCCCGCAGTTCCGGCGGCACATACTGGAGCCCCAGCACTTCGTAGATCTCCTCTTCCGTCTTCCCCCCAAGTCTCCTGTCGTCTCTTTCCCGGAAGATGCCGTACTCGTTGAGCTTCATCCCGGCCTTCACCGCCATCTCCCTCAGCCTGATGTTATGGGCCTTGCTGCCGGTGAAATACGCCAGCGCAGCCCCGTAGCTCTCCTCGTCAACCACGCGGATGTCGACCTGTATCCCTTCCTTCAGCACTACGCTCGACTTCGTCGGGCCTTTTATGAGGACCTCCCGGACGCCGGGCATATGGGCAAAGGCGGTCATCACCGATCCGGGATCGGCCGAAGTCGCGATAATGTCGATGTCCCCTATCGTGTCCTTCCATCTCCGGAGGCTGCCGGCGATGTCGAGCAGACCGACCGGCGACTGTCCGGCGAGGTAGGCCGTGATTTCCCTTGCCAGGGGAAGCGCCTGCCCGAGCGGATATCTCGCCGAGGCCCTCCTGATCATCCCTATGCCCTTGAGGATGTCCGCCTCGGTCTTCTCACCGATGCCGGGCAGCTCGACCAGTCTGTGCTCCCGCGCAAGCCGTTCGAGCTCGTCGATATCCGTCACCCGGTAACGGTCGTAGAGATGAGCAACTGTCTTGGGGCCGAGGCCGGGCACCCCCAGCAGCGTCACGAGACCTTCGGGCACCTGTTCCTTCAGCCTATCGTAACCACCGATCCCCCCCGTTGCGAGGTATTCTTCTATCTTGCCGGCCAGGTCCTCCCCGATGCCGGGGATATCCGTCAACTCCTCCTTCGACAACAGGGAGACATCCCTGCCGAGGGACTCGATGTTGAAAGCCGCTTTCCGATAAGCCCTTATCCTGAAGGGGTTGTCTCCCTTGATCTCCAGGAGATCGGCCATCTTGTTGAAGATTGCGGAGATCTCTAGATTCTTCATGGCTCTGGAAAAAGTATAGCATCGTTGAGGGGCAAAGAAAGGAGCGGACGATCCGGGACGTCTCTTCCGCAGGCGGGACGAGACCCCTTCTTCGTCCCGCAGCATTATTGTCAAACAGTTTATTGACAATGTAACTAATTGAGCTGTATAATGGAAGGTACCGGTGCGGCCCTTATCGCGCCCGCCTCCCGCAGATTTCACGGCCGAAGAACTTTTTTTGAGGAACGCTTTCCGGAAAGGAAAGTGATATACTATAACCAGGGATTGAGAGGAGATCACAGTGTCAGACACCGCAACCAAGAAGAAGATGGCGATTATCGCGAGCAAGGGAACGCTCGACATGGCCTATCCGCCGCTTATCCTGGCCTCGACGGCCGCGGCGATG
>JAJXTV010000024.1 GCA_021783515.1 Nitrospirota bacterium
GCTTAACCCCTTCCACCTGAGAAAGGCCATAGAGAAGAGGCTCAGCAAGATCTTCCAGTTGCACTGTAAAAACTCACGTTGAGTCACCGACCCTTCGGTAACATTTTCCTATGAGTCAACTGGACTTCGCCCCGGGGCGGAAAAGCAGCGTCACCAGAAGCCATGTCAAAAGGGGCGCCATGAAGGCGAACCCCCTCGTGATGTCGCCCAGCGAATTTTCGTCGATCCCCCCGGCGCAGATTATCCCGTACATGACGACGTATCCCACATGAAGGATGAAGAGGGTTCCGAAGCCCGACAGGGCCATCTTCATCAGGCGTGGCCTGTCGGAATAAGGAGCGGTCATGGCGAAAAGAGTGCAAAAGACGATCGTGTTCATGATGTCGACCGAGACCCTGTAGTCCGCCCATCCGCCGCTTACCCGGTAAGCGATAAGGCCGCCGTCGGCCCGGACGGCAGACGGAAAATCGGCGACCACGGAGAGGGGGCGGCCGACGGCACCCGCGACGGCCGCAAGCAACCGGGCGTAATAGGGCAGCGAAAGAGACAGGACCCCATAAGATGCTATCGCCCCGGCAAAACCCAGGATGCAATAGCGCAGCAGAAGACGGGACGCGTCGCCGCCTCCGCGCACCCAAACGATCCAGAGAACAAGGACAGAGAGGGCAAAAAGCCCTTGCCATAAGATCGTATGCACGACCGGAAAGAACCTGCTGGCATAATGGCCGACGAGGCCGAGAAGACCTATGCGGACCAGATTGAGAAGAATGATCGAGGGAATGAGGGCAAGAAGGCCCGCCGCCTTGTAACGGAAGGTATGCGAAGGATAGGCCAGGACCGCCCCTGCCATGATCACGATATAATGGGCGGCGGTGCACTCGAGGGTCACCTCCATCTGGAACCCCAGAAGATTGAGCATGAAGCCGCTTTTCACAAGCGGCACGGAAAACGCCCTCCAGAAGAAGACCGAAGCCGAGGCGGTCGCCTCCGCCGCCTTCTGGATCACGTCGAGGGGAGTCAGTTGCAGCGCCAGGAGCATCAGGCCGCTGTAGAACGCAAAAAGCCCCGCAAACCTCCAGCCGAAATCGGCGGTGCGGGGGATCGGATCGTTTACGCTCATCGGTATTTATTCTCTCTCTCCTCCCCTTTGCTAAAGGTGAGGGCGAATCGGGTTAATCGGTGAGGCAATTGCCCGGCGGGACGGGCGGCGTTTCCGCGCCGTCCGTCCCGCTGGTTTGCTGAGACTTTCACTCTTGCATATCGTCCGCCCGGAAGGCGGCCTCCCCCTATGAGGCGGCCTTCTGCTGTCTCCTGTGGCGGACGACCCCGTACGCTACGATGCCGGCGAACACGATCAGGTACAGAGGCCAGTTGCCGGCGGGGACAGGGGCCGGCGCGCTTACCGTAGAGATGACCGTATTGCTCGCTACCCCGGCGTGGTTTGCGTCGGAAGCGACGACATAGGTCTGCTGGGTCGTGCCGGTCACCGCCCCGGCGGCCGCTGTGTGAGTGAATGTCAGCGTCGGCGAACTTGCCCCCGGGTTGATCGGGCCTATCGCCGCAGTCTGGCCGGTAGCGCTGAAGTTCGCATTCGGCATCGACGGCGTATTCGTCCACGCGAGAGTGAAGGCGCTAGGGCTGCAACTCGATGTGTCGTTGTTCGTCACTGTCAGGGTATAGCTACCCGCAGAGCCCTGTCCGACGTTCTGCGACGCGGGGCCTATCGAGACAGTGGGGGGATTGTAGGTGCAGACGCCGGCCTGGGTCGTGGCGGACGCCGTAGCGCCGGCAGACACATTCGAGAGGTTATCGTATGCGCAGACCCGGTAGGAATACTGGGTGCTCGCCAAGAGGCCGGTGTCGCTGAACGAAAGCGCAGCGCCGGTATAGACGGCAGCGCCGGTGCAGTCGGCGGGAGCGGTCGCGCCTGTCGCGCGGACCACCTTATACGTGTTGGCCGCGACAAGACCGCTTCCGGCGTCGGACGCGGCGGTCCAGCTCAGGTTTATCTGAGAGGCGCTCGCTGCCGTCGCGTTCATCGTGCCGTCCGTTGGGCCGGTAGCATCGACCGTGCGCGACAGCGTAGCCGAAAGCGTGCTCCATGTGGAGCCTCCGTCGTTGGAGGCCCTCATACCTATCGTCAGCGAGCCGGAACCCGGGTTGATATTGCTTGCGGTGCAGGTGTAAGGCCCGGCGCCGCTCACCGTGCCTGCCGTCCACGAGCCGCCGTTATTAAGCGTGTACTGGCAGGAGTTGACCGCGGGGGTCGACGTGAAGTTCTCCGTGATCGTCACGGGGTTGGGGATATAGTATGTCCCGCCGTTGTTGTACTCCGGACTTGTTGTCAGGGTCCCCGCCGATTCGGAGGGAGGAGTGCTGGCGGCCGCCGGATTAAATGCAGCCGATGCAAAGGCCGAGTATGTCGCCGTCGTTGTATAAGTAGGACTGGTAGTTGCCGCCGTAGGAAATAGCTTATCGGCTATATAGGAATAGGCGGAACCAACCACCACGGACGGATTGCCGGTATAGCCCTCATTATTGGTCGGATCGGTCGCATCGCTATCAGTCGACGCAAACATGGCATAACCGCCGGCTGCCACGCCAAAGGAATAACTCACGGTCGGGCTGTAGACCGAATACGACCCGGCAACCGTATTGGCGGTATTCTGGTCCACGCCGCCGAGAGTGGCGACGTAGACGCTCATTCCGCTGCCTACGTTGTCGCTGGTTACCGTTATGGTGTTTCCCGAGGCGGCAGCGATGTCCGCTTCATTCAAATAGAAAAGCCAATCCTGCCGTCTCTGATTGTTCGGGGAGTTCACGATCGCACGGGCAGGGATATTATTGCTCCCGTAAGAAGCCGTAATCGTCGTGACAGTCGTGTTGTTCGTATGATCATGAACGCTAATCAAAATGATCCTGTTCGACCCTGCCGCCGGCGTAAAGGCAGTCGTCGCCGGCGAGGCGGTGACATTATTGATCTGCGGTGTAGCAGGCCATGCGTTCAGAACGCTGATGGCCCCTTCCGCCTGACCCGGTCCGTACAGGCCCGCAAATATAAAAACACTGAAAATTACTGCGACGAAATAGCCAAAACCGCTCCGGCTGCCGGTCTTCCCAGCCTCGGTATAATGCTTCCTCTTCATTGATTTTTTCCTCCTTCATTTTCCTTCAAATACCCGAAATGTCACAGGACCGCATATCGCGCGAAGGGTCCGAGGATGTTCCTCTCCCTGCAGGGGTTGGGACCTGCGCAGATACGCTTTGGACATTATGAAAAAAGAAAATGAGGAGGCGAAAGACCGGGGTAGGAAGCCGCATACCCTTTCAGAGTCCTGGGTACGGCATCGGCGGCAACTTGGAAGGTCGAAACTGCTTTTCCCTCAAAAAAATCGACGGCAGGGATGCTGATAGAGGAACTGAACGCCCTGCTCTCGGAAGAGATCTGCGTGACCAGATCTACGAACTTGGGAATGGCCCGGGCCTTCTTGATAAGAAAATCCCCGTCTCTGTCATCATCCGTCGGCTGACCGGACTGGTCCGCAGCACTGCCGTCGAAAAGGGCAGACAAGATGCTATCGAGGTAAAAGATCCGCATAGTGATGGAAGAAGGCCTTGCGGCGTCTCCGGGACGGCATGTGTCATCCGCAGACCCCATGAGCGGCGACATGGCGAATACTATAAAGATGACCATATAGACGAAAGTGATATGTCTTCTCACCCTGTGCACTGCGTAATTATACCTTAAATGCGCCCTTCCTGTGTCATTTCACACATTATTTTAAGCTGCTTCCCTCACGACAAGCATCCGGAATTCCCGAAAGCTCCCGTAATATAATGCAATATTTACGGGATTGCTCTAGTTGTTACTTTCTAAATATAGCAATTTTATTGCCATTTCCGTCCAAAGAATCACTTTTTTTCGGTCGATCGCAGCTCTTCGCAGGAGGCCCTGTTCCCGAGTTCGCATGCTTCCTGAAAATCAGAAAAGGCCCGGCTCCTGTCACCCGTCTTCATAAAGAGCTTGCCACGGTTGAAATATGAGGAGGCATGCCCCGGATCAAGCTGGATCGCCCTGTCGAAATCCTTCATCGCCTTTTCGGGAAAGCCCGACATGTCGAGGACGATCCCCCGGTTGTTATAGGCCTTCGCGACAGAGCCGTCAAGGGCGATCGCCCGATCGTAATCTTTCAGGGCCGGACCGCGCTTCCCCATCCTGCTCAGGAGGACGGCCCTGTTGTAATATGCAAGGTAATACCGCGGCTCAAGGGCAATCGCCCTTCCGTAATCCGCCAGGGCATCTTCCTGCCGGCCGGTCATCTCGAGGGCGATCCCCCGGTTGTTATACGAAGTCGCGTCGGAGGCGTCCAGGGCGATCGCATGATCGAAGTCCGCAATAGCGAGGTCCGGCCTTCCCGCGCCGCACAAGAGCTCTCCCCGATGGTCGTACGGGACCGGGCCTCCCTCGGGGTCTGCCGCAATCACCGATCCCCAGAGGCTGAAACTGTCCTTCCAGACGCCGATCTGATGAAAAGTAGCATAGGACAAGGCGACAAATACGGACAAGACCAGCAGGCCGGCAAGGCCGCCCCGGACCTTCGCATTGCGGGAAGCGGACTTCCGCCCGACCAGCCACCCGGCGCCGAGACCTGCAAGGAGAAACGGCCCGAGGCTCGGCAGGTAAGTATATCGGTCTGCCATCGACTGGCTGCCGACCTGCACGACTCCGAGCACCGGGACCAGCATCGCCGCGTAGCACACCCATGTCGCCGATGCCAGACGCTGCCTCCCGGCCGTGAAGAGACAGACCGCTGTAATCGCCGCGACCAGCGCCAGCGGCAGAAAAAATCCTGGGGAAGACACCGACACCTCTTTCGGATACGCATAATAGGGGAGAAGCTTCAACGGCAGCGCCATCTTCCACAGATACAGGACAACCGACCTGAAGCCGACGAGCAGTCTTGCGGAAAGTGGATATGCGGCCAGCGGCGCGACAGCGGCGCCCGCCCTCTGGGCCATGAACGTCACGACCGCCGAGCCGATACTCAGGGCAAAGAAAGGCAGCTTTTCGAAGCAGGCCCTTGCAAACATGCGCGCAGTCCGGACCCTTCCAAGCGGATACCAGTCGAGGACCAGCAGCACCACGGGGAGCGAAACAGCCATAGGCTTGCTCATAAGCGCAAGGACAAAAAGAAACAGGGAAAGAAAATAAGCCTTATAAGACCTGCCGGACTTATTGTCGCCGCCTAAGCCGAAAGACACATACGCCATAAGGCTCAACAGATAAAACAGGGCGCAGAGGAGGTCTTTTCTTTCAGACACCCAGGCGACCGACTCCACATGGAGAGGGTGCAGCCCGAACAAAAGCCCGGCGACGCCCGAGGCGAAAAGCGCCGAACGCCCGTCCGGAAAGAAAGGACGGCCCTCACCTGCCGCGCAAGTGCTGCGGGCCTCGATCAGCCTTGCGGCAAGCAGCACAACCAGGAAGGTATTGACCGCGTGGATAACGACGCCCGACAGGTGGTGCCCCATCGGATCGAGTCCCCATACCGCGTAATCCGCCGCGTGGGAGATCCAGGTGAGCGGATGCCAGTTGCCGGCGTGGAAACCAAGAAAAGTCCATTTCAAGAACGACCAATCGAGGGAGCGCAGATGCAGGTTCTCGTAGACGTACCGGTTGTCGTCCCAGGCGACAAACCCGTTACCGAGGGCCCGGAGATATACGCCGCAGACCGCGCACGCCGCCAGCAGCGCGACGATATACCTACTGCGCCGCTCGGTCATCGGGCTGAAGCCTTCTGCCTCCCCTGCTGAAGATCGCAAACCTCTTCAGCCCCCATCTGTCGACCAGGAATTTCAGTATGCTGCCGAGGACCCCGAGGCCATACGTCACGCTCCTCCTGAAGTTGATCGAGGACGCCTCCCTGAAATATTTCGTCGGGCAGCTCAGCTCCCCGATCCTGAAGCCGAAATAGACCGCCTGCACGAGCATCTCGCTGTCGAAGACGAAATCATCCGAGTTCTCCTCCAGCGGGAGCGTCTCGAGCACCCCACGGGTAAAGGCCCGAAAGCCGGTATGATATTCCGAAAGCTTCACTCCGAGGGCCGTATTCTCGATGAGCGTGAGGAACCTGTTTGCGATATATTTGTAGAGAGGCATCCCGCCCTTCAGGGCGGTGCCGCCCAGTATCCGCGACCCGAGCACCACGTCGTAGTGGCCGGAGGCGATCATGCTCGCCATCGCCGCGACAAGCCGCGGAGAGTATTGATAATCCGGATGCACCATCACAACGATGTCTGCGCCGTGGCGGAGCGCCTCGCGGTAACAGGTCTTCTGATTTCCGCCGTAGCCCCTGTTGTCCGGGTGGATGACCGTCCGTATCCCGAGCTCCCGCGCGACCCGCGCCGTTTCGTCCTTCGATGCGTCGTCGACGAGGATCACTTCGTCGACGTACTCGTGGGGAAGCTCTTCATAGGTCTGCGCGAGCGTCTTTTCGGCGTTATAGGCCGGCATGATCACGATGAGTTTCTTCCCGAGGATCATCTCGTCCCGTCCCCCGCCCCGGCAGGCCCGCGCCCGCTCCCGCTTCTCACAAAAAGCTGCACCTCCGGCGCCCCGCTCCCCGGCTCGTTTCCGAAGCGATGGATGAACGGCGGGTTCCAGTTCAGCTCGGGAAGATTGTTCATCGGATAGTCTCCGGCCGGAAACGCGATCCGCTCGTACCGGTATTCCCGGAGAAATTTTTCAAACAGGTCCCCGAAGTTTCCCCAACTCGTGCGGTAGACGATCAGGTCCGGCGCCGCCCCGGAGTCTTCCTCCAGGTTGTTCCCGACAAATCCGACGACGACTTTGGCGCCGAGGTAATACATAAACGACGTCTCCTCATAGTTCGTGGCGATCACAAGCCTCCCGGTATCCTCATAGTTCTCCCTGATAAAGGGGATGACGTAATCGAGCGGCCCGCGATACCGGTGGGTCAGCTCATACAAATGGCCTTCAATGTATTTTATATTTTTTGCGGTGGTATTGCCCACACATCCGAGACAGATCAGCGCCATCGCGGCTGCCGCGGCACGGGCGCCGCGCTTCCGGCCCGCTGCGAAGTTATACACCACTGCGGCGTCCGCGATGATGATGACTGCCAGAACGGGCTGAAGGGGGATAAAATACCGGGTGAAGAGAAAATTCGGGATCGCCGGGATGGCGAAGAAATAGACGACGAAGAGGATGGTCAGAAAATTCGACAACGCGGTCTTCCCACGGTCGGAAGCGGAGGGAACTTCATGCCGCATCCATATCATGCGGAGCGCCCTGCAGGCCTTCAGGAAAACCGCCAGCCAGATAAAATCAAAGACCGAAAAGAACCTCCAGATCGTCGAGAGATTGTCGAGATACATATGCAAGCCGTCGGTGCCGGCGGAAAGCGCGTTGAATGCGGCCATCTCTTTTGCGATATATGAGGTCCTGAAAAACGCCATCAGAGGATAGACAGTCAGCAGAGAGAAGGCGGGGGGCAGAAGATTTTTCAGGAGCGCGGCGAAGCCGGACCATGTCCCCCCGGCCTTCGGCAGATGCCCGGAGCAACGTTCCTGAGCGAGCAGAAGCGACTCATGGGCGGCGAGGGCGGCCAGGAAGATAAAATAAGCAGGAGAGAAGGTGACGTACAGGGCGTCCAGGGCAAGAACCGTCAGTGCGCAATAGGCCGCGTATCCCATCTTCGCCAGGAGCCGGTAACGCGCATGGACAAAGATCATGCCGGAGACGAGCAGTACCGCCAGCGGATAATACCGGGCCTCCCGCAGGTGAAGGACCAGCGGCACCGAGATAAGCTCGAAAAAAGCAAAGAAGACGAGAAAGCCGGTCTTCGAAGCGGCTGTTTCAAAACATTGAACGCCGAGGAGCGCCAACACCGCCAGGCCTGCAAAGCCTGCCAAGGCAAAAGCGCTCCTGATAATCGCGGTCTTTGCGTAGATGTCGCGGCTGAATCCGGCGAGCCTTACGAACGGCGCGGCGAAGTAGTACATCCCCCAGTTCGCGCCGCCGATATAAGCATCGGTCTTTTTGTCGAGACCCAGCGCCGGATCGGGATGCCGCAGGTCGTACAGCACGTTTTTGCCGTCGTGCACCTTCGGATAGCCATATTCGAGTACCCGCTCCGCATGCATGACGGTCATGCCTTCGTCGGCCCAGAAAAGGGGATAGGAGATATGGGCGAAAAGGCTTACCGCAAAGAGCAGGGCGAGGAGGCAAAAGAGGAGGATCAGATACCGCGGGGGCTTGTCCCATGGACCAGGACGACTCCGGGATGATGCAGCCATATCTATTCTCTCACGGAAACACCGGACATTGCCGATTGTAGCACTTTTCGGAGCGCTATTGCCATCTGCGCAACCGGTGAAACCTGACGGCGGCCACACGCGAAGACAGGAGTCCCCTCCCCTTGGCGAACTGCCGCCGCCCATGGCTAGCGGCCGTTCCCGCCGGCTCTCTCCCCCCTCTCACCGGCATGCCTGAGGCGTCTCAACAGTATAATACCCGTCAGTCCCAGCGACATGTCGACCAGCATCGTCGCAATCCTGGCGGCAATAGGCAGGACGAGCGACAGGGTCGCAGACGAGGCCCCCCGCAGAATGACGTACATCGCCCCTTCCCTCACACCCAGACCGCCCGGGACGATCACTGCGAGAAATCCGAGCACGTCGGATATCGTCATCGCGGCCATCACCGGGAGCAGCCCCGTCCGCGTGACATCGAGGCCTATGCCGAGACAGAGGAGGTATGCCCCCGCGCCGAAGCAGAAGGCGGCGACAAAATAGTTCAAATGCAGATGCAGCAGCAGCCCGGCGGAGGGCTCGAAATATCCGATGTCCCGTTTCAGGACCCTGTTGACATATGAAATAAGCGCCCTGGCGAGGGTCGAGTGATATCTCACGAACAGTACGTCGCAGACCAGAAGCGCCGCAAACGCCGCACCCGTAGCGGAGAGGGGATAGCCGGACGGCAGGAGCACCATGCAGGCCGCTCCCAAAAGCAGCGATGTCATCAGCGAGACATACACATTGATGAGGTTCACATACAAGACCAGGGACTTCGAATAGCCGGCGTCCGTCAGCCAATACATCTGGAGGGCATACGACCAGACCTTTCCCGGAACATACTTGGTGAGATTGCTCGTGTTGACCGCCGCGATGCTTTCGGGAAAACCGATCCGCCTGCCGGACAGGGCATTGAGGGTGAGAAACCACCCGTACGTGGTAAGAAGGGACGTGAGAGAAAGCGCCGCAAACGCCAGCGCCGCCAGCGACGGCACGAACGCCACGTGGAAGGACTCGATGGAGGCCCAGTTCTTCCGGAACTCGCTCAGGAAGAACAGCGACACCGCAGCGAAAACAAGAAGCGGCAGGACGATCCTGGCTGCTTTTCGGTATCTCATCCGCCCCCCGCCCGCTTTCTCAGCACGAAGACGACGGTGGGAGAGAGGCAGTTGGGGACGAGCCGGAGAAAAGGAAAGGAATATTCGCTCTGATAGCTTTGGGGATGCCTGATGATCTCGCCCGTATACTCCCGGAGCGCAAAGCCGGCTTCCCCGATCAGCCCGAGCATCCTATGGTACCCTGCCGGAAAAAGCGCCTCGTCGGTTTTCCTTATCCGCCGGGAGAGGCGCTGGAAAAGGCGGTGAGGGAGGTAGTGGAGGAGCGGCAGCCGCGTAAAGCCTTCAATGGGGAAATAGCGGTTTGCCGAGGCGAAATAACAGACTCCGTCTTCCTTCAGGACCCGGTAGATCTCCTTAAGCTGCCCGGCCTGGTCTCCGGAACAAAAGAAGACATGATTATACAGCACGATGTCAAAACACCCGTCTTCGAAGGGCAGCTCCGCAGCATCCACCCTCCTGAACTTCAAAGAGCCGCTTTCCGGCACCCGCATCTGCCGGATCACGTCCGCGGCGACGACCTCGTTGGCGCGCGAAAAATATTCCGCGATATGCCCGCTGCCGCATCCCAGGTCCAGGATCCTCCTGTCCCGAATACCCTCTGAGGCGAGGGCGTCGCAGAGTACCGCTTCGATCTTCCTCGCCTTCACCGTCCGGTTGTCGGAGACGGCAAAATAGCGCATGCGGTCAGACATTTCCCACTTAGCCACCGACCGGGGGGCCGGTCTTTTCCGCGACCAGGAAATAGCCGAGCGGATATTTTCTGCCAGTCTTTTCGGAGAGCCTCCTTCCGGGTGCCGTCCCGACAAACGCGGAAGCCAGCCGCTGGATCATGACCGCCAGCCCCCTGCCGATCAGGGGAAGAAACTGCAGGTGTTTCGCGAGGATATCCGCAACGATTTCAGGGGTCCCCCCGACCGGCCGAAGCAGAAGGACCTCGAATGAGGCCCGCCCGGCGAAACGCCTCAGGGAATATTCGGTATACCGGTAATAATCGTGGGGCTCCTCGTGAAGCGGATAGCAAAAAGGGACGTTAAGGAGGACCCGTCCGCCCGGCGCCAGGACCCGGTGCATCTCCCGCCAGAGTATTTCCGGCTCCGGAATATGCTCGAGCACGTCCGAGAGGATGAGCGTATCGAATTCCCCGTCCCCAAAAGGGAGCCTTTTCGTCAGATCGCACTCGTAATCCAGATATTCATTCCCGTGGCGCGTCTCCGTCCAGTCGACACAGACGTTGTCGCTCACATAGTCCCTGTACGCCTCAAATAACGGCGCCTTTCCGCATCCCAGGTCGAGCAGTCTCCCCCGGGCGTATTTCGGGAGGTTGGCGCCGTACAGGGAGGCGATCAGGTCAGCCGCGAGCCTGGATCCTGCATGAACTTCCGCAAGGTCCCCCGACGCGCGAAGCTTCCCTTTCCGGTAGACATATTTGCTCGGCTTCCATGTCTCCCTGTTCTTCATCGGCTCAGCCCCTCGTCCACGGGTTCGCGGAAATTACTGCCCGCAGGAGATCGCCGTGGATCATTCGTAATTCTCGTATATATAGTCATCGGGGTCGAAATATTCCGAGGCCAGGACCATGAGGATAGAATCGGGCGTAAAATCGTGCATCTGGTGCCAGTCCCCCGGCTCCAGCAGGAGACATTTTGAGGGAGCATCGAGTACAAACGTTTCCCTGCGCGATCCATCGTTGTTCGAGATCATGCATCTGCCCTTGAGCGAGATCGCGGCCTGTCGCGTCCGGTGATGCCGGTGTCCGCCCCGCACCGAGCTGTCAACTCCGTAAATATAGAAGATGCGCTTGATCTCGAAGGGCAGCACCTTTTCGATCACCGTAAGGTTGCCCCGCTCGTCGGTGAACGTCCTGAGATTAATAAGCCTCGCCATCCGCCTGCCGCCCGTCCCTCCGCCCGGAGTCACGATACCTCGCCAGGCAATATTGTGCGATCGAGTCCCAGTTGAAACGTTCCCGTATCATCCGCAGAGAATTCTCGCCCATCCGCGTCCGCATCGCCGGGTCCGCGGCGAGTCTGCCGACGCAGTCTGCCAGCTGCCGGGCATTATGCTCTTCATGCAGCCACCCGTTCTCCCCGTCGAAGACCACCAGGTCGTTGCCGCCGACCGGAGTGGCCACAATCGGCCTGCCGCAGGCCATCGCCTCGGGGACGACGACATTCAGCCCGTCCGACGGCAGTCTGCACGAAGGCATCAGGAAGATATCACAGGCCGAATAATACCCTGCAAGTTCGCGGGGGAGGATTTCGCCGACAAAACGGACGTAGCGCCCCGTGCCGTCCCGCCGCAGGATCTCATCGTATTCGGCCCTCATCGGCCCGTCTCCCACCACCACCATCGTAACATTGTTCATCTTCTCCGTGATCAGTTTGAGGGACTCAAAGGCGGTCGAAAAGCCCTTCTTCGGCACAAACCTGCCGATCATAAGCAGGACAAGGCCGTCCCCCGGGATCCCCAGTTCGCCCCTTACACGCCTCCTCGCCTCTTCGGAGAAACATATCTTCTTCTCGTCCACCCCGTAAATAACAAAATCAACCCTGCCTTTCTCAAGACCCAGTCCTTCAAGGTCCTCTCTGAGGTCGGCGCTGTTGCAGGAAAGGTAATCCGATTTGGCGATTATCTTAAGAAATAGCCGGCCGAGAAGGCCCATCCGCTTTATAACAGTCACATCAGATCCGGGGAAGGAAGTCAGGATAGCGGCGCGGGAAAAAGCCAGATATCTGCCGAAGACAGCAATAAGCGTATTCGGGACAGCCCAGTGGGCCTGTATTATGTCGAATTTTTCTTTTCTCAGCAGGGCCGCAAAGCGTATTGTGCCGACCAGGAGAAGAAACGGCATAAGGAAAAGGTCCTGAAGATTGACATGGAGGTCCGATTTCATAGAATGTCCGTAGCCAATCGTGTGCAGCCGCCCGAAAGGCACATATTTGTAGTTGACGATCTTGATGCCGTACTCATCCTTCATCGGGCGGTTAAACTTGACGGTATAGGGGACGAAGACCGTAACGTCGGCCCCGTTTCGCGCATAAGCCCTTGCAAGCGACTCTATGAAGTTCGACCGCCAGTCTTCCCCAAAACGGGGATAAGAGTGCGTAATTATGCAAAGTTTCACCATATTCGGCTTTTGTATTATAGCTTATTGCATGTCTCCTGCAGCAAAAGGCTGAAATAGGGGTGAAACAGGGCCTGCGAGTGCCCCCCGAAGCCGTCAGAAAAAGGGTCCGACGGAGAATGCGGCGGCAAACTCACATAATGGCGGCGGCTTGGTGTTTTCTTGCGATTTTTTCCCCTGACGAAGGGCCTTTTGCGTTATAATAAATGTCACAATTTTATGGAGACGATTATCCTTGCGGGCGGTTTGGGTACGCGGCTTAAGAGCCTGGTAAATGACATCCCCAAACCAATGGCTGACATTCATGGCAGACCCTTTCTTTCCTGCGTAATGGACTTCCTTTCCGGACAGGGCATCAGCCGCGTGCTGCTTTCGGTCGGATACAAACATGAACTCATCGAACGCTATTTCGGGCCCCTGCATGGTCGCTTAAAGATCGAGTATGTTGTAGAGCACGAGCCTTTGGGAACCGGAGGGGCCATCCTTGAATCACTCCGGTCGTGTCATGAAGACGATGTTGTCGTGTTGAACGGGGACACGCTCTTTACAGTCGATCTTCCCAAGATGATGGAATTCCACCGTCTGAAGAGGGCCGACATTACGGTCGCACTGAAGGCCCTCGTCCGGACGGGACGGTACGGCGCCGTGCATGCGGATCAAAACGGCAGGATAACCGGGTTTCATGAAAAGGCCGATGAGGGTACGGATTACATTAACGGCGGCGTGTATATACTGAGGCGCGGGATTGAAAACCTCCTTCGGCGCGCGGGCAGGAGCTTCTCCTTTGAAAGCGATTTCCTGGAAAGAAACGTCAGGCGGATATCCGCCTATGCGTTCGTCAGTGACGCCTTCTTTATCGACATCGGCATCCCTTCGGATTATATAAGGGCGCGGGAAGTGCTGAGCCGCGCGGTGAAGGGCGTGGTGCCCTAATGCTGCTATCGGTAGTTTTTTCCTTCCGAAACGAGGAACAGGGCCTGGATGAGCTGATCAAAAGGGTGAAGGCAGCCATTGAGCCGGCAGGCATGGATTTCGAGATGATTTTTGTAAATGACGATTCCACAGACCGTTCGCTTGAAATCTTAGAGAAGAACCGGGAATCAGACAAAAGGATAAAGATAATCACTATGTCGAGGCGCTTCGGCATACACCCCTGTGTGATTGCCGGCCTCAGGCATGCCCAGGGAGACGCAATAGTGTATATGGATGCCGATCTGCAGGATCCTCCCGAAGTGATACCTCAACTGATCGAAAAATGGACAGCGGGCGCCGATGTCGTAAATACCGTCAGGACCGAACGATTGGGCGAAAATGCCTTCAAGATGTGGCTGACGAGGAGGGCCTATCAGATCATCAATCGCATCTCCGACATAAGCCTTCCCCAGAACATGGGCGACTTTAAGCTGCTTTCACGGCGGGTGGTCGAGGAATTGCTCCTGCTTCAGGAAAACGATCCGTTTATGCGGGGGCTTGTCAGGTGGGTGGGCTTCAGGCAGGAAAGCGTCTATTACGTGCGCGATGCCCGGTTTGCGGGCAAGACGCATTTTTCACTCTTCGGCAGCGGCCCTGCAAAGGAGTTTATCAGGGGAGTTACGTCGTTTTCAGCCGTTCCGCTCTACTTCACGCTAATAATGGGCATCTTCGTATCTCTGATGTCCTTTCTCATGATTGCCTACGTCCTTACGGTATGGTCCTTGGGGTTGGCAGTACCCGGTTGGGCCGGCGTGATGTGCACGGTGCTTTTCCTGAGCGGAATGCTCCTTCTTTCAAACGGATTCTCAGGGATCTATATCGGCAGGATCTACGAGCAAGTCAAGAACAGGCCGCTGTACATCATAAAAAACAAGAGGGGATTTGATGAGAATTAGGTTTTCTATGCTTTTTCATACATCCGGAGCTGTGCGGTGATCATATCGCGTACACCACACAGGATATCTTTTTTCGGCGGAGGGACAGACTATCCTTCGTGGTACCTTGAACACGGAGGCAAGGTACTTGGGGTCGCTATTGATAAATATTGTTATATAAGCTGCAGAATACTCCCGCCTTTTTTCGAACATAAGCACAGGGTCCTCTATTCAAAAATCGAGATGGTCCGCGATTTCGACGAGATTCAGCATCCCTCGGTCCGCGAAACGCTTAAATATCTTAATGTCAGGCACGGTGTGGAAATCCACCATGACGGCGACATCCCGGCCAAGTCCGGAATGGGGTCAAGCTCGGCCTTCACCGTAGGGCTGCTCAAGGTCCTCTACGCCCTGGATGGGAAGATCATCGACAAGGAGAGTCTCTATCGCGAGGCTATCCACTTAGAGCAGCATATCATAAGGGAAAACGTGGGGTCACAGGATCAGGTGTGGGCTGCCTGCGGAGGTCTTAACACGATAGAATTCCTGCAAAACGGCCAGATCGTAATCGACCCTATCATCATGAGCGAAAAGAACCTCAGAAGATTCGAAGAAAGCTTTATGCTCGTCTTTACAGGGATATCCCGAAATGCCTCCGAGATCGCGCATGAGCAGATCCTGAACCTCCCTAAGAAGAAGGCTGAACTGAGCACGATGAGGGCATTGGTGGACGAGGCGGAAAAAATCCTGGTTTCAGGCACCGGCGATTTCGGCGACTTCGGGAGGCTGCTGAATGAGACATGGAAATTAAAAAGGACCCTCTCAAGCCAGATCAGTAACAGCGAGATCGATACTATTTACGAGACAGGCATCAGAAACGGTGCGGTGGGCGGAAAACTGCTTGGGGCAGGCGGCGGCGGCTTTATGGTCTTTTATGTGGAGCCCGAGAACCAGTCGCGCGTGATACAGGCCTTAGACCGCTACATCCTCATTCCCTTCCAGTTCGACTTCAGCGGCTCCGAGATAATCGTCTACAATCCCTCTTATACGAGCAGAAAGGGCAGATGACATGCGGTTTGAATTGACAGGCTCAACGTGGGGAGAAGAAGAAAAACAGGCAATCTTCGACGTCGTCAAGAGCAACAGGTTCACCATGGGCCCCCGTGTCCAGGAATTCGAGGAGAAGTTCGCCGCGCATTTCGGCATGAGGTATGCCGTCATGGCTAATTCGGGCTCGTCAGCCAACCTGATAGCGGTAGCGTCACTCTTTTACCGGAAGGATAATCCGCTCAAGCGGGGCGACGAGGTGATCGTGCCCTGCATCTCGTGGGCGACCACATACCATCCGCTCCACCAGTACGGCCTGAAACTCAAGTTCGTGGATGTTGACCTCAAGACGCTCACCATCGATGTAGCTGAGCTGAAGAAGGCGATCACCGGGAAGACCAGGATGGTCGTTGCAGTCAGCGTCCTGGGCAATCCCTGCCGGTTCGACGAGATCACCGGACTCTGTGCCGAAAACAATATCATCCTCTTTGAAGACAACTGTGAGTCCATGGGGGCAAGGTTCGACGGAAGATACACCGGCACCTTCGGGTTCGTAAACACCTTCAGCACCTTTTTTTCCCACCATATCTCGACCATGGAAGGCGGCCTCGCCCTCACAAACGACAAGGAGATGTATAACCTCCTGAAGTCAATAAGGAACCATGGGTGGACCAGGGGGCAGGATGAAGACAGCCCGGTCTTCGAGAAAAGGGACGACGACTTTTACGAGGCCTACCGGTTCATACTGCCCGGATACAATGTGCGGCCCAGCGAGATTCACGGAGCAATCGGGAGCAGGCAACTCGACAAGCTGGATGGTTTTCTCAAGGTGAGAAGAAAGAACGCCGAGCACTTTGTCGGCCTTTTTGGAAATGACAAGCGCTTCATCATCCAGAGTGAGACAGGCGAAAGCTCCTGGTTCTGCTTCACCATGATCGTTAATCCCGAATGGACGGCCGATCGGAAGCGGGTCCTGCAGACACTGCGGCAGGCAGGCATCGAGTACCGCATCATCACCGGCGGCAACATCCTCAGGCATGACGTGATCAGGTATTATAACCATGAAGTGACCAAATCGACGAACGCGGACATCGCGCATTACAACGGCTTTTTCGTCGGCAATTTTTCCGAGGACATCAGGGACAAAATAGATTACCTGCATGAGACGCTTGCAACCCTCTGACATGGGCAGGATGAGACATTTCATCAGAAAAAATAACTATTTGTACGGCCAGCTGCTCCTCCTCGCGGCGCTGGACCTCCTCTCCGGATTCATCCTCTACGGCAAACCTTTCGTTGAAGGTAAGCTTTACTGGGATGTCCTCGACCTTTTCAGTTTTTTCCGAGACAACCTTAACAGCCTGAATTATTTCGGCGAGGTGGCGTGGTGGAACCCGGGCATCCGGTTCGGACTTCCGATGTACTACCTTTCGATACTCGGTCATTCTCTGTATAATCCCCTCTTTATCGCCCTTTCGGCAGTCTGCTGGCTGTTGGGGCTGGCGAACATCCATATCACTTCATTCGTGACGCTTTACAGCATCTATGTCTTTTTCGTCATACCGCTCTTCTTTTTAGCCGGCTGCCTGCTGCTGGCACGCCAGATCTTCCGCAACAACCTCGTCATCACGGCTATTCTCCTGCTCGCCGGCTTTTCGCCGGGCATCATGTTGAACCTGAGCGACGACGGTCTTTTGCTCACGGCCTGGAGTCTGATCTTCGCTGCCGCATTCCTGAAATTTATTACTGCACCCGCGCCGTCCCGCTTCTGGGCGCTCTGCCTTTCGATCCTCGTGCTGGCGCTTTCGTTCAACCATTTGTCCCTTCACTGGGCCGTGATATTCGTGCCGCTTTTTTCTGTTGTCTGCCTCTTCATCTCCGACCGGCCGATAGCCCTGCAAATGAGAGCCATCTTCTCCTCAGTGCCGAAATGGTCATGGCTGATCTCCGCATGCGCCATCATTCTGTGTCTCCTTCCGACGGTCATCACATACGAGCAGGGCTCCGACCTTGTGCGAACCAAGATCAGCTCGCGGTGGTATCCCATGGAAGAGCTGCTTCCGGGCAATCCCATAGAGCCGCTCACCATATCGACGCCGGCCATAGGGTTCGGGCGGACTAGCAACGAGGGTGCATGGAGGCCCTTCAGTTATTTTGATGCGCCGCCCTCTACAACCGGGAAAGGGCAACTTGGCTTCACGTACATAGGACTGCTGGCTTTGCCGCTGGTGATAACCGGCCTTGTATACGGCAGGCGCATCTGGAGGCTTCGCCTCCTTGTTCTGATCTCAGTATCGTCCCTGGTTATTCTCCTTTCAGCGTATAGTCCCTTGTTCTATCTGATCATGTTCTGGGAGCAGCCGCTGCGCGCGGTCAACCATTATTCTGACATGTTCTTCCGGCTCGGCATTTTCTATCTCCTCATCCTCGCCGCAGGCCTGGGATTGGAAACGCTGCTGCGCGGCGGCAGAATTATCAAACGTCATTTCATGGCAATCTTCACCGTCTCCAGCATTTGGTCTCTGTCGCTTATGGCTGTCCTTTATGGGAAGACGCTGCCGGACACGCCCATGTTCGGGTTTGCTCTGCTGATGGCGGTTTTTTATATGATCGCCCTTGTTGGAATGGCCCGCGAGAAAAAGGGGCGGTTCCCTTACCTCAAGTTTATTCTGATAGCCCTTATGGCCGTCGACAGCGCTACTGTTGCGACGTGGCATGCGCGGCTCTTTCCCTGGCAGGCGCAGGCCTATTCCGAAGGCAGGCCTGGCACGGTCGGCTTGCCGCCGGACGATGCCGGAAATCATACCGCGCAGGTGCTGCTGGAGGTGCGGCAGATCAAGGCCCAATTGGACGCCGGCGCAGATCTGAACGCACTGCCCGATGCGGGGACCTTCACGTTCCTCGACAACGGCAAGCCCTCTGCGCTTTCCACCGCGAATGTCAAAATTCTGGGGCGGACCTACGACACAGCTACGATCGAGGCGGTCACGGATTCTCCTCAGTATCTGTTTTGGCGTGATGCCTATTTTCAAAACTGGAAGGCTACGGTAAACGGCCTCCCCGCAAAGATCATAGACATGTACGGCTTCAAGGCAGTACATGTGCCGCAGGGAAAATCAGAGGCCAGATTCACCTTCTCCCCGGGACTGCTTCCGTATGCGCTGTTTTTGGCATATGCCGTCTTCGCGGCGGTCTTTCTGCTGTGGATCATGTCCGCGCGCGCCGCCGGTAATCTGTTGCATCAAAGGGCCGAAGAATAATAGTATATCCGGAAGGAATTTAATAGGTGGATAACTGATGATACGCGTAACGGAAACAGATCTGCATGGCGTCCTGACAATTAAGCCCTCCGCATTCGAGGACCACAGGGGTGAATTCGTGGAAACCTACAATCGGGAGCTCTACCGGCAAAACGGAATCACTATGGACTTCGTGCAAGACGACATCTCCGTATCCGCACATAATGTCCTTCGCGGGCTGCATGGCGACGCGGAGACGTGGAAGCTCGTCTCCTGTCTCAGCGGTAAATTGTACTTCGTTGTCGTTGACTGTGACGGCAGTTCGCCGGATTTCGGCAAATGGCAGTCCTTCGTGCTCTCTGACAGGAACAGGCTGCAGGTGCTCGTCCCGCCGAAATACGGCAACGGCCACCTCGTTTTGAGTGATACGGCGATATTTCATTACAAACAAAGCGCCTATTACCGCCCCGAAGCCCAGTTTTCCTACCTCTGGGACGATCCGAGGTTCGACATCTGGTGGCCCGGCAGGAATCCCATACTCTCCCGCCGCGATGAGCAGGGACGCTATGTGGATTAAGAGATGTGAACGCTGCTTTTTGACCGGCGCTCTGCACGTGTCATTGGATAATCACTCAATAAGGAGTCACTCATGAACCATACGATACTCGTAACGGGAGGGGCCGGATATCTCGGTTCGGTCCTCGTTCCCTCCCTGCTCAAAGCGGGCCACAAAGTAACCGTTCTCGACACATTAATGTTCAGGCAGAATTCGCTGCTGGAGTGCTGCAGCGATGAAGGATTCGAAATCGTCCGCGGGGACGCGCGGGAAGAGGACGTGGTCAGGCCTCTGCTTGCGAAGGCAGACGTAATCATCCCCCTTGCAGCGCTGGTGGGGGCGCCTCTCTGCGACAGGGACCGGATCGGCACTGTGACGACCAACCGGGACGCGGTCGTTATGCTGACTAAGCTGGCTTCCAGGGAACAGAGGATCCTGTATCCCAACACGAACAGCGGATACGGCATCGGCCAAAAGGGTGTGTTCTGCACCGAAGAAAGCCCTTTGAACCCCATTTCGCTCTACGGGAAAATGAAGGTCGAGGTCGAGAAGGTGCTTCTTGAGCGGGGCAACGCGATAGCCTTCAGACTGGCCACGGTCTTCGGCATGGCCCCGCGCATGCGGATCGATCTGCTTGTGAACGACTTCACCTATCGGGCCGTCAAGGACCGCTTTGTCATCGTCTTCGAAGGCCATTTCAAGCGAAACTATATCCATATTCGCGACGTGGCGCGGGCCTTTATTCATGCGATCGGCAATTTCGATGCCATGAAAGACCATGCCTACAATGTAGGGCTCTCCGACGCAAACCTGTCCAAACTTGAATTGTGCGCGACGATCAAGGAGCAGGTGAAGGACTTCGTTTTTCTGGAGGCGCCGATTGGAGAAGACCCCGATAAGCGCGATTATATCGTTTCGAATGAAAAGATCGAGCGGACAGGATTCACCCCGGCCCATTCGCTTGAATCAGGCGTCCTGGAACTGATCAAAGGATACCGGATCATCACGAACAGCCTTTACGGCAACGTCTAGGGCGAAGCTCGTTTCGCGGGGGAGGCAATGACAGACCACGAACGGAATCAACTGACCGGCTTCCTTCGCGATAAGGCGCGCTGGGTGAGAAGCGAAACGCTGAAGATCCACAGGATCGCGCAGGAAACCAGGATTGCCTCATCCCTGTCAGCCGTTGAAATCTTCGTGGCCCTCTTCTATGGGAATATCGTGGCGCATGATCCGAAAAATCCCCGATGGGAAGGCAGAGACCGTCTTATCATCAGCAAGGGACATGGATCGATCTCTTTTTACCCTATTCTTGCAGACCTCGGGTACTTCGACAAACAAGAACTGTTTCGCGTATGCAAGGAGGGTTCCTTTTTGGGCGGCATACCTGATCCGCTCATCCCGGGTTACGAGAGCGTGAACGGCTCGCTCGGTCACGGTCTCGGAGTGTCCTGCGGGATGGCCGCAGCGCTTAAGAGGAAGAACAGGGAGGAGACCGTGTTTGCGCTGATCGGCGACGGAGAACTGTATGAGGGGTCTGTATGGGAGGCGATTATGTTCGGAGGCGAGCACCGTCTGGACAATCTGATCGCCATTATAGACAACAACGGGGCATGCATGCTCGATTATTGCAAGAACGTCCTTGACCTCGATCCGATAGATCAGAAGTTCAGCGCATTCAGATGGCAGGCCAGAACTGTAGACGGGCACGACCTGGCAAAACTCCATACAGCCCTCCTCGACCTTAAGAACGACCGCAGCGGAAGGCCGAAGGTGCTGATAGCGAATACCGTTAAAGGCAAGGGAGTGCCCGCCCTTGAGGGAGATCCCTTGAGCCATATCAGAAATATTCCGCCGGACCGTATCGATGCCGCAATCAGGGGACTCAAATGATTGCCGAAAAAATGACTATGAGGGATGCATTTATCGAGGAGGTCTGTCGCCGCATGGCATCTGATCCCGCCCTGGTCTTTCTTTCCGCAGACCTTGGCTCGCCTAAACTCGATACCTTGCGTTCCGATTACCCTGACCGTTTCATTAATGTCGGCATCGCCGAGCAGAATCTCGTCAACGTCGCCGCGGGTTACGCCCTCGAAGGCTTCACGGTCTATGCGTACGCTATCGCTCCATTCCTGGTGATGAGGGCCTATGAGCAGATCCGAAACAACCTGTCGCTCCTGTCACACACACACCGGGTGAATGTGAACCTTGTAGGTGTCGGCAGCGGGCTCAGTTACGATGTATCAGGGCCGACCCACCACGGCGTAGAGGACATCAGCCTTATGCGCCTTTTGCCTAAAATGACGGTCTTTTCCCCGAGCGATTGGGTTCTCGCCGAGCGTTTCGTTGACTACACTATCGACGTCAGGTCGCCCAAATACCTCCGGTTCGACGGAAAACCGACGGTGAATCTCTACGACAGGAACGCGGTAATCGATCTGCATTCAGGGTTCTCGACGCTCGCGGAGGGCTCGGGAGTATGCATTGTTTCGACAGGCTATATGACCCACACGGCATTGCGGGCGGCGGAAAAGATCTCGCAAAGCGGAATCCGGATAGGAGTGGTTGATGTTTTCCTTATAAAACCGCTGCCCGAGCAGGCGCTATATGATGTGCTTAGGAAATATCGCTCCGTAATAACGGTAGAAGAAGCCTTTGTCGGGAAAGGCGGCCTTGATACCCTGGTAGCAAATATCCTGGCAGCAGGAGGCTCGGACATCAGGCTTTCACGAATGGGGTTCGGCGATTCCTATGTTTTCACGATGGGCGTCAGGGAGAGGCTGCATGAGCTGAACGGCCTAGGGGAGAAACAGATAACCGAAGAAGTATTCCGAATGCTGGCGAAGGGATAACGGCGTGGGACTCGACATTGTATTGATCAACCCGGGAGACAGAAGACAGGCGCATCAGGATCTTGGGAAGGACTACTCGGGGATTGAGCCTCCCTTCTGGATCGCTGTTCAGGCTGCCTATCTCAGAAAACGCGGCTTCGGCGTTGCGGTCATAGATTCCAATGCGGAGAATATCACGCCGGAGGAGACCGCCGCAATGGTCGGGGAAATGAACCCTTTGCTGGCGGCAGTAATTGTATATGGAGCGCATCCTTCGGCATCGACGCAGAACATGACGATTTCAGGAAAAATCTGCCGCGCGATCAAGGATCTGACGGCGGTAAAGGTCGCATTGGGCGGCCTCCACCCCTCTGCGCTCCCCATGACAACACTTAAGGAAGAAGCAGTCGATTTTGTGATTGAGGGAGAAGGGCCGCTTAGCCTAGTTGCCCTGCTTGAAACATTGCGCGCAGGCAGGAACGATTTCTCCAATGTCCCGGGCCTTTGGTATGAACAGGATGCAATAGTCCTGCATACGCCGAGAGCCCCCCTTATCAGCAGCCTCGATGCCGTCCTTCCGGCCGGCGCCTGGGACCTTCTGCCGATGAGGACTTACCGGGCGCACAACTGGCACTGCTTTGACGACATCTCCAGCCGGTCACCCTACGGGGCCGTTTACACCAGTCTTGGATGCCCGTACTCATGCCTGTTCTGCTGCATCAATGCCCCCTTCGGCAAGCCCGGCGTCCGCTACCGCAGCCCGCGGCTCGTGGTCGACGAGATCGGGGTTATGGTTGAAAAGTACGGCGTGCGGCACCTCAAGATCATCGACGAGCTTTTTATCCTGAATGAGAAGCATTATATGGCCATCGCTGATTTGCTCATCGAACGCCGGTATGATCTGAACATCTGGGCCTATGCGCGCGTCGACACCGTGAAGCCCGTTCACCTGGACCGCATGAAGAAGGCCGGCATCAACTGGCTCGCCCTGGGTATCGAATCTGCCAATCCGGCGGTCAGAGACGGCGCAACCAAAAGGATGCAGACCGGGGACATCGCATCGGTCGTCAGGACCATACGGGACGCCGGAATGAGCATTATCGGAAATTATATTTTCGGTCTGCCGGACGACACGCGCGCCACCATGCAGGAAACCCTCGATCTTGCCATGGACCTGAATTGCGAATACGGCAACTTTTACTGCGCCATGGCCTATCCCGGCTCAAGACTTTACGACATCGCCATACAAAATAAGTGGGAACTGCCGGCGACATGGCACGGGTACTCGCAGCTCTCCTATGAAACGCTGCCGCTGCCGACAAAACATATCAGCGCACAGGAAGTCCTGAAATTCAGGGACCAGGCATTTCTCAGGTATTTCTCGAACACCTCCTATCTTGACGCAATTGAGCGCAAATTCTCGACGCATATCCGGCGGCACATTGAAGAGATGACGACTTTGCGACTAAAGAGAAGGATTCTGGGTGATTAGGGCATGAAGTTATCGCTCATTTTCCCGTCCTGGCACAACGAGTTCGGCACGTTCAAACACGCCGCAAAAAAGGTCTCGACATTTCCTCCTCTAAACCTCTGCATCATCGCAACAATGGCAGAACAGCTCGGATGGGAAGTGCAGGTCATCGATGCTCATATCGAGCAGCTTGGCAATGATTCCATGGTCCGGAAGGTCTTCGAGTTCAAACCCGACCTCATTGGAATGACCGCCACGACGCCTTTTTTCTACAATACCACGAGGTTGGCGCGCATGCTCAAATCCGGGCTTGCTGTCCCGATCATGGTTGGAGGCACGCACGTATCGATTCTTCGCGAAAAGGCGTTCGAGGACTGTTATGACTATCTGTTTACTGGAGAATGCGAAACGATATTCCCCGCTTTCCTCAAGGCCTTTGCGGCCGGTGAGCGCAACCCACCCGTGTCCGGCGTCATGATGCGAAGGGGCGGAGAGATTGTCTATTACGGCGACGCCCCTCTCGCAGACGATCTGGACAAGGTGCCCCTGCCTGCGCGTCACCTTTTGCCGCTCGACAAATATTACATGGGAACACTCAAGGGCCGGTTGAATTATACCTCCCTCCAGATGAGCAGGGGATGCCCCTTCACCTGCGTGTTTTGCGCATGCGATCTTCACGGCAAGCGGCACCGGCTGAGAAGCGTGCAAAGCGTCATCGGCGAAATTGAATATATCGTGAATGAGCTGAAAATACCTCACATTTTTT
This sequence comes from Nitrospirota bacterium, assembly GCA_021783515.1. Classification (GTDB taxonomy): domain Bacteria; phylum Nitrospirota; class Thermodesulfovibrionia; order Thermodesulfovibrionales; family UBA6898; genus Sulfobium. Next base: position 24,316 of record JAJXTV010000024.1, read on the forward strand.
TTATCGACGACACCCTGACCATAAACCGCGCGTTCATCCTTGAGCTATGCGATGAGATCGAGCGGCGCAAATTGAAATTCTCCTTCGAAGGCAGCACACGGGCGAATCTGTGGGACGAGGAGATGGTAAAGCGTCTCAAGGAATGCGGCCTCATCCGCATCAGCTTCGGGCTCGAAAGCGCGGACCCAAAAGTGCGGGAGATCATAAAAAAGCACGTGCCCCTCGAAAGTTACGCGGAAGCCAATAGGGTGAGCAACAGCCTGGGCATTGAGACGATCAACTCGGTCATTATAGGGCTTCCCGGCGATACGCGGGAAAGCATCGGTCGGACCGTAGACTATTTATGCAGGGCGCGCGATCTTCAGCATATCACCCTCAACATAGCGATGCCGTATCCGGGGACGGAACTGCTCAAGATGGCCGAGGCGGGCATGCACGGGCTCACGCTCGTGGAAAAGGATTTCTCGCGGTATCACCGCTACGAATCCGCCGTCATGGAGGTCAACGGCATATCCTCAGGGGAGCTGATCAGCATTCAGAGGAAGGCCCTTATCAAAATATACTCATGCTGGTGGCGGTTCATACCGGTCCTGAAAAGGTTCGGAATTTCAACAATCTTGTTCACCGGCGCGCACGTCGTCTACTCTCTTGTCAGGGATGCGCTGCCGGCCGGGCCGCGCGCACCGCGCACGATCGAGAAGTGAGCAGGCCGGAGGCTCTCCGGCTTATCCCCCCTTCACCGCGAAGGCACTGCCCAAAAATATTCATCCTTTTTCCCGCGCTCTTTCACCAAAGAGAACTCCTGAACATGGCCGTCAAAAACAGACCACCGCTGACTGTATGTCGTCCCCGGCTTGAGCAAACGCAAATCATGGACCAAGTAATATAACTCAGTCGGAATGGACGTTATTACAGTTTTATCCTTGTGGGACTTCCAGATTTCACGCGTTTTCTCGAAAAGATACTCGTCATGTGATAATGGAAGTGCAAATCTGTTGACCTTATTTGTGATTACGTCCCCGAAATTGACAGTCCGATAATAAAAGAAGCTCTTAAAGGCGTTATTGACATAGATAAAATTGTAAAAAGACGCCGTTATGATCAAGCAGGTTGCAGCGCCTACGAAAAGCTTGTTGAGATTCAGAGACCTTAAGAGCATCCCGAGAAATAAGAAGAAAAAAATCGGCCAAAAGGTATTTAACCAATACAGCCCCCATATTTTGTTGTCAACCAAATGCAACGTCAGGTTGGCGAAGAAAGTTACTCCCGACAGTACTATTACACTTCTCAACAAATTTACTCTGCCGCAGAACACTGCCCTGAAAGCGAACGCTTCAACAACGACCCGCCTTTCTGTGCGATACAATGTCATTGCGCCTTTCACGATCACAAACACTATGACCAAGACAATGGATACCCATAACGCCGTGTAATACAGGGAACCCGAAAGGGCAGGATTGACAAGCCCAAAACTGTCTGAAAGAAAGATTGACAGATTAACCGGCAAATCCCGCAGTATATCGGGATTAAAGATCTTTTCAAGGAGCGCACCGCCCGTGAAAGGTGCAGCGGGGCTGTAACTTTGCAGGCTCGGCAGCTCAAACCCCGACAGAACCGTTATTGCGGGGAACAGCCGAAAATACGCGGCATAGGTGATGACCGGAAGCGAGAAGAAACAGACGGCCCTCTTGATATCTCTTAATACCACTTCCGGAAAGAACAGGATAATAGCGGGAAATGACAATAAAGCAGTCTCGTCGAAGAAAAAAGAGACAAGCATAAATGCGCATAAGCCGCAAAATGCAATAAACTGTTTCCCGGAGGGAAGGGCATGGCCTTCCCCTTTCTCATGCAGGGTTGAAGCCCAATAGAGACAAAAGATGATGGCAAAATTGGCAATCGGTTTCGAGGGACGAAAATTGACGGCGACCAGTGAAAGCGTACTCGGATTCCCAAGGTACAACGCAGTAATCATTCCCGCGAGATATCGGGGGATGCCAAGGTTACGCAGCAGCTTATAGAACAGCCAGGGCGACAAGATCAGGAGAAAAAGCCATGTAAGGGACAGACTCGGATGAGGCACCATAAAATTCCACAGCCAGGCGCAACATTTTGTATCGAGGATTTCGAAGTATGAAGAGAGCGGACGGGTGCAGCGAGGCTCATACTCGAAGACTTTCCAGTTTAACCCTTTGATAATATCGCGCTGCGACAGGCCGGGTCCGTCCATCAGAATATACTCACGCCAATTAAACTCCTCGGGCTGCGTCCATACGCAGTTATAATCAAGAACCAGCAACGCAATTTTCAGGTAAGCAAAGACTAAGACCGCATACATTGCATACCGGGAGTTGTCTCGGGAGGCATTGAACTGATCGCTCACGGGGGGCTCCATGCCAAATTTATGACTGCATATTCACTGTAAGCCCTCCAGTTGCATAAAAACCATATCGAAAAGAGAGCAGATGCGATGAAAGACAGACATAGTCGCGGCTCCGCTAAAGAATGAGGCCCTGACCAAACCGCATATCCGGGAAAGCCCCCTGCGTTAATTCTGCGTGTACGTGAATCGGGAACTAATCTTGCCGATTCCATAGTGTTTTTCAGCATGTCTGCTCTCGCCCGTATGCACTGTTAGGGTAATAAACCGGATAACTACCAAAGGCACTTATACTCAGTACCGTGACGCACGGACTTTTTCGAAAACCACCTGCGACATGTAAGCCAGCCCCCATCTGACAATTTGGAGCTTGCGTTGGCCGCCTATGCGCGGAGGCTCAGGACAGGCTATATCAGCAGTGCGCAGCCGCATCCTGGCGCAACGCACCGACAATATCGGCTCCACCCCGATGCTCGTAAAAAACATTTTCTCATATCGCGCATAGGGTTCATCCTTGTGAAGCCCGAGCTCGTAGAACAGGTTTTTCTTATATATTCGGAAGATCGTCATTGCGTCCGTATAATTCCCGCGATGCAGCGTATTAATCATTCTCGTAAACAGCCAATTTCCAAACCCGGTAATAATATCGTCGTCCTCGCTGGAGGCCTCCCCAAAATACCGGGACCCTATGACCATATCGTATCCTTCCTGAATTCTTCCAATCAATTGCGGAATATATTCCGGCGGGGAATTTCCATCCGGGCTGAACGTAATGACATAATCGCCACGAATTAACGGCCATGCCTCCTGATAAGCCCTCCGTAAGCCCGGGGCTCTCTGGACATGCACATCATACCCCATTTCCCGGGCATATTCCACAGTGCCGTCGGTTGAGTTGCCGTCCACGATCAGGATCTGATCACACCAATCGCGATTAACCTGCGGCATGATCGCCCTCATCCCTTCAATTTCATTCTTGGTAAGCACCATCAGTGTTGTATTCATATCGCTACAATCGCCGCACAAACTCATATGCAATACGGGACCCATAATTATACCATGCGTCACACCGCAACGTCGCCGGCGCCGCTGATATGATCAAAACGGTAAACCAGTTCATGGAATTGTAAAGAGACTGCGGTCCCCGTCATCAGCTATCAGCGGGAGCTGCAGCCGCCAATCCGCCGGCGTCAGAATATCGGTCACCCCGAACTCCTTGCGGATCGCTCTCCACTCATCCATTGTCCGCCCTTCCCACAGGTCCCGATGGGAAAAGGTGAGCTTCCCCGCATTTCTTTGTTCCCCCGGCGGAGGTATAAATAAATCAAGGCCGTACACTTTTTTCAGGATCTCATTGAAACGGGGACCGGTTTCCGGAACGTAGGCAAAAAAATCGAGGCCGGAATCCATGAGCAGGGGCCGCCCGGTCATCAGCTGAATCAGGGGCATATCCCCTGCGGTAAGAAGCATGCCGGGCCTCCCTGAAGCAATGCCGTAGATCTCCGGAATCGTCCCCGCATCCCGGGATACCAGCGATGCAGCCGCAGGCAGGACATGGATAACAACAACGACTCCGACCGCCGCCGCAACGGCCCGTTCCCTCCATTTCAGCAGGTAGCGGAAGGGGAATGCGGGGATATCCGGCAACGATATCGCCGCAACGAGCAAGACGAAAAATGCAATTCCGATGTAGAGGAACTCAATGTCAGGAAAGCCGCCCCGTTGCCAAAGAAAGCAGAGTATGAGCACCAGAAAAAAGAGGGCAGTCCTGAGCCGGGGCATTCGGGGAAAATCGGCTGCGAGGAAACCGAGCGCAACGGGGACCAGGCAAAGATTTGCGAAATTCATGAAACGCCAGGGTATCAGAATTTTCAGAAAGTCAAAGAAAGGCACGAACTCGGCAAAAAAAGCAATTCCGATGGTCGCAACGACCGAGGCCGTGATGGCCGAAAAAACAATTCTCGCACCCACGGGGGCACGGCGTCCGCGCGACGCCATTATCGCAACAGCCGAAGCGAGGAGCCCGGTGAGAAAGCCGCCGTGCCGCCACCCGTCGAAAGAACGGTGATAATCGAAATTTTGAATAAACGCGTCGAGGTATTTCTTCTTCAGCGCAGGGTCCATGGCCGCCTCCGGCGGGAAAAAATGCAGCTGCCAGACAAGACTCGCCGCCGTCAGAAGCGAACCGGCAATAAAATACCACAGCATGGATGCCAGTTCCGGCTTTAGTTCCCTTCGGTTTACGAACACCCCAGAGCCGGAGAGAAGAACGCAAAAAGCACCGAGAGAGGGATGAAACGCGGGAGCGAGTCCGGAAAGGAATGCCCCTGTCCTGTACCGGCCGACACCGAGCACACCTATCACCAGGACCGCATAAGTCAGACCGAAAATGCCGTAGGTATGGGCAGTTCCGAGAAGACGTATGGGATAGGCGATACTTATTCCCACGAGGTTCAGAAGATGCACAAACAAGGGGGTAAAGAGCGCCACGACTGATTTCCCGCTTATGGCATATACCAGCAGGAATATCGCCGCAAAGGAGACGGCGCCGACCAGGCCTTCTATCAGCAGGCTGGCCGAAAACTCCGAAACGCCCGCCTTCAGAAGCACCGCAGCGCCCTGGTTGAAGAGGGTCCATAACTTCACATGGTAAACGTAAAACGGGTTATAAGAGGGATATTTGACGATCCCGGCCAGCACCTGTCCGCTTTCCACCGGGTCCTGCAGCGCAGGGCGCGCGCCCGCCGCAAGTATCGCGCCGCAAAAAGAAGAAAACAGAACCCCTATGGGCAATCGATGACGCGCGACAAATGCTACGAAACGGTTCACCAGGAAGTCCTCCGGAAGCCGGCCCATGTCCCTGACGCGCTCACCACGCAGCTTCTGTGTTATATGCCCGGCCGGTATGCATGTGTGCTCTCCGCAAAATACGTAATTATGTTACCATGCCCGGAATTCAAAACTCCATGCTGCTGCTTGACTATGCCCGCAGGCGCATGTTATTTTCCACACATGCCCGGCGGCCGGCTTCAGATGGTATCTCGACTGGAATACTTCTCTCTTGAAACTTAGCGTAAAACAATACAGAGCCATTTTGCTTCTTGTCTCGGCGCTCCTGTTTCTCCTGACGCTCAATTTCTTCGGCCAACCCATCAGCCCGGGGCTTGATGCGTCCTGGAAGTTTGCCCAGAACTATTTTTTTTCGGAGGGTGTGCGCCCGGGCAAAGACGTGATAGGCACCTATGGCCCCCTTGGTTTTCTCGCTAACCCAATGCCCGTCGGCTCGAATATGGCGATAGCCTTCGTGTTCGAGCTGCTCCTCAGGCTTTCGCTGGTGCTCGTCTTTGTATACCTGTTTCTTGGGCATTATCCTGAACGGGCGCGGGAAAAAATCATCCCTGCCGTCGTTCTGCTGGCCCTCATCTTTTCTATCAACCGGGGGGAAAAGACACCCGGGATCGAATTGGTTGCGCTCTCCCTGGGGCTGGTCTTCAGCGCGCACAAGTGCGAACAAAAGAGAGGCGCTTTTGCGGCCGCCGCTGTCTTCGTTACAGCGCTGGCACTTCTTATAAAGTTCTCCGTCGGAGTTCTGTGCCTGAGTTTTCTCGGGCTGTACTGCCTGAGGGAAGTCAAGAGGGAAAAGAGATTGCTGCCTCCTGCACTGATAATTGCAGGCGTCCTCTTTCTCTGCGCGGTCTTCTGGCTTGCGCTCTACGGAGATCTGCGGGGATTGGGGGACTATTTTGCAGGGTCCATGGAGCAGTCCAGGGGATATTCAAGCGCCATGACGTCGCTTAACGCATCAGATGCGCCGATTTGGACGGTTTTCGGAATAATGACGCTGATACCTCTGTATTATGCGATACGGGGAGACTCTCACTTGGTTTTTCTTTTTCTCCTTTTCTGCCCGGGGCTTCTTATCGCGTATAAGTATGGGGTGACAAAACAACCGCAATTTCTTTTTGCCTACACATTTCTGACATTCTTCCTGCTTGCGGGGCAGGCAAAGGGTCTGGCGCGGCAAATTTCCCTCCTGGCGATCACGGCAGTCTTCCTTGTCTTCTTGCAGCTCAACTTCGGCTTCCTCACCGCCGATTCCTTTCGATTCGATGCGTCCGAACCGATATTCAAGCCTATTGCTCTGGTCTCGTCCCTGAGACAGCTGTTCGACTTTAGGTGCTATGAACAGGAACTCGTTAAGGAGTCCGCTTCCCTGCTTCAACCCGCAAAGCTCGGCGAAGAAAGCCTGGCCATGATCGGCGGCAGTCCGGTGGACACCTATCCGTTTGAGATATCGTTTATCCCGGCAAACAACCTCAACTGGAGGCCCCGTCCGGTCTTTCAGTCCTATTTTACCTATACCCCCTGGCTCGACCGCAGGAATGAGGCTTTCTTCCTGTCGGATCGCGCCCCGATATATCTTCTCTGGGATGCCGATCGCGCAGAGAGCCTCTCAAGCATAGATGGAAGATATCTTCTGAACGATGAGCCGCTCGCTATCCTACAGATACTCGGCAGATACTCCTATGTCAGAGAAGACCGTCACGCCGCAATCTTTGAACGGCGCGGTAATTCCTATATTCAGAAACCCGTCGTCTTCTCTGCCTCCGGTCCTGTCGACTGGAACAGGTGGTTCGCCGTCCCGTCCATAAATGGAGGGATCGTCCGCGCCAGGCTGCGGTTCAGCCGGACGCTCCTCGGACGGCTGAGGAGGACGTTATACAAGGAATCCCCTGTTTTTGTCGAATACCGGTTCGATTCGGGCGAAACGACGCGCTGCCGGCTCGTGCTCGACAATGCGGTTTCGGGGATATGGGTCAACCCGTTCGTCTTTTCCCTGCTGCGCCCATATTCAGCCGGCAGGGTGGTAGCGATGCGAATTGCCAATCCCGATGCGAAAGAAGGCGCCTTTGACCCGCAGTTTTCGGTTGACTGGGAATTTGCAGGCTTCGACGGCCCCCCGCCCCCTTACCTCCTTTGCGCCCGCCTGCCGTAACACAATAAAGCCTTCAGAGATTCCGCGTGTCGCTCTCCGTCTTTCTCAGCATGTACTGGACGTCTTCCATCAATCTCCTGTTGACCGCAAGGAGATCGGCCAGGAAGGCCACCAGCATCGTCTGCCCCCCTATTCCCATCATAATGGAGGCGAGGATCAGCGACTGAACGTGCCCTGCCGAACCCTCCGTGACATAGTAGTAAAGGAACCTGAGTCCGACCAGGAAGCCGAGGCCGAAGAACGACAGGCCTACCGACATAAAGAACCGAAACGGCTTATAGACGACGAAAATTCGTATAATCGTCACGAGCGACTTTCTCAGATAGCTCGGGATGCTCTTTACCAGACGGGAAGGCCTGAGGTCCTCATTGACACGGACCGCGACAGAGGTGACCGCCATGTTCTTCTGGCCGGCCTGGATGATCGTCTCCAGGGTATAGGTATAATCGTTGAAGACGTTCAGACGGAGGGCGGCCTCCCGGCTGATCGCGCGGAAGCCGCTCGGCGCGTCCGGCACGTCAGTCCGGCTCGCCAGCCTCACCACACGGCTCCCCATCTTCTGCAGCAGTTTCTTGATGAGAGGGAAATGCCGTATTTCGGCTATCGGTCTGGCGCCGATGACGAGCTCCGCCTTCCGCTCGAGTATCGGCTTTGTCAGCAGGGGAATATCGGCCGCGCGATACTGATTGTCGGCGTCGGTATTGACGATCACGTCCGCCCCGAGCTTCAGGCAGGCGTCGACACCGGCCATGAACGCACGGGCGAGGCCCCGGTTCTTCGCAAAGCGGACGACATGGTCGACCCCGTTCGCCTTCGCAGCCTCGGCCGTGGCGTCAGTGCTTCCGTCGTCGATGACCAGCCATTCGACCCGGTCAAAGCCCTCCACCGACCTCGGGAGTTCTCTCAGCGCAACCGCCAGAGTGGCCGCCTCGTTATAGCAGGGTATCTGGATGATGAGCTTCATACGGTTGTATTATATAGAGAGCAGCGCATAAATTCGACAGATTGTTTCGGCCGCCCGCCGTTCATAGCTGGGACAGCCTTTTCTTCCTGAGACAGTATCCCGAGAATATCACAAATGCAAATACCCCTGCCAGACTTATCGTCAGGCCAAGGGGAAAAGACCCCGGCCGGTACCGAAACGAGATCCTGCATGCCCCGCTGACCGGGACTGCCGGAAGTATCCCGAGATAACTGCCGTACGGCACCTGCCGGTCGTTCACGTAAGCCTTCCACCCGGAATGAAGATGCATCGGCAGGACGATCCACCCGGCCCCGGCCTTTGAGTATTCGACGGTGATCAGGCCCGCGGAAGGCTGATGCACGGCCAGTCCCGTAAAGTCCGGCTCATCCGACGGATCCAGCCCCCGGACGAAATATGCGCCGTTCGTAACCCGCCCGTTTTCGAGCACCAGGGTATCTCTTTCGAGGTCGATCACTTTCCATTTCTCCCCCGGAATCTTCAGGTCCGGCATCGTATACATATCGATTTTGAACGCGAGTGAAAGTCCGGTATTCCTGCCGTTTACCTCGAGGTAATTCGATCCGTCGGAGCGCGTTGCCCATGCCGTCAGCCTGCCTTTTCCCTCATCGCCCGTCAGAGACAATACCACGGTATAGACGCCCTTTCTCAGGTCTGTCCCCGAAGGAAACTCGAAATAACTCCATTGATTGTCCCGTATGCCGTCCCTGCCGACCACCGGCTCCAGGGAATATCTCTGCCCCTCGTCGTTGTAAAGCGTGAGGCGCACGCCATCCGGCGCGCGCTCCGCGCCGTAGGTCCCGAACCGAAACCCGATCGCCGTGACCGTCATGCCCTCCGGGATATCTATCCTCTGCCTCCAGGAGTTCTCCGGCAGGGGCGGCGCTGTGACCGGGGCCGCTTCAGGCAGTGAAAGCGTCATCCGGCGCGCCATTACCCCTTTGTACAGGAGCAGATATTTTATCGCCAGCCTGTCCATCAGCGGAGAATCGAACTGAATGCGGCTGCCGTCGATAAATGCCGCGGTAGGCGAGGCGAACGGATCGAGCACGATCCTCCCGAGCACTTCCTTTTCCCTGTCCGTCCGGAACGCGTGGGCGTACCACTCAGGAATTCCGTACGCCCCCAGAGTTCCCGAAACCATGAAAGAGTTGTCTGCGATGACCGACTCGAGCGGCATGAGCCGCTCCTTCACATATAGTATGCTCGGCGTAAGCGGATAAAACCACGAAGAAGGGACGACGGCGACATAGCTGCTGAAAAAGTCCTTCTGCGCATGGAACTGGAATGCCGAGACCATCACCGCCGCAAGCGCACCCGCACGCATCGCATGCCGCCGGTCCAGCTTCAGACGGCAAAGGGCTTCGCTGAGCGCGCTGCAGATGCACTCCAGACCGAAGGAAGACAACACCGCCAGTCCGAGAAGCGTGATGACGATCAGCCGGCTCCAGTGGTTAGAATTAAAGACGGGTATCGCCCGTATCACCCGGTCGGGAAGCACGTTAAATATAATCGCCATCGTAACGGCAACAAGCAGGATGTTATATGCGATAAACCGCCGGCTTTTTCTGCCGCCGGCGCCGAAGACGGCAAGCGCCCCCGGCAATGCGAGCACCAGGGGGAGAATGCCGATGTAGGCGGTGCGTTCTACCTTCAGCGGTTTCTCCCAGTCCAGGAAGAGCAGGAGATCGCGGAGGCCGCCGAAGCTCGTCCCGCCGCCGGCCCGGTACCCCAGGTTGATCGCCCTCATATTGTCCGCAAACGGGACAAGCGCGGCCGCCGACATGACAAATGCCGCGCCGACCGCCATCAACGGCAGGGCCGCCTTCTTCGCCTCGAATGTCACCCTTTCGGCATGCCCGGCCCCCTCTCGCCGCCCGCCGAAATGATCACAAAGCAGCCAGACGAAAAGAAGCAGGGAGAACGAATAAAAACCGAAGGCCGCAACGGACGGAAATTCTCCACAGATGAGCAGCAACGATATGACGGAAACAGCGGGAAGCCATTTCAGCTCCTCCGTCCTCAGATACATAACCGTCGCCCAGAGAAGCCACGGTATCCACATGGCGGTCGTGACCTGGTCCCAGTAAAACCATGCGGTATTGAAGCCGCAGAGCATATAGACCATCCCGCCCCAAACGGAAGGCAGCCACCTCAGAAAAACCCTGAGGAGCAAATAGCCGCCGAAACCCGAGATGACGAGCTTTGCCAGCCCCACGAGGTAAAAGGCGAGCGCATTGTCCCTGACGGCGAGAAACAGCAGGAACGCGGGATTGCAGAGCTCAAGAGAAACGGGCTCGCCGCCCGCGCCGTAAGGATACCAGAGCGCTCCCCTCCCCTGCCTTATCTGCTCTTTCAACCCTATCCAGACCGGCAGAAGCGAGTCGACTATATCGCTCGGCTGTGAATTGAGTACCGTACGGTCCGGGTGAACCGAAGACCAGCCGGGATATGACAGGAGCAGGTCGAACGGCCCGATCGTCTGGCCGCCGAAGGGATTGGCTCCCAGCGCGTAGAGCGCAAGACAGACGAAGGCCAGGAACGCCCAGAGGCCGGGATAACGCCTGAAGACGCCCCGATGCCCCGCGCGCCCGATCAGGCCGCCCTCATTCCGCTCAGCATCCGTCATCTTCCGCTCCCGCGAAGGTCTCCATACAGGCATACAATTTTATCATAGGCCATGGCCTTGCGCCTCATTTCCGCTCATACACCAGGACATAAAAAGGCGACTGCATATCATAATCCCGCGCCTCGCCGCCCCATTTGACGACCGTCGCTCCCGGAGAAATCAGATCGACCACCCCCGTAAGGAAATAGCGCTCCGACACGAAATTGTTGAACCATCCGAATATATACCGGTCGGAACCGGGGTGTATGAGCCAGGAAGTCGGCACGTGCACGTCGACGATGAATTTCGGATCTGAAACCTCTATCTGGCGAACCATGTCCCTCTGCATCCCCCGCGCATACTCATGGTCTTCCATCAGCCCGTACGTATAGATATATCCCGAGGCCGACCTCCTGTTGGCGTAGAAAAATATTTGCGGCTCGGAACCGAATACCGCCACTCTGTCCGCAGGGGAGGTTCGCTCGTCGAGATACCTCGCGATTTCCGGGGACGCCGCAAAGGGGTTGGGGAAGTAGATCTGCCCGCTCAGTTTCGCCGGCTCCTCCCGGAAATAATATCCGGCCCCGGCGTAAACACCCCAGACCACCACGGCGCAGACCACCGCGGCCCCGATGAAGCGCAGGGAGCGGGCCCCGAAGAAGGCGGCGCCTTTTTCATCGAGATAATCGACGACAATCCCGACGGATATCGAGACGGCAGGCAGCAGGGTGACAAAGTAATGGGCCCTGAAATAGAAACCCGGAAGGATCGTCAGGAAGGAAAAAAGGGCAAAGAGCCCGAACAGGACCCTCTCACTCCTCATTTTACGGTAAAAAATCATAACGACGATTCCCAGGAGGGCGATGCCCCAGAGTAACCGAAAGTCGGCGGTCGCCTCGGCAAGACCCAGTTGAAACATGGGAAAGACCTCGGTAAGGGGTACCTGAACGGCGTATCTCGCCGCATATTCGACCGTCCAGAACCAGAACCTGCCGAAGGTGCCGGAGGCAGTGATCCAGACAATCACTCCAAGAAGGGGAAGCGCGGCACCGAACAGAAAGAGCGGGAGGACCGGAAGAAGCGTCCGCCGGGAACCCCGCGGCCCCGGGAAGAAACGGCGATAGAGGACAACGGAGACCCCGAACAGGACGAAAAAAAGACCGGGCTGCTTCATCACGAAGGAAATGCCGAAGAGGACGCCGGACCAGAAATACGGCATGAGCCTCTCTTTTTCCTCGGCCGCCAACAACACGAGCATCCCCCCCAGTGCAGGCAGAACGACAAAATGGGTCGCATGCGCGGCAAAGCCGTAAACCGAAGGGCTCAGGGAAAGCACCGCATAGGCCGCCGCCGCCGCGACCGCCCCGGTTTCGCTGACGAACCTGCGGCCGATCCGATACAGGAGCAGAATCGTGGCGCAGTTGACGATCATAAACCCGAGATGGATGCCCCGGGCGCTCCGGCCGAACAGCGTCATGATGAGGGCGTACATCAGGTCCGTGCCGGGCAGCTTCATGTTGTATGCTCCGCTGTAAGGCGGGACGCCCTGAAGGATAAGCTGCCCCATGTAGGCATACTCCCCTTCGTCGCGTTCGAGCGGAAAACCGGACAGCCGCACGCGCACCGCGATTACGAACAGCAGCACGAGACAGAGGACAACCCAGTGAAAGGATATTGTTCTGCCGCCAAGTTTCAGGGTCGGCGCCCCCGAACGGCCCCTCACGGGCGCACCACCTTCCTGTAGACGTGCCGCGCGGCGGCGGAGAATTGCGAGACGATGAAGACGAAGAACACCGGTTCCAGGAAGAACTTGAACCGCATATTCTCTCCCCTGTCGCAGAGGACAGAGACTAGGAAGATAAAAAGCCCCGGGAGGGCCAGGGCGGCCGTCGCGCCCGTCTCTCCCGGGCGGAGGCGGAAAAGCGCTATGGCAATCGAAACGGCCAGCAGCGCCACGAAGACCGGATACGAAAAGCCCAGATCATAGACGGCCCTCCAGGGCAGCACGCTCACCAACAGATCGGGGGTATAGCCGCTCGATGGCTTGAAGTAGATCGCCGCATTGCCGAGGTAGATATCGGCGAGTTTCCTGACCGGCGTGGTCGAGAGGGTATGCAGGTACTCCCCGAGCAGCTCTTTGTTCAGGGTGAGATAGCTGATGTTGTTGAAATTCGGCACGTCCACGATCTTCTGCTCCCTTCTGAGGGTATTCGGCAGCGAACCGTCATACTGTATCTCCCCGTTTTGTTCCACCAGATAGTTCCAGTAGACATCCATATAGTGGCCCGGATTCTCGGAGACCGAGCGCGCAAGGTTCAGTCCGGAGAAGGAGGAGGTAGAGAAAATGCCGAACTTATGATATTGCTTGCCCAGGTAGAGGCCGGTTATCGTGACGGTGATCAGCAGATAGACGGCGATGCTCCGCCTCGGCGCCTTAAGGAGCGCCAGCGACGCGGCAAAGAGAAATACCGCCGGCAACTGAAATATCGACCTCGTAAGAAACAGCGCGGCGACGCCGACGGCGAAGAAGACGACAGGCCCCCCCCGGGAATTGTTTCTGATGCGCCACAGCAGATAATACGTCAACAGGATGAGAAACGCCGACAGGAAAGTCCCGTCAGGAAATGAGGCAAACAGCAGCATCGCGGGATGGGCCAGAAACGCCAGCGCCATCACCGCTGCGCACCACTGAGGCAGAAGATCCGAAAGCCACAGGAAGACTATGCTTCCCATCAGCCCGTAGAGAACGGACCAGAGCAGAAACGTTGCCCGGTCCAGCCGCAGGAGAAGGCCCAATGAATCCCGGTGAGGCGTCGCCTCAGTGTCCGGCAGGGCGAGGATGATGAGCGCACGGATCGTATCGAGCATCGGCGGCTGGATATGAATATTCATAAGCGTATCGAGCGGCGCGTCCCGCAGGTCTTCGATCGACGCCGTATGCATCAGGGATTCGGAATCGAGACGCACGCAATACACCCCCATCAGTTCGTATTTCTTCAGCGACACTTCGAGCAGATTCAGGGCAATCGTCCCGACAACGCCGATCAGGGTGGCGGTCGCCCATTTATTCCGGAAGATGTTCTTCATCTGTCTGCTTCCCCCCGGCGCTGAGGACCGCTGGGTGGACGGACGGCCGAGTTTCCCTCCTCCGCCGACTCACATCCCTCCTGACTCCCCAGGCCGCATGCCTTCAGAAAATCAGACGCCGCCCGTTCCCTGTCTCCCCTCTTGCGGTAGAGGCTCCCCCGGTCGATATAGGCGTCCGCATCTTCAGGACTTAGCGAAATCGCTTTCGAATAGGCGACGGCGGCATCGCGGTCTCGCCCCATCCTTTCGAGGACCGCGCCACGGTTGCGATAGGCGAGGGAATCCGAAGGATTCAGCTCGATCGCCCTCCCGTAGTCCTTCAGGGCCTTGTCGAACTCCCCCGTCTTCGCATACGCCACGCCCCGGTTGAGATAGGCGTCGCCGCCGGCGGGGTTCAGTCTGATCGCAGTGTCATAGTCCTGCAGCGCCCGGTCGAGTTTGCCTATTCCGTCGAACACGAGTCCGCGGCTCGTATACGCGTCGGCATAATCCGGATCCAGCCTGATCGCCATGGTAAAATCTTCGATCGCACGGTCATGCTGCTCCGCCCCCTCGTACGCTATCCCCCGCTTCAGATAGGCCTTCGCGTTGCGGGGGTCTCGCGCCACCTCTTTCCGGAACTCCTCCGCCGCGCGGGCGAGCAGTTTCTTTCTTTCGACTACCCATTGCAGATTGCTTTCGGCCATAAACGCCATGGAGGGCGAAGGGTCGAGTGAAAGCGCCGTCCTGTAATCGAGGATCGCACGGTCGAAGTCGCCGCGCACCTGAAACGCCATTCCCCGATTGTTATAGGCAAGGGGGATCCGGGACGGCCCGCTGTCGATGACATAGCTCCACAGGGAAACGCCGTCTTTCCAGACGGAAATCTGTCTGACGGTCGCATACGACATGGCCAGGACCAGCACGGCCGCTCCGCCGGCGAGAAAACCCCGGGCGGCCCGACCTTTCTCCTTATAGCCGGCGTGCGCCCAGACCCATGCCGCCCCTGTCCCGGCGACCAGGAACGGCCCGAGACTCGGCAGGTACGTATATCTGTCGGCCATCGCCTGGCCGCCCACCTGGACGATGCCGATCACGGGCAGGAGCGTGATCACGTAGAACCACCACGCGGCGAGCCACTCCTTCCGTCTCTTCGCGAAGGCGATAAGGGCCGCCGTGACGCCTGCGACAAAAAGCGCCGCAAGCAGGTAATACGGCAGGGACCGCATCACCTCGCTCCGCTCCGGATACGGGTAATAGGGAAGCAGCCGCAGAGGCGCCGCCATCTCGCCGAGATAGACGACGAGGGACCGTGCAGCCACCAGAAGCCGCGCCCACAAGGGCACCGGCCCCACAAGCTTCATCGCCTGCCCGCTGCCCTGCGCCATGACCGTGACGACCACCGAAGCGAGGCCGGCCGCAAGGAAGGGCACTTTTTCCAGACAGGAAGCGGCGAACGATCGGAGGGTGCGGACCGTTCTGAGGGGATACCAGTCGAAAAGCAGCAGCACCGCGGGAAGGCTCACCGCCATCGGCTTGCTCAGCAGGGCCAGGATAAAAAAAGCAAAGGAAAGACCGTACGCCTTATAAGACCGGGAGGACTTGTAGGCCCTATCAGCCTTGTATGACACATACGCCGTAAGACTCAGCAGGAAGAAGAGGCCGCAGAGGAGGTCTTTTCTCTCCGCCACCCATGCAACCGACTCGACGTGCAGCGGATGAAGACCGAACAGCACTCCTGTCACGCCGGCCGCAATCAACGCCCCCTTCCTCTCTGAAACTGCGGAGGAGGACGTCTCCGCCCCCCCGGCCGTTTCGATCAGCCTCAGGCAGAGGAGCACGACAAGAAACGTGTTCAGCGCGTGAAGCGCCAGGTTAGTCAGATGGTGACCCATCGGGACAGGCCCCCACACCGCATAGTCAGCCGCGTGAGAGAGCCACGTCAGGGGATGCCAGTTGCTCGCATAAAAATGCGCAAACGCCCACCTGACGGTCTCCCCATTGAGCTGCCGGACATGAGGGTTCTCGAGCACGTATTCATGGTCGTCCCAGGTGACAAAACCGTTCCGGAGCACAGGGAGGTAAACCACCGCCGTGATAAGCGCAATACCCGCCGCCGCGTAATACTTCGACCGGTCCTTATTCATCCGGTCTTTCCCCCCCGGCCCCGCCGTCCGCACGCAGCGCCCGGCACCCTTCTTCGTCGCCGAGACTGCAGGCCTTCCGAAAATCGGAAAGGGCCGGCTCCCTGTTTCCCGTCTTGAGATAGGACTTCCCGCGGTTGAAATACGAAGAGGCATGGCCGGGATCCAGTCCGATCGCCCTGTCGAAATCCTCTATCGCGCGGTCGGGACTGCCGGTAATGTCACGGGCGATCCCGCGATTGTTGTACGCCTTCGCATCGGACGGGTTCAGGGCGATCGTCCTGCCGAAGTCCTCGAGCGCACGCCCGGGCCGTCCCGTCCGCAGAAACAGTATCCCCCTGTTATAATATGCGGCCGCGTAGTCCGGCGAGAGCGAAACGGCCTTGTCATAATCCGCCATCGCCTGCTCCCGGAGGCCCATGCCCGAATAGACTATGCCCCGGTTATTATAGAACGCGGCAGTCGACGGGGCGATCTCAATCGCCTTGTCGAAATCTGCCAGAGAGCGGTCGAAGCGCCCCCTCGCGAAGTAAAGTTCCCCCCGGTTGTTATAGGGGTATGCGCTGCCCCCGGGGTCTTTGTCGATCACGTAGGTCCAGAGTCCGACGCTGTCTTTCCAGATCCCTATCTGCAGAAACGTCATGCAGGCGAGCGCGCCGAATACCATGAGGCCGAACCCGGCAAGACCGGCCTTCAGATATTTCCCCTTCCCGGTTCTGCCGGCAAAGTCCATACCCCGCGCAGACGCAATCCCGGCCAGGAGGAACGGCCCGAGGCTCGGCAGATAGGTGTACCGGTCCGCCATCGCCTGCGTCCCGACCTGGATTATACCGAGCACCGGCACAAGCGTTATCACATAATATGCCCACGCCGAGATCAGCGCAGGCCTCCTCCTCGCTTCGGCAATACCGCCGATCGTGATCGCCGCCACCGCCAGCACGGGGAAAAGGTATTTCAGAGAAAGAAGAGACACATCCTTCGGATAGGAGTAATAGGGAAGCAGATTCACCGGCATGAGCAATTTCCCGAGATAGGCGATGAGAGATTTGAAGGCCACCAGCACCCGTGTCGCAAGAGGCAGGATCTCCGGCCGTGCAATGGCCCCCGCAGCCCTTTGCGCCATAAGCGTCGCCGCGGACGACACCAGACTCAGCGCCAGGAAAGGCAGTTTGTCGGCGCAGGCGTTCCGGAATGTACTGAACGACCGTATCCTTTGAAGCGGGTACCAGTCCAGAATCAGCAGGACGACGGGAAGGGTCACCGCCATCGGCTTGCTCAGCAGGGCCAGGCCGAAAAAAACGAGGGAAAGCGCATATGATTTATGTAACGAATGCGCCCTGTAGGACAGATAGCCCAGGATGCTCAGCAGGAAGAAAAACCCGCAGAGGAGGTCTTTCCTTTCGGAGACCCATGCCACGGACTCCACATGGACCGGGTGCAGGCCGAACAACAGGCCGGTCACGCCACCCGCAATGAGCAGCGCCCGTCTTGCCCGTTCCCCGGAAAATTCCGCGGCCGTGCTCACCAGCCGCATCGCAAGAAGCACGACCAGAAAGGTATTGGCCGAATGAAGGACGACATTCGTAAGATGGTGCCCCAGAGGGTTCAGCCCCCACACGGCATAATCCAGGGCATGGGACATCCAGGTGAGCGGATGCCAGTTGCCTTCCGGAAAGCTGAAGAATATCTTTTTGAAAAACTCGGGGCTCAGCGACCGGATGAAGCTGTTGTCGTACACGTACACGTTGTCGTCCCAGGCCACAAAGCCGTTTCCAAGGGACCTCAGGTAAACCGCAAAGGTCGCCAGCGAGACGAATCCCGCAAGGGAATATTCCGCGCGCCGCCTGCTCATCGCCCCATCCGCGGACTACCGCCGTACGCGCGCGCGCAGAGCAGCGCACGCGTCCCCGCTTCCCAGACCACAGGCCTTCCGGAAATCATCCAAGGCAAGCCTGCCGGCCCCTGTCCGCAGATAAAGGTCCGCCCGGTCCAGGTACGCCCTCGCCAAATCAGGCTTGAGTGAGATCGCCCTGCTGTAGTCCTCAATCGCCTTATCATCCCTTCTCATTTTGCCGTACGCGATTCCCCGGTTGACGTAGGCAGTATAATCGTCCGGGGCCAGGGCGATCGCCGTGCTGTAGTCGGAAACCGCCTCATCGAGCCTGCCGGACATTTCAAAGGCCAGTCCCCGGTTATTGTAAGCCTCCACCCGCCGGGGATTCAATTCAATCGCCCTGCCGAGATCGGCCAGCGCCCGGTCGACCAGCCCCGTTTCCCCGAACAGCAAGCCCCGGTTGATATACGCGTCGGCGTAAGCGGGGTCCAGCGAGATCGCCTCGGTGTAATCCGCAATTGCGAGCTCGAGCCGGCCCCTTTCGCCCCATACCATCGCACGGTTGTAATAGGCGACCGGAGAGAAAGGCCTCAGTCTGACGGCGGCGGTATAATCTTCCAGCGCGAGATCGAAGTTCCCCTGTCTCCTGTACACCCAGCCCCGGTTTGTAATAGCGTCGGCATACTCCGGGTCACGCGAAATCGCCGCCGTAAAATCCTGAATTGCGCGGTAGGGCTGTCCCATACTCCCCAACAGGATACCCCGGTTATAATATGCCAGGGGAGCGGACGGCTCCAGCCTGATCGCCGCGTCATAGTCCTCCATAGCCCGGCCGAACTGCCCCTTCGCCTGAAACGCCGAGCCGCGGTTGTTATAGGCCAGATAGGCGCCCGTCATTCCGGAAAACGTGCCGCGGCCTTTTTCGGAATACAGGTTGATTGCGACGGTGAGATCGGCGATCGCCGGGTCGAGCCGTCCTTTTTCCTTCAGCGCCGCACCGCGATTATTATAGGCGACAGGCACAGGCACCGGAGCGTTCTTTATGACATAGCTCCAGAAATCTATGCCGTTGTTCCATACGCCGACCTGCCGCACTGTAAGCAAAGACATGACGGCACACAGGCCGAAAGCCGATGCGAGAAGGAAGGCCCTGGCGGCAAACCTCCACTTCAGCAGGCCGGACGCCCCGGTCCACAGCCACGCGGCCAGCAGGCCCGCCAGGAGGAAAGGACCCAGACTCGAAAGATAGGTGTACCGGTCCGCCATGGCATGGTGCCCTATCCTGATGATGCCGAGCACCGGCAGCAGGCTCAGCAGATAATATCCCCAGGCGGCCGCCAATACCCTGTTTCTCCTCGCCGTAAGCACGGAGGCCGCGGTAATGCCGCATACCAGGAGAACGGCCCCTGCATACGTGAGGGAAAAAAGCGAGATGTTCTTCGAATACGGATAAAAGGGAAGCAGATGAAAAGGCGCCGCCATCTTCCACAGATACGTTACGATCGCCTCAAACGCCACCAGCACCCGCGACGGCAGGGAAACCGGATCGCTCCCCCCCCTGGCGACGTCCGCCCGGTTCATCACAAATGTGACCGCCGAGACAAAGATACTCATTGCGAGAAACGGCATTTTTTCCCGCACAAGCCGCATAACGTTCTTCGGGGAGAAGCTCCTCCGAAAAGGATGCCAATCCAGCAGGAAGAACACCGCCGGGAGAATAACCGCCATAGGTTTACTGCATAAAGAGAGCGAAAAAAAGACGATTGCCAGAAGATAGTGCCTGTTGCGGATCAATGACCGCCACGTCGTTCGCGCCACCTGGTTTCCAGGATCCGATGCAAAGCGCGCATAGCTCAGGATGCTTAAAAGAAAGAAGAAAGAGTAGAGCAGGTCCTTCCGTTCGCTTATCCATGCCACTGATTCCACATGCAGCGGATGAAGACCGAAAAGAAAGCCGGTCGCGCCCGCGGCGATCAGCACAGCCGTCTCTTTGTCCCGATCCGGAGCGCCGGCAGGCTCCCTTACGCCGTTCGACACCCCGAGAAGCAGCGCGACAAGACAGACGACCAGAAACGTGTTGGCGGCGTGAAGAAAAATGTTGGTGAGATGGTAGCCGGCAGGCGACAGGCCCCATAACGAGTAATCGACGGCGTACGATATCCAGGTGAGGGGATGCCAGTAGTTTGCCGAGCTGTCGGTAAACGCCCATCGCAGAAAGTCGAGGCCGAGGGATCGGATGTGAGAATTTTCATATACGTACAGGTTATCGTCCCAGTTGACAAATCCGTTCCGGAGCGCCGGCAGGTATATCGCAAAGGTAACGACCGAAACAAATGCGGCGAGATAGTATTTGTCGTATCGTTTATCCATTCATGAACTTACGGTCAGCTGATATTTTCGAGGTCCTCCGCGGTATACGTGTGGTTACGGACAACATAAACTGAGGTCCCGGGGTCCTTGAGAAAAAGCGGGTCCTCTCTGAAAAACCGCGCGACAAGCGATATTGGGAGAAGGATTGCGAAGTATACGAATGAAAGCACTATCCGCGCGTTGATCCATCCCGCTCTTTCGCCAGCCGCTACCCACAGGGACACGAACCGGTCCCCCGCCCAGGGGACGAACAGAAACATCAAGCCAAGGGCCAGTGCGGAATAAAGAAAGACCGCCTTGCTGAAAATCACCGAAAACGCCGTCAGGCCCGTGACGACGGCAAGCTGGGTTTTGCGGCTTCCTTCCCTGTCGATATTTCTGCGGAGATTGTTCATCTAAAAAAGCGTATAGATAAATGGCGCGGCCGCCGAACCCCCGCCGATAACGATCACGATTCCCAGGAGCAGCAAAAGAATGATGACTGGCGCAAGCCAGTATTTCTTGCGGTTTCTCAAATAGAAAAAAAGGTCCTTCCACACGTTTCATTCCCTCATAAAATTATACCATTTCGTCGTTTCTTCATGCCTCCTCCGCCGGGCGGCTTCCGGCCCGCCGCTCCCCGTTCAGGCCGGGGCAGTCGCCGGCGCAGTTCCGTCGCTCCCGGACCATTCGGGCTGGTCCTCTCTGCAGAAAAGGAAATCCCCGATGACGAGGTAGTCCATCCCGGTTGACATGAAGCACCGGTATGCCTCCTCGGGGGTGCATACAATCGGCTCTCCCCTCACGTTGAAACTGGTATTGACGATCACGCTGCAGCCCGTCAGATTCCTGAAAGACGCGAGGAGCCCCCAGTATCTCGGGTTGGTTTCCCTATTCACCGTCTGCAGTCTCGCCGAAAAATCCACGTGGGTAACAGCGGGAAGATCCGACCGCCTGCAGTCCCGTTTCTCGCTCATCGTCAGGACTGCGTAGTCATCGGGGAGGCCGACGCGCCTGTCCTGCCTCACCGCGGCGACCAACTGCATATAGGGAGAAGAAGAGATGTCTTCGAAATAGAGTCCGCAGTCTTCGGCCAGAACCGACGGGGCGAAAGGACGGAAAGATTCGCGAAACTTTATTTTCAGGTTCAGCTTCTTCTGCATTTCCGGGTTTCGGGCGTCCGCCAATATACTCCTGGCCCCCAGGGCGCGCGGCCCGAATTCCATCCTCCCTTGCATCCAGCCGACCACCGCCCCGCCGGCGATCAGGGACGCAACGCGGTCACAGAGCGCAGCAAAATCCCCGAAGCGAACATATCGCGCCTTATACTTTCTCGACATCGCTGCCGCATCGAGGTCTGAAAACTCCGGTCCGAGGAGCGCCCCTTTCATGCCGTCGCTGCCTTCCCGGTCGTTTCTCGCGCCGTTAAAATAGATGTGATACCCTGCAAGGGCCGCCCCCAATGCGCCCCCTGCGTCGCCCGCCGCAGGCTGGACGAACAGATCGCTGAAGAGTCCTTTGGCGCGCAATTTCGCATTCGCCACGCAATTCAGGGCCACGCCGCCGGCCATGCAGAGGCATTCAGCTCCAGTGAGCCTCTTCGCCTCAGCGGCCATTTTCAGCACGATCTCCTCCGTCACCCGCTGTATTGCCAAAGCCAGGTCGCAATGCTCCTGCCCGATTTCGGATTCCGGCTCCCTCCGGGAAAAACCGAAGAGCTCCGCCCATTTCCGGTCATTCACCATGCGCAACCCGGTCGAATACCCGAAATACTTCTGATCGAGCCACAGAGAGCCGTCCTCCTTGATGCTGACCAACGTTCCCGTTATGGCCGCGTAGAACTTCCGCATGTCTTCCGAATCCGGGTTACCGTAAGGCGCCAGCCCCATCAGTTTATACTCGCCGGAATTGACCCTGAATCCGAGGAAATAAGTAAAAGCGGAATACAGCAACCCCAGGGAATGCGGGAAATGGAGCTCCTTCAGCACTGTAATTCTGTTTCCCTCCCCATGGCTGACGGAGGCCGTGGCCCATTCGCCCACGCCGTCTATGGTGAGGATCGCAGCCCTGTCGAAGGGAGAGGGGAAAAAAGCGCTCGCGGCGTGGGAAAGATGATGCTCGGGAAACAGAAGCCTCGCCTTTTTCCTGTTGTAGTCCCCGATCTTTTCCATCTCCTCATGGATCAGCCTCCGGAGAAACATCTTTTCCTTTATCCAAACCGGGACCGCGCCGACAAAAGAAGTCAGTCCCCTGGGGGAAAACGCGTAGTACGTTTCGAGCAGCCGGTCGAATTTCAGGAGCGGCTTGTCATAAAAGACGATGGCATCGAGGTCGGACGGACCGCACCCCGCATACTGAAGGCAGAACCTGACCGCGTTTCCGGGGAAGGAAGGATCGTGCTTTTTCCTCGTAAAGCGCTCTTCCTGCGCCGCCGCGATGATCTCCCCGTCCTGGACAATCGCGGCGGCGGAGTCGTGATAATAGGCCGAGATGCCGAGGAGCTTCATGCCGGAAGGATGTCCAGGTTCGGCCGGACTGCCTGAAATACCTGTTCCGGCGTGATTATCTGAAGGCAGACGTTGTCGCTGCATGCCGTCTTCCGGTGGTTCGCGGCCGTGACGCAGGGGGAACACGCCAATCCGGCATAGAGCGGCGTCATCGCGCCCAGCGGGCCATACAACTTCGGGGTCTCGGGCCCGAACAGCACAAAAACCGGCATATCCGTAACCGAGGCAAAATGCGCCGGACCGGAGTCGTTGGTAACCATCAGGGAACTTATCGAATACAGCGCGGGCAGATCGGTAAGCGAGGTGAAGCCGGCGAAGTTTACACACCGGCCACTGCCGACGGAACTGACAATGCGTTCCTTTCCGGCGCGCTCCGACGGACTGCCGACGAGCAGGACCATGACATCGGGATACCGCTCAAGGACCATCCTGGCCAGTGCGATGTAGTATGCCTCCGGCCAGCGTCGAAGGGGGACAAGGTCGGACGCGTCGGTATTAAATAAGACTATGCGAAACCGTCCCTCTTCGAATGCCGGAGAGGAAACCCCGATCTTATGAAGCATCGCTCGTTTCGTCTGCTCGTCCGCCGGGACCTTCCTCACCGATACTTCCTCATCACCCACCAGAGTTTTCGAGTAAGGGATTTCCTTCTTCGCGCTCAGAAGCGCATTGACGAGGGCGATGAAATTCTTTGCGATATGCAGATGAGGGTTATACGCCACCCGGTGGGTGAGAAAATCTCCGCGGTACAGCCCTTCATTATGAAATGCATGAAACCCCACCCTCCGCGTCGCGCCGGAATAGCCGCTCAGGAGGGCGGTAAACCGTGAAAACAGCTCGAGGTCGACCACCGTATCGATATGGTTCTTTCGACACCAGGCAAAGAACCGCACGCTGTCCCCTGCGATGCGCAGGAGGCCGGAGTCGCGAATGCTGAAAATGTTCTCGGGGGAAATCGCATTCAGGAGATCGAGGCCGGGCCTGTTGCTCTGAAAAATCACAAAATAAAGACGCGCGTGAAGGGCCTCTTCCGCCTTCCGCATGGCAGGGTCCGCCAAAATCGTGCTCCCGATCTCGGACAACTCGATGAACAGTATGTTGTGGGGGGGGCTGCCGGGGTCCCTGTCGCGAAAGAACAGCGAGAGGACCTTCTTTATGACCGTACCGAGGAAGCAGAGCGGCACGCCCGCATAATAATCCAGCTTCCGCATGGTATCAATGTTCATCGCATGCCCCGTTTCCTCAGATTCTCTGCATTGTAATCCATCCCTAGCAGAGGATGCAAGACGGTTGTGACTTTGCATCCACGCTGATGATGACACAAAACCCTATTCGCTGGCCGTTGACATCATTCAGGGGACGATCGGGAATAACATCGTCAGTCGAAAAAGCTGATCAGAAGTCAAAGTATTGACTTTGATATTCTCTATAGCGGATACTTGATCATTATAGCCGTACGGCGACAAGACATTGGGGGAGGCATCGCTTTGCCATTTTTTGCGAGCGGCACTATGAGAAATCTCAAGCATGTCAAGAAATCAAATATCCTTCTGCTTCTCACTTCACTGTTCGTGACTTGCCTTTTGATGGAGATTTTTTTTCGCTACGTCTTCATTCAGACAAACGGTATTGACGTGACCCTGGCCAGCCAAAAGTGGCTGCAGTCCTACTGGAAACCGATAAACTCCCTCGGGTTTAGGGATGGAGAATATACCAAGGACTATCTTGCAGGCAAGCATCTTATATTCATCGTCGGAGATTCATTTGCCGCAGGATATGGAATTAAGGATATCGACAAGCGCTTCGGAAATCTTATCGGCTCGAGACTGGGAAATTCTTTCGCGGTCCTGAATATCGCCCAGCGTGGCTGGTCGACCGACGATGAAATTGCCGCACTGGCAGCTTTCCCCCTTAAGCCCGACACGGTAGTCCTTGCCTACTATCTCAACGACATCGAAGGCGCCGCAAGAAAATATGGCGCGTATTCGTCAGACGTCGACGGTATCTACGCCGCATACAATAGTCCCTCTCTATTTCACTCTTTGAGACGAAACTCTTTTCTGGTCGATTTCTTATACTGGAGATTATATCCTCTCACGATTGAGAAGAATGCGGGATGGTGGCGATGGGTGAGAGGGGTATATGATAATAAAAAAATATGGGAGATGCACGAACTCGAACTTGATGAATTGGCTTTTTATTGCTCGTCGGTTAATGCAGATATGTACGTCATCATTTTCCCAAATCTACTGGATATCCCGGGCAGTGTAGCGATCACCGACCGAATAGCGACCTTTTTTGCCGAAAGGAACGTTAAGACCCTTAATCTTGCGCCCCTTCTGATGAATATGAAGAAATCGCGGCTTACCGTAAATAGCTCTGACGCTCATCCAAGTGAGTTCTTGCATGCATTCGTGGCTGAAAGAATGTCCTCAGTAATCCGCAAGGCCCATGGCCTTCCTTAGATAAACAGGGGTGCCAACCCGTCTCTCCCCGCCATGCCATGTCTTCCCTCATGGCATAGCGACTGGTGTGGTATACTAACGCACACGGGGGCAATGGCGGATGATACCATCGCGCAGCGCAGATGAAGTCATAGGGCTGACAAGATTAAAGAAAGCACTGTTTTTCCTGATTACGGCAATGCCCTCATTGCTTTTACTCGGTATTGTCGTTCTTCTCGGACGGGACATTTACGAAATACGTCTTGTCACTCCTTCGGCAATCTATCACGGTCTTCAGTCTCACCTGGCTCATGAAGACCCGGAAAACATCCCCTTGCCGGATGCTATTTTTTCTGCCGGCGATACAGACAAAACAACCGTATACGCATTCGGGGAGTCATCGCTCGTGCTTTCAGACGGCAAAACCTTTCCCGAATATCTCCAGCAGAGACACGCCGATCTGCGCGTCGTCAATTTCGGGGTCAGCGGGATAGATTCGTTCGTAGTGCGGCAGAGGGTCGAAGAGGCCCTTTCCGTTGCCAAACCGGATGTCGTTGTCCTTTACTACGGACACAACGATTACAACAATGCCTATCAGGAATATATCATGCCGAATTTTTTCCAGCAGTTCGATCTTTTTTTGAGAATCTCGTACCGTTTTCACAACAAGAACAGGCCCCCCGGGGTGTTGCTGGCGGACAACCCGTACTGGTTTTCCCGGTTGATAAGACCGAAATTCTTTCAGTTCTTCGAACAGCTGGGGATGCTCGATATCGACATAAGGGACTACGAGCCGATCAATCAGATGATCCTGGACTACTATGTCAGAAACAATGACGCAATAATCGACATGGCCCTCTCTCAAAATATTCCCGTGGTGCTGATAACTCCGGTAGGGAACCTGCATGCCGAGCCTTTCGGCGACATCCACGTCACCACAGCACTCTACAAAAAAGGAATGGCTTCACAGGACTACGACGACTCCCTGAAATATCTGAAATCGGCCCGAGACGCGGAAATCTTTACCTACGATATGCGGGCGAAATCGCCGCTCATAGACTACATCAGAAATTACGAGCGGCCCGGCGTATACGTGCTGGACCTGGAAAAGAAACTCGAGCAGATGCGTTTCGGGTTCGGATATGGCGAATTTCTCGATTATTTCCACTTCAACGACAAATCGCACAGTCTGCTGGCCGACATCATCTACGACTTCATGGCATCGAAGAATCTTGTCGGATCGGGCCAGCGCAGGAAACGGGAGCTGAGGAAATCTTCATAAAACCGTTTCATGAGGGACTATGTCCGGGGAGCCTCCCCTGTCGCCGCTTCACTAAGATCCCGGCACGCGTTGAGGGATGACTCGCGCCGAAGGCGCCCGCAAGCCCCCGCTTCAAGAATTGCCGCCGTATCGTGTCTTTTTTCGCCTTGCGCAGTGCTCTTGCCCGACGACAGAGGCTGCACCCTCCGAGGTTATTCGGCCCGCGCCGCCTCGCATCCCTCTTCGCTTCCCAGCTCACAGGCCTTGCGGAAATCCCTCAGCGCGAGCTCCGGACTACCCGTTTCCGCGTAGAGGCCGGCGCGGCCGAGATAGGCACTCACAAGATTCGGCTTCAGCGAGAGCGCCTTCGTATAATCTCCGATCGCCTCGCCGGCGCGTCCCATTTTGGCCAGCACAATTGCTCGATCGTGATACGCAAGGTAATCAGACGGATTAAGCAGTATCGCTTTATCATAGTCCTCCGCAGCCCGATCGAGTTGTCCCATCCGCTCACGCGCCACCCCACGGTTAAGGTAGGCGTCAACGCTCAGGGGGTTCAATGCGATAGCCTTAGTCAGGTCCTCCAGGGCAGGAGCAAGAGCTCCTTTCCTTATGCGCGCCAGGCCTCTGCTCGTATAGGCGTCCGCATAAGAGGGGTCCAGGGCGATCGCCGAGTCAAAATCCTCTATCGCCCGGTCAAGCTGCCCCATTTCTCCGTATACCATGCCCCGGTTCGTATACGAGTTTGACGCGGACGGCATGATCGATATCGCCTTGTTCAGGTCCGCCAGCGCAAGGTCAAGGTCCCCCGTCTTGAGATATCCTACGCCCCTATTGTTATAGGCAATATGAACCCTGTTCGGCTCTTCTTCGATCACATAACTCCACAGGGTAATGCTGTTTCTCCACACGGCGATCTGTTGCGTCGTCACATACGACAGGGAAACGACCGCGAAAAACCCCGCCGCGACGGCGCCGAGCGCCTTTTCCCCAAAAAGAGTGAGTGCGGATATTGCAAGGCTCATAGCGATAAACGGCACCTTCTCGATGAGTGAAGAAAGCAGCCCCCCCGAACCCGGAACCTGCCGAGGGGATACCAGAAATCCAGCGACATATCGGTGAACGCCCACCTGAAAAAATTTTCACCCAATGAGCGTATGTGGGAATTATTGAGAATGAATTTCTCGTCGTCCCAGATGAGAAAATCGTTTTTCAGCGCCGGCAGGTATACCGCAAAGGTCGCCACCGACACAAGCGCCGCAAGAAGGTATTTCCCGGTCCGCTTCATGGAGTATCTCTCGCGAGATGCGCTACCGCTTCCCATATGCCTCCCGGGCGGAACACGCCTCTTCGCTTCCGAGCCCGCACGCCTCCCGAAAATCCCTCAGCGCCAGTTCCTCCCTGCCTGCCTTCATGTACAAGGCGCCCCGCTCCAGATAAGGCCGGGCGAAATCGGGCTTCAAAGAAATCGAAGTCGTAAAGGAGGCGACCGCCTCTTCGCTGCGACCCATCTTGCCGAGAACAATTCCGCGGTTGCAATACGCGAGGTAGTCCGACGGATTCAGCGCGATCGCCTGGTCATAGTCCCGGACGGCCGGACCGAATCGGCCCATCCTCTCCCGCGTCACTCCCCTGTTGAGGTAGGCGTCGGCATACCACGGCCTTGCCCTGATGGCGGCGTCAAAATCCTCCAGCGCACGGCCGAGCTGCCCCCCCTCCGCAAATCTCAGCCCCCGGTTCGTATACGCCTCCGCGGAAGTCGGATCGAGCGCTATCGCCTTGCTGAAGTCTTCTATCGCGAGGTCGTTCCGCCCCGTTTCCCCGAAGACAATGCCGCGGTTCGTGTAGATCTTCGCATCGCCGGGTTCCAGCCCTATCGCCGTGCCGAAGTCTTCTATCGCCGGATCAAACCGTCCCTGCGCCTCGAAGGCGAGCCCCCGATTTATGTAGGCGGCCGGGACCCGGCCGGGCTCCTCCGCGATGACATAGCTCCAGAGGTCCACCGAGTTGTTCCAGACGGCAATCTGTTTCACCGTCAGAAAAGAAAGGGCCCCCGCGAGGACGGCGGCGGCAAGTGCGGCTGTCCGCTTTACCGTCAAACCGCTCTGCCTCATCGAGTCCGTCTTTCCCCAGACCCATGCGGCCCCCAGCCCTGCAAGGAGGAACGGCGCGACGCTCGGCAGATAGGTATACCGGTCGGCCATCGGCACGAACCTGGCTTTTATGATCCCGAGTACCGGCAGCAGCGTTATGACGTAACAGCTCCATGCAAAAAGCCATATCGGCCGCCGTTTCCGCAGAGCAATACCTGCAGCCGTTATCGCGCAGACGAGTGCCAGCGCGGCAAGATTTGCCGGCGACGTGAAAGACGGGTGCTCCGGGTACGGATACACCGGAAGCAGATGAAGGGGCACGACCATCTTCCAGAGATATAGAATGAGCGCTTTAGCAGCCACCGTCACCCTTGTTGCAAGGGAAACTTCCTTCAGCGTCGATATGGCCCCGAGGGCCTTTTGCCCCCTAAAAGTGACAACCGACACCAGAACACTCAGTGCGATAAACGGGACCTTCTCGACGAGCAGCGGCACCATGCTCTTCGGCGTCGAAATCCTCCCGAAAGGATACCAGTCCAGAAGCAGGAGCACCAAGGGAAGCGTCACCGCCATAGGTTTGCTCATCAGGGCGAGGGCGAAAAATACGAGAGAGAGAAGATAGGCCCTGGCCGACTTGTCCGGCCTATAGGACGCATACGTCATGATACTCACGAGAAAGAAGAATGAATAGAGGAGGTCCGTCCTCGTAGAGACCCATGCCACCGACTCCACATGCAAAGGATGCAGCCCGAAAAGCAGCCCGGTCACCCCGGCCGTTATCAGGACGGTCGTACCATCCGCAGCAGGAACGGTTCCTCCTGCCACGCCCTCCCCCGGCGGCGCGGATCGAAACGCAGCGTTGTATGAATCAAGCAGCTTCATGACGAGGCATACCACAAGAAAAGTATTCACCGAATGGAGCGCTATGCCCGTCAGGTGATGTCCCGCCGGGTTCAGCCCCCACACCGCATAATCGACCGCCTGCGATATCCAGGTCACGGGCCGCCAGAAATCGAGCGACATGTCGGTGAACGCCCACTCGAAGAACTTCCCGCTCAGCGAGCGTATATGGTGATTGTCGACGATAAAATTCCCGTCGTCCCAGTTGAGAAATCCGCCTCGCAGCGCAGGCAGATATACCGCAAAGGTCACCGCCGACACCAGCGCCGCAAGAAGGTATCTCCCGGTCCGCTTCTTCAAGGGATAGCTCTCTTTTGGGGCGCTACCGCTTCCCATAT
>JAJXTV010000025.1 GCA_021783515.1 Nitrospirota bacterium
GTCTGGATTGAAAATCTCTCTCCTCTGTCAGAGGCCAGCGCCTGTTAATTCTTCCATCATCAATTCTCCTTTGGAGTGCGACAATCCTGTCCCCATTCCTTGGTTCATCAATTCTTGTGGTCCGGGACATCGCTCTGTTGATCTCATCTCCGAGCGCATCAAGTCTTCCAAGGAGGCTTTCCCACTCTTTACGATAGACCCTTTTTTCTCTCAGCACCTCATAGTCTGTTCTAATACCCTTCAGTCTCGCAAGAAACATCTGGGACTGATCGGGTGTAAGCGCGCCGGTTTTCAGCCCGTCCCCGATCTTTTCCTGTATCACGACCATCTTGTTCTCTGCATTTCTTTCATAATCCGGCCATGTCTGGGTAGTAGCGCAGCCTGAAAACAAGGCCAATCCTAAAACCATCAACACTGCCATAAAAATAACTTTCTTCATTCCTCTCCTCTTTCCTTGGCCGTGCAATCACTCGATTGCAGTAAGCAGGGGCGTATCGCAATACGCCCCTGCAGGCGTCTCTGGGCTCCTATTCTCCGATTACTTCAAAATGAACTCTCCGGTTAGACTTCATACATGTACTGTTCTTATTTTTGGGAGTAGGCTGCTCGACACAGAGCGGCCTTGTTTCGCCATAGCTGATCGTCGTCATCCTGTCTGCGGCGATGCCCTGCTTTGCAAAATACTCCTGCACTGCATTAGCCCTTCGATCGCCGAGCGCCATATTGTAGTCTTCAGCGCCATGCGCACAGGCATGTCCCTCGATTTGCACCTTTACGCCAGGGTTTTCTTTCAGGGTCATTATGTCGCGGTCGAGAATACCCGTTGCGACTGCCGTAAGGGTCGCCTTATTAAAGTCAAAATGTATGTCCTCAAGTGTTATCTTCACGGGCTCGGCAACCGGAGCAGGCGGAGGCGGTGTAGGCGCCGCTTCCGGCGCCGGCGTTGGCGCAGGCTCAGGTTTGGGCTCGGGTTTCACCTCGGCAACCGGTTTGGCCGGACAAAGGGCCTTAATCTTGCCGATCGCTTCTCCGGCCATGTCGATTGCTTCCTGCGTATGGCATGCCATATAGACCTCATAGGCCCTGTCCACCTGGTCTTTTAACGCATTAAATTCATCCGGACATTCCTTGTTTTTGCCAGCCGCGCGAGCTTCATCCAGCGCCGCGTCTGCATTGACTAAGGCCGGGGGATAATATAAATATCCGCCCCTGTATGCGGGTCTTTTCACCAAACCGGAACACCCGGCCATCAAACTCATGGAGAACACGGCAATGACGACTATGAACACTCTCTTTGCTGTTATTGCTTGCATCTTTACACCTCCTCTGGATTTTTTTTACAGGTCCTCAAGGCGAATCCGAACGATATCCCTAATATTCCCGAATACGCACCCCCCTTCGATTTTTGCCGGCATTTATCTTTGTCCCCCAATAAGGTTGATTAGCACAACTATCAGTATCACCGGGTCGTCCAAAGCATAGCACTCTCCTTTCTTATCCGGCATCATGCCTCATGTGCTTGGATCGAGGCCTGCGGCATATTCTTCTCCATCGCATTTCGATCACGCTGTCCTGTGCAGCACTTCGTCTATGAGCTCCATCCCCGCTGTCTGGGACACCGTGTTGAACTGCAATTCAGGCTGACGGCTCAAGAGGTCCGTCAGTGCGAGAAGTCGCCGCTGACTGTCTGAGCGGATGTGGCTCTCAAGGTCTTTTTGTGTCTTCCATTCCTCCACCAGGACGAATGCATTTCTGTCTTCTACGTCTTCATAGAGACGGTAACTCAGACAGCCCCTTTCGACCCGTGCGGGTTCGAGCATTCCCCGGATCGTTTCTAAAAGATCACTCCGCCTTTCGGGCAGGACAATCATCCTTAATGTCACAAGCATCTTCTTGTCCACCCGCTCTCCTTTCCTTTCGACATCGGAACCCTGTTCGTTATAGGCCTATTGATGATCGTCAAGGTCTTTGTGGTCGTCATGTCTATCCCCGTCGTGACCCCGGCGGTCTTGTTCTCCAGATCCTTCACGGTCATGCTCACCGTACCCCCGTTGGTCTCGTTCACTATACCCGCCGCGGTCACGTTCACCGTACCCTCCGCCTCTCCCTTCCCAAAGACAGCCGGAAGATGCGATAAGCAGAATGCCGGCAAATATTAGACTAAGGGTCCTTCTCATACGTCCTCCTTCTTTACCGTATACTTGCGGGACTATTTTCCCGAAGACCTCTCGATGGCCCGTCCACCGCCCTCTATGTCCTGGCCGACGCCGTGGACGGTATGGCAGCCTGACAGGGTCCACATACACATGAGGAGCAGAGCTCCTGCTGCGATGTTCCTTATCATTTCTCTCTCCTTTCGATAAACGACAATATTTTCGGGCGACATGCTTTGGTGATTGCTACTGCATAAAGGAGCAGAATGCGTGCCAGGACCGGTTTTGAAAGAAGAGGCTCTCCAGCGCATTGTAATCATGGAACTTTAGCGAAAGACTACGATGAAGGAATGATATTTGAAATTCGCCGACTTCTGATATATCAGGAGTCTTCTGATATATCAGGTATTATTCTTGTTTCTTCGGATGCCCAGTTTCTGCATCCTCGATTCAAGCGTCTTTGGATTGATTCCTAAAATCTCTGCCGAGCCGTCCTTGCCGCTTACCCGCCATCCGGTGGCGTTCAGTGCCTCGATAATGCGCCGTTTCTCCACCTCCTGAAGAGTCATGCACTGCTCTTCACCTGATTGCGCAATCCTCGGTACATCCAAATGCAGTACAGGTCCGGCGGTGATGATCATCGCACGCTCGGTAATATTCCGCAGTTCCCTTACGTTGCCCGGCCAGGGATAGGCCTGCAGGGCCTCAACGCTTTTCTGCGGTATTGATTCTATCCGTTGGCCCATCCTCTTGCTCAACTCCTTCACAAAAGACCATACGAGCGGCAATATGTCCTCCCTGCGCTCACGAAGAGGCGGCACGGTAATCTGAAAAACGTTCAAACGGTAGTAAAGGTCCTCCCGGAACCCGCCTTCGCTGACCACCCTGGCAAGATTGCGGTTTGTCGACGAAATGATTCTCGCGTCGACCTTAACGGTCCGGGGGCTGCCAAGGCGCTCAAACTCACCGCTCTCCAGTACCCGAAGCAGCTTGGACTGGAGTTCCAGCGGCAAAGCGTCGACCTCATCCAGAAAAATCGTTGAGGCGTCCGCAAGCTCAAACCGACCAATTTGCTTCGACAACGCGCCGGTAAAAGCGCCCTTTTCGCGGCCGAACAGTTCACTTTCGATGAGGGTCGGCGGCAGGGCCGCACAGTTGACTTTAATCATGAGCCGGCCCTTGCGGCCGCTCAAGTTATGGATGGCATGAGCGATCAGTTCCTTACCGGTGCCTGTCTCCCCCTGGATCAGGACCGTCGAATCTGTCGGCGCCACTTGTTCTATCTGCTGCAGGACGGTCCTGATCGCTTCACTGTTGCCCACGATATCCTTATGTGAGTGCAGCAGAGTGATTTCTTCCCGAAGGTAGAGGTTCTCCTCACGCAATTTGCTTCTTAACTCCTTGATTTCAAGGAGCGTGCCCTGCAGTGACTCCTCCGCCTTCTTGCGTTCTTCTATTTCCCCCAAGAGTTGCTCGTTTGCTGCGATCAACTCTTCAGTCCGTTCCTTCACGCGCAGGTCCATCTCATCATACGCCTTCCGGAGCACCTCCTCCGCCTGTTTACGCAAAGTGATGTCACGGATGTTGCACTGGATGATCTTCCCCTTATCGACGAGGTAGACATTACTGACAACTTCGACATCTATGAGACGGCCATCTCTTGTTTCTAGCGGCAAATGTTCGTACCGTACATACCCTTTCGTCTGCAGTTCTTCAAAACGGAGCTTCGATGCTGTCATGTCGCTGAAAGGACCGATTTCCCAGAGTTTCTTCCCGAGAAAATCCTTATGCGAGTACCCCAGTATCTTTAAAAGGAATGGGTTCACGTCGAGAATCTGACCCGTATCTGCATCGAGAAGAACTATCCCGTCCTGAGCAGTTTCAAAAAGCCTCCGGTAGCGGGTTTCCGATCTCTTAAGCTCCTCATCCGCCCGCCTGCGTAAGGTTTCTCTTGTTGTCTCCCCCCCCGCAGGCTGACGCTGCTCCCCTGAATCATTTATCAGTTGCCCTTCTGTTTTGTCTTTGCTTTGCATGCGGTGTTATTGATATTTTAGCGCAGTATCGAGTGATGTCAATGTCAGGAATTTTCTGCAAGATGATTGCCAAAGGGACATGCATTAGCTCAACCCATCAAAGATTACTCATGAGTAAATATCGCTTCACTTTGGGAAGCAGCCTCCCGCTGAGTTTAATCCCTTGAAATCTTCACGTTTGCTAAAAAGTGTACTATCATGTAAATGACGGGATTTATTGGTATCCCTGCAATCTTAGGAAGTGCAGGCTGAGCCGTGCGTAAAGAAACCTAAAAAAAAGAAAGCCGTGAAGCACATACATAATTTCATGCTGATCGCCGTTCTTGTGCTCTGTCCGGTCTCTCTCCGTGCAGCTACTTCTTCAGCAGCCCTGGATACGGAGCACTCTCAGGCGCCGCCTCACATCTCACGCGAAGCTCTTATCGATAAATACCATAAGATCGAAAGAGAACTGGAGCAGAATACGTTGTCTATCCCCTTCTATGTGGAGTCGTCCGTGAATAATAATGCCTCCCGTGTCGATATCTACGGTACTATTAACTATCCTTTCGGGCTTATAAAAAAGGAGTTTCTGGCCCCGGCTAACTGGTGCGAGGTTGTTTTGCCTCATGTGAAGGTCGGAGCATGTACGTACAGGAAGGTGAATGATACATGGCTGCTCAATATCTACAACGTCGATAAATTTTCCGACCCTCCTGAGGATGCATATCAAATGAAATTCGAGTACCGCGTCAGTGCGCTGCAAGCGGGGTATTTCGATATTTTACTCACTGCGCCGAGGGGTCCCTTTCATACAAAGGACCACCAGTTCAGACTTGAGGCGATACCATTACGCAACGATAAGACATTCATCCATTTGCGGTATTCTTATCGTTACAGCTCCCTGGCATATTTGTTTATGAAATTATTCGGCGGCAGCAAGGCCGGTTTCAGCGTAACCGGCACGGACAGCAACGGCAGCCCAGTCTATGTGGAAGGGCTAAGAGGTTCAGTCGAGCGCGATGTTGTATGCTATTATCTCGCAATTCTGGCGTATCTGGACACACGGGAGATCACTGCCGGGCAACGATTTGAGAAACAGCTGGGTCGATGGTATGATTTGGCCGCTCTGTACAAAAAACAGCTTCTCGACATGGGGAAGGAAGAATATCTCACCCGCAAGAGAAAAGACCGGGAAGGCCAGCAAAGACTTCAGAAAACTTTGGGCGAATAGCGATATCCTGCCTGCCAACGGCGGTGCTGCTTTTGTTCCGAAACGGTCAGTTTACCGTTGTCAGTCTTCCTGCAGGAAGAACGCAAACTCTCCTGCCCAGAGCCAGAATGGTCGAAGAATAGTAAATCCACAGAACGAAAATAACCACGGTGCTTAATGAACCATACACGAGGGAGTACTCGGCGAGGTGGACGATATACCAGGCGAAAAGATGTTTGGCCAGTTCCCATAGCAGGCTCGTAAAGAAGGCCGTCTGGAGGGCGGCTGTGAAATGGACCTTCTTATTAAGGGTGATTTTATAAATCGATAAGAACCTGCAGCAGATGAGGAAGAAGGGGAGCAGGCATTTTAAGATCCATTGCGCCGCCGGTCCTATGGCCGCGGGAATCCGCCCCTGGTAACTCTGCAGGAAGATGACAAGGGAGCTGAGAATCGTTTCGAGGTTGATATGGTCTTTACCCGTTGCGTTGCGACAGCTTTGGATTATACGATCGTCTCCGTTCTCGCCGGTGCCCGCGCAATTGTCGACGTGCACACTCCCACATGCCGTGCAATTTCGGCAGACGGAGTCCTGACCCTTGCCTGTCCTGCCCTGTGCGGGATATAGAATCCCCCCCGGAATTATGGTAATATTTGGAAAAATAACCGGATTGCAGAACCAAATCCGGAAGATGAAGGGGAGAAGAGATGCCCGAAACCACGATTGAATCATGCGAGGTGAAACGCCTCGAAATCCTGAGTGAGAACGGGGATGCGGACGAGTCGCTTGCGCCGAAGTTCACGGATTCTCAGATCAGGGAGTTGTACGAAACACTTGTCCGGATGAGGACCTTCGACGGCCGGGCGCTGAACCTCCAGAGGGAAGGGCGGATCGGCACCTACGCCTCGATCCTCGGACAGGAGGCCGCCCAGCTCGGGACGGCTTATGCGCTCGAAAAGCGGGACTGGATCTTCCCGTCGTTCAGGGAGAACGGCGTCTTCGTCGCCCGCGGCTACGAGA
The DNA here is from genome assembly GCA_021783515.1 of Nitrospirota bacterium. GTDB lineage: Bacteria > Nitrospirota > Thermodesulfovibrionia > Thermodesulfovibrionales > UBA6898 > Sulfobium. The sequence continues at coordinate 6,400 of JAJXTV010000025.1, forward strand.
TGTATATGATCCTCCAGTATTGGGGCGGCGACGAGCGGGGGATCAAGGTCCCGGAGGATATCAACATGTTCCCGATATCGATTCCGGTCGGCACGCATATGCTCCATGCGGTCGGTGCGGCGATGGCGGCGAAGTACAAGGAAGACAAGACGGTGACGCTGACCTATTTCGGTGACGGCGGGACGTCCGAGGGCGACTTTCACGAGGCGATGAACTTTGCCGGCGTCTTTCAGGCCCCGGTCGTCTTCATCTGCGAGAACAACCAGTGGGCGATCTCGGTGCCCCGCGCACGGCAGACCGCCGCCATGACGATCGCGCAGAAGGCCTTCGCCTACGGCTTCGAGGGGATACAGGTAGATGGCAACGACATCTTCGCCGTCTACAAGGCGACGAAGTCGGCGGTCGACAAGGCCAGAAGCGGGGGCGGGCCGACCCTGATCGAGTGCCATACCTACCGGATGTCGGACCATACCACCGCGGACGACGCCTCCCGGTACCGTACGAAGGAGGAGGTCGAGGCCTGGAAGGAGAAGGACCCGATCCTGAGACTGAAGCGGTACATGGAAAAGAAGGGCCTCTGGGCGGACTCCTACGGGAAACAGGTTGACGAGGACGCCAAGGCGCTGGTGGACGAGGCGGTGAAGAAGGCCGAGGCGGTCGAAAAGCCGAAGCCGCAAGACATGCTTGTCTACACCTATAAAGAGCTTACCCCGAGACAGAAGAAACAGATGGGGGATTTCTGATGGCGACGATGAATATGGTGCATGCGATCAACCTCGCGCTGAAGGAAGAGATGCAGCGCGATAAGGACGTGGTGATACTCGGAGAGGACGTCGGCAGGGACGGAGGCGTTTTCAGGGTGACCGAAGGGCTTCTCGAGCAGTTCGGCGAGGCGCGTGTGATGGACACGCCGCTTGCGGAATCCGGCATCGTCGGAACCGCCATCGGCATGGCGGTCTACGGGCTGAAGCCGGTGGCCGAGATCCAGTTCATGGGCTTCATCTATCCGGCGGCAGACCAGATCTTCAATCACGCCGCCCGCATACGCTCACGCTCGCGCGGCCGCTACAGCGTGCCGATGGTGATCAGGACCCCCTACGGCGTCGGCATCAGGTCGCCGGAGCACCACTCCGAAAGCTCCGAGGCCCACTTCTGCCATATGCCGGGGATCAAGGTGGTGGTGCCTTCTTCGCCGTATTACGCAAAGGGGCTCCTCATCTCCGCGATCAGGGACCCCGACCCGGTTATTTTCCTCGAATCCACGAGGCTCTACCGCATGATCAAGGAGGATGTCCCGGAAGGCGAATACACCGTGCCTCTCGGCAAGGCCCGGATCGTCCAGGAGGGCGGCCAGGTGACGGTGATCTCCTGGGGGAGCATGCTCCAGAAGACGATAAAGGCGATCGAGGGGGTGGACGCAGAGGTGATCGACCTGATGACGCTCAATCCCTTCGACGAAGAGGCCATCTTTAACTCGGTAAAGAAGACCGGCAGGGCCGTCGTCGTGTATGAGGCCCCGAAGACCGGCGGTTTCGGCGCCGAGATATCAGCGTCGATCGCCGAGGACGCGATGCTCTATCTGAAAGGGCCGATCAAAAGGGTGACGGGATACGACGCGGTGCTTCCGCTTCCGAAGCTGGAGGACTATTACATGCCGAGCACCGAAAGGATACGCAAGGCGATCGATGAGGTGATGCAGTATTGATGGAACGTGCATGACGGCGGGGAGATGTGTATGCAGTTGGAGGGCTGAGAGAGGAGCACTGTTGTTACGGTCATGCAGTATTAGTGAGAGCGCACACTCTGTCTCGATAGGATGCGTATACTGACTTAATAACGGCAGCAAAATAGTCCGTGCATAACCCCTCCTCACCTCCCCTTACGTTAAGGGGAGGAAACCGTTCCTCCTCTTAGGTTAAGAGGGGGCGAGGGGAGTTAGCATGGTAAATAGTTTTGAGACTATTAATGTGGAAAGGAACGAACGTGAACAGATGAAAACAAGAAACATTTTCATTTCGATGGCGGTGGCATTTATTATCCTGCTTCCACGGTACTCTTTTGCTGCCGGGGCCCCGACCGACACCGGGGCTGATGCGGTCGTCTCGGACGAGGCTGGCCCGGGCGGTCCCGACGGGGCGGTGCAGGAGGAGGGTGGGATCGTCGATCCGCTGGAGCCCTGGAACCGGGCGATGTTCACCATTAACGACAGGCTCTACTTCTGGGTGATGAAGCCGACGGCGAAGCTCTATAGCTTCTTCGTTCCCGAATACGGACGCATACGGGTGCGCAACGTCGTCAACAACGTGGCGTTCCCGGTGCGTTTCGTCAACTCGATCCTCCAGCTGAAGATTCACGCCGCGGCCGCTGAGCTCGGGCGGTTCGTGGTGAACAGCACTGCCGGGATCGGCGGGATGTACGAGATCGTCAAGGCGAACCCCGCTATCGGCACGGGAGACAAGGACCTGGGCCAGACCCTCGGAGAATACGGCATCCCCAACGGGTTCTATTTCATCTGGCCGTTTCTCGGGCCTTCGTCTTTCAGAGACAGCGTAGGCATGGCGGGTGATTACTTTCTCACCCCGGAGAACTATATCACTCCGTTTGCGGACTCGCTTGCGGTCGAAGGGTACGAGCAGGTCAACGGGGTCTCGCTCAGGATCGGGGACTACGAGGACTTCAAGGACTCGGCGATCGAGCCCTATGTGGCGATGCGCAACGCCTACTACCAGTACCGCAAGAGCAAGGTGGAAGGCGGAGCGTATAGCGGGCCGCTCTACCAGGAAAAGGACCGGCAGTAGCCGGTCCCTGCGTTATGGGCTATTCGGTCTCCTTCTTCTCCTTGTCCCGGAGGCGCTTCAGGAGCCCCGCGAAGGATTCCGAATTCAGGATATCACGGAACTGCGACCGATAGTTGTTGACGAGGCTGACGCCCTCGATAATGACGTCGTAGACCTCCCACTTGGCGTCTTTTTTAAATATCCGGTATTCAACGGGGATCTCGACCCCCTTGGCGGTGATGACCGTCGTCTTGACCGCTGCGTACGCCCCATCGACCCTTTCGCTGTTATAGCGCACTTTCTCATCCTCAAAGCGTTCGATCTTCCTGATATAGGTATTTTCGAGAAGGTCGGAAAAGAGCGATACGAATTCCTTCTTCTCTTCCGGCGTCCTCTTGCTCCAGGCGGGTCCGAGGGAGCGTTTCGCCATCTCGCCGAAGTCGAAGCGTTTATCGACGATCTCCCTCAGTTTCTTCCTCTTTTTTTGCCTGTTCTCGGGCTTCCGGAGCTCCTTGTTGTTCAGAACGGCGATTACGGCGTCTGACGTCTCCTTGATCTGCTCCGTGGCTTCGCCCGCATACGCCTCCGGGACGGCGAAGGGGAAAAGTGCGAGACAGAAGGCGAAAAAGACTGCTGCGGCAACGGTGCGGCGGTTTCTCATGGCTTCCTCCTAAATCTTCCCGAAGGCGTATTTTGAAAGCAGCGATTCGATGTCGATGGCGGACTCGGTGTCCCGTATCGTGCCGCCCGGGGCTATGAACTTTTCCGACGCGCCCGGAGAGATCTGCACGAATTTTTCTCCGATAAGCCCCGAGGTCTTGATCGAGGCGATCGAGTCGTCCTGCAGCTTTACCCCCTCGTCGATCTCGAAGCTGACAAGCGCCTCATAGTTTTTGTCGAGTCTGATGCCCGTGACCCGTCCGACCGTGACTCCGGCGATCTGGATATCGGCCCCGGGTTTGATGCCTCCTGACTGGGCGAACTGGGCGTACACAGTATACCCCTTCCCCCCAATGACTTCGAGTTTCCCCATTTTGATCGATATGTAGGCGAGTGAAAAAATGCCTATCAGGAGAAAAAAACCCACCGCGATTTCAAGATCGATCTTTTTCATCGGTTGCGCGTCTCACCTCTACTTTATTATTTCTATGGGGCCTTCGAGCGCGCCGGAGACAAACTGCCTCACGTACGGGTTGTCCGATCTCCTGAACTCCTCCGCGGGCCCCGTTTCGATAATAGTACCATTGTATAACATGGCTATTCTATCTGCAACCTCGAATATCGCGGGTATCTCATGGCTGATGATCAGGCCGGCGAACCCGTATTTCTGGTGCGTCTTCGTGATCAGTTTGTGGATCGAGCTCGAAATGATCGGGTCCAGCCCCGTAGTGGGCTCGTCGAAGAGCACGATCTTCGGCTCGGTGATCAGCGCCCGGGCGAGGGCGACCCTCCTCTTCATGCCGCCGCTTATCTCGGCGGGATACTTGTTCCCCATCTCGCTGAGACCGACGTCAACGAGCGCGTGGAGCACGCGCTCGTTGACCTCGTCTTTCTTCATGCGCGTCTTTTCCCGGAGAGGAAAGGCGATGTTCTCATAAACGGTGAGAGAATCGAAGAGCGCGCCTTCCTGGAAGACGACGCCGAATTTTTCCCTGACCGAGTCGAGGTCCTTCCCTGTAACGGTGGTGATGTCCACCCCCTCGATTAATATCTTCCCTTCGTCTGGTTTCACGATGCCGATCAGATGCTTCAGGAGAACGCTCTTGCCGCCCCCGCTCTGGCCGATCACTGCGACGAGCTCCCTGTTTTCGATCTTCAGGTTGAGTCCGTTGAGGACCTTCTGGTTGCCGAAACGCTTTCTGAGATTGACGATCTGTATCATGGCTACCTCAGGAGGATCGTCCCCAGGAAATAGTCCCAGATCAGGATGAATACGGAAGAGAGCACCACCGCCGAGGTCGTCGACTTGCTCACCCCCTCGGCGCCGTAGCCGGTGTAATACCCCTTATAGCAGCAGACCCACGAGACGATGACTCCGAAGCTGAGCGATTTGTAAAGTCCGACCCGGATGTCTTCCAGTTTGAGGAACGTTTCCATCTGAGAGAAATAGGTGCCCGAGCTGAGGCCGAGAAGCTTCACGCCGACGAAATAACCTCCGTAGATGCCGATCAGATCGAAGATCGCGGTCAGAAGGGGAAAGGCGATGAGCGCCGCGACGATGTTTGGCACGATCAGGTACCGGACCGGATTCAGCGCCATCGAGGTGAGCGCGTCGATCTGCTCGGTGATCTTCATGATGCCGATCTCGGCCGTCAGGGCCGACCCGGCCCTGCCGGTCACCATGAGCGCCGAAAGCACCGGCCCCAGTTCCCGGATGATCGAAAGGGCGACTGCCGGTCCGAGCATCGCCTCGGAGCCGAATTTTCTGAGGGTGTAATAAATCTGCAAGGCCAGAACCATGCCGGTGAAGGAGCCGGTCAGGAGGATGACGACCATCGATTTGCTGCCGAGAAAACGTATCTGCCGCAGGAGCATCCTGAATTTGAAGGGCGGCCTGAAGACGGTAAAAATCGCATTCATCAGGAAGATGAACATGCGGCCCATCTCGGCGAGCAGGTCGATCACCCATGCGCCGATGGCGCGTATGCAGACCGTCATGTCGTATATCGTCATAGTGTGGTACGCCGCTCCGACGGACCGTTGTGGCGCGGACCGTAGTATAGTCTATTCGATTCCCCCGGTCTATGCAATGTCTTTTTGCCCGGCGGAATCACCACTGCTCGACGGCATATCTCCGCGCCCTGAGCATTTCGACTACCCCTCTCGGGCCGACGAGATGGCCTGCCCCGACGACGACGAATACCGTGCCGTGTGATTTAAGAAACGTTTCTATCCGGCGGACCATTTTTTTGTTCCGTTCGTACAGGAGCTTCTCCCAGACGGAGGACATTCCCGCCTCTTTCGACATTCCCTCGCGGAGGACCGCCGCAAGACCGTCGGCGTCTCCCGACTTCCATGTTGTGACGAGGCTCCGGGACTCCTTGGCGGCCTTCTGCATGTCCCTGAGGGTATACCGGAGGAATGACTCCTGCTCGGAGTCGGAAAATCCGGAGAGGAGTTCGGTCTGGTATTCGAGACTCTCGATCTCGACGATCTTCTTCCCTCCTGCTTTCGAAAGGAAATGCATATCGACGCCGAGCTCCGGGTCGAACCCGCCTTTGAGCAGCTGCAGAGACGTCAGCGTCAGTGCGAGAAACCACGGCCTCTCCCGTTCGGTCAGCTCTTCCGGCAGCCCGAACTTCCCGAGTTCCTCCCTGAGGAGCGCATAGGTGTCAGGGGACAGATGGTTTTTCAGTGAATCGCCTTCAGGGTAAAAGGCGCGCTCCAGGAACTTCGTGAAAAAGAGTTGGTCCGGATTGTTGATGTTCGCTTCGACAGCCAGCACGTCCGACTTCGCAAAGGCCTCTTCTATCGGCGCGGAGAGCGGATAGGCGTCGCGGGTCAGAAAGTGGACCGACCCGAGAAGATAGACCGTGGCGGTTTTCGAGCGGGCCTCCCACATGAAATCTCTCGCATCGGCGGCGGGCACTGCGGCCTCCGGGAGCGAGCAGAGGGCTACCACGAACGAAAACGCCGCGAGGATTCCTGCCCGCACATTCTTTCTGTCTTCCCTATTCATCATCTGCATTATACCACGGTGGAAATTGACTGTCTCAATGGCGCGTGATATCCTTTACAATGGCGTTTCAGAAGCAGCAATCCCGCGCGAGGAGGAGGAGGTATGCCTTTTAAGTTTGTGTTGCCCGACCTGGGAGAAGGGATCACCGAGGGTGAGATAAGAAAGTGGGTGGTGAAGGAGGGCGACGCGGTCGAGGAACATCAGACCGTGGTCGAACTGGAGACGGACAAGGCGGTGGTCGAAGTGCCGTCCCCCAGAAAGGGCAGGGTACTGAAACTGAACAGGCAGGAGGGGGAGATCGCGAAGGTCGGCGAGGTCCTGATGACGATTGCGGAGGAAGGCGAGGCCGCCGAAGAGGAAAGGGCGGCGGAGAAAGGGTTCGCGGAAGAGATGAGGCCAGCCGAAGCAAGAAAGCCGGCGGAAGAACAGAGGCCGAAGTCGGTCTCGGTGGTAGGCGTCCTTCCTGAAGAAGAGGAAGAGACGGTCCTTGCCGCCCCCGCGGTCAGGGCGCTCGCGAGGGAACTCGGCGTCGACCTCTCGGCGGTGAAGGGCACGGGACCGGGAGGGAGCATCACGAAGGACAATGTGACCGCGGCGGCGGGTCCGAAAGAGAAGAAGGCGGAAGTCACGTACGGGCCGGTCGAAAGGGTCCCCCTGCGCGGGGTCCGCAGGACGATTGCTAGGAACCTGATCATGGCGCAGAAGACGACGGCGTTCGTGACCGGGATGAACGAAGTCGATATTACCGACCTCTGGGACCTGAGGGAGAGGGAGAAGAGGCCGCTTCTCGAAAAGGGGCTTCATCTGACGTTCTTCCCCTTCTTCATCAAGGCGGTCCTCCATGCCCTTCCTGAACATCCGATGCTGAACGCCTCGATCGACGACGAAAAGGAAGAGATCATCGTCAAGAAATACTACGCCATCGGTGTTGCGACGGATACGCCAGACGGCCTCATGGTGCCGGTCATCAAGGAACCGGCCAAAAAGACAATCCTCGAACTCGCGCTCGAGATCCAGGACCTGAGCATCAAGGCGCGCGAAAGGAAGATCAAGATCGAAGAGATGAAGGGCGGCACCTTCACGATCACGAACTATGGCCATTTCGGGGGCTATTTCGCGACGCCGATCATCAATTATCCCGAATCGGCGATACTCGGCACCGGCATGATCTCCGAACGGCCCTGGGTGAAGGACGGCAAGATCGCGATACGGAAGATCCTCCCGATCTCGCTCACCTTCGACCACCGGCTGACCGACGGGGTGGACGCCTCGCGCTTTCTTGCCAAAGTGACGGGGTATCTCGAGGACCCCGCGCTGATATTCATCGAGAGCGCATGAACGCCCTCGACCCTCTCTTCGCGCCCCGCTCGATCGCGCTGATCGGCGCCTCCCACAGCGAGATGAAGCTCGGCGGGGTGGTGATGAAAAACCTCCTCGGCTTCAACGGGATGCTGTATCCGGTCAACCCCAAATATGACGAACTGATGGGAGTGAAGGCATTCGCGGAGGTTTCGGATATCCCGCAGCCGGTCGACCTTGCGCTGATCCTGCGGCCTGCCCAGGAGGTCCCTGGCATACTGAAGGAATTCAGGGGGAAGGCGAAATGCGTGATTGTCATGAGCTCGGGTTTTGCCGAGGTGGGGGAGACGGGGCTTCAGGATGAGGTGAGGCGCATCGGGGAGGAGGCCGGATTCAGGATAGTCGGGCCGAACTGCATGGGACTCTATAATCCCCACCGTAAGCTTGACACCTTCTTCCTCCCGCCGTCGAGGCTGCACCGGCCGAAGAGGGGCAATGTCGCGGTCATCTCTCAGAGCGGCGCTATCCTCAGCTGCCTGCTGGGGGCGATGAAGGAGGCCCGCGCCGGAGTATCGAAGGCGATCGGGTACGGCAATGCCGTCGACGTAGCCGAATCCGACCTGTTCGAATATCTTGTCGGGGACGACAAGACTGAAGTAGTGGTTTCGTATGTCGAATCCGTGCGAGACGGCAGGAGGTTCGTTCAGAGCGCGAGGGAACTCTCGGAGCGGAAGCCGCTGCTTGTCCTGAAATCGGGGAAGGGGGCCAGCGGACAGGCGGCCGCTTTTTCCCATACCGGCAGACTTGCGGGGCGGTATGAGGTGTTCCACTCGATCGCGGCCCAGTGGGGAATACGCGAGGTCGCGGATTTCGACGAGCTCCTGGACGCCGCCAAGGCGCTTGCGTACCAGAGGCCGTCAGCGGGCGGGCGGGTGTGCATCATCACCAACGGCGGCGGCTCCGGCGTGCTTGCCGCGGACGAATGCATGAGACAGGGGCTGCAGGTGCCGTCGATTGCCGAAGAGATCAGGGACCGGCTTCATCACCTCTTCCCCGATTTTTTTGTCGTCAATAACCCGGTCGATCTCACCGCGCAGGTGAAAGATAAGGACTATGTGGCTGCGCTCGGCGAACTCCGCGACGAATACGACGGATTCGTGATCATCGCGCTTCCGAACGTCTTCGGGATTACCGAAAATCTCGGCGCGCTCCTGGCTTCGGCGAAAGCCGGGCTGGGAAGACCGATTGTCGCCCATATCGCCGAAAGCGGAATTACGGGAAAGATACGGAACCTGCTCGAACGGGCGGGGATTCCGGTCTATGCGTCGCCCGAAAGGGCGGTGAGGGGCCTCAAGGCCCTGCTGTCGCACGGACGGGTTGCCAAATAGCAGACGAAATGCAATAATTGTAGTGCGCCGGATGCGGATTTACCCGCTGTTGTTCGGGAAACACCAAGGGGGAATGTATTCATGGCACGCGGCATAGGCGGCTTGCCGTCAAAATTGCGGCTCGTCTTTTCGAGTTCTCCGAGGGCCGTTCTTCTTATCTCACTTTTTGCGGCTGCCATCTTCCTGCTGCTTTTTTCCCTGTGGCAGCAGACCCGGGGCCTCAACCGTGTCCTTCTGCCCGCCGGTCATGAACTGACCGGGCCTGACATCGCCGGCGTACCTTCTGCGTACGCCCATGACGTGCTCGTCCTCAATTCCTACCACATGGGCTATTCCTGGTCCGACAACGAGATGGACGGCATTACCGCGACGCTGCGGATGAGTCCGCTCAGGACAAGGGCGATTGTCGAATATCTGGACTGCAAGCGCTTCCCCGGCATGGAGCAGTTCGATAAGCTGAAGGACCTCTTTGCGCTGAAATATCGGGGCAGGAAGTTTGCCGCGGTCATTGCCGCGGACAACCCTGCGCTTCAGTTTGCCCTGAAATACCGGCAGCAGCTTTTTCCCGGCGTCCCCGTCGTTTTTTGCGGCATAAACGGGTTTCGCCGGGAGATGATGGGGGGACAGGACAATGTCACCGGGGTCGCCGAGCTTCTTGACGCCAGGGGAACGGCCGAGACGGCGCTCAGGCTGCACCCACGGACCCGCGAGATCGTCATCGTCCATGACTACAGCGTAACCGGCCTTGCTACCCGAAGGGAGACGGAGGAGCAACTGGCGGACCTTTCCCGGAAGGTGAAGATCAGGTATATGGAAGACATGACAACGGCCGAACTTATGCGGCGGCTCCGAGACCTTCCGGGAGACAGTATTGTGCTTGCGCTGTCATACAGTTTGGACAAGGACGGGCATGTGATCAATCATGAGAAGATCTCGAAGCTGCTGAGCCTGAACTCTCCGGTGCCGGTCTACGGGCTCCACGAGGAGCGGCTCGGATATGGCATCGTGGGAGGGAGCCTGCTCGGGGGGGGGCCGCAGGGCGTCTGCGCAGCCGAGGACGTACTGAAAATCCTTTCGGGCACTCCCGCATCGGAGATCCCCGTGGACCTCAGGAGCCCCACCCGGATGATGTTCGACTACGTCCAGCTCGCCCGGTTCGGGATCCCGCTCTCCTCGCTTCCGGACGGCAGCACCGTCGTCAACAGGCCGGTCTCTTTCTTCTCTCAGTACCGCACGCTGGCCGTGACTACCGTGGTCCTGATCTTCCTCCTCGTCCTGGGGGTCATCTTTCTGGGGCTCAATATCTACCGCCGGAGGCTGGCGGAAGAGGCGCTCATCGATTCGGAGGGGAATTTCAAGATGCTCTTTGAGAGCGCGGGCGATGCGATGTTCATCCAGGAGCTGGAGGGCACGTGCGTGGAGGTGAACGAGGAGGCGTGCCGGAGCACCGGCTATTCGCGGGCCGAGCTCAGGGGGCTGTCTCTGGCCGATATCACCTCGCCGGAGCGGCTGGAAGCCTTCTTGGAGAACCGGAAGAAGCTGATGACCGACGGCAGGGCATTTTTCGAGTCTGTCCACGTTGGGAAGGACGGAAAGACTATTCCGGTGGAGCTCAACTACAGGATGATCGACTATTCGGGCCGGAGGGCAGTGCTTGCCGTGGCCCGGGACATCTCGGAGCGCAGAAAGGCCGAGCAGGAGCAGGAGTATCTTTCTTCTCAGCTCCTGCAGTCACGGAAGATGGAGTCGATCGGGCGGCTTGCGGGGGGCGTCGCGCACGACTTCAACAATATCCTCACGAGCATACTGGGGTATTGCGAGATCCTGATGGCGGGCCTGCCCGAAGGCCATCCGATGCTGAAACAGCTCGAGATCATCCGCAATTCCGGGGAAAGGGGGGCGGGGCTTATTCGGCAGCTCCTCGCCTTCAGCCGCAAGCAGGTGCTCCAGATGAAGCCGGTGGACCTCAATGAGGTCATCGGGAATGTGGCGACGATGATCTCGAGGATCATCGGTGAAGACATCAGGTTCGAGCTGCGAACGAAGCCGGTAAAAAACGTGCTTGCGGATCCGGGGCAGCTCGAGCAGGTGCTGATGAACCTGGTGGCCAACGCGCGGGATGCGATGCCCGACGGCGGGCGGCTGCTTGTTGAAACGGGGAATGAGCTTCTCGACCGGCAGTATGCGATGACCCACGAAAACGTCAAGCCGGGAATTCACGTCATGCTTGCCGTCAGCGACAACGGCAAGGGGATAACGGCCGAGATGAAGGAGAGGATCTTCGAGCCGTTTTTCACCACAAAAGGGAAGGGAAAAGGGACGGGACTGGGCCTTGCCACGGTATATGGTATCGTAAGGCAGCATAACGGCTATATCGACGTGGAGAGCGAGCCGGGATCCGGGACCATCTTCAGGGTCTATCTGCCGGCGACCGAGGAAAGCATACAGCCCGGCGGCGAGCCGCCGCTCACGCCGCCGGCGCGGGGACGGGAAACGATACTCGTCGTGGACGATGATCCGGTCATTGTCGAGATGATCGAAAAGACGCTTGGTTCCCTCGGCTACACCGTCCTGACGGCTACCGGCGGCGAAGACGCGGTCGCGATCAGCAGACGCTGGGACGAACCGATCGATCTCCTCCTCACCGACGTGATCATGCATTCGATGAACGGCCGGGAGGTGGCGGAGGCGATACGGAAGCACCGCCCGGGGATAGTAACGATATTCATGTCGGGATATACCGACGACATCATAGCCCATAAAAGGGTCCTCGACCCCGGGGTCGTTTTTATCCAAAAACCCTTGAGCCAGCGGCTGCTCGCACGAAGCATCCGCGAGGCGCTCGACGGGAAACGGCCGGCCGGTAATGCCTGACCTCCCGCAACCGGCGGAATGCGGTCAGTTCTTTTCGGGCCGCGTCAGCTGATGAAGGGTGCTGCTCAGTTCCTCGATCGCGTAGGGCTTCGATAATACCGCCTTGAACCCGTAGTCCTCATAGTGGGACAGGATCGCACTGTCCGAGTAGCCGCTCGATACGATCGCGCGCACGGCGGGATCGAGGGAGGTCATTTTTCTGATCGTCTCTTCGCCTCCCATCCCTCCGCGTACGGTCAGATCGAGGATTACCGCATCGAACGGCCGCGCCGCATTCAGGGCGCCGATATATTTCTCGATCGCCTCTTCCCCGTTTTCGGCGAAGTCGATCTCGTAGCCGAGACTCTTGATCATATACCCCGCCACCGACCTCACGACCTCTTCGTCGTCCATCAGGAGTACCGTCCCCTTGCCGCGGACGATCCTGCCCTTTCCGGCCTTCTCAGGAACCGGCATTTCCCCGGACGCCGGAAGGTAGACAAAGAAGGTGCTGCCGGCGCCGAGATCGGATTTCACATCGAGCAGTCCTCCATGTTTTTTGACGATGGAATACGACGTGGTGAGGCCGAGGCCGCTCCCCTTCTTTTTGGTGCTGAAATAGGGGTCGAATATGCGGGAGAGATGGGACTCGGGAATCCCGATCCCGTAATCTTTTACGCTGATTCTCACATAAGCCCCCTTCGGGAGGGGCAGGGCTCCTTTATCAGACAACGGCATGTTGCATGCCTCTACCGAGACGGTGCCGCCGTCCGGCATAGCTTCCGCCGCGTTCAATACGAGGTTGTGCATCACCTGACTGATCTGGCCTTCGTCCGCCCTGACGGCAAGGAGGTCGTCGGCCGTCGAAAAAACGCAATCTATGTTCGAGCCGCTCAGTGCGAATTTTACGGAATCATGGATCAGGGGGGGAAGCGCAACGCTTTTCTTCACCGGCTCGCCGCCCTTCGAAAAGGTCAGGAGCTGCTTGGTGAGGTTTCTTGTCTGCATGAGCGCCCGCTCGGCTTCCTCGAGCAGCTCAAAGGGTTTCCCGTCCCTGTCGGAGAGCAGCTTTGCCATCGAGATGGTGCCGAAGACGCCCTGCAGGAGGTTGTTGAAGTCATGGGCTATCCCGCCGGCCAGCAGCCCGACCGCCTCGAGTTTCTGGGTGCGGAGGAACTGTTCCTCAAGGAGATGCTTGTCGGTGATATTATTGATCACCTCGATCGCCGACACGATCTTGCCGGATGCGTCTTTCAGCGGATACGACTTCGTTTCGACATAAAGAATGCCGCCGTCTTTCGCAAGATGCTTGTGGACACAGGCATGGGGCTCGCCCGTATCGAAGGTATGGCGCACCGCGCATTCCTCGCCCTTTTCGTGGCAGGGGGCGGTGTTTTGATGGGAAACCTCATAACAAGGCTTCCCGAAGATATCGCCGACGGGGATTCCCGTCTGTCTGCTATAGGCGCTGTTTGCCATCGTGATCCGGTAATCGGCATCCACCACGATGAAAGCCTCGTCGACGGTGTTCAGAACGCTGCTGACGAATTCACGGCTGTTGCGCAGCTCTTCTTCGGCCTTCTTTCTCCCGGTTATGTCCCGGAATATCCCTATGCCGTACTGCGCCCCCCCGAGGACGATAAACGCCGTCCCGATGTCCGAGTAAAAGACGGTGCCGTCTTTCCGCAGCACCGGAAGGTCCGCAGCGATGATCTTCCCGCCTTTTTGCTGCTCCCTGAATTCGGCGAGAACGCGGGCGAGATCGCCGGGGGGATGGATGTCTTTGATGCCGAGAGTGAGAAGCTCCTCCCTGGTGTATCCCAGCATGGCGCATATGGTCCTGTTGGCCTCGCAGAATTTTCTGGTCTCGCTGTCGACGATCAGGATCCCGTCGTTGGCGTCGTCGAAGATGCCCCTGAATTTCGCCTCTGATTCGCGCACCGCGTCTTCCGCTTTCCTCTGCGAGGTGATGTCCTGGACGATTCCGACCATCCGCACCGGTCCGCCGTCCGCGCCGCGGATCACACGGCCTATCGTATGGAGGACCGCTACCGAGCCGTCTTTCCGGTAGAACTTGTAGTCCATCTCGAACGGTCCCGTCCCTGTGAGCGCATCGTTAATAGCCTGAAGGAACAGTTCCCTGCTGTGGGGGTGCATCGCCTCGACGACGAGGCCGTAGTCCGGTGCGATTTCGCGGGGCTCGTATCCGTAAATGCGGTAGAGTTCGTCCGACCAATGGACGGCATTGGTGGCAAGTTCCCATTCCCAGTCCCCCACGTGCGCAATCTGTTGTGCCCGCGCCAGTCTCTCCTGGCTCAGGCCCAACGCTTCTTCTGCCTGCTTCCGCTCGCTGACATCGCGCCATATCGAATGGAAGAGGGTGCGGCCGGACAGGTCCACGACACTCGAGATGACATGGATGGTCCGGACTTCTCCGTTATTTGTCCTGTATTTCCCCTCGAACTCGCATTTCCCTTCGCTGGCCAGCCTGTCGATGCATGCCTGGGTTTCTTCGGGACTCTTCAGACTGAGCGAGCGGATGTCGATTCCCGTAAACTCTTCGCGCGAGTATCCGAGCATCCGGTGTGCGGCCTCGTTGAAGTCCAGTATCTTGCCCTGGGGGTCGATAAGGAGAATGCCGTCCGGAGATTGATCGAACAGCGCGCGGTAGCGTACTTCGGCTTCAGTCGGCCGGTGTCCCTTATTTTGGCTCATCAATAATTGATTCCTCCCTCCGTTGTCCCGTCCGCGGCCGGTATGTGCCGACACGCAGAGAAAGTCCTTCCGCCCCCGGACTGTGCCGTGAAGGATTAGCCCCTGTTCTTCAGAGCTTCCTTCCGTAGCTCTCCTATTCTCGATGCACAACAGATACCAGCCTGATAAATCCGCTTATATCAAGCGGTTGGAACAACAAGGGATGTTGGCGCAGGGGAGATATGCGCGAAATAACGCACCGTGAGTCCGGATTCCGGTCACCTTTATCAGCGGGCTAATTGAACGTCTTCAGGATATAATCGGCAATCTTCAACGCATCCTCGTCCGAAATCTTGTTCTTGTCGAACATCTTCATGCCCGCCCACTCCTGGGGATGGGTCGGCACGGGCCCCGGATTTCTCATCTTCCTGACAATATCGGCCGCTGTCCTGATATTGTGTGCCTCGCGGTCTTTCTTATGCAGGGTCTTTTTTGAATTGAGAATATTCCCGCCGTCGGGATGGCAGGGTGAGCAATTGGCCTTGAAGAGGGCTTCGCCTGTATCCTGGCCGAGGGCCCGTCCCGGCGAATAGGCGGAGAAAATTACCGCAAGACAGACGGCCGCCCAGGGAACTATCATAAAACCGGTCTTCCGTTTGCGCATCGTATCTCCTTTCAACAGATGGTATACGGTATCACCCTATCACATAGTTTCAGCCTTTGCAACGGCCCGCCCGTTTGCGGGGATCCGGATACCTGATATACTGGAACCAGAACAGAAGAAAGAGGAGGCGCGCATGATCAAAGGGATATTTCAGACGGAGGACGATACGGCACTGCTTGTCCTGCGGCTCCTGCTCGGGATAGTATTTTTCCCGCACGGGATGCAGAAGGTCTTCGGCTGGTTCGGGGGGCCGGGATTCAGCGGGGCGATGGACGCCTTCACCGTAAAGATGGGCATACCCGCCTTCTTCGCCTTCCTGGCGATTCTGGCCGAGTCCGCAGGCTCTCTCGGGCTGATTACAGGCTTTCTCACGAGGATCGCGGCTTTCGGCATCACCTGCAATATGGTCGTGGCGGTCGTGATGATCCACTGGCAGAACGGTTTTTTCATGAACTGGTTCGGCAAGCAGAAGGGAGAGGGTTTTGAGTATCACATCCTCGTCGTGGCGATCACGCTGGCGCTGATGATCAAAGGCGGCGGCCGCTGGTCCGTCGACAGGCATATCACGAAGAAGATGAAATAGGGCGGGCACTACAGCGGCGCGAAGCCCCTTCGCATCGTATTTTCGCTGATGCTCCCGGGCTCCATGAACTGCAGGAGGTAATCCGGGCCGCCGGCCTTCGACCCGACGCCCGACATCCCGATGCCGCCGAAGGGCTGTCTGCCGACCAGCGCGCCGGTGATCTTCCTGTTGATATAGAGATTGCCGACCCTGAACTCCTCACGGACCTTCAGGATATTCTTCGGGCTCCGCGAAAAAAGCCCTCCGGTAAGCGCATAGGGCGTTGCGTTTGCGATACCGATCGCTTCGTCGATGTCCGATGCCCTGATGACCGAGAGGACCGGGCCGAAGATCTCTTCCTGCGCGATCGCCGCCGCCGGATCGACGTCCCTGAAGATCACCGGGCCGATGAAGTATCCGCCGCGTTCCACTTTTCCTTCGAGAAAGGGCGGCGCACCATTGCTCGCCCTCTCGATGTATCCTTTGATCTTGGCGAGGGCGGCCCCATTGATGACAGGCCCCATGTATACTCCGGGATCAGAGGGGTCCCCGATGCGGATGCTTTCCATCGCGGCCTTCAGCCTCCGGAGCAGGTCTTCGTAAATCCCCTCCGTCGCGATTACCCGGGAACATGCCGAGCATTTCTGCCCCTGGTAGCCGAGGGCCGATTCGAGGATGGCTTTTACCGTCTCGTCCGGCTCGGCGGTGTCGTCCACGATGACCGCGTTCTTCCCCCCCATCTCGGCGATCACCTTTTTCACATTCCGCTGTCCGGCCTTAGTGCCGGCTGCGAGCGAGACGATCTTCAGCCCGACATCCTTCGAGCCGGTGAAGGCGATGAAATCGACATCCCGATGTTCCACGAGATACTCTCCGAGCTCAGCGCCCGGGCCGGGCAGAAACTGGAGCACCCCGGCCGGCAGTCCCGCCTTTGTGAAGGCCTCGACGAGACGCCACCCGGTGACAGGGGAAAGCCCTGAAGGTTTGAAGACCACGCAATTGCCGGTCACGACTGCGGCAGAGACCATGCCGGCGGGGATCGCAAGCGGGAAGTTCCAGGGCGAGATGACGACCCCGACTCCCCTCGGCATATAGAAATAGTCGTTCACCTCTCCCGGATAATCTCCGAGTCGGCGGGTAGCGCCGAGGCGCACCATCTCGCGGCCGTAGTATTCGAGATAATCGATCGCCTCGGTGACGTCACCGTCCGCTTCTCTCCATGTTTTGCCGACCTCATGCACTTCGAGGGCGGCAAGCTCATCTCTTGCAGTCCGCAGCCCGGCGGCGGCCTCAAACAGATAACCCGCCCTGATCTCGGGAGGGACCTTTCTCCAGGCAGCCGACGCCTCCTTTGCCGCCGAAAGTGCTCCGTCCGCGTCCCCCCGTCCCGCTGAAGAGACGCTTCCGAGGGCCCGGGACGGGTCTGCGGGGCTGCGGGATATGATCTGTCTTTCCGTGTAGACCTCCGCCCCCCCGATTATCAGCGGGTATTTATTGCCGAAGGCGTTTTTCGGGGCGTCGAGCGCCTGCGTCATTTTCTCCCTGTTTCCGGCCTTCGAGAAGTCGCGGCCGGGCTCGTTTCTGAATCCCCGCGGCGTCTCTTTTTCCGCCCCGGGGCGCGAGGGACGCGGGGGCTTCAGTATCTCTCCTGCCGGTCTCCCCTCGGCAAAAAAGGTCCTCAGAAAAGAGACGTTCGAGGTGTTTTCGAGCAGTCTCCTGACGAGATAGGCCATGCCCGGGATCAGTTCTCCGGCGGGCGCATAGACCCTGACCCGATAGCCCATATCGCGGAGCTTCTTTCGCAGGGGATCGCCCATGCCGAAGAGCATCTGGAATTCAAAGGAGTTTCTCGGCAGGCCCAGCGCTTCCGCCGTGGCGATGGCGTTGCTGATGCTCCGGATATTGTGCGAGGCGATCGCCGGACGGACTACGTCGGAATTTTCGAGGAGCATTCGCGTAAGTTTCTCGAAGCTGAGATCGGTTTCGGCTTTATCGAGAAATACCGGCGCCGGCCATCCCTTTTGGCGGTTGACGACCACCTCGTAATCCCAGTAGGCTCCCTTCACCAGCCTGATGCGCACCGCCTTCTTTCTCCCCCTCGCCCAGGAGATAAGGCCCTGCAGGTCGTCCTCGGTCTCCCTCAGGTAGGCCTGCAGTGCGACGCCGGTGAGATGGCCGGCAGGCGCATCTTCCGCTGTTTCCCTGAAGATGTCGAGTATGAGGTCTTTCACGTAATACTGCTCCATGTCGAAGCATACCGATGCGCCCTGCTCCTGCGCCCCGGCGATGACCGGCAGGAGGTTCTCCTTCGCCCTTGCGACCGACCGCGCCCAGTCGATCGGGTCGAGTTGGGAATAAAGCGAGGTCACCTTGAGGGATATGTCGAAGCGCGGCAGCGCGCCCATGTGGTCGCTTTCAAGGAGCGGATCGCTCCTCCATCTGCGGCCGGCCCGGCCGAGGATATCGAGAAGCTCCAGGTATCTGCCCCGGTATGCTTCAGCCTCTTCGTCGCTCAGCACCTCTTCGCCGAGAAGGTCGACACTGCCGGCGCAGCCTTCGGCCCAGAGCGATTCGAGCGATTGCAGAGCCTCTTCCGGGTCCACCCCCGCGATGAATTGCCGGGCGAGCGCCTTCACTCCGGCCCGGATCACCCTGGCGGCGACAAAGGGGACGAAGCCCCGGCCGATGCGGTCGATCCCCTTTCTCATGATCAGGGGGAGCGTTTCGACGCCTTCGAGATATTCGCGGAAGAGCTCTGAGACGAGCGCGTCGGTCCTGAGCGAAGGCAGCACGTCGATGTACCGGAAGAGATGCAGTTTGAACTTCTCGTCTTTCATCGCAAGATCCATCGTCCTGCCCATCCAACGCCTCTTGTCGAAGATCGAGGGGACCTCGCTCATCGAGGCGTAGAGTTCGTGTCCTATCTCGGATATCCTTTCCTCGAGGGCATGATCCGCTTTCATATTCCTATCATTATAGTACGAAATAGTGCGGCCGCGCCGGCGGAAATACTTGTGAGGGGGAGGGGAAAGGGCCGCCGGCTACAGGACCTTGCTCAAAAGAAGACGGGCGACGGCCTCCTGGGTGAAAGGGGAGTCCCAATAGGCAAAGAGTGTGGCGGCGCCTTCGATGCCGTCAAGGAGGTAAGGGCTTCCGAAGGAGATGAAGATCTTCCCCCTGCCCGCAAGACGGGACAGCGCATCGTGGAGCCAGTTGCCGGCGCCCCCCTTCCATCCTCTGGTCTCCGAAAAAATCGCGGCGACGACCTGCAGGCCTTCAGCCTGCGGGAAGCGCTCCGTCCCGGAAGAGCGGGTGAGACGGATGACCTTCAATCCCGCCAGCCCCTTCCGCAGTTCGCGGACGAGCGGGCCGCTCCTGTCGTCTTCTTCGTCGTTCAGAATGACGAGACAGGACCGGCCCCTCAGTCGGAGACTGCCGGAAACCGTGAGCGCCCTTTCCGTCACTGCCCGCGACAGCATAGTATTCTTTCTGAAATCCGGCCGCTCCTTTGCGGGAGAGCTCAAGAGGTCCCGGCGGAACTCCTCGATGCGGGCAGTTTCAAGAGGCGCCTTCCGCGCCCTGAGATATGCGGCTACCCTGTCCGCGTTCGAAGGGTGCAGGATGATGTCGACGCCGGCGGTAAGCGCCATGAGAGACGCCGCTTCCTCGGAGTAGCCGGCTATCCCTCCCATGTTCATCGCGTCGGTGATCACGATCCCGCCGTAGCGCATCTTCCTTTTTAGAAATGAGACAGCCCTTGGGGAAAGCGTAACCGGGACCCCCGAAGGGTCGAGGGCCGGCACTTTCAGATGGCCGAGCATGATCATCTTCACCCCGGCTCCGATCGCGTCCCGGAAAGGCCTCAGCTCTGTCTTCCGGAGCGCGGCAATCGGCCGGCGTATTACCGGCAGGCTGATATGAGAGTCGACTTCGGTATCGCCATGGCCGGGGAAATGTTTCCCGCAGGCCGCTATGCCGAAAGATTGGAAGACCTTGACCATCTCACAGCCGAGCAGGGAGACGGTGGGCGCATCCGCGCCGAAGGCCCTTTGCGCGATGATCGGATTTCTCGGGTTGGTGTTGATGTCGAGGACCGGGGCGAAGATCGTATTGATGCCGGCGTAGGCGGCCTCTTCGGCGACGGCGGAGCAGACCTTTCTGAAGCGGGAAAGTTCAAAGTGTTCCCGGTCTGCCCGTTTCCTTCTTGCCGCCTGAGCAAGCGCCATGGCGGGAGGAAACGGCGTTCCTCCTCTTAACTGCTGGCCGAGACCCCGCTCGAGGTCCGAGGCGATGATCAGGGGCAGTTGGGCCTCGCTCTGCAGAAGCGCGATATGTTTTCTCACTTCGGAGAGCCTCCCGCCGAACACGATGAAACCGGCCACGCCCTTTTTCACAAGGGAAAGGTAGCGGGAGAAGTTGCGTCCGATCTCCTCTCCGTTGAGCCGCGGGACAAGGACCCGGTAATAGCTTTGCATGGGATATTATACGTATTTTTGAGGGGGGACAGGTACGCTGTTCCCTGCCGGCGGCCTGAATTTAGGGCTTCAGTTTGACATTCCTGCCGGTCCGGGGTAGAGTCTAAATATGACGTCCCCTCCGGCAGGGAAAGAACGGCGACATCCGCGAAGGATTTACGTGAGCCCCTTTGCCTACCGTTTTCCGGCCGCATCCGGGATCCATTTTGGGGTGACCTCCAACATAAGCGAATCCGGGCTCTGCGTCTATTCTGACGTCCGGCCTGACCAAGGCGAGCAGATCGAATTCAGGAGCTCTCTTCCGGTGCCGTCCTCCCGGGCGACCGTGCGCTGGGTGAAGAAGGACGCCGAGAATCTTTACAAAATGGGTCTCGTGTTCGAGTAGCCTGCGGCCCGTCGGAGGACTCAGCTTTCCCGGCTTCTCCGTCTCCCGAGGTAAAAGGCAGACCCTAATCCCGCCAAGACCATGAAGAGGAGCATCCCCGTTTCGGACACCGTCGGGACCGACTGCCCAGGCATAGGACGGATTGCCGTTGCAGGCGGCAGGAGAGGAACTGGTCTGAACCACTCCGGTCGTTCCGGCGGAAAAAGGGCTGCAGATGGAATCGCTGTCGCTCGAATAAAGCGGAGTCAGTCCCCTTATGTCGATACGGCCGGTCGTGAGGGGATTGGAAACATTCGGTGCCGGCAGATAGTTATATCCTCCGTCATATCCGCGGTAGCTTCCGAGAAACACCAGAAAAGGGCGGGGCGGGAGGTCGGGGTTATAGGAGTCGATTACCCCGTCGGCGCCGGTGATGAAGTAGCATCCCCGGGATGAATTGTCCATGCGATGAGGCTTGCCTGCCAGGGCCTGCGGCGACCCGGCGCCCACGGCATGTCGGCACGTTTAGCAGCTGAATCTATAGGATGCAGGACTGATTGTAATTGAAATTACAGGTTGACGGAGGGGCCGGGAATCCATAAAGTACCGGATAAAGATGAGCGGGATCGTACCATTCCTGTTGAAGATGGAGGAGGGAGCATGAACCAGTACGGCTTAAATCCGGAGATATTTGCGGACCAGACGCGGGCTGCCGACCCGGCGGCGAGGAACTGCTGGGAGTTCTTCTCATGCAAGGATTATTCGACCTGCCCGGTGCCGGGGGAGACACGACTCGACGGCGTCCACGGCGGCAAGAACGCCGGGAGGGCCTGCTGGGTTGTTGCGGGCACGATGTGCGGCGGAAGCAGGCAGGGCAGCCATGTCGACAAGGAGCACGGATGCCTGCAGTGTAAGTTTTATGCTCTCGTGAAAGAAGAGGAATTCGGGAAATCGGAGGGGTTTAAGCTCTCGATGTCGCTCGTGCAGATGCTGAAGGGGAAGGCATAGCGCCTGAGGAAAGGCGCGGCCCGTATGACCGGATGCCCCGACTGTCTCACCAGTCCAGGAATCGCTTTGCGATCGGGCTTTGCCGTCTCAGAAGAAGCTTGCGCAGCTCCTCCACAAACAGTATGAAAAACGCGAAGGGCAGAGAAAGCGACGTCTCGGCGGCCGTCAGGCGGGACGTGCCGAATATTGTCCGGGCCGCGTCGTTGTGAACGATAAGCCAGACGAGGAAGACTTCTGAGGCGATCCCGAGAAGGATCAGCCTGTTGGCGAATATCCCCTTCCTGAAGACGGATTCCCTGGAGGTCCGGCAGACCATCACGTTGGATATCTGGCATATGACGATGCTGACGAAGAATGCCGTCACCGCCTTCAGATAGAGAGGGTCTGCCGGCGACAGCCTTGTTCCCCAGCTCCATCCGCCGGCAAAGAGGACCACGAAGTAGGAGAAGAACCCGGCGGCGCCCTGGACCATGCCGTAGATCCCGTAAGATTTTATGAGAAGCTCTGGCGAGAGCAGCCTTTCGGTCCGGGGCCTCGGCGGTCTCGTCATCACGTCGTCCTCAGGTGTTTCCACGCCCAGCCCGAGCGCCGGAAGGATATCGGTTCCGAGGTCGATCGTCAGGATGAGCACGACCGTAAGCGGCAGGGGGATGGCGAAGAGGACGAAGGCGATAAAGGGCAGGATCTCGGGGATGTTGCTGGTGAGGATATACCCGATGAACTTCCTGATGTTGCTGAATACGGTCCTTCCCTCCTCGACGGCGTTTACGATCGTGGCGAAATTGTCGTCCATGAGCACCATGTCGGCGGCCTCCTTCGCCACTTCCGTGCCGCTGACGCCCATCGCGACCCCCATATCCGCATGCTTCAGGGCGGGGGCATCGTTGACTCCGTCTCCGGTGACGGTAACGACCTCTCCCATGGCCTGGAGCGCCTTGACGATCCTGAGCTTCTGCATCGGGGATGTTCTGGCGAAAATGAGGTCCTCTTTCTTCAGGGTCTCCCGCAGGCCGGCCTCTCCGAGGGAGTCGAGGACCTCTCCTGTTATCGTATGCACTCGGGAGAGGTCGATCATGCCGGCCATTGCGGCGATCGCCTCGGCCGTTACACTGTAATCCCCGGTTATCATGATCACCCTGATGCCCGCCGTCCTGCACTTCGCTATGGCCGAGGGGATCTCCTTCCTCGGCGGATCGATCATGCCGATCAGCGCGACAAAGACGAAATCCTCTTCCACGGCTGAGGGCTCTTCGTTATAGGCCAGGCCCAAAACGCGCTCGCCGCGGGAGGCCATGCGCTCATAGCAGCGCAGAATCTTTTCTTTGTCCTTTTCCTGAAGCGGTATGACCTTCCCCTCGTGAAGGAGACGACTGCATTTCGCAAGCACGACCTCGGGCGCGCCCTTCAGGTAGGCTGCGGGGCCGGCGGCGGACTCATTGATGGTGATCATTCTCTTTGTGGTCGAGTCGAAGGGCGATTCCTGCCGGCGCGTGTTTTCGCGGACGATATGCTGAATGTCGCCCAAAACGGCTGCGTACTGAAGGAGCGCGATTTCCGTGGGGTCGCCGCGAAAGGCCCCGTGGATATCCTGTCCGGCATTGTTGCAGAGCGCCGAAATTCTGATGAGGGCATCGATGCCGGGCAGCTTCCCGATGCCCCGCTCGTGCACGTTTCTTTCTTCCATGCTCAGAAGCAGGGTGTTTACCGAGATCCTGTTTTCGGTGATCGTTCCGGTCTTGTCCGTGCATATTACGGTTGTCGAACCGAGTGTTTCGACCGATTCGAGCCTCTTGATCAGGGCCATCCTCCCCGCCATTTTTTTTGAGGCCATGCTCAGCGACAGGGTGACCGTCGGGAGCAGACCTTCCGGCACGTTAGCGACGATTATGCCGATGGCGAATATCATGCTTGCGGTAAAAGGGTCCCCGATCAGGACGCTGACCGCGAAGAACGCAATACCGAGGATGATCGCGATAGCCGAGATGATCCGGATGAAGTGGTTTAACTCCCTTCTCAGCGGGCTGACTATGTTTTGGGTCTGCTTTGTCATGCGGGCAATTCTTCCGATCTTGGTGTCCATTCCGATGCCGTATATGAGGGCCGAACCGTTTCCGGACTGGACGGAGGTGCCCGAAAAGACCATGTTCCTGGATTCCAGGATGTTGTCGTGTGTGCAGGCGAGCTTTCTCAACTGGGGCTCCGATTCGCCGGTCAGGGACGAGTGGTCGACCTTAAGCGAGTTCTCCTCGATGAGTCTGCCGTCGGCCGGGATTTTGTCCCCTTCCGAGAGGCAGATGATGTCTCCCGGCACGACTTCGCGGGCCGGCAGCTTCTGGCGGAAGCCGTCCCGGAGTATGTCGATCGTTTCAGGCATCATCCTGCGGAAACTCTCGATGATCTTCTCCGAGTGATATTCCTGGATAAAGGTGAATACGGCGTTCAGGACGACAACGCACGCCAGGGCAATGCCGATATAAAGGCTCCCCTGACCGGGTGATATCCGTTCAGAGATGAACGACAGAATCGCCCCCAGCCACAGGAGGATGGCAAAGAAATTCACGAGGTGCCTGGCGAATTTTATCGGGAGGGGGATGCGCCCCCTGATCTCCAGGGTATTGGGGCCGTACCGGAGGCGTCTTTCTTTCGCTTCCGCACTGCTCAGGCCGGAAGGCCGGGAGCGGAGCCGCTCGAAAAGCTCATCGAGACTTATCCTGTGCTCGTCATCGTGCATGACGGCCGGCTGCACCGAAATATGATCGCGAAGGTCTCACCATGCCCATTTGGCGTATAGCGCCGTCATTTCATCTCCCTCTCACGATTTCCGGAAGCACCTTTTGACCTCTCCCCGCATATTATCTCACGAAAGAAACGGCTGTCCAAGCCCCTTTTCATTGCGGCCGACACGGCGGCAGGACCGCGCTGCGGTATACGCCGCCGCTCCGGTTGATAAATGTAATTTCTACCATTTACAATTCATTATGAAGAAGATCGCGTGGACGCTCGCCTGCCTGTTTGTTTTCTGTTCCTGCGCGAGGAAGCCGGCATACCCCGAGGCGCGCCTCGACGGACAGGACGTCAGGATTGTCCTGAGCGGGCTCAGGGAGAAGACCCCGGAGTTTTTCACTTTTCGGGCCGGCGACACGGCGATCAATTATTTTGTCGTGAAGGTCGGGGGGGACGTCCAGTCCTACTTCGACGCCTGCGCGAAATGTTATCCGAAGAAGCTTGGCTACCGCCTCGAACGCGGCAGGCTCGTCTGCAGGGCGTGCGACGTGCATTACGGCATCGAGGATTTGAAAGACGGAATCGGAAGCTGTTATCCTATCAGGCTTCCCGGCAGGATCGACGGGACGGCGTACGTGATCAGCAGGAACGACATCCTGGCGGGAGGAAGGTATTTCTAGAGCGCGGTTCTTGCAGGGCGGCCGGCAGAGTGTCCCTCAAATCCCTTCTGATGCGATAGGATTTGACAGGGCATGGCGTCGGGGATGCGGGACTTCGCGAAAAGTGATGTTCCGGGCGAGGGTCTCGAAGGTGGCTTCCGGTGCGCTAAGGAATCGCTGCGAACGACTTTTCGGTCTACTCTGCCCGCCTCAGTGACGCTTTTTATGCGACCGGAGAGTTTATTTTGTCCGAAATGTTCTTAAATAGGATCGAGGGGGAATAATGGGTTTTTTCGACAGGCTGAAGGAAGGGCTGAGCAAGACGAGAAAGGGGTTTGCCGAGAAGGTCGAATCGATCTTTGTCGGCCGGCCGGTCGACTCCGCGACGCTCGAGGAGCTCGAAGAGACGATGATCCTTTCCGACGTCGGCGCCCAAAACGCCGGGGAGATCGTCCGGCATCTGCAAGAGAAGTCCGACAGGGGAGAAGTAAAAGGGGAAGGGTCGGTGAAGGAATTCCTGAAGAAAGAGATGACCTCGATGCTCGGCAACCCGCATCCGCTCGTGGTCTTCGGGGAAAAGCCCTTTGTGATACTTGCCGTCGGCGTCAACGGGGTCGGGAAGACGACGACGATAGGCAAACTCGCCGGCAGGTTCAGGAACCAGGGGTTCTCGGTCATGCTTGCGGCGGGCGACACCTTCAGGGCGGCCGCCATCGAGCAGCTCGAGATATGGGCGAACAGGAGCGACGCCCAGTTTGTGAAGCACCAGTCGGGCTCCGACCCCTCAGCGGTTGCGTTCGACGCGGTCGAGGCGGCGAAGGCGCGCGGTGTGGACGTGGTGATCATCGATACCGCCGGACGGCTCCACACGAAGAGCTCGCTGATGGACGAGCTCAAGAAGGTCAAAAGGGTATGCGGCAAGGCGATGGCGGGCTCGCCCCACGAGGTGCTTCTGGTGGTCGATGCCACGAACGGCCAGAACGCCCTGCGGCAGGCACAGCTGTTTCACGAGGCGATCGGCGTGACCGGCATCGCGCTGACGAAACTCGACGGCACGGCGAAGGGCGGAATCGTTTTTGCGATCAAGAAGGAGCTGAACATCCCGGTGCGGCTCATCGGCGTCGGCGAAGGGATCGAAGACCTCCAGGACTTCGTCCCGGCCGATTTCGTGAAGGCGCTTTTTGAGTGAAAGATAGTTTTGCCCTTCCGAAGGGTTGTTGCGATAAGATAAGGGTAGAAGGGGGAATGATGAAGATTTCGATTTCCGCGGTTTTGGCGCTTGGTGCAATGATAGTTACCGGCGGAGTTGCGCGGGGCGGAGACGCTCCGGTTTCGCCACGCCCTCTGTCCGCGGCCCCGGTTTTTGTGGCGGGCACGCCATGGCAGGGCGAGTTGGGAATTCGGGAGACAGTCGGCGAGATCATGGGGCGGGAGGGTTTGAGGATTTCCGTTCCTGCCCGGCCGAACCGCGTGATCCCCCTTCGCACCAATCCCGCCCGCCGAAATAATCCGCAGGATCCAAACTCGGCGGAATCTCAGGGTTCCCCGCCCCGAAAGGCGGCCCAATCTCTGGAGCCGTTTGCTGCCTTCACCCCGCAACTGGTGACAACAATCAATTTTACCGGGGCAACATTGGCCGACACGGGGGGCTCCTATCCGCCGGACAGCATGGGTGCGGCTGGACCGACGCAGTATATCGTCGCCGTCAACGGAAGGATCAGGTCGTTCAATAAAACAAACGGCGTCGCCGACAACGTGCTGAATGCGGACATGGATGTCTTTTTTAATTCAGTGCGGGGCGGCTCTTATACCAGCGATCCGCGAATCCGCTACGACAGGCTGTCGGGACGCTGGTTCATCGTGATAATAAACGTCAGTACTCCCAACAGGATTCTCATTGCCGTCAGCGACGGTTCGAGCGCCGGGGTCATCAGCAATTCGACCATCTGGACATTTTTCTATATCCCGATCGATACGACGCCCCCGACCATATCTAACACATGTCTTGCGGATTATCCCACCCTGGGCATAGATGCAGATGCGTTATATATAGGGACCAACAACTTCTGCGGCAGTCCATCCCAGACCTTTGACAGCAGCGACGGCTACGTTGTCAATAAGAGTTCGGTGATCAACGGGGGGCCGCTTGTAGTGACAGTATTCAGGGGGCTGGTGCCGGCCTGGAACTCCGACGGGCCGTACACCCCCCAGGGCGTTGACAACTACGACCCCTTATCCAACGAAGGCTATTTTATCGGGGTGAGCAATACGAGTTTCGGAAGGCTTGTGCTCAGGCGGGTAAGCAATCCCGGCACGACGCCGGGGATATCGGGTAACATAAACATCACAGTCGACAGCACGTATTATCCTCTTCCCGTGCCGCAGCAGGGTTCTACTACGACGCTCGATCCGATCGACGACAGGCTCTTCGCCGCCCATATCAGAAACGGCGAACTCTGGACGGCCCATAATATAGACGTCGATAGCGGAGGTATCGCCACGAGTGCGACTGCTGCGGCAGGCGGTCGCACCGCTACCCGGTGGTACGAGCTTAGCAGCATCGCCTCGCCCGGCACGCCGACGGTTGTCCAGTCCGGCACGGTATACGATTCGTCGGCAACCAACCCGCGCTTCTACTGGATACCGTCGATCATGGTCTCGGGACAGGGGCATGCCGCGCTCGGATTCAGCACCTCGGGGAATAATGAACATCCGAATGCCGCGACGGTGGGCCGGCTCGTGGGAGATACCCTCGGCACGATGCAGACTCCGCAATTGTACACAAACAGTACGACCGTTTATGACCCGAACGACCAGAGTAATCCCCACCGGTGGGGAGACTATTCCTATACGAGCCTCGACCCTGACGACGACATGACGATGTGGACGATCCAGGAGTTCTGCAACGCCGCTAATTCCTATGGCGTGCAGGTGGTGAAGCTCCTTGCTCCCCCGCCTGCCACCCCCTCTTCGGCCTCGCCTTCCACTGTCGCAGCCGGAGAAGCCTCGGTGAATGTGACAGTGACCGGGACGTCGGTATCCGGCTCTGAATTCTTCGACCCCGGGGCGGGCTTCCCGAATCATATCTCGGCGTCCGTGCCCGGTACCACGGTGAACAGCGTTACCTACACCGATCCCACGCATGTCACCGTGAATCTCTCGACAGTGGGCTCTTCAGCCGGCGCAAGAAGCGTTACCGTCACGAACCCAGACGGGCAGTCTGTCACGAGCGCGTCGCCTATCCTGGCCGTCTGCAGCTCCCTCACGATCAGCCCTTCGGCCGTCCCTATGGCTGTTTACAATACCCCCTATTCCCTGAGCTTCAGCGCAAGCGGCGGGACGGCCCCGTACACGTTTAATCTGAGCGGCAGCCTGCCGGCGGGGATCGGCTTTTCGGGCGCGACGCTCTCCGGCACTACTACTGCCACGGGCGGCTTTCTATTCACCCTCGACGTGACCGATGCAAACGGATGCACCGGCAGACAATCCTATATTCTCACTGTCGTGACATATCCGGCGAGGGTCGTCGAGACGACCACGGACTACTCTACAATCCAGGCTGCATACAACTCCGACATGGATGGAAGCCCGTTGACGATACGGGTGCTGGCGGCGATGCTATCGGAAGATCTGAACTTCAGCTATCCCAATCCTGTCGCGCTTGCGCTCCGGGGCGGCAACAGCAGTCTTGCCAGTGCGAGCGTCGTGGACTACACGTATGTGTCCGGATCCCTTACGGTGGGCACCGGATCGGTCACCGTGGACTATATCGTCATCCATTAACCTTTCAGGCTAGGGCCCTATCGTGATGTTTTCGACGGTGAGGCTGCCTTCCGAGACGGTAAGGGCGGAAACAGTAGTCATCCCGGTGATCGTGGTGAAGGCGCAGTCGAGGCCTCCGCGAAGGGTTGCCGACATCGGCCGGTCGAATACGACCGCCTCGGCGGTAGATTCCGCTCTCGCCTTCACCAGCGCGTCGGCGGGAGCTGCCTCGCAGGCGGCCTGAATCGTCGAATAGCCTATGCCGAGCACCATCGCGCTGTCGGTCCCGGCGCAGGCGCAGGGCGCGCAGCTTCCTCCGCAGTCGACCCCGGTCTCGTTTCCGTCCAGGATACCGTTACTGCAGGAGCTCGATACCGGCGACAGCGAAAAAGCGGCGGTTACCGCCTTTGACGCGTCCATGAGGACGCTGCACTGGGCGCCGGCCGCAGCGTTGCAGCCGGTCCATCCGGAGAAGACGGAACCCGTTGCGGGCGAAGCGGTCAGGGTGACGGCAGTACTCGCGGCATATGCCGCCGTGCCGGTGTTGCCGCTCCATGCGATCGCGCCGGTGTTCGCTGCCACGCTTCCGGTGCCGGTACCTGTCTTTGTTATCATGAGGGTCCGGTCCGCCACCGTCCCGGCCGCGATCACATAGAGCGTGATCGATTCGGCGGGGAACATTGCGGTGAACCCGCCTCCGGTTATCTGCAGGTCGGCCGTGCGAAGTATCGCAGCCGGCGCCGCACCGCTGTATGAATAGACAGCCGCCGTCGAGCCGGAAGGCACGCCCGCAAGACTGACGGCGCTGGTCAGATCGGTCCCGGTCTTGTTGATGACGATCAGCGTAAGCGCGCTATCGGCGCTGCGCCTGGAGGCGTAGATAGCAAGCTTGTCCTGGTCGCCGCTCGACGCCTGTACGCTTTCGTCGCCGAACCCGTGCCCCGCCCCGTCATAATTGCGATACATCCGGAAGGCATATGCGCCCGGGTCCGCCGCCGAGGGGGGATCCCAGAGGGTCGCCAGGTCAAGCCCTTCGCGGCCGAAGATGCCGAGGACGTCGGCCTCGGCAAGGGCGCCGTTGATGCTTTCGAGTCCTCCCCAGTTGTATTCGGTCAACGCGAGTTTGGTCCCCGGGTAATCGGTGTCGACCCACTGGCGCATTCTGGGGATCAGGTTTACGGTCCCGTTGATCCAGCTTTCGTCGGCATAGGCAGGGTCCCAGAGCGAGCGCGTGGAGCGGAGGCGGAGCGCCTGCGTTGCGGCGTCCCCCGCCGGAGAGAGGGCTACGTTGGCCGCCTGCGGATAATAGTGAAGGTCGAGGTAGTCGAGGATCCGGACTCCGTTCTGGTCCTGATATGCGCGCATCTGCTGGAGATACCACTCCACGAAAGGGGTATTGGCGTGCGTCTTGTAATCGGTGCCCTTGCTGCATCCGTCGACGGCCGAATAGAAATATGCGCACCATCCGTAGACGGTCGGCCCGAGGGTTTCCGCTGTAGGGTCCGCTGTCTTGATCGCCGAGGCATACTGATAGGTGCGGTCCCTGATTTCGTCGTACGAAACGGGCTGGGGATGGACGTCGCGGTGGGTCTTATGCCAGAGCATCGGCTCGTTGTCGAGGCTGTAATAGGAAACGCCCCCGCCGGCTGCTGCGCCGTAATTCGCCGAGAGGTGGCTGACCCAGGCGGCCGCAAAGCCTGGGCCGACCTGAACGCTGGTGTCGGAGGGGTCGTTATTCGTGATGAGTGATCCGTCCTGCCTGACGCCGTTGCCGCAGTCGGGCTCCCACGGGTCGGCCGCCTGCTGCGCGCCGTATTTCGCCACGCTGAAGCCGCATGAGACCGCCCGTGCCTTCGGCAGCCACCCGATAAGCGGCACCGTGACGAGCGACCGGGTATTCGTACCCCTGTTCTGCTCGACGAAACGGTCCGCCGCCGATCCTTTCGGCAAGAGGGCCGGGTTGGAATTATCCTCTGGGATGCTTTCGTAAAACCAGTCCCTGTCGTGATTGGCCGTGTCGTTCTGCCAGTTATACCGCGTTGTTCTGTTGCCGCCCCAGCGGTTGACCGGAAGCCTCAGCTCGGCGGCGAGCCCCGCGTCGGCGAAATTCATCCCGTAGATCCCCTCGCTGATCGGATGCCGTCCGGAGCCGGCGTCGATAAGAAGGTCCGGACCTGTCCCGCTCTGGGGCGTGGGGGGGCCAGCTGTCTTGGTGAGGGTTATCTGGTCAAGATATAACGTTGGCTGCGCCCCTCCGGTGTCGTCCTGCCAGGCGATGCCCCGGATCAGGGCTGGACTTCCGAGATCGGCCAACGCAATCGTGACCTGAGTCCATCCGGCGCCGGCCTGCACTGCGACCCCGGTCCCGACCAGGTTGTGATTGCCGTCGGCGAGCATCACCCTGAGCTTTTGGCCGCTCCGGTTTCCCCCGTTAATCCAGAATGCAAGCGTGTCGTAATCGGTGCCGGTAATCCCGACGGTGGAGCTGAGATAAAGGCCTCCCCACGCCGCGATGTAAGTGACGGAGAGGGAATCTGATCCGCTAAAGACAGGGGAGGAGTTCAGAAAATTGAGGGATGTGTCCCACGACCAGTCCTCCCACCCGGCCGCGAGTCCGTCGCTATATACCGCCAAATCGGCGGCCGAGGCGCTGTCCGCGGAGATACAGACCGTTGTGGCTGTGATAAGGACTGGAATCAGGATAAAGAGAAGGGCTGCCAGGAATGCACGAGACGAGAGGGATGAGACCGTAAAGCAAATGCGCATGTCTTATGGTATATGGGACGGCCATTATCATTCGGTGATCATAATCACATTTAATTCGCGAAGGAAGCGGCATGATATGCAAGGTGCTTTTAAAGCGAGGTCGGAACCGGTGATGCGGGACATCAAACCGCCCGGCAAATACGGGTGCGTAGGAAATCTACAATGATAAGTTACTTTAACAATTGCGGTAAAGTTACTGATAATAAGCAATTATAAAACTAACATCTAAAAGGTTGAAGGGTCTTCGGGAGGAAGTGCGGCCTCGTCGAAAGGCATCACTCCGAGCTGGGTCATGACCGACTCGATCTCTTGCAGTAATTTCTTGTAGTCGTAATCCGGCATCTCGTTTTCTGAGGCGTAGTCCACCAGGGAATCGAGTTCCGCAAAATTGAAACTGCCGTCCAGCACGCCCGAGCGGACGAGTATCTCATAGAGCGTCGTTTCCTTCTTCATATCCTCGCCTTCGCGGATGTCGAGCTTCTTTCTCCGGTCGGGCGGAAAGGCATACCAGTCCATCGCAAAACAGAGCGCGTCGTAGAGGGTGAGAATGCCGGCGGAGATCTTCCCCTGCCTCAGTCTCCGCTTCCCGCCGCGGATATGGAGCTTTGCGCGGAGCAGGGCGCCTTCCGCGGTCTTGAAACTGTCCTCTGTATTCATAAGCCCGAAATGAGGCATATCCGGCAGGCGGCTGCGGGGCCGCTTCTCCCTCCTGGTCCTATTTTATGTCTTGAAGTAGCCCAGCTCGTTCATCGTGTTAAACGCCCAGTCGTCTGCCTGCAGGTCGTCTTTCACGTCCGTCTGGCTGTAGGCGTATTCGTTAAGAAAGAGAAAGGCGAGTTTCTTCTGGATCGAATCCAGTGTATCGGCCCTGCCCGAGGCTGCATTCGTGACCTGGTCGCGTATCTTCACGGCGCGTATCCGCCGGTCGATCACCTCATCCGGGACATCTTCCCTGAGAAGCAGCTTGCAGCCCACCCCTTCTTTCACGACCAGCTTGAGCGGCCTCTCCTTGTCGCGCTCGGGCACCCCCCGTTCTTTGCACCATTCGGCGATGTCTTCGACGAAGAGGATGTCTTCATGCGGCAGACACTGCTTTTCCATAAGATACCTGAAGACCTCATAATACTCCCTCATATTCATACCAGCCGTCTCCTTACCTTCTTTATTCGTTACCAATAAAAGACTATCACGAGGAGGCGGAATGTCAAGGCCGGCCTGGACGGCGGCTTGACATTGCATAGGCGCGTAGTAGGATGAAAGAAACAGCCGAGGGAACGGGGACCGCGCTTGCCCGCTCCATTGGCACATAACCGAACAGGGAAAGGTGCTCACCATGAAACGTCGCAGCCCGGGTTATTTCATCTTTCTTGTCTGCATATTCAGCTTGGCAGCGGTCTTCGCCTCGTATGCCGCCGGTCCTTCTTACGACACGAATCCTCCCTTCGGCACAGCCGGGTTGCAACCGGCGAGGCTTGCCGGGGAGGGCGCCGTTTACAACCCCAAAAACCCCTACGACATCTTTATCAATTACGAGCTCGGCATGCACTGCGTCGGGTTCGACGTCTCCTACTGCTGCGTGATCCCGCCGTATAACAGCGTGCAGGCGCAGGCCGTGAAGGCCGGCGCGGGCGGCGGCCTTCCGGCGTTGCTGTCCCCGGATGACGGCTATCAGCTGTACTACCATATCAAAGACAACAGCTACAGCGAGGGCAACAAGATGCGGTACTGGGAGGTCAGAAAAGACGTCTTCGGAAACGGCGGGATGGACGAGCCCGGAGACAACATGGCGAATTACGTCTGGACCCACCTCTTCATCTATAAAGACCTCGAAGGGACGCTGCCGCCTGATCCCGCGGCCGCCAAAAGACTCCATGTCGGCAAGGAGATCCAGGTGCAGATCGATTCCGGGCCGAGCGGAAAGAGCGTCGCAGGGGGATATCTTTCCTATGCGGGTCCGCACGGAGGGAACAAGGTCTTCACCGACTCGCTGATACCCGAGGTGAAGAACGTGCCGCTTACGCTCACCTCGTCGTACCTCTGGGACGCGCTCGGCCTTCCGCTGACCGCCTTTAACGACAGCACCAGGAAAGGTACAATCAGGAGCGTCCTTTCGCGCGATTTTCAGCCCTACCAGTATTCGGTCGTTCAGCTCCGGGACAAGGCGGGGAATCCCGTGAAGCAGGGGAAGAAGGACGTCGAGTTCTTCGGTACGAACCCCGTCGACATCCCAAACTGCTACGTCTGCCATTCCGGAGAGGGAAGGGCGGCGAAACTTTCGAGGCAGGAGGGGCTGAAGCTTTTCGACAAAGAGTATGATTACTGGAAGAAGACCTATCCGGACGAGAGCGAATTCATGGCGAGACAGTCCCAGGCGACGATTGACGTGCTGGAGCTGCACGACAGGCGTCACGGCACCTCTTTTCTGAAGGAATATGGCCCGAACGCCTCCTCCAACAGGCTCGGATCATCAGGGCCTGTCTTCTGCGCCGACTGTCACGGCGACAACGTCTCGGGGAACCTTCAGACACCGAGACCCGGAGCGACCGGGTACAAGACGGTGAAGGCGATGCCGCTGAGCGAAGCGATGCATGCGGTCCATCACACCCTCGTCCCGATGCCGGACAAGGCGGGGCGCACCCAGGATTGTCAGGCCTGCCATCCGATGCATTGGCAGCTCCCGGAGATGAACGAGCCGGGGCATAACACTTACGACGTAGTCGACTCGGAAGGCAACCCGCGTTTTTCGAACGCGGACGTCAGGACATCCGGGGGAGGCTGCTACCTGCGAAGGGACGCGCATACGAATCCCCGCGTGAAGCCGCCCTTCTTCCTCAACGAGATCGGGAAATGGTATCTGAACGAGGTGAGCTTCAAGGACGAAAACGGAAAGACAGTGAAAGAGCTCAGAGGGCTCTATTGCACAAACTGCCACAGCCCTCTTTCGCAGGAACTGTATCGGCATGACGATCTGACGAACGTGGTCAGTCAGGACGGAAAGACCCTCCGGGACAAAGCGGTCGGCGAGACGGTGAGGGCAGTAGCAGGCGGTGATATAAAAAAATTCAGAAATTACTTTGCCGACCCCAAGGTCGGTGCCGAGGGAGACCCCTTGGTATCGTATTACGCGAAGCATACCGGCGCTACGCTCGTGAAGGCGACGAAGGACGGCAAGGGGGCGCTGAAACTGCTGCCGTGGAACGCAAAGGACGGAAATGCGGTCCCCTATGACGGCGCGTCCGGCGGGAAGGACTGGTGGCTTGCCGCCGCCGAGCCGCACTGCGCGGACTGTCATATCGCGCCTTTCGTCGAGAGCGAAGGAGGGGGCTATTTCCCTATCGACCAGCCGAACAAGTATTCGCTCTACCGGTATTCGAAGGCCCACGGCAGCCTCGCATGCCAGTCGTGCCACGAATCTATCCACGGGCTCTACCCGGTGCGGTATGAGGGGCCGAAGTCATCGGTCGACCTGACGACTCATCAGCAGGCGCTCCAGTTCAGCCCCGACGGGAAATATGCAGGCCCTGTCACCTGCGCGGCCTGTCATACCGTCAACAGGAAAGGGGTCCCGGTCCAGCTGAAGGGGACAGGGTATTACAACGACTACTGGGCATCGGTCGCGCTCATCCACTCGATGCGCGAAGGAGACCAGAAGCTGCCGGTGGCCGACCTCCTCAGAAAATTCCCTTTTGAAAAAGCGCGCGAGATTGTGGCGAAGGGATGGAAATAGGAGGAGCAGGCAGATACTGTCGATGACGGCCGGCGGCCGGAAGGTCAGGGACCGATGAACTAGGGCCAGTCTTTTTCGACCAGCCTTCCGATCGGCCGGCTGCTATAGACCGCGCTTTCTATCCTGCCGCCGGGACCGATGATGAAGCCGGCGGTCAGATATCTCTCGACGGGCAGATGTCGGAAAGCACGCATTCCGAATGTTTCGGCTTCCTTGCCTGGCAGGTCTGCCGCCCGTGGAAGATCAGGAGGTGGGAGAGGTTTCCCCAGTCTTTTTTCGGCGTGATCTCCATAAGGTCCTTTTCTATCTTGACCGGGTCTTCGTATTTCGTGAGGCCCAGCCGCAATGAGAGTCTCTTTACGTGCGTGTCGACCGCTATGCCTTCGTTGATCCCGAAGGCGCCCGAAAGCACGATGTTCGCCGTCTTTCTCGCCACCCCCGGGAGTGCTGTCAGCTCCTCCATCGTTTTGGGGACCTTCGATCCGTATTTTTCGAGGATAAGCCGGGCCGATGACTGGATGTTCTTCGCCTTGTTGTTATAGAAATTGATCGAGCTGACGTCTTTTCGCAGGGTATCGAGGGGCACATCGGCATAATCCCTGATCGTCCGGTATTTCCTGTAGAGGGACTCCGTCACCTTGTTGACATGGACGTCTGTCGTCTGTGCCGAAAGGATTGTCGCGACGAGGAGTTCGAAGGGGGTCTTGAAGTTCAGCGCCGTTCGAGACCCAGGATACTCTTTCGCCAGTCTTTTTATGATCTCCGAAACCTTCGATTTATTGTCCACTCTGACCTCCGAAGGATGTTATCCCGAATAATTATATATTAGAGTATAGCAGGAACAGTCTGTCCGCATAGAGGGAGAGACGCGGAGGACCGCAAGCAGTGCGGCCGGATAAGAAGGGACCGGGGCCCCGGCGCGGGGGCCCCGGTCCTTTTTGTCAGGGAGTTTCCAGGAAAAAGCAGAGTCTGTTGGAGCCGCCAAAGTCGGTCGTCAGGTATTTGCCTTTGAGGCTGTTATTCTTTACGCCGGCGTAATTGATCGCGCCGACGATAATCCCATGTGCTCCGATAATTCCGGTGTTGTCGACGTTGACAGACCGCCCGAAGATGGTGAGATGATCTGCAAAATCGATAAACGTATCGTCCATCGCGACTTCGGAGTCCGAACCGAAGTCGACCCTCTTGTAATCGGTGACCACGTGCGCCACCGCGGTGCCGGACCGGGATACGTCGTAGGTATATACTCCCGTGTAGAAACCCGTCCCGGAGGTCGTGTCATATACAGTTACGCTCCCCATGTCTGTGACGACTGAAGCGCCGAAACAGGGATCCATCGTCACACTGGGCGGAATGAACGGTATCGGGTCGATCGGGATCGTGAAAATGGGCGCGGCAAGGGCCGGCGACGAAGCGATGAGACACAACAATAAGGCTGACAACGCAAGTATTCTACGGAATTTCATAATCTCCTCCTTTTGATTGCGTGAAGAAATCGAGACGGGTACCGCGGCTGATTCCCCTTTCTGAGCCACCCCCTTCCTCTGCGGAACCCTGCATCAAGACTACAGGGATATACTAATAGCGAATCATCGCGGTGTCAATATATATTCGCGGCAGAGGCCTGTAATCCCGCGCTCATTTTGGCGGCTAATATTCGAGCAGTCTTTTCTTGATGTCGATCGCCGCCGCTGCGCCTTCTCCTGCGGCGATGATCGCCTGATCGTTTCCTGTCAGAGGGCCGACGATATAGAGGCCGGTCAGCGACGACTCATACGCGCTGTTGGTGACGTATTTGAAATGCTCCCTGTCCCTTCTGAGGTCGAGACCGGCCAGGAAGTCGTCGTTCAGCTTGTAGCCGAAATTCGACATGATCATCTCGCATTCGACGCGGCGGCCGTCCTGAAACTCGATCGCCTCGATCTTCTCCTCTCCGACGATTCTCGCCGGCCTGCCGGTAAGGAAAGGGATATTTTCCTCCCTGAGCAATTCGGCATATTCTTCCGGCGGCTCAAGAAAATAGAGGATCAGGGTTATATCGCGCGTATACATCTTCTTCATCGCGAAGGCGAGGTGGACCGTCTTGAGGGAGTTTCCGATGACCGCGAGTTTCCTGCCGGTCGTCCTGTAGCCGTCGCAGTCCAGGCAGGTGAAGAAGAACGTCCCGAGAAATTTATGGACGTTCTCGATCGGGGGCAGGTTGTCGCCGGCGCCGCTCGAGACGATCACGAATCTCGCAAGGAAGGTCATCTCCCCGGTACCGACCTCGAACCAGGTCTTTTTGCCGAGCCGGAGGACTTCGCCCTTCAGGATCTTCACGTTGAAGTGCCTGGCCTGCTCCAGCCCCGCCCTGATGATCTCCGGGCCGGAGATGACCTTTTGCGTGAGGAAATTTTCGATATGCCGCGCATGCCAGGTCCTGCCTCCGCCCCTGTCAATGAGCAAGACGTTGCGGTTATATCGTCCAAGGTAAATGGCGGCCTGCAGACCGCCCGGGCCTGCGCCGACAATTATGCAATCGAAGACTTCTCCCTGCGTCACGGCCTCGCAGTACCTCCTCTTTCGGGGCTACGAAGCCATTATACCACCCCGGACGCGGAGCGCGGAAAGGAGGGGGGAGGCAATATCTTGAAAAGGCCGTTGACAGTCAGTAAACTAACTGAGATGGGGAATCAGGACAAAAGACATTTCAGGAGATACCGGAAAGGGCTGGATTATTCCGTGAAGCTCAATGACGCGTATTATCGGGCGACGCTTACCGATTATTCCGTTGAGGGACTCGGCCTGCTGATCGGGCAGCCGCCGAAGATCGCCGAGGGCGATGTGGTGGACCTGGCGATAGAGGAGCTGGCGATCAGAGGGGCGGGAAAGGTGGTCTGGAGCTACAGCGGGCCGTCGGGTCTGAGAGTAGGGCTGAAGAATATGGGACCGATTGGCGGGCGTGTGAGAGACTATCGCTTTGCGGACATACTGCTCGGCATGCAGAGTGCCAAAAGGACCGGCATCCTCACGGTCGAGAATGCCGGCGCCGTCAAGAAGATCTACATTCGCGGCGGCGAGATGGTGTTTTCTTCCTCCAACGACAAAAGAGACAGTCTCACCGAGCTGCTCGTCCGGGAAGGCAAATTGACGGAGGCGCGTCGCGATGCCGTCGTCGCGGAAATGCAGAAGACGGGCCGAAAAGAGGGGGCTCTGCTTATCGGGATGGGCTGCTGCAGCCCGGCCGACCTGGTGCCGCTGGTGAAGCGCCAGATAGAAGAGGTCATCCTCGGCCTCTTTAATCTCGGCGACGGCAGTTTTTCGGTTGAGGAGACTGTGCTTTCGGACCGGGAGATCGTATCGCTCAAATTGTCGACCATCGATTTGATATACTCCGGGGCAAAAAGGGTCGGCGATGTCCGGCAGATTGCGGAGTTGGTGCCGTCGATCGACGACGTCCCGGTTCCCTTGCCCGATGAGGGCGCGCTGGCGCGGGGGGTGAGACTGGATGATGCGGGCAACACCGTGCTGGCGTGCGTCGACGGAGTGACTTCGGTCGCCGGGATTATAGACCGGACCGGCCTGGACAGGTTCGAGGTCCTCAGGACGCTGTTTGCCCTGATCACCATACGTCTCGTCGAGATGCAGGAGATTATCTTCGCCGCCGCAGAAGAGATTGCTGCGCCGGAAGATGAAGCCGCGGTGCCGGGTGTCGACCCGGAGGAGGTGCGGACCATCGAGGAGATGCACGGGAAATACGTGGACCTCGGTTATTACGGCGTCCTTGGCGTGAAGCCCGTTGCCTCTCTCCAGGAAATAAAGAGCGCATACTACCGCGCGGCTAAAAAGTACCATCCGGATATCCATTTCAGTCGTGCCGACGATTTGCTGAAGAACAAGCTGAGCGATATCTTCTCATATGTGTACGAGGCCTATGCCACGCTTGCAGACCCGGAGAAAAGACGGGAGTACGACAAGTCCGTCAGCTTCAGGCCGGCGAGAGTCGCCTCGGGAGGGGAGAAGGCGAAGATGAAGTTCGAGGAGGGGAGAGCCGCATTTAAAAAGGAGCAATACGGCGAAGCGGAGCTTCTTTTCGGGCAGGCGACCTATTTCGATTCGTCGGTTGCCGTATACCACTTTTATTACGGGTTGTCTCTTTTCCGCCAGGCGAAGGTCAAGGCGGCGGAAAAGGCGATTGCGCGAGCAGTGAAGCTCGACCCCTTTAATGCAGATTATCTGGCGGAACTCGGGTTTGTCTTCACCACGCTGGGCTTTCCGGCAAGGGCGAAGGGCCTTTTCGAAAAGGCCCTCAAGATATCCCCCCGCCATGAGCGGGCGCGCGCAGGCGCGGCAGGCCCGAAGGCGCGTTAGCGAAAGACGGGATCGCCTCGGGGGCGCGGTGCGCCCCCGGAGCCGTACTACTTCTTCTTGGCCTTTGCCTTTGTCGCTGCGGGCGACTTTTTGGGCGATTTGGCAGCCGGCCGCGCAGCCTTTTTCGGGGCGCTCTTCGTTGCTGATGCCGCCTTCGTCGTCATCTTTTTCGAAGGGGCCTTTGCCTTCTCCGGACCGGCAGCCTTCTTTGCCGCAGGCGCCTTCGGAGATGTTTTTTTCACGGCAGGCCTTGTTTTCGGCGCGGGCTGCTCCTTTTTTCCCGCGGCCGGAGGGGCGGTCACGGCCGGGACCTTCGCCTCGGGCCGTATCGCGACCGGCCCGTCTTTTTTCATTTCGACCGCATGCATCTTCCTCTCGACGAGGCTTCTTTCTTCCATCACGCCGAGGATGTCTTCTTCCCTTACCAGCGTGATCGTCTGCCCGCCGAGCTCGACCTCTCTTTCGGCGTATTTCTGATAGAGCACATGCTGGCCCGGTTTGAGGACCGTCGGGACGAACTTCTTTTTCTTTTCCTTTTCCTTCTCTTTTCCCTTCTCCGGCACGAGTTTCCCCGGCCCGATTGCAAGAATTGTCCCTTCGAGCGGTTTTTCCTTGGCGACCTCCGGGATGATGATGCCGCTGGCGGTCATCTCCGGCGCTTCGGATTTCCTGATCACTGCCCAGTCCTGGAGCGGTTTTATATGCATACTCAGCAACCTCCTGTAGAAAAGGTGTAATGTATGATTTCCGTAATTATACCCCATGGAAAGACCTCCTTGGAAGGGCTTTTCGGAGGCTCACCGCTCTTCCTTACTGTTGCTTGAGGAGGGCCATGGCGGTGTCC
Source organism: Nitrospirota bacterium (assembly GCA_021783515.1). Taxonomy (GTDB): domain Bacteria; phylum Nitrospirota; class Thermodesulfovibrionia; order Thermodesulfovibrionales; family UBA6898; genus Sulfobium. The sequence goes on from JAJXTV010000025.1 coordinate 46,995, forward strand.
AGGAGATGGTAGACCTGCTCCAGACCGTCGAAGGAGCGGTGGACCCACCTGCTTCCCGGGGCACGATGACCATCTCCTCTCCGCCGTGCCGCGCAAGATAGGGATGGTAGCGGACCTCCTCCCACCTCATCTGCCTTTTCGGTTTGATATACCAGGAGTCGACCAGCACATAGCGGTATCCGTGGCGCTTCAGCATCGGGATCATCTCCATGCAAAAGCCCATCTCGGGAGGCCAGAACCCCTGAAAGCGGTCTCTTCCCAGAAGGTGTCTGCCCATGCCGAGCCACCATCCGGTCTGGGCGTCCCAGTCGGCCTGGGGCGTAAGCGGGTATAGCGGATGATAGAGCCCTGTGCAGGGCGAGCAGGTTGCCCGGGGGCCGATGCATGTTCAGGCCGAGGACGTGATAGACCTCAGCCACAGGGGATATTCCTCGTGCGGGACGATTCGGAAAACATAAAAAATGCTAACACAAAAGGGTGGGGGGTTCAACAGAGGGAGGGGCAGATGGTAATATTAACGTCATGGAGAAGAAGGTAGTGAAGATCGATATCGACTTGCGGCCGGCGGGGACCGCCTGCGACCTGCTCGCGGCGAAGTCCGGCCTGCCGAAGGGCAGGATCAAGGACGCGATGAACAAGGGCGCCGTCTGGCTGAAGTCCAAAAGGGGAGGGCTCAGGAGGCTGCGGAGGGCGACGGCAGCGCTGCGGCCGGGCGATCATATCGAGCTCTACTATGACGGGGAGATACTCTCCGCCAAGCCGCCGCAGGCGAAATGCCTTGCGGACCGCGTCTCCTACAGCGTCTGGCACAAACCCGCGGGGCTTCTTTCTCAGGGGACCAAATACGGCGACCACTGTTCGCTCCTGAGACAGGCGGAACTTTTCTTTACGCCTCCGAGAGAGGCCTTTCTCGTTCACCGTCTCGACCGCGAGGTGGAGGGGGTCATGCTCGTTGCGCACGGCTCGAAGTCCGCGGCCGGGCTTTCGGCCCTGTTTGAAAAGAAAGTGATCGTCAAGAGGTATCGCGCGGAGGTGCTCGGCTTGGCCGGCGAGGCGGGCAGCGAGGGGAGGATAGACCTGCCCCTTGACGGAAAGCCGGCGATCACCGAATATCGCGTCGCATCTTGCGATCCGGAGAATAATTCCACGCGGGTTGAGATCGTGATACAGACCGGCCGGCTTCATCAGATACGAAGGCATTTCGAGATGATCGGCCATCCGGTCATGGGCGATCCCAAGTACGGGAAGGGGAACAAGAACCGCGAGGGGATACGGCTGGCGGCCGTCTCGCTCCAGTTCGTTTCGCCTGATACCGGGGAGAAGGTATACTTCAGCCTGCCCGATTGATCTGTCCGGACGGTCTGTCAAAGTATTTCTGCCTTCGTCATTCTTAAGTAAAACGCTGAGCCTAGACAGGGTGAAGGGCACACTCCAATTCCGGGCTCATTGCTGCTAACCTGTCACTATTCATTTCCGGCAGTCAGTTAATGCGTTTTTGCATTTTCTTGTTGACCAGGCCATAGCGTGTTGATAAAATAGGTAAATTTCGGGGCAGCAAAAAAAAGTTTGTGGGGAACGGGTGAAAATACGGCTGATACTGAAAGCGGGGCAGCGGGGGACCAAGCATCTGGTTAAGAAATATGGCGAGGACCTTTTGTGCGTCCGCTTCCGCTATGATCCGAAGTTGCGCCAGCGGCTGAAAACTGTCGAGTTGATCGTCGAGAGAACTGAATGGAACCCGCCTCGCTCATGGTATACTGCGGAAACTCTTGTGCCTTTGCGCATCGAAGCCGCTGATATGCCTATGCGGCAACAGGCGAAAGCCGCAGGCGGCCGATGGGACCCCAGGAAACGGCTCTGGTTTGTGAAATACGGTGAAGTCTCCGGAACCGAATTGGAAAAGCATCTATATGTAGATGCCTCATGAAACTGCCCGGATCAGGGAAAGCATCCATATATAGATACATGGAATGCATATATATGTATATGACTGCATATACCTATAGATACATGCATCTATATATAGATACCTGGTTCCGTCTAGATAATAACTGGTTAAATGATAAATAAAGACAATAATAACAGCCAATATATCGAAGGCAATTCGCGGGTTCGGCTCGTCATGTTTGGCTTCCTGGGCTTTTGGGGTCTCACTGGCTTTACATTAAAGCAAATCGCAGACAATAAAATTGAACAGATCAAGTCAATAACAAACACAACAACAGCACTGAATGAATTGAACAGCCTATATCACTAGTGTCCGACTGTTAAATGAATAAATTCAACTGGTTTGGGGATTCTGAGATTTCCTTGACCAGTGTTGTTTCCGTAAGTAGCTGGAATAACGGTGTTCTTTCGAATACCGAGACGCTGAGAATTTGTAGTATTGTGTAGAGACTTACTGGAATGTTGAGCCGCTTCTTGAGTATGGCGACCAGCACATAAACTGATACGGCAATCCAGATTTGAGTTTTTACGGCGTTCTCTGAAGTACCGTAGAAACTCTTGATGCGCAGGTTTTGCTTTATCCATTTGAAGAAGAGCTCCACCTGCCATCGGCACCGGTACAGTTGTGCAATGGTCAAAGCCGGCAGGGCAAAATTGTTGGTCAGAAAGACCAAGGTTTTCTCGGTTTCGGAGTCGTAATATTTGACGCGGCGCAGTTTGTCCGGATAGTCTTTGAGCGAATAAAACCCGGTCAGCATAATTGTTTGGTCGTACCGTAGGCCGGTTGATCGATCGACAGAATGAGAATAAATTCTGCGGCATTTGAAATTGGACTTTGAGCGGGTTACAAAGAATCCTGCTGCTTGCGAGATAGTGTGAAGTCTGGCATAGTCCAGATAGCCGCGATCCATTATGTAGAAAGCACCTGGTTCTATGGGAAGCACGTCCAGGACGTTCACATCGTGCACCTTCCCATCTGTGATGCTGATAAAAGTTGGAATATTGCCCCTGAGATCCAGAAGGGTATGCAACTTGATTGCTGCCTTGGTATGCCGGAAGGTGGCCCAGGGAAACATCGTTAAACACAGGTCTATTGTTGTTGCATCCAGTGCGTATACGGTTTGCTGCAAATCGACACCGAAGGGGTCGTTGCTGTAGAGAGCACGAGCCGAGATTATTAATGAATGGGCGAGATCGGCGTACATACGCCAGTCTCTCAGTTCGTTTGCATCGGCGAGATTTGACTTTGCAACCGTGCCGTGAATACCCATGTGGTACAGTTTCTGTTGTTGTGCTCGTAGACATGCTTCGATATCGCGGAGACTCTCCCGATATGTCAGTTGAGCGAAGGCCATGCATAGATATTGGTCGAGACAGGTGAAAGTCCTGACGTTGCTGTTTCCTTGATAACGAGTAACGCATCGACGAAATGTATACATGGGCATGAAGTCCATGACCTGTGAAAATATCAGCTTGCCAGTGTTCATGTGTCATCTCCTTCTGGATGTTCCAGAAACGATGACGGACTGGCTGATAAAATTTCAAATCGGTAACAGGTCGTAATGTCATTTTTATGTTATTCTTTCAATGAGTTATGGTGCTTTATTTAAAAAACTGTCGGACACTAGTGAGCCTATATATTAAATACCTAATCCTGCCCATGGCACTCTTCTGCATTATTCAAGGTGTCTATCTATTTGCCCTTGGCGTAAAGACTATGAGAGTCGGTATTTATCCGCCTCCTGGCGTTAATATGCCATTCAGAACAAAGATAAAGAAAGGCATAACAGCAAAATTATCGGGCATAGGTTGTCTTTTCGCAGGCTTCTGCAACTTTCTGATAATCGCTTTGCTGTTACTTATAAGACATGAATTTTACAGACACATTTAACAATTGCCTCCACACCGACTGGCGATAACGCTGGGTTGGTTTTGGCAAGGCTGGTTGCGCCAGCGGGTGAGGCATAGCGTTATACGACAAAATTGAATTGCAACGGCACAGAAAATTACCGTGATATCGGTGTAGATGACGAATGAAAAAAAATGAGTTAAAGAAACTGCTCCTCAAAACGGACGAACGATACCAAAAATGCTGGGATATTCTTGCTACCTTGAAGACTAAGCCGGATACATCCATTCAGCTTTTTCAGGCTGCATTGTGTAAAGCTCTCTTTGATTTATCAAATGCCTACAGAACGATATCACAAGAGCGAAAAAGACTTATTGCCCGAAAGCACCTGCTTTCATCTTCATGGTTTTCAAAGAGACAGAAGCTTTTAGCCGGTCGTCAAAAGGCGATCATGGAAGCCGTTGCTATTGGTCGCACGATGGGGGACTCTTTTGCATGGCTTTTTTATAGCAATGACCTAGACTTACTGCAACAACATCTTAAGCATCCTGAGAACAATCATATCCCTCCCGGCTTTGGTGGCATCGGCGAGAAGGAATTTGTTAAACGCGTCCTCAAGCTGGGTGAGTATATGGTCCTGTATCATGGAACAACTACGCTGCTCCGCCTGGGTGACGTTAGTTTGATAGACTTAAAACAATTTAGGGTCGCTGGCATCGGCGACCTGAAAACTACACCGCTGGAACCTGGCAAGTTATCAATTACTCTATTGGTAATGGGTGACAAGCGCATACTTCCTGTTGGGTCTATTATCCCACTTTCGTCTTCCCCGAATAAATTTCTGAATAATTATCCGCCTGCCATGAAAGCAAGAATTGATCGTCAAATTGACCGGAACATAAAAGCTTTATCGTCAAATGATAGCGTCAAGAATGCGTCGCATCTCAAGCTCACGATTGAAACCTACATTCCTGAGTTTCAACGAATGTTACAGACTGCAAAAGTGGGGCGATTTTCTTATCAGCAATTTGGCGACGGCTTACTGTGTGTTGTTTTCAAGCAAAGAAAACAAAATTTGCACACGACAATTGCTCCTGCTAAAAACATTCATCTTAGTCGTAAGCTGGACGAGGTCGCAGCTCATGCCTGCAAGTTAGCCCTTCACGGCTCACCTCACAATAATTTGACATTGGGGTCCTTTCTTTACCAGCGCGACGGCACGCCAAAATATCAGCTGGGTACCTTGCCGTTATTTTGGTGGCCACTGAATGTGGACACTATAAAAAATTTAATATTTCAAGAATATATCGTTGTTATTATTTATAATTCAGCGCATTTTATTTCCAAGCTTGAAGCGGCAGGGTTCACTTTAGAGTTTAAAAAGGACCGTACTTTTAACTTATCTTACAGCATTGGAAAAGGGAAACTGCATGTAACCGGGCTTCGTTACTTTTTTGAGTTAATCTGCTCATACTTCTATAAGGAGGTCGAGGTTATTGAAATGCTAAAGCGAAGTATACAGGAAATAGAAAAAGTAGGAGTCAATGAGAATGCTAGATATGAGTTTAAATTTGATCATCGACTATTCTTCTAGCCACAAAATTAGCGAAGCCAAGGGTCTGCCTTCGACATTGACAGAAATGACTGCTTCTAACCAAACATTCAACCGGCCAAGCCGATTAATTCAGTGTTATAAGAAAATAAAATTAAAGGCATAATGTTAATCATGCGTTATGGGGAACTTCGGCTATCATGAAAAAATGTATTTTAATTCTATTCGGATTTGAATACTTATGCTTGGCAACATTTTCTTTATCTTATTCCGGATTGGTAAAGGATATACCAGCTCTGATGGGATTTCTCATTATTTCAATTGTCCCCCTGTCCGCTCTAGCCCTTCCTATAGCTGTAATTTGTAGCAGTGCGGTTCTCTTTGTGACAGTGAGAAGATTAATAAAGAAAGAGAAGATAATAACAGGCAATTACTACCTGCTTCTTGCTTATCTCGTACTCAGTCTTGGCTTTTTTATTGCCATAATAGGGATGAACGGTTGGAAACTCATTCCAGTACAAATATAAAAGAAGAGCTTATAACAAGGCCATCGATCCGACCGGGGATAAACTGTCGGTTTTTTTCTTATTTATTATATTTCACCGGCGGCTCATGGCTGTCGTTGGATAGAAAGGAAATCGTATGCAGTGGATAATTGACAATTCTGAAATATTGAAAATAGCGATTGCTTTAATCGGCTTATTCTCTATTCCTTTTGCCCTGTCTCAACTAATTGCTAACAAACGCTCTCACCTATTTGCTGTTTACACGAACACGATGGATCGTCTGGATAGACAAGAAGTAAGGGAGGCTCGTCATTTCGTTTATTCACTGGTCAACGAGAGAGAGAACATCGATCTACGTGAAACGTTATACAAAGAACAACAATGGACAGCATACAGTGTGGAAGAAATCAAAGGAGATCCAGTCTCTGTGCAAAAGTGTTGGGTCAACAGGCAGAGGTCTGAACTAATTTGTCGCACATTTGATCAACTAGGATTACTGATTAGAAGCGGTCGAGTCCCATTAAACTTGATTGCGCACTTCTATACTTACCCTGTTCTGAACTGCTGGTACAACTTAGCGCCATACATTTATGCTGTGCGTGAAACGCGTGGACAACCAGGACATATGTGGGAGTTCGAGAACCTTGTTTGCAAGATATTAATACCTGGCTTGGAATCAAAGTGTGGTGTTTGGGAAGATGTTCTCGATCATGATGTAAACTTACACAGCGTTTATCCCAAGATAAAGAAAGAATGGGTCAGGGGACCAAAAGACTCAAAGTTCAATCCTGGCCAAAATCTTTGGATTGTAGATCGATGGACTCTTCTGTTTCGCAAACTCAAGAAAAACGGTTACAAAAGCTAGCACAGGGATGACTAGGTGGGAATACGGGACATTGCTAATTTTGACAACTTATTGTTCAGCGTGGAGTACAATCAAAAAGTGTGTAAATAGAAAAGAAGGCGGTGTATCCTTTTAAGTTGCGACCAAACAACAAAGAAAGGAAACACCACCATGAAAAAGAGTATCACCGAGAGTAAAAAAGGGTCAAGC
>JAJXTV010000026.1 GCA_021783515.1 Nitrospirota bacterium
AGCGTGGTCTGCTCGATAAGGCGCCGATTGAGTTCCCGAAAGATTGGACGGAGTATGTCGATCAACCGCTGCAGGAAAATGATCTTGACCTCGTGCGATCGAGCGTAAATCGGCAGACGCCGTTGGGAGATGCCGGATGGCTGATGAAAGTGTGCAGGGAGTTCGGCTTGGAGTCGACGGTGAGAAGGAGAGGACGGCCAAGGAAGGAGACGGCGGCATGAAAAAAGTATTCGCGGTAGGGACGACCGTTTCCGGTCGCCCCCCGCACAGATCCGTACGCGAGGAATTGCCTCATACGGCTCCTACCTTGGGTTTCACGCAAAGCCTCTGATTTGGATAAGGATGCTGTATTCGTGCTTTGGGTATCCAGGTTGCTATCAGACGTTTGAGCCGGCTCCACGTCAACATTCTGCCCTTCTGACTTCGACGACGTAAGGCAGAGAACCACGCCTTCGTAATCTCTGTGCGGAATGCCTCCAAGGACGCCATGTTGCCCGGGACGGCAAAGTAGTTGAAATACCCCTGCACAACCGACCTGAGCCACCGGCCCTGTATAGATGCCTGCTCATGTCGTATGCGCATGAGTTCCTTTCGAACCTCTGTTACCTTCGCCTGCAAGCGATTGGCGATTGTCTGACGCCGCACCGTGAAACCATTTCCCTTCCTCGTCCGACTGCATATATGCGTGAAGCCGAGAAAGTTGAACGTTTCAGGCTTACCCTCTCCGCGTTCCGCGCGGTTTGCTTCCGCAAAACGCCCGAATTCGATGAGTCGGGTCTTTTCGCTATGGATTTCCAACCCGTATTCGGCAAAGCGCTCCTTCAATTCCGCCAGAAATTGCTCCGCCTCTTTCCGGTACTGAAACCCCATCACGAAGTCGTCACAGTAACGGACGATTATCACCTCGCCGCGCCCTTGACTGTTTCGCCAATCCCTCACCCATACGTCAAGAACATAGTGCAGGTAGATATTGCTCAGCAAGGGCGATATTACCGATCCCTGCGGAGTGCCCACTTCTGTCCTTGACCACTCGCCGTCTTCCGATACTCCGGCCCTGAGCCATTTCCTGATCAGGCGAAGCATCCGGGAGTCAGCTATGCGTTTCTCCAGAAATTTTATCAGCCACGAATGATTGATCGTGTCGAAAAAGCTCCGGATGTCCGCATCCAGCACCCAACTCACTCTTCGCTGTGTGATCCCGACCCATATTGCATCCAACGCGTTATGCTGGCTGCGCTCAGGCCGGAATCCGTAACTGAAACCGCAGAACTCCCCTTCGTAAATCCGGTTCAGCACCCATACCGCCGCCTGTTGGACTATCTTGTCTTCAAGCGCGGCTATGCCGATCGGCCTCTGCCGACCGTCCGACTTCGGTATCCAGACTCGTTTCGAGGGTTTCGCCCGATATCTGCCACTTTGCACGCGGTTATGAAGGTCCGTGATCCGTTCCTCCAGACCGTCACCATACTCGTACCACGTCATTTCATCTACCCCGGATACAGCATCGCGCCTTAGCGCTTGATATGCCTCCCTGAGCAAGTCTGCCGTGATATGGTGCATCAAGTTGGTGAGGCGAAGATCTTTCTCCTTCGCTGCTTCACGTATCCTGTCGAGTCCGTGCAATGCTTTCCCCTGCCTCTGCGTGCAGGTCGCAGACGACTCTTCAGAATTCCCCTTGGTCATCGGCCTTCCCTCCGGGGCCTCCGCTTCGCCGTCGGGACACGGCGTTTTGTTCGGCCCCTTCTTCGGTACTATGCCAATGTCAGACTCCTTAGAGACGTTCATATCGGGATTGCGGCCACAGGCCTTCCCCGACCGTCCCGCCGTACATCCACCGGCGGATGCCTCTGAGGTCTCCCGGTTCTCGATCATAGAGTGTCTACGCATGCTCGGGTTCTCTGACTCCGCAGGGCCAGTGGACGGCTCGCTGTTTATCGTCGCCCACTATATTGCCTTCCCTGACACAGGCACGAGGTCGGCACCCCGGAAGGGTGATTTCGGAGCTCAATGTCCGGCCTGCGCTTCCCCCTGTCAACGCTTCACGTGCAGACTCGCGCCCGCCCGCGCATGACTCGGGGCCATGATGTTCAGCTATCACTTTCATGTAAGGCTCTTTCATCCTCTACTCTATGCCGGTTTATCCCGGCGCTTTCGCCTGTCCCCTTTCTTCTTGCCCCCAGCCAAAGGAATATAGCGTCAGTCTGTACCCCTTCTGCGAATGAAGATACGCCAAAGCCAAGGCATGCAATAAGAGAAACAACAATTGTTAACCGTCTGAGCATATTCCCTCCAATTAAGAATAAAAGGCAACTATACACCAACTTAAGCAAAAACTACTTCGTTAATCCCCGTAAACAAGATGGCGCAATGCGAGATTCTGTGAGAATCTCACCAGTGGCCGCATCGTATCTAACTTCATATGATCTCGGGGGTTTCCCCAATTCATGCCATTTTCGAAATTGATTACTTATTGCCGCAGCGGCAGCTTCCTGTTCACTCTCCGATGAATTATTTGGAGACTTATATTCAATGCCGCCGGTAAAGTAGAAAGAAACGATCCATGCTAAACGCGATTCATTTTTCTCAGTTGGTAGCCATGAGAATACTCTGGGCTGAACAATTCTGAGAGACACGTCAGTGCCGTAGAGAGTATGTGCCTTGCCTCTTAATGACGTGGGAAGCTTCTCGATAAATCTACTCCACCCTCTCTTTGTAATTTCTTGCTGTGACAGACGAACTTCTGTAGGGCATGGATGTCCCTTATAAGTCTTGAGATACTCCACAAACTCTCCGGTAGCTCCCATGATACTTACAAGCATCCTATCTTTTTCGTAGCGGTAGCCATTGAGCTCTCGCTGCCATACTGCTGTCCAAACACCTTTCTTGTAATTTTGCTTTATCGTCTGGAGAGTCATGTCAGCTGGTAATTTCAGTCTGTCCGCAATGCTGCTAATTGCTCTTTTTGCGTCTTCTTCAGACATAAAATGCGGCCATGCAATTGCCTTAGATTCCGAGTCTTTGACTCCGTATTTGTTTTCCATCTCAAAATATAACCTGCGATTTGAGTAGGTCGCTATTTCACCCGAATGGCGTCCTACGATAAAGCTAATTGGTTGAGATCTGTGCCCATATTGATCAACGCTTGTAAAATGAATTTCTATATCTCCACATGAAAGCTTTAAGGTTGGCTCGCTAATAAGGCCGAGAAGAGCGTTTGGATCAGTCCATGAAAGGGACGGATGCAAGTCCGTACAGCCGAGTTTAAACATCTCACAGAATTTATTGACTGAACTCTGCGCCTCTTTTTTGTACGTAGTGATAGTGTGAGCCACAAAAAAAGATAGCAACAACCCTAGTGCGATCAGAGCGCCAATTACGTATTTCATTTTGCCATTTGCACGGAGCATTTCCCCCTCCTACGGTACCAGCGTAGTTCTTTCTGACTTCGGGGCATTTTCTACTCGCAATTGAAGAAGATGATAGGCAGTGGAAAGAGCAGGCGTTGTCGCAGCACGCGCGATGAGGACTAATCGCGCCTCTTCTGTCGACAGACCTTGCCCCATTAAAAGCCAATATTCAAATGCGAACCATTCAGAAAAAAATAGGACGCTGTCACCTGCAAAACCTAGAATCGCTTCGTTTCTGTGAACCTGCTTGCCGCCTACCGTATAGCTGCCGTCAATATGAAATGAGTCTACGAAACTTCCATCACTTGTATTATTATCGTTCATACTTCCACAGCTGTTGAGAAATACAATTTTTGCGTTAGATTGGATGTCACTTGGACGTACACAATTTTTTGGACAAATAGCGTCCGGTATAGCTGGGCCATATGCCCCATGACCAGCATAGTAGAATATCCATGTCCACTCATGGTTGGCCGCTAATTTCACCCAGGTTTCGTCAGCTCCAGAATAATCCATTGGTATATATCCGTAATACTGCCAGATCGGTAGAACCGCAGTCGCAGTTACTACCTCTTCCAGCCAATTCCATAATACAGGATGCTCACTGAGAAACATCTGCTGACCAGTGATAAACCAAGCAAGCTTTATTTCGCCGTCAAACGCCGGATTAGATGCCGCCACCTGAGCTGTCCCTCCTCCTCCCAACCCATTCGATATCATATATGATCCTGTTCCCGTAGTCGGATCTCTAACGATATACCCAACTCCTGTCCAGTCGTAAAGGGTGATGTTGTCCCGGGAAACCGTCACCTCTTTGCCCGCGTTCACCGCATTCTGGATGTCTGTTTTGTCTGACTGCGATAAGGTAAGAAGAGGCAACATGCTGCCTATATTACCGCTGTTAATGACATAAATCGGTATATTATTTGTCGCCGCAGTCTGCAGCGCCTTCACGGCTGATATGGATTCAATCCCAAAAAGATTCTCAAGAATCTTGTGCTCAAGATATGACGAATTCAGACCCCTCTGCTTTATGAACGCTTTTCTCTGCGCTAAGTCTCCGTCTATTGGCATGGGCAAGGACGCAACTCTCCTCGCATCAATCCCCAACCCTTGCATGATCGGCGGAGACACCGGCGTGCCAAACACCTCATTATATGTTGCATCCGCCGACACAAACGCTATCGACGGCATCTTCGTAAGCTGGACGTGCATAACGCCTTCGACAGACCTCGATATGTTGTTCAACTGCCCGAAATACTCTATCGCTATATTCTGAAGGAGTTCTCCTGCCCTTGTATCCATAGCGCTTATAGAGTCATGAAGAGTCCCTTCGAGCACCCTCATTCTATCGATCTGTCCTATAAGCTGAGTGCCGGCGTATGTAAGGGCTGGAAGCCCTATTGCATAGCTGATGCCTTGGGTTATATCCGTCGCCTTTATATCAGTGCTCATATTTGGGCTTGAAAGGGCAGTAGTAATCGACATGGGAGCGCCCAATCCGACCTCCGGGCCCGTGAGGATTGTTACGTCGTTAAGCCTGATCTCGGGTTTGACGTTTATCAGATAAGCAGGAGTGCTCAACAGCCCTCCATAACTGTCTATAGTTGCCTGGTCGGCCTGCGTTGCTAGCACATAGGAAAGCGTTATCTTCTGGCCTGCTATCTCCGGATATGTCTTCTGAACAGCGTAGGTCGCCCCTGTATCGTAGATGCCCGAGGAGGCCAGACTCAGGCTTATTTTGTGCCTCTTCGCATCGGGGATTTCCGAGTGCCGTTGCAGGCTGATGACTTGATAGGGAAGCGACCCCATGAATATCCCTAACTCTTTCCTCTTTTTGACTGAGACATAGAAAATCTTCGTAAAGTCATATCCGTAATTTGTATTGTAATAATCTTTGAGCTTGTATATGTAAGAAAGGACCGGGGGCATGTCGTCGCCGCTTGTAATGTAGGCCGTCTCGTCGAAGGGCACTGTCTTTGAAATGTCGATCGAATCAGCCGATTCGGTTTCTTTCATGCTCGGGTCTATCGGTGTCCAGTATCTTCCCTTCTTGTTTACTGATCCTCGATGTCTTTGCCGAACTTCTCGCCATGGCTGGGCGAGGTTGCGGTTTGCTGTTTGCTGATCGCTGACGGCTGAGAGCTGCTCTTGATCGCATAGGCGATATCCACGCCTCCTGCGAACGTCCACGTAAAGAAAGATAAAACAACAGTAGATATGATCCTTAGTGACCGGCTGAATTGATGATTTCCCATGCCCCACTCCCTCCCAGTATCTTTAAGACCCCACAAAAACAAAAAAAGCCTACCTCCGAAAAGGTAAGCTCAGTTCCTCCACCACTTCGACAGCCCCTCTATCCCTGATCGGGACAGGTAGCTTTGCGTCATCCGGTCACCCGGATCTTACCTTTTCGATGGTTGCGCCCGCATTTAAACACAACGAACAGAATCGTGTCAAGCTCACTTTAGGATCAGAAAAATATTCGTTACCCCCCCCTCGGCTCAGAAAGCGGCCTTCTGCTTCTCCCAGTTCAGGGCCTGCGCATATTCCCTGAAGATCTTCTCCCTCTTCCGGAATTCAGCGGAATGGATCGACCTTCTGCCGCCCTTTTCTTCGCAGCCCATGTCCGCATGCAGCATCTCGTGATAAATGATGAACCTGATAAAATAGGCCGGTACGGCCTTCCTGTCGAGGACCGGGGTGATCCTGATCGTATCGCTATGAATGCTATAGCTGCCGAGCGTCCTCCTCCGGACGGCCCGGCCCCTGCGCGTCGTCCCCCACGTGATCGCCGCGGTTATCCTCCCGCCAAAATATTCCTCATTCACGGATCGCGCAAGCGCGGAGAGGTCGTGATGCGCCCCGCGCGGATTGACAGCCGGGCGTCTCAGCGCCGCCTTTCTGATAAGACCGCTCCGGCTCCGTATAAATTCCCTGATGAGAGGCGTCCTGCCCCTCCGTTTTCTTATAAAGAGACCGATCTCGGCGATAAGCGCGTCGTCCGCCTGCAGGAACATCCGGTGGAGCCTCACCACAAGGACATCTTCTTCCTGACGCACTGAAAGCATGGACGTCGAGTTGTCGGTGAGAGTGAGGGCGATATCTCTTCCCGCTGCCTTGCGGAGACGGTCGCGCAGGGAATCTTCGGTGAGAGAAAACGGGAGACTAATTTGGGCGAAGGAGTTGCTAATAGTGCTTCTTCAGCTCCACGAGGACCTGCTTCGCGACGTTTTTCAGCGTCTCGAAAACGCCGGGGCCGGTGACCGCCACCGCCTCGAAGAAGGGGATATTCCTCGGGTTCAGAAGTTTGTTCATGTTGTCGACCGGGGCGACGTTCGGAAGGTCTCTCTTGTTGTATTGGACCGTATAGGGCAGCTTGTCAAGGTCGTATCCCTGCTCGGCAAGGTTGATCCTGAGGTCGTCGAGGCTCTCGATATTCGCCTCCATCCTCTCGATCTGGCTGTCGGCAACAAAAACGACCCCGTCTACGCCCTTGAGGATCAGTTTCCTGCTCGCCGCATAGAAGACCTGGCCGGGGACCGTATAGAGATGGAACCTCACTTTGAACCCCTTGATGTCGCCGAGCGCCAGCGGGAGGAAGTCGAAGAAGAGCGTCCGCTCGGTCTCGGTCGCGAGCGAGATCAGCTTCCCCTTCTGATCGGGGTTCGTCTTTTTGTAGACATACTGCAAATTCGTCGTCTTCCCGCAGAGGCCGGGCCCGTAATAGACAATCTTGCAGTTGATCTCACGGGAGGAATAGTTTATAAAGGACACTGAATGAAATCCCTACCTGAATAGATTATCGATGTCTTCATCGCTGATTTCGGCAAAAGGCGACTCGTCGATCTTGCCCTCGCTCTTTTCCCGATCCGACTTGGCGGTGATGTCGGTGAATATCTTCGTGAGCGCCTCGGAGACCTTTTTCACCCGGAGCCGCACAAGCCCGAGCGAAGAGCGGCTGTCGAATATGACGACGAGGATGATCCTTTGCCCGATAAGAGATATATGGATGTTGTCTTTTTCGCCCTCGTGGAAGAGGATGGTGAACTCTTTCTCTCCGAGCAGGCGGGCGATACCGCCGGTTGCGGCGATATTGCCCGCCGTCAGCGATGCCAGCGACGTAGTATCGATATCATGGGTCTCCCCGGCGGATGCGATCAGCTGGCCGTTCTTGTCAACAAGAAAAACGACCTTCGCGTTCGTCTGGAGATACAGCTTCTGGAGTTCTTCATCGATTTTACCGAACTCCTCCTCATACATTACAAGATCGGAACCGCTCATGGTACCTACAAAATATCACAACTCATGCGGCTTAATCAACCGCATTTTGCCTCTTTCTGCAATTTTTCCCATTCTGCGTCGACTTCCTGCTGGATTTTCTCCAGCAGCCACTCGTTGCCGGGGGCGAAGACATGCTTGAACCGCCCCTGGGGCTTCATGAAGTCGGCGATCGGCAGCTTTTCCTTCGGGGTGGAGGTAATCTTCGTCACCCCGTTGTCGATCTCGTAGAGCGGCCAGTAGCACGTATTGACCGCAAGCCTGCTCAGCGTGATCGCGTCGTTCGTCTTCGACCGCCATCCGCGGTTGCAGGGAGAAATGATATTCAGGAACTTCGGCCCCTGGTAGGAATGGGCCTTTTGCACCTTCTTTATGAGGTCCATCCAGTGCGACGGCGACGCCTGCGCCGCGTACGGGATGTTATGGGCCGCCATGATCTTCGTGAGGTTCTTCCGCGAGCGCAGCTTGCCGGGGACCACGTCTCCGGCCGGACAGGTCGTGGTGTCGGCGCCGAGCGGGGTCGCGCTCGAACGCTGGATGCCGGTATTCATGTACGCGCCGTTATCGTAGCAGACGTAGATCATGTCGTGACCGCGCTCCATCGCCCCCGAGAGGCTCTGGAAGCCGATGTCATAGGTCCCGCCGTCGCCGCCGAACGCGATGAACTTGACGTCCTTGTCGATCCTGCCCCTCTTTTTGAGCGAGCGGTACATCGTCTCGACGCCCGAAAGCGTGGCCGCCGCGTTCTCAAACGCGGTATGTATCCAGGGGATCTTCCAGGCAGTATATTCTGAGATGCAGCTGGAGACCTCAAGACAGCCCGTCGCGTTGGCCGCGATGACCGGCCCTTCCGTGGCCAGGAGCACCATCTTCACGACGATCGGCGCGCCGCAGCCGGCGCACATCCTGTGGCCGTGGGTAAAACGGTCTTCTTGTTTCGAAAGCTCTTTTAACGTAAGTCCACTTGCCATGTCTATTCCCTCACTCCTATATATTCTTTGAATACGTTGATCTTTCCGCCCTTCGCGATCCCGTCCAGTTCATTGAGGACGAGCTCCGCATGGGAAGGCAGATAGTCCCTGCCGCCCAGACCGTAGATCTTGTTGATCAGCGCCGGTCTGTTCCGGAGCTGATACAGAGCCGAGCTCACCTCCATGAAGAGCGGCCCGTACCCGCCGAAGGAATCCGCCCTGTCCATGACGCAGACCGCCTTGGTGTTCTTCAAGGCCGCCGCAACTTCCTCGTACGGGAAGGGCCTGAAGAGCCTCGGCTTCAGAAGGCCCGCCTTGATCCCCCTGTCCCTGAAGGCATCCACGACGTCCTTCGAGGTGCCGGCAGCCGAGTTCAGGATGACCAGCGCGATATCGGCGTCTTCGAGCCGGTAGGATTCGAACAGGCCGTATTTTCTTCCGCTGAGCTTCTCGAACTCCCCTGCCACCTCAAGGACCACGCCTTTCACCTTCGTCATCACCTCGTGCTGCGCCCTCTTGTATTCATGAAAGAGGTCCGTGAGTATCAGAGGGCCATAGCTCTTGGGTTTGTCTAGATCGAGCAGCGGATGAAGGTTTTTGAACTCGCCGACGAATTTCTTCACCTCGGCGTCTTCGAGGTACTCCATCCTTTCGATCGAATGGCTGATGATGAAACCGTCCATGCAGACCATGGCCGGCAGCCTGATGTCCATATGCTCGCCGATCCGGAAGGCCTGGATCGTGTTGTCGTAAGCCTCCTGGCCGTTTTCGGACCAGATCTGGATCCAGCCGGTGTCCCTCGCGCCCATCGCGTCCGAGTGGTCGCCGTGGATATTGAGAGGGGCCGAAAGCGCCCGGTTGACGACCGGCATGATGATAGGCAGCCTGTCTCCCGACGCGATATGCAGCATCTCCCACATCAGGGCGAGCCCCGTTGAAGACGTGGCGGTCACTACCCTTCCGCCCGCGGCAGACGCGCCGATGCAGGCCGACATCGAGCTGTGCTCGCTTTCAACGAGGACCGCCTCGGTGTCCACCTTCCCGTTGTTGATGAAGGAGGCGTACCGCTGCATCATGTCCGTCTGGGGAGTGATCGGATAAATCCCGCAGACATCGGGGTTCACCTGGCGGAGCGCCTCGGCAACCGCCTCGTTCCCTGTTACCGCAACAACCTTCGCCATCTATTTGCCCTCCTCTATCATCACGATCGCCTTCTGGCCCTTCTTGCCGGGGCATTCGAGCTCGCAGATGCCGCATCCCTTGCAGTAGTCATAATCGAACTCTCCCCGCTTGCCGTCTTTCACCTTCACGGCCATGTCCGGGCAGAAGACCCAGCAGAACAGACAGTTGATGCAGTTTTCTTCCTTCCATACCGGCCTGAAAGCCCTCCACGAGCCTGTCTTGAACTTTACCGCGCTTCCGCCTTCCAGCACCACGGAGCCTTCCGGCAGGTCCTTCCAACCCTTCGCTTTCATCCTTCTCTTACCTCCTCGTACCCTCTTTTCGTCGCCTCGATGTTGCCGTCGATCACCTTCTGGGCGAACTTCTTGCCAAAGCTCTTCCTCACGTCCTCAAGCAGGTGGTCGAGCGTGATCAGCCCCGTCACCTTGCAAAGTGCGCCCAGCATGGGGGAGTTCGGCATCGCCCTTCCGAAGCAGTCCAGGGCGATCTTCGTCGCGTCGACGGTGAAGATCTTCTGGCCGGCACCGGCCTTGAGTTTTTCCCTAACCTCTTTCGGCTCTTTCGTCGTATTTACCAGGAAAACGGTGTCTTCCTTCGCACCCTCGGCAATGTTGATGCTGTCGAGAAGCGTGGCATCGACAACGCTCACCACGTCCGGCGCAAGGACAGGACAGTGCATCCTGAGTTCCTTCGCGCTAATCCTGTTATATGCCCTCAGCGGCGCACCGGCTCTTTCGGGCCCGTACTCCGGAAATGCCTGTACATGCCGCCCGCCGCTCAGGCAGGCGTCCGCCAGAACCTTCGCTGCGGTGACCGTTCCCTGACCTCCACGGCCGTGCCATCTGATTTCGGTTGTTTCAGCCATAGTTCTCCTCCGGGTAATGAAATGGATTTTGATTGTAGTCGATTTTTGCCTGCTTTATCAATAAAGTTATTAATATATTTAAATTTTTAATGACACCCGGTCAGAGCATACTTCCTGCTAAGGGAGGGCACTTCGACAGACCTGCCCGCAGGCAGGCTCAGGGCGACACGGGGAAGACCCTCCCCTTTGAACAGATTGCCCTAAAAGTGCACCGCGACGGCGGCGTCATTGCCGTGCGGAGGGGAATCCATGGTTTGACTAAACCTCGATACTGGTTTATATTGTATTCCACGATGATTCAGAGCATGACAGGCTTCGGAAGCGCAGAGCAGGACGGATACAGGGTCGAGGTCCGCTCGGTCAATCACAGGTTCCTCGATCTTCATATGCGGGCGCCCTCTTTTCTGAACCAGCTCGAGATACCGTTCAGGAATCTGGTAAAAGAACGTTTCGCCAGGGGGAAATTCGACATTACGGTCACGGTCTCCGAACTGGCGGCCTCCGCGCTCAGCATCAACACCGAAGCGGTGAGAAAGATATACGGGGCCTTCAAAACGCTTCAGGCCGAGCTATCGGTCAAGGGCGAGATCGACATAAACACCTTCGTCACTCTCCACGAGATGTTCATCGAGACGAGCCCGAAGTACGACACCGCCCTTGCCACGGACGTCTTCTCCCGCGCGCTGGACGATCTTTCCCGGATGAGGGGCAAGGAGGGCGAAGCCCTCGCCGGCGAACTTTCGGGGATGGCGGGCGCGCTGCTGAAGATGAACGAAACGATACGCGGTCTTGCCGGGGGCATGGTGAGCGCGGTCAAGGACAAGTTCGCGGAGCGGTTGGCGCAGCTCCTCGAAGGGCAGGAGCCGGACCAGGCGCGCATCCTCCAGGAAGGGGCGATATTCGCGGCGCGCCTCGACATCGCGGAGGAAATCGCGAGGATAGACAGCCATCTCAGGCAGTTCACGGAAATACTCTCCGAGGGTGGTATAATAGGACGAAAGCTGGACTTCATCCTGCAGGAACTCAATAGGGAAGTCAATACCATCGCGTCGAAGGCGGCGGAATACGCCGTTTCGATTCTGACCGTCGAGATGAAGACCGAGATAGAAAAGATGAGAGAGCAGATTCAGAACATACAGTAAGAACAGACGGATCATGAATGCGAGGTTAGGGAGATGAAAAAAAGTGATGCGAGTCCGGTTCTGGTCAACATAGGGTTCGGCAACGTAGTGGCCTCTTCGAAGGTCGTCGCGATCGTGACCCCCGGGTCCGCCCCGATCAAGCGTATGAGGGAAGAGGCGAAGAAAGACAGAAAGCTCGTCGATGCGACACAGGGAAGAAGGACTCGTTCCATCATCGTCACCGACAGCAACCATATAATCCTTTCCGCCCTGCAGGCCGAGACGATCACTCAGAGGTTCCTTGAAGGAAAAAACGACCTTGCAGAAGAAGAATAGGGGAGGCATTTTCATCGTTTCCGCACCGTCGGGCGCTGGAAAGACCACGCTCTGCGGCAAGCTCCTCGCCAAAGACGAAACCGTCAGGCCGTCCGTTTCCTACACTACCCGCCTTCCGCGGCCCGGGGAGATCGACGGCCGGGATTACAGCTTTGTGACCGAGAGGGTTTTCCGGGCGATGGTGAAGAGGGGCGAGTTCGTGGAGTGGGCCGAGGTGCACGGGAACCTGTACGGAACCTCGAAAAAGAGGCTGCAGGGGCTCATGCGCTCCGGATTCGACGTCATCCTCGACATCGACGTCCAGGGTGCCCGTCAGATTCGTGAGTCGCTCGACGGCTGCGTCTTCATCTTCATCCTGCCGCCCTCAATGAAGACGCTGAGGGAAAGAATCGAAAAGAGGAAGAGCAATACCAGGGCGGACATCGAAAGAAGGCTGCGGCGGGCCGCTACGGAAATCCGGGAGTATAAATTGTACGATTATGTTATAGTTAACGATACCCTGAAACTCGCGCTGAAGAGCCTTGAGGCCGTCTTCGCTGCCGAGAGACTCGGCACGCAGAGGATGGATGCGCGGTGGATAAAAGAAAATTTTTTGTCTTAGGAGGACCAGATGGACATCATTTCTCTCCCCGTAGAATATGACAATACCAAGATCGACGGCAAATACAGGCTCGTGGCGATTGCGTCGCAGCGGGCGAAAGACCTCTCCCTCGGCTCCAAGCCGAAGATCCAAGCCAGGACGAAGAAGGTGACGTCGATCGCCATTGAAGAGGCGATCAGCGGCGAACTCGAATTCCTTACAGGAGAAGAGGCGATCAAGGCGAGAGAGGAAGCGGGCAAGTTCGATTACCGCAAGCTCCTCGAAGAGAGCAGAAAGATTTCGGCGGGAGAAGACCTCAGCGAGCTCGAAAAAGACCTGAAGGTGTACCTGCACGAGAGAGAGACGATGGACAAGAAGGCCTTCGACGAGCTTTTTGCCGAAAAGAAGGGCGAAGAACCTGAAGAATCTGAAGAGACTGAAGAATAGGTGCATACTCCTCGGCGTATCAGGAGGCGTTGCAGCCTATAAGTCGGTCGAACTGGCAAGGCGGCTGACGGACGAAGAGGCCTCGGTTTTTGTCGTCATGACCGAGGCCGCAAAACAGTTTGCGACCCCTCTTTCCTTCGAGACAGCCTCTCACAACAGGGTATATTCCTCGCTGTTCGACGAGCCGATGGCCCATATTTCCCTTCCGGCAAAGGCCGACTGCATGGTAGTCGCTCCGGCCACGGCGAATACCATCGCAAAATTCGCCCACGGTCTCGCTGACGACCTGCTCAGCACCTGCTTCCTTTCCTTCCGCGGCAACGTGATCGTCGCGCCTTCCATGAACTGGAAAATGTATGATAACCCCGTTGTCAGGCGAAATCTCGACGCCCTCGCATCTGCGGGGGTCGCACAGGTGGGACCCGGTTCGGGCGCCCTCGCCTGCGGAGAGGAAGGCGTCGGCAGGATGGCCGAGCCGGCCGAGATCGTGGAGGCCGTCAGGGCCGCCCTCTCGGAAAAAAACCTTTCCGGGGAAAGGGTCGTTATTACTGCGGGGCCCACACGGGAATACCTGGATCCTGTCCGTTTCATCTCGAACAGGTCCTCCGGCAAGATGGGATATGCGCTGGCGCGCACGGCCCGGGACAGGGGCGCCGAAGTCACCCTCATCAGCGGTCCCTCATTCCTGGGAAAGCCGGCCGGGGTGGCATATATAGGGGTAGAGACGACATCCGAGATGCTGGGGGCAGTGACAGAAGCGGTGGCGAAGGGAGCAACGGTCCTTGTCATGGCTGCTGCCGTCGCGGACTTCTCGCCTGTCCGGGAATCCCGCCTGAAGATCGAAAAGGGCCGCGGGCTGACCCTGAAACTGTCGCCGACGAAGGATATCGTCACATCGGTTTCGTCCTCCCGAAAGAGACCCTTCATCATCGGGTTTGCAGCCGAGACCGGGAGTCGAGCCGACAGGGCGGCGAAGAAGATGAAAGAAAAGAAGATGGATATGATAGTCTTTAATGACGTCACGGAGCCCGGCGCCGGCTTCGACGTCGATACCAACAAGGTCGAAATTATCGACCGTAGAGGACGAATACATACCGGTCTGATGAGCAAAGACGACGTGGCTGACGCGATTTTCGACAGGTTCCTCGAAATCAAGGCTTGACTTTATTTGCTCGATTTGATAAAAAATGGCAAGGTTATGTCGCTCAAAGATATAGAAAAACTGAAAGAACGGGTTGAGAAGGACCCGAATTCCAAGCTTTTTGTTCCCCTTGCCGAGGAGTACCGGAAAGAGGGCATGCTCGACGACGCCATCTCGGTGCTTATGAGCGGGATCGAACGGCAGCCGGGCTATATGAGCGCCCGCGTATCGCTTGGCAAGATATTCCTTGAAAAAGGGATGACCAACGAGGCCCGCGGAGAATTTGAAAACGTCATCAAGTCCATCCCGGACAATCTGTACGCCCATAAAAAGCTGGCCGAAATCTACCGGGACATGGGACGGAAGGATATGTCGGTCCAGTCGTACAGGACCGTCCTTAAACTCAACCCGCTCGACGAAGACTCTCTTGCGAATCTGCGGGACCTGGAAGAGGAAAAACTCCAAGACCCCGGGAAAGCCCCGGCCGGCATCCCCGAAGAACCCCTTGCCGCTGTTGAAGAAGCCGGGGGAGAGCAGCCCGTAGAGGCAGTTGCCGAAGAAGAGACCACGGCCGACGCCCTGGAGATGCCGGCGGCGATCGACGTCGACGATCTCAACGCGTTCAAGGATTCTATCTTCGGTGACAAGTCGGTCGCCGAGGATGTGGACATCCTGGAAGGTGCGGAGTATGAAGTCTCCGAAGCGGAAGATGAGCCTCTCGAAGAGGAAGAGGCGCTTGAAGTAGTCGAGGAACCGTCTGAGACGGAGATGTCCTTTGCCGACGTCGGCGCCGTTCTTGAAGAGACGCCTTCTCCAGCCCCGGGCGAAACCGAAGAGGAACTGACTTTCGAAGATGAGGCTTCCGGGGCCGGACAAGCGACCGCTTCCGTGCGGACCTCGGGCGAACAGACGAAGGTCGGCGACGCCGACCGCTTCGTCGCCGACGGCGACTATGTCCGGGCGATACAGGCCTACCGGGAGATCCTGTCTGCCGATCCCGACAACCGGATGGTCCTGCAGCGTGTGGAGGAGCTCCGGACACTCCTGAAACTCATGGGAAAGGACAAGGATGCCCTGATAGCGAGGATGAGCACCTTCCTTGAAGGCATCACGAAACGGCGCAATGAATTTTACGGACGTTCTTAAAGAGACGGTCGACAAAGTAGACGGCGCAGTGTCGGCGATGATCATCGCATCGGACGGCATCCCGGTCGAGGAATATGCCGGCGAAAGGCTGATCGACCTTACCGGTCTCGGGGCCGAGGCCTCGGCGATGATACGCGATGTCGGACTCGCCGCCGAAAACCTTGGGCTCGGGGAGGCCCGTGAATTCTCGATTATCTCCGATAAATGCGGCATCATCATGCGCAAGATCAACGACGAATACTATCTCGCCCTCGTCATAAAGCCGGAAGGCAATTTCGGCAAGGGGCGGTTTGTGCTGAAGACGGCGGTGCCGAAGATCGAGGGGGAATTCTGAAGTCCGCCGTCCGGGCGGCGCACCGGGCACTCACGGGCCTCCGGGCCTGAGGCACTTATTCCCGATTATGAAAATTCTGGTAATTCATGGCCCTAACCTCAATCTGCTCGGCAGCAGGGAGACCGGCGTCTATGGCGCGGAAACGTTCGACTCCCTGAACGCCAGGATCGTCTCGCTCTGCGCCGAACTCGGCATGGACGTCGAGATCTTCCAGTCCAACAGCGAGGGGGGCATCGTCGATGCGGTACAGGGGAGGAAATACGACCTGCTCGTGATCAATCCGGCCGCGTACACCCATACCAGCATCGCCCTTCGGGACGCGATCGCGGCCGTCGGCAAGCCCGCGATCGAGGTCCACATCTCCAACATCTATCGAAGGGAAGACTTCAGAAAGCACTCCTATATCTCCGGGGTGGCCGTCGGCCAGATCAGCGGCCTCGGTCCCGAGGGGTATCTGCTGGCCCTGCGGGCGGCCCAGACCATACTGTCCAAATGAACCGTCTCGACGAGATAACCGATGCCCTTCGGACGAGGGGCATCGACGGCATCCTCATCTCCGATCTCACGAATGTGCGGTACCTCTCGGACTTCAGGGGTTCGTCTGCCTGCGTTCTCATTACAGAGAAGAAGCGGCTCTTCTTTACCGATTTCCGCTACGAAGAGCAGGCGGCGAAACAGATCAGGGGGTTCGAGATATGCATCGAGAAGGAACCAAGACCGCGTCTCATCCTTGAGAAGGCCAAGTCGCTCGGCATCGGGACGCTCGGCTTCGAGGCGTCCGCCTCCTATGAGTTCTACCGTTCGCTCCTGCGCAAGGGCCCCCGCATCAAGGCGATCACCAACCTCGTTGAGGACCTTCGCAGGGTAAAAGACGCGAAAGAGACAAGACTGATTGCGGCGGCGATCGACCGGGCCGAAAAGGCCCTCACGGACATCAAGCCCCATATCAGGAACGGAGTCACGGAATTGCAGATCGCGGCGAGACTCGAGGAGCGGCTGAAGGAAAGAGGATGCGCAGCACTGCCTTTTGATATAATAGTTGCGGCCGGCCCGCGCTCGTCGATGCCGCATGCGCGGCCGACGGCCAAGAAAATTCAGGCAGGCGACCTCGTCGTGGTCGACTGGGGCGGAGAGGCCGACGGCTATTTCTCCGATATGACGAGGACTTTCCTCGTGAGCGGGGGAGCGGCCGAGAAGAAGAGGGAGATCTACGATACCGTGCTCCGGGCGAACCTCGCGGCGATCGCAGCCGTAAAGAGCGGAGTCAGGGCGCGGCTGATCGACAAAACCGCCCGCGGCGTCATACAGGACGCGGGATATGGAGATTTTTTCGGGCACGGCACAGGACACGGCGTCGGGCTGCACGTACACGAACTGCCCCGCATTTCGAGGCTGGGGAGGGAGTCGGTGAAGACCGGTATGATATTCACGATCGAGCCGGGTATCTACCTGCCCGGTACGGGCGGCGTAAGGATCGAAGACATGGTCCTCGTACGCGACAAGGGGTGCAAGGTGATGACTTCGCTTCCCAAGGAACTCGAGATATTACATTAGTTTCAGGAGGAGACGCAGGTGATAGCGACATCGGATTTCAGAAAAGGCATGAAGATCGAATTCAAGGGCGACCCGTACGAGATTATCGAATTCCAGCATGTGAAGATGGGTCGCGGCGGGGCGAACGTCAAGACGAAGATGAAGAACATCAGGACGGGCTCCGTGATAGAGGAGACGATACGGTCCGGAGAGAAGTTCCCCCCTCCGGGACTTGAGGAAAAGAAGATGCAGTACCTCTACGTGCAGGACGAGCATTACTATTTCATGGACCAGGAGACCTTCGAACAACTGCCGCTCGATGCGGCAAAACTCGGCGACGCGCGCCTTTTCCTGAAGGAAAACACCGAAGTGAAGATCCTCTATTACAAAGGGGAAGCGCTCAACGTCGAACTTCCCACCTTCATCGAACTCGTCGTGGCAAAGACAGACCCCGGGTTCAAAGGCGACACCGCCTCCGGCGGAGGCAAGCCGGCCACACTCGAGACCGGCGCGGTGGTGAGGGTGCCCTTCCATATCAACGAAGGCGACACCATCAAGGTGGACACGAGGACATCCGCATATATAGAAAGGGTCAAGTAATGGAACTGGATGACCTGAAGGGCCTCATCGAACTTCTCAAGGAGACCGACATTACGGAATTGCTGGTCGAGAAGGACGGCACGAAGGTGAAGATCAGAAGGGACAAGATCTTCTCCTCCGTCGAGATACCACTGTCGAAGCCCCTGCAGGTCCAGGATACGATCCTCAGGGAGACCGAGGATGAGACCCAGAGGCTGATCACGGTCACCTCGCCGATCGTCGGCACGTTCTATCGCTCGCCCTCGCCCGATGCCCCCGCGTTTGTCGATGCGGGGATCAGGGTCAAGAAAGGCCAGGTGCTCTGCATCATCGAGGCGATGAAGCTGATGAACGAGATCGAGAGCGAGGCCGACGGCATCCTCGTGAAGGCCCTGGTCGAAAACGGACAGGCGGTCGAGTACGGCGAGCCCCTTTTCCTGATCGAGCCGCTATGAAACTGTTCAGAAAGATCCTTATCGCCAACCGCGGAGAGATCGCGGTCAGGATCATACGGGCCTGCAAGGAGCTCGGCATCCGGACCGTCGCCGTTTACTCCGACGCGGACAAGGACTCGCTGCACACAAAACTCGCCGATGAGTCGATCTGCATCGGGCCGGCAAGCTCTGCCCAGAGTTATAACAATATCCCGAGCATCCTCACCTCGGCCGAGATCACCGATTCCGAGGCGATCCACCCCGGGTACGGGTTTCTTTCGGAAAATCCCCATTTCGCCGAGGCGTGCCTGACGTCCGGTATCACCTTCATCGGCCCGTCTCCCGAATCGATCAGGCTCGGCGGCGACAAGGCACGGGCGAGACAGGTTATGAGGCGCCGGGGCGTGCCGGTGGTCCCCGGCAGCGAGGGAGCGGTCGTTTCGGAGGAGGCGGCGATGAAGACCGCCAAAAAGATCGGGTTCCCGGTGATCATCAAGGCCTCGGCGGGAGGAGGAGGCAGAGGGATGCGGATCGCAAAGTCGGAGGAAGAGCTCGACAAGCTCTACTTCATGGCCCAGCGCGAAGCGCTCACCGCCTTCGGCAACGGGGAACTCTATGTCGAAAAATATATCCCTGCGATGAGGCATATCGAGGTCCAGATCATCGCCGACTCGAAAGGCAACTTCCTTCACCTGGGCGAACGGGATTGTTCAATCCAGCGGAGGCACCAGAAGCTCGTCGAGGAATCTCCCTCCCCCGTCTCGACCGAAAAATTCAGGAAGAAGCTGGGCGAATACGCCATCAAGGCGGCCCGGGCGATCAAGTACAAAAACGCCGGCACCGTCGAATTCATCGTCGATCCTGAGGGGAACGTCTATTTCATGGAGATGAATACCCGGCTCCAGGTCGAACATCCCGTGACCGAATACGTCACGGGGATGGATATCGTGAAGGAACAGATCAGGATCGCAGCCGGGTTCCCCCTCGAGATGAAGCAGACACAGATCAGGATTTCCGGTCATGCGATAGAATGCCGGATCAACGCGGAGGACCCGGATCGGTTCATCCCCTGCCCGGGAAAGATCTCCTTCCTTTCCCTGCCGGGCGGACCGGGCGTACGGGTCGACACGGCCGCGTACTGCGGCTGCGTCATCCCCTCGCACTACGACTCCCTCGTGGCGAAACTGGTCGTCCACGGGAGGGACCGGTCGGAGGCGATCTCCCGGATGAAGCGCGCCCTCGATGAATTCATCATCGAGGGGATCAAGACGACGATCCCCTTTCATAAAAGGGTGCTGAACGACCCCGAATTCTTCAACGGCAACTTCAACACCAACTTCATCGAAAAATTCAACGCGCCGGTCATCGCCGCAGACAAATAGCGGTATGCCGTTCGGCGACTCACCCCGGCAGCCCGCTTTTGGACGGGGCACTGCCCCGCCGGCCGCGCGAATTATTGCCTTTACGGCGCTCTCGATTTTGCTGATGACCTGCCTGCCTGCGCGTCGGCCAGCCTTTGCAGGAGACGGCCTCGCCGTCGCACAGTCCCAGTTTTCGGCCGGGGCCTATGCCTCAGCGGTCGGAACGCTGAAGGAGATCACCCTGCGTCATCCCGATGACGCCGCGGCGCACTTTCTCGCGGGACGGTGCTACTACGAAATCCACGATTACGACAACGCCATAGCCGAGGCATTGCTCAGCGTCGAGTTCTCCCCCGACAACTCACTCTATCATCAATGGCTCGGTCGCGCCTACGGCGGAAAGGCCGACAGGGAAAAGAGTTTCCTTCTCGCGCGAAAAGTAAGGAAAGAACTGGAAGAGGCGGTGGCGCTGGACCCCACGAATGTCAGCGCCCGGCGGGACCTGCAGCGCTTCTACATGGACGCTCCATGGATTGTCGGCGGAAGCCGGGACAAGGCGCTCGGGATGGTCAATGCGATTAAGGAAATAGATCCCGTCGAAGGCCGCCTGGCCCGGGCCGACTACTCCCTGCATTCGCTCAACGATATAGCCGGGGCCGACAAAGAATACCGGGGCGTGCTTGCGATGGAAAACGGACGGGCCGGACCGTATTTCGAGGCGGCGGAGTTTTACGCCGGGAGGGAAGATGCTCCCGCCCTGGAGAAGGCATTGAAAGCTGCGGCGAAGGCAGCCCCCTCTGACTTGCGGCTTTTTTACTACCGGGGCGTGGCGTGCGTGGTTGCGGGCGGGCCTCCTCATGATGCGGAAAGGGCGCTTCGGGAGTATCTCGCAGCCCCGCAACGGAGCGATTGGCCGTCTCATACAGACGCGAGGCAGTGGCTGGGGCGACTTCTGGAAAGTGAGGGCAGACTAGCCGACGCGGCGGCAGAGTATCGCAAGGCGCTGGCGGAAGATCCCTCCCGAGGCGGAACGCGCGCCAGGCTCGAGCGCCTCGATGAGTCGCTGAAACGCTGAGTGCCCGTCCGGCTTCGTCTCGACGATTTGTGCGCATGTAGGGTAAAATGAATTGCCTCGGCTTGCCGCCCTGGCAGTGAGGAAATAGTGTCAATGTACATGAACGGATTATGTTTCATCACCGACCGGGACTCCTGCAGCGTTCCTGTCTATGAAGCGGCGTTTGCCGTCCTGAAGGCCGGCGTCACCTTCATACAATACAGGAGGAAGGAAGGCAGCCGTCGGGAAATATACGAGGAGGCGGTCAAGTTCAGGAAACTCACGCGCCACTTCAATGCCACGTTCATAGTGAACGACCACGCGGACATCGCCCTTGCCGTCGATGCCGACGGCGTCCACCTCGGGCAGGAGGACCTCCCCCTGAAGGAGGCCCGCAGGATCATGGGAAAGAAGCTCGTCGGGATCTCCACGCATGACCTTTCCCAGGCCAGGGAGGCGGAGGCGGGCGGCGCGGACTATATCGGGTTCGGCCCGCTCTTTCATACCGCCACGAAGGACGCCGGGACGCCCAGGGGCGCTGAAGCTCTGGCGGAGATCTGCCGGAATGTGGCCATTCCCGTAGTGGCGATCGGCGGAATAACGCCCGCCACACTCGGGGCCGTGGTGGATGCCGGCGCCGATGCGGTTGCAGTGGCCTCGGCGCTCTGCAGGGGCGACGCTACCGCAAATGCTGTACAGTTCGTCGATCTTCTGAAGACGATGCAGGGTTCACACACTATAGACAAGAGAGGTGCGGAATGAAAAGACAGCTTTTCGTGGCGCTGCTGATCGCAGCGGTCGCGGTCGCAGCAGTCGGGTGCAAGAAGAAGACCGACGCGGTGCAGATCGGCGTAGCCGGCCCTATGACCGGCGACCAGTCCAAGATGGGCATGGACTTCAGAAACGGCGTGGCGCTGGCGGTCGACGAATGGAACAGCCGGGGCGGAGTGCTCGGCAAAAAGATTGAAGTAGTGATTGGCGACGACCAGCACGATCCGAAGCAGGCGGTCTCCGTCGCCAACAAACTGGTCAACGACGGGGTGGTCGGCGTCATCGGCCATTTCAATTCGAGCTGCTCGATCCCGGCCTCCGACATCTATCACCGGGCGGAAATCCCAATGATCTCGCCCGGGTCTACCAATCCGCAGTTCACCGAGAAAGGCTATGACAACGTCTTCCGGGTATGCGGAAGAGACGACCAGCAGGGGAGAGTGGGCGCCCGGTTCGTCGCCGAGCGGCTGAAGCTCAAGAGAGTCGCCGTCATCCACGACAAGACGACCTACGGTCAGGGACTCGCCGACGAGTTCAAAAAGGCGCTGGGAGGAGAAGTGGAAGTCGTCTATTACGGAGGGATCGTCCAGGGCGACAAGGATTTCAAGAGCGTGCTCACCTCGATCCGGGAGAAGAACCCCCAGCTGATCTTCTTCGGCGGCATTTACCCGGAGGCCGGTCTTCTCGTAAGGCAGTCCAGGGAGCTGGGCATCAAGGCGCCCTTCATGAGCGGAGACGGCACGATCGACCCGAAGTTTATCGAGATCGCCGGCGCCAGGGCGGCAGAGGGAACGTATCTTACGTTCAGTCCCGACCCCAACAACATCCCGACCGCAAAGGACTTCATCAGAAACTATACCGCAAAGTTCGGCCAGATAGGGCCGTACTCGATCTATGCCTACGATGCGGCAAATATCCTTTTGAACGCCATCAGGGAAGCGAACACTACCGCGGGCAAGGCGATCACGGCACAGCTCCACTCCGGGGAATTCAGCGGCGCGACCGGAACGATCAGGTTTGATTCCAAGGGGGACGTCACCGCCGCGCCATACGTCGTCTGGATTACAAAAAACGGGAACTTCGAGGAATACTGGAAGCCCTAAGAGAAACCTTCAGGATTGACGAACAGGCGCCATAAAGGGGAATGCTTTTCTCCTGAGCATCCTCGGCGCATAAATAAGGGCCGGAGGGGATGTTTTCCCTCCGGCCCTGTGTATTTCTCCTGCTTCCCTTAGCTGAGGTGCTTGTTGACCAGTTTGGTCATCTCGAACATCGATACCTGCTTCTTCCCGCCGAAAACGGCTACAAGGTTTGCATCGGCATTGATGTTCCTTTTGTTCTTCGCATCCTGAAGCTTGTTCTTCTTGATGTAGTCCCAGAGCTTCTTGGTGATCTCTGTCCTCGGAAGCGGCTTGCCGCCCACGATCTTCGAGAGCGCCTCGCTCGGCTGCATCGCCTTCATGAACGCGGGATTGGGGGTCCTCTTCTTCTTTACCACCTTCTTCGCGGGCGCAGCTTTCTTGGCCGGCTTCTTCGCCGCCGTCTTTTTCGCTGTCGTCTTCGCCGCCGTCGCCTTCTTCGCAGGTGCTGCCTTCTTCACCGGCTTCTTCGTCGCTGTCTTCCCCTTTACTGCCATCATTGTCCTCCTTGCTGAGATCGGTATCGATTTCTGCTCCCCGTATCGAGGCGCACTTGCATAGAATTATACAACAAACGTCAATGAAAATCTTCAAAAAATCACGTTTCCGCTGCAGTTGCCAACCTCCCCTTTCTGTGCTATAAAGGAGCAAGGAGGACACGGCCATGATCTCTCGCAATCTTTCCCGCAGAAATTTCCTCAGGGCAGCAGGAGCGGTCACCGCATTGACGGCGGTGGGGGGCTTCCCCGCAGACCTTTTCGCGTACAAACGGAGGATGGCGAAGTTTCCGGAAAAGACCGATCTGATTCTTCTCACCTCGCGGCCGCCGCAGCTCGAAACGCCGCTTTCGTATTTCAGGGAGATGATCACCCCGAACGAGGCTCTCTTCGTCAGGTGGCACATCTCCGGCGTCCCGACCTCGATAGACCTCAGCGAATGGAGGCTTAAGGTGGGCGGCAACACCGAAAAGGAACTCGAACTTTCGATGGCCGACCTCAAGAAATTCGAAAAGGTCACCTTCACCGCGGTCATCCAGTGCTCTGGCAACGGACGGAGTCTCTTCGCCCCCCCTGTCGCTGGAGGCGAATGGGGCGACGGGGCTATGGGCAACGTCACATGGACCGGGGCAAGGTTACGGGACATTTTAAATTCCGCCGGGCTGAAGGCAGGCACGGTCGACGTCTCCTTTAACGGGCTCGATAAACCGCCTCTACCTACCGTCCCTGACCTTGTCAAGAGCCTGCCCGCAGATAAGGCCATGGAAGAGGACCTCATCGTCGCATACGAGATGAACGGCAAACCGCTCACGATGCTGAACGGGTTTCCGGCGAGGCTTATAGTCCCGGGCTGGTATGCCACCTATTGGGTAAAGTCTCTCAGCGACATCACTGTGCTGTCAAAACCCTTTGAGGGCTTCTGGGTTAAGACAGCATACCGCATCCCCGAGACCGACTGCGGCTGCATACCCCCGGGGACCACGCCGAAGAAGACGGTACCGATAAACCGGATGACTACCAGGTCGCTGATTATCGACCCATCCGGTTCTTCCGGACTCACACTAAACAAACCGGTCGCGATCATGGGCGTCGCCTTCTCGGGCGGACGGGGCGTACAGGACGTGCTCGTTTCGGTCGACGGAGGAAAGAGATGGGAGGAAACGCGGCTGGGTGCAGACAAGGGCAAGTATTCCTGGCGACAGTTCTTCTACGAATGGAGGCCGACAAAGCCGGGCAGATATGACTTGATGGCGCGCGCCACCGACACGATCGGCGAATCGCAGCCATTCGAGGGCCTCTGGAACCCGGCCGGCTACCTCTGGAACAAAGTAGAAAAAACCGAAGTCGTGGTGAAATAGGAGGGGCCATGAATAAACTCATTATTCTGTCGCTCTTGCTCGCAGTCGCCGGGTTAGCGTATGCGGCAGAGAAAGACGCCGTGCACTCTATCGCGATTCCCGTGGTCAGGACCGAGTTGAAGGCCGGTGAAGGCATGGATACGACCGGGAAGTATTGCTCGATCTGCCACAGCCTCGACTACATCACCATGCAGCCGGAATTTCCGAAGGCCACATGGACTGTAGAAGTAAACAAGATGATAAAGGTAATGGGTGCGCCGATACCCGAAAAGGATGCGCAGACGATCATCGACTATCTCGCGGCCCAATACGGGACGGGGAACAAACCATGATGTTCGGCAACAGGCTCCGTCAGATCCCCTGGAGGAAACATTGAATATCGCAGTCATAGGATCAGGCAGAATGGGAAGCGGTCTCGGCACGATATGGGCGCACAAGGGGCACCACGTTTTTTTCAGCTTTTCACGCGACCCCAGAAAGCTCGGCACCCTCGCAAACGTGACTCCGCATTGTCGCGCCGGTTCGCCTTCCGAAGCGGCCGCCTCAAGCGAGATAGTGCTGTTGTCGGTCGGCTGGGCGATGGTAGATGAAGCGCTGAAGGCAACGGGCGGCCTGGACGGGAAGGTCCTCATCGACTGTACCAATCCGCTGAAGCCGGACCTGAGCGGACTCGCCGTCGGCCTTGAGACGTCTGCGGCCGAAGAAATCCAGGCCCGCGTCTCCGGCGCAAGGGTGGTCAAGGCGTTCAATACCGTCTTTGCCGAGGTTTACCATTCCGAGACGCGACTCTTCGGATCGCGCAGACCGACGATGCTCTTCTGCGGCAACGACCCCGGCGCAAAATCCACAGTGTCGAAACTTATCATCGAGACCGGGTTCGAACCGGTGGATGCCGGCCCTCTCTCCTCCGCGAGATATCTCGAACCGCTTGCGATGCTCATGGTCCAGCTCGGCCGCAAACAGGGGCTGGGCACGAACATCGCGCTCAATCTGATTCATCGCTGAGGCAGACTTTTCGCATATGATGCGGCCGCAAAGCAGGTCTTTGGGCGGGACCACGGTCCTGTTCGGCGGTAAGGTTTTCCTTCCGGCTTTTTACGGGCCTCCCGGGTATCTTCATTCCGCCCTCCCCCCCTTGCCGGTGTCGGCCGTGAGAGGGTTAATCGGCCCCGATCCTGGTGTATAATATCCCATTCTCGATTCCGTATTCTCTTCTTTATCGAACAGGGGGACATGAAGAAACAACAAAACGCTGATCTCGATATCGCCGGCATTGCCGGTCTTTCCGAGGCAGAGGCCGCCGCCAGACTCAGACAGGAGGGATACAACGAGCTTCCCTCCTCAAAAAGCCGGGGCTTCCTTTCGATCGCCTTCGAAGTTGTGCGGGAGCCGATGTTCCTCCTTCTCATCGCGGGCGGGGCAATCTACCTGCTTCTCGGGGACGTGCAGGAGGCGGTGATGCTGCTGGGCTTCGTCTTCGTCGTGATGGGCATCACGCTCTACCAGGAGCGAAAAACCGAGCGGGCGCTCGAGGCGCTGCGCGATCTTTCGAGTCCAAGGGCGATGGTGGTCCGGGACGGCCGTCAAAAGAGGATAGCCGGCCGCGAGGTGGTCCGCGGCGATATGATCGTCGTCTCCGAGGGAGACCGGATACCCGCCGACGCGGTCCTGCTCTCTGCGGTAAACCTCTCCGTGGATGAATCGCTTCTGACCGGGGAGTCGGTTCCGGTCCGGAAGACCCATGCGGCAGAGCCGACCGGGATGTCCCGGCCGGGCGGCGACGACCTGCCTTGCATCTATTCGGGGACCCTCGCGGTGCAGGGAGTCGGAGTCGCCAGGGTGGAGTCGACCGGGATACATACCGAAATCGGCAAGATCGGCAGGGCGCTGCAGTCGATCGTGCAGGAGCAGACCCTTCTGCAGAAAGAAACCGGCTCGATCGTAAAAAAACTTGCCGCCATAGGATTGAGCCTCTGCGCCCTTGTGGTCGTCGTCTACGGACTCACCAGACACAACTGGCTTAACGGCCTGCTGGCGGGCATTACGCTCGCCATGGCGATGCTCCCGGAGGAATTCCCCGTCGTACTCACGATCTTTCTTGCCCTCGGCGCATGGAGAATATCGAAGAAGCGGGTCCTTACCCGCCGGGTGCCGGCGGTCGAGACGCTCGGCTCGGCCAGTATCCTCTGCGTCGACAAGACGGGTACGCTGACGCTGAACCAGATGTCGGTCCGGAAGATATTCGACGGAGGGAACCTCCGCGATCTCGGCGGTCCGGAGACGGCAATCCCGGAAGAACTCCACGAAACTGTCGAATACAGCATCCTCGCAAGCCAGGCCGACCCCTTCGATCCGATGGAAAAGGCGCTGAAGGAGCTCGGGGAAAGGGCGCTCTCCCATACGGAGCACCTGCATGGCGACTGGACGCTTGTGCAGGAATATCCGCTTTCCAAGGACCTCCTGGCGATGTCCAGGGTCTGGAAATCGCAGGACAGCAGAAATTACGTCATCGCCGCCAAAGGGGCCCCCGAGGCGATCTTCGATATCTGTCACCTGGATGAGAAACAGGTGCTGGCGCTTTCGGAAAAGATAAACGCGATGGCGGCCGAAGGACTGAGAGTGCTCGGCGTGGCGAAGTCCGAATTCGACGAGACCTCACTGCCCGGCGGCCAGCATGCCTTCAGGTTCGATTTCGTCGGCCTTATCGGTCTGGCGGACCCCGTACGGCCGGGCGTCGCGGAGGCGGTCCGCGAGTGCACCGAGGCCGGCATACGGGTCGTGATGATCACCGGGGATTATCCCGTCACCGCCCAGAATATCGGGAGGCAGATCGGATTGAGCAACCCGGAGAACGTTATCACGGGGCCCGAACTGGAGATGATGGACGACGCCGAGCTCGGCCGGCGGCTTGCGAGGATCAATATATTCGCGAGGGTCGTCCCCGAACAGAAGCTGAGGCTCGTCAATGCACTGAAGGCGTCCGGAGAGGTGGTCGCGATGACCGGCGACGGCGTAAACGACGCAGCGGCGCTGAAATCCGCTCATATCGGCATCGCCATGGGAGCGAGGGGGACCGACGTCGCACGGGAAGCCTCGGCGATCGTGCTGCTCGACGACGACTTTTCGTCAATCGTCCAGGCGGTAAGGATGGGCAGGAGGATCTTCGACAACCTCAAGAAGGCGATGGCGTATATCCTCGCCGTTCATGTGCCGATCGCGGGGATGTCTCTCCTGCCGGTACTGTTTAACTGGCCGCTCATCCTTCTGCCGGTTCATATCGTCTTTCTGGAACTCATCATCGACCCTGCCTGCTCGGTTGTCTTTGAAGCCGAAACCGAGGAGGCAAACGTGATGACCCGCCCTCCCCGCAGCCTGAAGGACCCGATGTTCAACAGGCGTACCGTCGCCTTCAGCCTGCTGCAGGGGGCAAGCGTGCTCAGTATCGTAATGGCCGTATTTCTGATCACTATGCACCGCGGACTCGGCGAAGAGGAGGCCAGGGCGCTCAGCTTCACGACGCTCATCGTCGCCAACCTCGGGCTGATTCTGACCAATCGCTCGTGGTCGCGCTCCGTCATCGAGACGCTGAGGCTGCCGAACCCCGCCTTCTGGGCTGTGCTTGCCGGAGCGCTCTTCTTCCTCGGCTGCGTGATCTACGTGCCTTTTCTCCGGGGGCTTTTCCGGTTCAGCTATCTCCACCTGCCCGATCTGGCGATCTGTCTGGTCGCCGGCGCGGTCAGCGTCCTCTGGTTCGAAGGGTTCAAGGTGATCAACAGGGAAAGAAACATTCTGTCCTGAACTCCGCGCCGGCTGCAGCCGGCGCTGTGATACAATTACCTATGTCTTACGTCGATATAGTATTCCCGGTCAATCTCCATCCCCTGACATATAAATGTCCCGAAGGCCTTGAGGGACAGGTAAAAGAAGGCATGATCGTTTCCGCTCCTCTCAGGAACAGACTGGCAACGGGCATTATAGCGAAACAAAACGCCGCTCCTCCTTCCGGGCGGGCCAGGGAGTTTGCAGCGCTCATCGGAGATTCCCCGGCACTCAGCAAGAGTCTGCTTAAGCTCCTCTCCTGGATGTCGGATTATTATATCGCCTCCGCAGGAAGCGTACTTCAACAGACGATGCCGAAGGAACTTTTTGTTAGGACAAAGGCAAAGACCTCGAGAAGGGTCCCGTCCGGAAAGACAATCGAAATTTCCTACATCCCGCAGGAGGAGATCGCGCCGATATTAAGTTCCGTCGCAGAAAAAAAATACCGCGCCTTTCTGGTCCATGCGCCTTCCGTCGCCCACGAGTATTCCATAATGTCGGGACTGCTGCGTTCTTCGCTGAAAAACGTCCTGGTGGTCCTTCCCGAGATATCCGGAGCAGACGCCTTTTATCGTTCGGTCAGGGAGGTCCTCGGAGAAAGGGTCTGCCTCCTCCACAGCGACATCTCGAAGGGGCTGCGGTCCGAGGCGATAGAAGGGATCATCTCCGGAAGGCACGACATCGTCGTCGGGACGCGTGCCGCCCTCTTCGCGCCGATGAAGACCGTCTCCCTCATTGCGGTCCTGCAGGAACATTCCGCTTCATACAAGCTGGAAGAGGGCATCAGATACAACATCCGGGACGTGGCGGTGATGAGGGGGTTCCTCGAAAAAGCGCCGGTGGTGCTATCTTCGGTCACCCCATCCGTCGACTCTTATTTCAACGCCCTCACCGGAAAATACGTCCTGTTGTCCCCCCCTTCCCTGACAAAACGGCAGAGGATCACGATCGTCGACATGAGATATGCCAAGAAAGTCCGGCCCGGAATCTCGAAAGAGGTAGTCGATGCGGCGAGGAGCAGAATCAAGTCGGACAGGAAGATCATGTTCGTCATCAACAGAAGGGGCTACTCCACCCTTCTGCTCTGCGCGGAATGCGGCCACCGGGAGACCTGCGACAACTGTGAGATCCCGCTCGTCATGCATAAGGATGAAAAGACGCTCAGATGTCATTATTGCGGCTCGGTCCGCGTCGTGCCAAACCGGTGTGCGCGGTGCGGAAGCACCCACCTGGAGCTGCTCGGGGCGGGCACACAGAAGATGCAGGAGGAACTCGAAGGCCTCTTCGGGGTTGAGGCGGTCAGGTTCGACAGCGACGAGGTGAAGAAAAAGACCGGCGCCCGCGCCCTCCTGAAGCGTCTTTCGGAAGACCCGGCCAGGGTGATCGTCGGAACGAAGATGATGACGAAACAGATCGGCGCGGCCGGGGATTTCTCGATGGCCGCCGTCATGAATACGGACGTCTCGCTCAACTTCCCGGATTTCAGGGCGTCGGAGAAGGCGTACAGGGAATTATCGGTGATTGCCGGCCTCATCGAACCCGGCGGCGAAGTCCTGGTCCAGACGAGGTTCGCCCGGCACAGCC
This sequence comes from Nitrospirota bacterium, assembly GCA_021783515.1. Taxonomy (GTDB): domain Bacteria; phylum Nitrospirota; class Thermodesulfovibrionia; order Thermodesulfovibrionales; family UBA6898; genus Sulfobium. Next base: position 29,941 of record JAJXTV010000026.1, read on the forward strand.
TCTTTAAATACCTGAGGGCAGGCGATTATCCGTCTTTTGTGAAGGAGGAGCTCGCGGCCCGAAAGGAGCTTTCCTATCCGCCCTATTCTAAACTCGTGAATATCACGGTCACAGGGAATGCAAGGCTTGCGGAGCCCATAATGAGGATAATCAAGGGACTCTCCGGAGACATAGAACTGCTCGGGCCGACTCGCTCCAAGAGCAAACGGGGAGAGGAGGAATTCTCAGTCCTCCTCAAGTCAGGCAGCAGAAAAGCGCTGAATCAGGCGGCGCGGTCCGTAATGGAGAAATACGGCGAAGTGAAGGGAATAAAGCTCGTGATCGATGTAGACCCGGCCTGAGTCTTTCGGGACACCTCCTCTTTCCACACTCCGGCGGATTCGCCGAGGAGAAAAGGTAACACCCCCGGCTTTGCCACCCTCTCTTAAGGTAAGGGGGGGCTTTGTCTCAGCCGCATGATTCCCTGAATACCCAACATATTTTCGCCCCGACGGCCATGCCAACTCGCAGGGGCAATTCCCAGGCGCCCTTCACGCTTCCCCGGTCTCCTCCGGCAGGTCGTAGACCTCGTCCTCCCGGATCTCCACCGTCTCTCCTCTATCTCCGAGCTCCCTGAAGATGAACGGCTTTGTCGACGTCGGCACCTTCGAATCGGCGTAGAGGTCCTTGAGGTCCGGGGTCCTCATCGCCCTGATGAACTTGTCGACCCGTCCCATCGGCGTATAGAAGTTCCTGATCAGGGCATAGCGGACGAAATAACTGAGGGCCCACCGCGAATGCTCGGCGATCATCCTGACGACCGCCGGTTTTGCGTCGCCCCTGTTGAGGAGCTTATACAGATGGGCCTCGGTCAATGCCGGGCTCTCGAGACAGACGCGGATGACCCTTACGTCCCCGCCCGCCATAAGCGCAAGCAGGATATTCGATCCCGCCCTTCTTGCGAGCGCCGTCTTGTTCCCGAGCGGCATCGCCGGCAGCTTTTCGAGAATCAGGTGTTCCACCTTCTGGCGAACATTGATATGGATGCGCTGGTCCTTGGCGATATCGGCCAGGTCGAAGAAGCGGACGAATTTCAGGAGTGAAAAGACCGTCTTCTGAGGCGCCTTCGGGTTTTTGCAGATCGCCAGTTTCAGGGGATAACTGTTTCTAAAGCGGACGTCGCCGGCAAGAAGACCGAGCGTCTCCGCGAGAACGCTCTTTCTCCTGGCCAGGGAGACCGCCATTTCGTCCGTGAGGTTCCGATTCAGCGCCGCCCTCGATGCGACCTCGGGATTGGCGTCCCGGACCGCCTTCCAGAGCTCTTCGCCCTGCGCGGAGACCGCAGCCTTTATTCTCTCGTCGAGGGTCGTCATGCTTGTATTCTAACCGATTATTCCCGGTTTTCCGCTTGTCATTTCGGCGATTTGGCACTACCATGTAAGAAACGGGCGCGACCGGAAATCCGAAAATGTTTGGCGGACCGGCCGTCACATGAGGGAGGCAGCGAATGGACATTTACGAGTACGCGATGCAGATGGAGAAGGACGGCGAGGCGTTGTACCGCGAGCTGGCGTCAAAGACCACCAACACCGGCATGAAGGCGATCCTGGCTATGCTCGCCGATGCGGAGGTAAAGCATTACAGGCTTTTCGAAGACATGAAGCGCCACGATGCGGTGCGCGCAGCCGATACGACCATACTCATCGACGTAAAGAATATTTTCGTAGAGATGAGGGAGAAGAAACAGTTCGACGTCGACGTCTCCCAGGCGGAGCTCTACCGCAAGGCCCAGGGAATCGAGCAGAAGACTCGCGATTTCTATCTCGAAAAGGCCGGCCTGGCCGACCGTTCGCAGAAAGAGGTCTTCCTGAAGATCGCAGACGAGGAGAAAAAACATTTCATCGTCCTTGAAAACCTCCTCACGCTCGTCACCCGGCCCGGCATATGGCTCGAAAACCCGGAGTGGTACCACCTGGAAGATTACTGACACGTCTTGCGCAACCTCACGGTTGTACAAACCGTCACTCCCCCGCTTTACGCAACGAAAGGGGATGCAGCGGCAACCTTATCCTTCGTCCCTGCCCTCTGTTTTTGCGCGGACGTTTCCGGTAATAAAATCCATCAGGTCGCTCTTGTCCTCTGCAGTCATGTTCCGGAAGGTCGCCCCGTAGGCGTAAAGCGCACCGGGGTGGTCCGTTGTCATCCGGACCACCGCTCCCTCCAGGATGAACCGCCTCCGGGTCTTGGGAGCGACGAAGGTGATGATGACGCGTCGTCCCTCGGCGATCTTCTCGTTGCACTCGAAGGCGATGCCGGTCTCGCTGAAGTCCAGGGACTTGCCGAAGTACTTCCTCCCGTCCCCTTCCGGCTGGACGCCGATCAGTATTTCGTACAGGCGGCGGTGGGCCCTCTTCTGGATCCCGGCAATCTTCGAAAGCACCTCCGACTTGTCCACCGGAAGCCGGAGTACGGTCTCCGATTCGAGCCGGGAGGACTTCAGAGAGGCGGACGGGACCTTGGCCGGCAGAAACACCATTCTCGGGATCTTCGCGTAAAAGGAATTGCCCCTCAGATAGGTGAGGTCTCTTTTTAGGTTTTCAGGGTCGCCGTCGGCCGCCAGAAGGATGAGGTCTGGCGGGCCATCCGCCTTGATCGCCTCCATCACCGAACAAAACCCCGCGCATCTCGCGACGTCCGCAAGATACGCCATGATCGGGTTCAATTCCTCGCCCTCCTGCTCGATGAAGAAAATCTTTTGCACAAGCTACACCTGCAGTGCTATCCCTCCGGGGTCCACTTGGCAAGGTGCTTGAGGTACTTCCATCGCCTCTGCACGTTCGCCTCGGCCTGTTTCATAAGCTCGGCCGCAAGCTCCGGATTGCTCTGCTTGAGCGCACGGTACCTGTTCTCCTTGTACGCATATTCCTCAAACGTTATCGTCGGTTCCTTGCTGTCGATCACCAGAGGGCTCTTGCCCTGGTCTTCGAGCTCGGGGTTGAAGCGGAAGAGGGGCCAGTGGCCGCAGGCTACCGCCTTCTTCTGCTCGTCAATACCCTTGCCCATGTCTATGCCCTGCGCGATGCAGGTCGAGTAACAGATGACGAGGGAGGGCCCCCTGTAAGCCTCGGCCTCTGAGATCGCCTTGATCGCCTGACCGGGATTTGCCCCGAAGGCTATCTGGGCGACGTAGACATTTCCGTACGTCGTCATGATCGCGCCGATACTCTTCTTCGGGGTCCTCTTTCCCCCAGCGGCAAACTGCGCCAGGGCGGCAAGAGGAGTGGACTTCGACATCTGTCCCCCCGTATTCGAATACACCTCAGTATCCAGGATCATGATATTCATGTCCTCACCCGAAGCAAGGACATGGTCGAGGCCTCCGTATCCGATATCATAGGCCCACCCGTCGCCGCCGATTGCCCATACCGACTTCCTTACCAGATAATCGGCAAGGGAAGAGAGGCTCTTGGCCTCAAAAAAGCCATCGCCTGAAATCAGGCGCTTCAGCTCTCCTACGCGGCCGCGCTGATCTTCCACCCCCTTCTGAGAGGACTGATCGGCATTCCTGATAGAATCGAACAGTTCCCTCGCCCCGGTGTATTCCGGCTTCGCCCCGAGCCGGTCGAGCAGCTCCAGGGCCTGCGCATTGAACTTGTTCACCGTCTGCCTCATTCCGAAGCCAAATTCCGCGTTGTCTTCAAACAGGGAGTTGGCCCAGGCCGGTCCCCTTCCGTCGGCCCGTTTCGTGTAAGGCGTCGTCGGCAGGTTGCCGCCGTAGATCGAGGAACAACCCGTGGCATTGGCGATAAGGAGCCTGTCGCCGAAGAGCTGTGTCAGCAACTTGAGATAGGGAGTCTCCCCGCATCCCGCGCAGGCGCCGCTGTACTCGAACAGGGGCCTGACCAACTGGCTCCCCTTGATGGTGGTCAAATTGAACCGCGCGGGGTCGGTCTCGGGAAGGGAGAGGAAGAAATCATAATTGGCAACTTCCTGCGCCCTCAAGGGTTCCTGCAAGCTCATGTTGATCGCCTTAAAATTGGGGATCTTGTTCCCCTCGGCGTCCTTCTTGTATCCCGGACAGACATGGACGCAGGAGCCGCATCCGGTGCAGTCCTCCGGCGCAACCTGTACCGTAAAACGCATACCCTTGAGCTCATTGCCCTTCGCGTCGGCAGATTTAAAGGTCTTAGGCGCACCCTTCAGCAAGGCAGGGTCATATGCCTTGATCCTTATCGTCGCATGAGGACAGACAAAGGAGCACTGGCCGCACTGGATGCAGATGTCCGGCTCCCATACGGGGATATGAACGCCGATGTTCCGCTTCTCGTATTGTGTGGTCGAAGTCGGCCAGGTGCCGTCGACCGGGATGGCGGAAACAGGCAGGGAATCTCCGTTTCCCTCGATCATCCTTGCCGTCACGTTCCTGACGAATTCCGGGGCCTCTTCCGGAACCGCCGGCCTCATCCGCTTTCCGCTGGTCGCCTTGGCCGGGACCGGCACCTCCACGATATTCTGAAGGGCCTTGTCCACGGCGGCGTAATTCATCTGGACCACCTGCTCGCCCTTCTTCATATATGTCTTCTTGATCTCTCTTTTGATCGACTCGATCGCCTCGTCCTTCGGGATGATGCCGGCGATCACGAAAAAGGCGGTCTGCATGATCATGTTGATCCTCGTCCCGAGGCCGAGCTCTTCAGCGAGCGAGATTGCGTCGATGATATAAAACTTCATCTTCTTCGATATGAGCTGCTCCTGGACCTCGGCAGGCAGAGTATCCCATACCTCGTCCTTCTTATGCAGCGTCGTCAGGAGGAAGGTCGCCCCCGGTTCAGCCTTCGACAGCATGTCATACTTCTCAAGAAAAGACGTATTATGGCATGCGATAAAGTTAGCCTGGGGAACAAGGTACGGATTATGGATCTTCTCCTTGCCGAACCGGAGGTGGGATATCGTAATTGCGCCCGACTTCTTCGAATCGTAGACGAAATAGCCCTGTGCGTAATTTTCGGTTTCCGCCCCGATGATCTTGATGGTATTTTTGTTTGCGCCTACCGTCCCGTCGGATCCGAGGCCGTAGAAGAGGGCGCGGAATACCCCGCTGCCCTCGATGCGGAAAGACTCATCATAAGGAAGGCTCGTCCCGGCGAGGTCGTCATTGATGCCGACGGTGAAGTGGTTCTTCGGCGCGGAGGCGGACAGGTTGTCGAAGACCCCCTTGACCATCCCCGGGGTAAAGTCCTTGGAACCGAGACCGTAACGGCCGCCTACGATCTTCGGATAACTCTTAAGGGCCGCCGTCTTGTTTTCCATCGCCTCTCCGACCGCCGTCCTGACATCCAGATAAAGAGGCTCTCCGATGGCGCCGGGCTCCTTTGTCCGGTCGAGGACCGCTATCGCCTTTACCGTCGCGGGCAGGACCTTCGCGAAGGCATCGACCGAAAACGGCCTGAACAGCCTCACGCTGACGAGACCGAGTTTCTCGCCCTTTGCGTTAAGCGCGTCGACGGTGCTCTGGACCGTCTCGGAAGCCGACCCCATGACAACGATAACGCGTTCGGCGTCGGCAGCCCCATAATAATCGAAGAGGTTATACTGCCTGCCAACTATGCCCGCAAACCGGTCCATCGCCTTCTGCACTATCTCCGGCACTGCGTTATAGAAGTTGTTCACCGTTTCCCTGCCCTGGAAATAGACGTCCGGGTTCTGCGCCGTTCCGCGAATCGCGGGATTGTCCGGGGTCAGTCCCCGCTGTCTCAGCTGAATGATCAGGTCATCGTCAAGCATCGCCCTCATGTCGTCGAATGTCAGTTCCTCGATCTTCTGGATCTCGTGGGACGTCCTGAAGCCGTCGAAGAAATGGATGAACGGCACCCTCGATTCGAGCGCGGCTGCCTGGGATATCAGGGCGAAGTCCATCGCCTCCTGGACGCTTTCAGAACAGAGCATGGCAAATCCCGTGGCCCTGCAGGCCATAACGTCCGAATGGTCCCCGAAGATCGACAGGCCCTGACACGCCAGTGAGCGCGCCGTGATGTGAAAGACCGTGGGGGTAAGTTCGCCCGCTATCTTGTACATGTTCGGGATGATCAGCAGAAGCCCCTGCGACGCAGATACGGTCGTCGCCAGGGCGCCCGTTGCCAGGGACCCGTGGACCGCACCCGCAACTCCGCCCTCTGACTGCATCTGGCTTATCTTCGGTGCGGAGCCCCATATATTGGACTTCCCGGCAGCCGACTTCGCGTCGCAGATCTCGGCGATCGGCGAAGAAGGAGTGATCGGATAAATCGTGATTATCTCGTTCGTGGCATGCACCACGTGCGCACATGCCGTGCAGCCGTCCACCGTTATCATTTTTCGAGCCATATTCTCCTCCTTCATGCGATTATGTATTGATTTCCACCGGATTTGCGTGTCGTGTATTATAATACAAAAAGCCGCCCGGACGTCATCCCTCCTGACCGGAAAGCCGTTTCGCAGTCAACACGACGACGCCGGAAACAGCAAGAGACACTCCGAGAAGTCCGGCGGTCACCACGACGTTGTTAAGAAGTTCCGGCCTTGTCAGAAGGACCGCCCCCAGGCAGAGCATCATCATGCCGGAGACGAGCTTCAGAACCTGTCCCTGGTGTTCAGTCAGTTTCCTTGCACCGAGGGTGACGGCGAAAAAGAGCACGATCGCGGCGAGCGGGACGACGTAGATCACATTGTAGAGGACAAGATAAAGGTAATACTCGCCGGGCTGAAGGTGATGGAGCGTCAGGATCCGCGTATAGACCATCGGAAACCCGGCGGTGCAGAAGAGCTCGTAGACATTCGCCGCCGCCGCAAGTACCACGGTGCCGGCGATCATCGACGGAAACGAGCCCGACTTCATGAGTCTCCTCATGCGGTCGAAAAGCCTCGGCTTCGCCTTCTCCGGGATAACGAGAGAGATGCCTTTTTTGAAGAAGAAGAAATCCTTGATGTTGATGGCGGCAATGACCAGCGCAACCGCGCCCGCCGCTGCGGTGACGGCGTCGATCTTGCCGGCAAGAAGAAATATATTCAGCCACGCGGCCATAAAGATGAAATAGATGAATCCGGAAAAAAAGACGAAGATGCCGCCGATCACGAGCAGCCTCTTTCGCGAATGCACGTGCAGAAGAAGGCCGAGGAGGGTAAAGAGCACAAAGAAGGCGCAGGGGTTGAAGCCGTCAATCCCTGCGATGGCGATCGTCTGATACAGGAGAGACCCATTCGAGGCGTCGATCTTTCCGAGGAGGGGCAGCTCGATGACGGATTCGCTCTTCTGCCCCGCTGCGCCGGGAGAAGGGCCACGCGGAGCCGCCGCCTCTTTCCGAAGGGGAGGCGTCCCGGGACCGGCAGGGGAGGTCATCGATGCCGGGGCCCCCTCCGGGCATTCCTTGTCCTGCGGGCAGACGCCCTCCCCTTCTTGGGCTATAATGCCCGCGGAGCCGCCCTGCGGCAGCAGCGGCGGCCCTTCGGTATGCAATCTCATCCGTTCACTCGGATCGGGACAGCCGACCCGGATGCATCCCTGTATCCTTTCCTCGATCTCCCTCCCGGTCGTTGCGGCGTCGCGGTAACCCACGATCGGACCGTCCCCGCCGATAAAGGTTGCCGGCACTCCCTTGAGCCTCACCCCGTATGCATCGGCCATGTCGGAAAAGAGCTTCGCGTTTTCCAGATTACCCTTCACCTCGAAATACCGCAGCTCGATCCCCCGATACCGCCCCGCCATCTCCAGGAGGAAATCCTTTTCCTCCTGGCAATGCGGGCATCCGGTGGCCCAGAAGAGATAGACGACGACCTTTCCGGCAGCCTGCCCCGCATCGCAAAAAAGAAGCAGGGCCGCGACAAAAAAGGCGGCTCCTGATTTCGATGCGAAGAGCCCTTTCATGGGGTGCCCTGTGACGCGATGGCCAGATTCTCCAACGTTACCGACCCGACGGTGATCTGCCCGTTCGGCAGGAGCGCGGCGTCATATACGGGGCCGCCGGCCACATTGGGGTCGAACCCGTCATTCGCCGTGACCGCCGCAAAGAGCGGGTTCAAACGGGTACGCGACTTCTTTCCGACACCCTTGCCGGCATCCACGATGCACCCTTTCCGCAGCCCCGATGCAGGGCCGTCAACAACCATAAAGGTTTCTGCTGACACCAACCCTTTCCGGCCGCTGCGCGGGGCACAAAAAGGGCGAATACGGGGCTTCACGCCTCTCATTCGCCTCACTACTCCCTGAAATCCGGGAAGCCGAAACACCACGTCCGACCTTATTTGTCTTCCTATTTATAGTATGAATCCTTTTTCCCGGGTGTCAACTGTGGCTATGTGCCTGCCCCAGGTTGCGGGGTCCGCGGTCACTATCAGTTCTTCCGCATTCTCCGCCGCCCTTCGAAAGCCCCGGAAGACAAGGCGGGTTTGACGGGTTGCCGTAGTAATCGCCGCGGGATGAAAAGAGTGCTTGCATAGCGTCACCATTCCGGCAATACTATCAGTAGGAGGGCACAGCTCCGGATGGACCCGCAAAAAAGGATTCCCCGGATACTCATTGTTGACGACGACCCTTCGATACGGGACGTCATGAAGGATTTTTGCGAGGTAAACGGCTATAACGCGGCCTTCGCCGGAAACGGCTTCGACGCGATCGCGCTGATCAGGGAAGAAGGGCCGTTCGGGCTGGTCATCGCGGACTTCCTGATGCCGGGGATGCATGGGGTCGAATTTATCAGAGAGATCAGGAACCACTGGCGGGCACTGCCGGTCATCGCAATGAGCGCCTGGTCCGATGTCAAACCATCTCTCATGGAAGCGGGGGCTTGCCGTTTCTTCGCCAAGCCCTTCGATCCGCAGGAACTCGAAAGCGCGATAGAAGAGATCCTTGGGGACCGGCCCGCGGCAGACCAGGATTGATGCAGTCAGGGATTTCCGCCATGCATGGAATATTCCAGAAATATCTTGATTTTTTTCATCGTCCCATGTAATATTTTTTCTGAAGTTTCAGGAGTTCTTGTAGTAGAAAAATGCCGCAAAGACTCTGAGCTTTGCGGTTTTTTTATTGCGCGATTTCAGGGGCGCAAAATATCTTTTTCTACAGGAGGAAAACGCAGCATGTCGCAGAAAGGCACCGTGAAGTGGTTTAACGAAACCAAGGGGTATGGATTTATCACGAGCGATGACGGGGGAGACGTTTTCGTGCACTATTCGGAGATTCAGGCCAATGGTTTTAAAACACTCGCCGAGGGTCAGGCCGTCGAATTCGAGGTGGCGGACGGACCAAAAGGCCCCAAGGCGGTCAACGTCACCAGATTCTAATCAGAGAGCGAACCTACCATAACCATCAAAGCCCCTTTTCGAGGGGCTTTTTATTTTTCCGCCGCGGGCTGCGACCTAATCGCCTTCATCAGCCGGTCGTATTTCTCGGCCCCCAGACAGTCTCTCGCGCCGGGGCACCACTCGATGCAGGAAGGCCGTATTTCGCGGGTCACCTTCTTGCCGCATTTCTTGCAGTCGGTCTCGACCTCGTCGGTCCAGATCTCGTTTACCGTGTCGCACCAGAAACACCTCACCTCTTCAGGATACGGCGTCCTGATCTCCCTGCTTCCCGGACATGATTCTTTCAGTGCCATGATTTATTGTAACACCCGGCGGGGCAGAGCGTTATGAGATAGATCATATGCCGTCTCCTTGAAGTATGACTGATACGCCGCGCACCACGCATTGTCTCCTGCATCCGCCGCAGACGGCATCGCGCTTCTGCGGCGCGGTTGGGGTTAGGGTATACTATCATTGAGGTGAATATGCCCACAAAAAGAGTCGTCATTATTTCCGACGCCACGGGCCAGAGCGGCCTGCATATTCTGAGGGCGGCACTGGTGCAGTTTGAACACGCCCACCCCAGGATAATGCTTTTCCACGACATTGATTCCAAGGCAGGGCTCAAAAAGGTCCTCGACCAGGCGAGGGCTGACAAGGCCCTTATCGCTTATACCTTTGTCAAAAAGGAGATGCGCGACTATACGACCGCCTTCTGCGTTAAGAACAACATCTTTCATCTCGACATTCTGGGCCCGCTGATCAAGAACCTCGCCTCCTATCTTCGGCTGGAACCGCTCGAAACGCCGAGCCTGCTCAGAAAAGTCGATGAACGATATTTTAAGCGCATCGACGCCATCGAGTATACGCTGGGACACGACGACGGCAGGGACGCCAACCGCCTTGATGACGCGGACATCGTCATCGTCGGACTTTCGCGGACGTCCAAGACCCCGACCTCGTTCTTTCTGGCCCAGGAGGGCTACAAGGTCGCCAACGTCCCGATCGTTCCCGGCATCCCCCTGCCCGAAGAGCTTTTCGAAATCGATCAGCACAAGATCGTCTGTCTGGTAATCGATCCCGAGGTCCTTCAGAAAATCAGGAGGGCGCGCCAGGAAAAGTCCTCGCTCACCCCGAGCTACAGCGAATTCAAGAAGGTCTTTGCCGAGTGCGAGTATGTCTGGGACCTCCGCAAGAAACACCGGATCTGGAAAGTCGTCGATACCACGAACAAATCCATCGAAGAGACCGCGTGGGAAATCATCCACCACGTGTTCGGAGACCAGCCTGAAGAATATAATTGATACTGGCGGCGGAACTCAGATGCGCCGTGAAGTCCTGAAGGCACGACAGAAACCAGGAGGAGAATCGTTGCGAAGGACTGCGCGAATACGGTGATTATTCCGATGACATTGCTTCGGAAGCGGCGACAAAAGGGGCGTCAGGCGGGTCTTATTTATTGCAGGCCCCTCTAAGATTTGGCATTTCCGCCTATACCCCGCAGAGTTTTCAAGTCGCGTCAATGCGGTTTTTCTGAGAAGCCGATTCCGGCCTATCCTTTGTTCTTGCGCATCTCAGATACCGATATTCTTTGCCGACAAATCCCCGGGCAGGCGACGCCCTGCCCTATTTCCCCCACCTCTTATAGATCTCATGCTCAACCCCCATCAGGTCGAGGATCTTGCCCGCCACGAAATCGACCATGTCGTCGATCGTCTTCGGGCCGTGATAGAAGCCGATGACCGGCGGGGCGATCTTCACGCCTATCCTGGCAAGCTTCAGCATGTTTTCGAGATGGATGGGGCTGAACGGCATCTCCCGCGGAGCAAGCACAAGGGGCCTCCCCTCTTTGATCGTCACGTCAGCCGCGCGCTCGATGAGGCTATTCGAATACCCGTTGGCGATCCCCGACAGGCTCTTCATCGAGCAGGGAATGACGAACATCCCGTCGGTCCTGAACGAGCCGCTTGCAACAGGGGCCTCGAAATTCCCCTCGTCGTACCAATAAATGTTTTTCGATCCGGCCAGCTTTCTTATCTTCTTCTCCATGGCCACCGCGTTCTCACCCGAAAGGTCGACGCCGGATTCGTCCCGCAGGATCGAGAAGGACTGGCGCGAGATGATCATGTGGACCTCGGCTGTGCGGCCGAGCGCCTTCAGTACCCTCAGCCCGATGATCGGGCCGGTCGCGCCGGTTATCGCAAGGACGAATTTCTTCATACCAGGAAATCCGCCAGGGTAAAGAGGAAGACGGCAACGCTGATGTATCCGTTCATATTGAAAAAAGCCATGTCGAGTTTGCTGAGGTCGTGCTCTTTTATCAGGGAATGCTCGTAGATGAAAAGGCCTCCGATAATGCACATGCCGGCCATGTACAAGCCGCCCAGACCGAAGATCAGCCCGTTTGCAACGAGGAGGAGATAGCTGACCGTATGAAATGCCCTCGCGAGATAGAGCGACTTCCTGACCCCGAAACGCTTCGGCATCGAATAGAGTCCGTAACTCCTGTCGAACTCGATATCCTGGAGCGCGTAGAGCACGTCGAAGCCGGCCAGCCAGAAGATCACGGCGATGACAAGGGGCAGTATCGCCGGGTCGAAGGAGCCTTTCACCGCCAGCCACGAGCCGAGTGGCGCCGCCGAAATCGAGAGACCCAGGACGAAGTGGGAAGACCAGGTGAACCGCTTCGTGTAGGAATAAAGAAAGAGGACGGCGATCGCAAGCGGCGAAAGCTCGAGACAGAGCGGGTTAAGCATATATGCCGCATAGACCATTAGCCCGAACGAGACAGCGACAAAAACGGCGGTCTCGCCGACGCCGATGGCCCCACGGGGCAGTTCCCTGCCGGCAGTGCGGGGATTGGCGGCGTCTATCTTCCTGTCGATGATCCTGTTGAGACCCATCGCCCCCGACCGCGCCCCTACCATCGCCGCGACAATCCAGAAGATCTGTCGCGGGGCGGGGATGCCCGATGCCGCGATCAGAGCGGAGGTGAAGGCGAACGGCAGCGCGAAGATCGAGTGGGAAAACTTGATCATCCTCAGATACAGCGTAATTTTCCGGGTCACCGTGCTCATGCCGTTGCTTTATAGTATAACCGATCCTCGGCTGCGGCTGTCCGGCGGGGGAAGTGTCGTGAATATGATATACTTTCTGGATGAATCCTGCGGGGTAGACGCCGGCTTCAGGGGGAAACAGGGGAAGAAATTTCAAGAAACGGCAAGAACCATTTATTGCGCGCTACCCGCATTCGGAAGCGCCTATGCGAAAAAAAGAAAAAAAAGAAGACAGACCGGGGACGAAGCGCGGGGACGCTCATGCAGCCGAAAGACGTCTCCGCTATGCGAAAATCACTCCTCCCGATCCCTCGGGGGCGGTCCCGAGGAAGAGGCTTTTCTCCCTTATCGACCGCTGCAGGAAGAAGCCCGTCGTCTGGGTCGCCGGCCCCGCCGGCTCCGGCAAGACCACGCTGATCTCGGACTACCTGAAACATCGCAAACTCCCCTGCCTCTGGTATCAGGTGGACAAGGGCGACAGCGACATCGCCGCCTTTTTCTATTATATGGCGCTCGCCGCCAGGAAGGCCGCCCCCCGTTACCGCAAGACGATGCCTCCCCTCACCCCGGAATACCTTCAGGGACTCGAGGTGTTTACGAGGCGATGGTTCGAGGAGCTCTTCCGCCGGCTCGACCCTCCCGGCGTGATCGTCTTCGACAATTTTCAGGAGGCGCCGGAGGACTCCGATTTCCACGGCATGTTCGGTTGCGCCCTCGACACCGTACCCCCCGGGTACAGCGTCATTGTGCTGAGCCGTTCCGAGCCGCCGGGCCCTCTCGTCCGTCTGAGAGGGGGCAGCAGGATGGGGTTCATCGGGGGGGGCGATATCGGCTTTACCTTCGAGGAATGCCGCCGCTTTCTCACGGCGAAAGGCGGCAAAGGGCTTCCCGACGAAACGGTTAGGCGGCTCCACGACAAGACCGACGGATGGGCCGCCGGCCTCGTGCTGATGACCGAAATGGCCAAGACAAGAGACATCCATTTCCCCCTGATCAGCGAGCTTTCGCAAGGGGCGGTATTCAATTACTTCGCGCGCGAGATATTCGAAAAAGCGGACGGTGAAACAAGGGATTTCCTGCTGCAGACCTCCTTTTTACCGGCGATGACCTCGTCGGCCGCCGAGCGCCTGACCGGAAACACCGGGGCCCGCGCCATCTTGTCGCGTCTGAGCCGCAGCCATTACTTCACCGACTGGCGTTCGCTGCCCAGTCCCGTATACCAGTATCATCCCCTCTTCAGGGAGTTTCTCCAGAGTTCCGCAAGAAAAGCCTTCGGTCCGGAGGAACGCAGCCGGATAGGGAAGCGCGCTGCGGCAATACTCGAAACCGAAGGCAGGACGGAAGAGGCCGCATCGCTTTATATCGCTGCGGCCGACTGGCAGGGACTGGCGGCCCTCGTTCTCAGCCACGCGCAGGTCCTTCTGGCGCACGGAAGACACAAGTCTCTCCAGGAATGGATCGAACGCATCCCCGGAGAAATAACGGAAACCTCTCCATGGCTTCTGTATTGGTCTGCCGCCAGCAGGATGCCCTACGAGCCTCCTCGCAGCCGCGCTCTCCTCGAAAAAGCGTTCGATCTGTTCGACGCCGGCAGAGACGAAACCGGTGTGCTGCTTTCGTGGGCGAGCATCGCAGACACCTTTATCTACGAGCTGGGCGAATTTTCGGCGGCGGACCATTGAATCTGCCGGATAGAAACGCATCTGGGGCGGCGCCCGAAGTTCCCCTCCGCCGAAATCGAGGCGCGGGTGACATTTGCGGTCTTTTGCCTGATGATGTTCAGGCAGCCCCAGAATTCCGACCTGCCCCTTTGGGCGGAGAAGGTGCAAAGGATTGCCGAGGCCTCGCCCGACCCCGACCTTAAGATTCTGATCAGCGCCCATCTCCTTCTTTACCACACCTGGTGGACCGGCAGACAGGCCAGGGCCGGCCTTCTCCTTGATACTGTCGGACCCTCCGTCCGGCCGGAAAAGATCGAACCCCTCACCTATATAACCTGGCATGCCTTCGAGGCGGCCCATCACTGGATGACGGCAGACAACAACGGATGCCATCGTTCCGTAAAGGCCGGACTGGAAGCGGCGGAGGCTTCGGGTATTCACATATGGGATTTCGTGCTCCTCGCTCAGCAGACATGGGCCATAACCGGAAGCGGCCGCGAGGCGATTTCGAAACACCTGCGCAGCATGGACTTTGTTATGGCCTCGAACCGGCGCATCGACATCTTCTATTACCACTATCTTCTGGGTTGGGAGGCCCTCTGCCTGTCACAATTGGTCCGGGCTGAAGAGTATATGAGGACGGCACTCACACAGGTGAAGGGAACAGGGATCGCGGCGCCGTTCGGGGTGGCGTTCACCCTCATGGGACTGGCCGAAGTGCTGATCGAGTCGGGCAGATACGACGAAGCCGAAGGGCATCTCCGCGACGCGCGGGAACTGGGACTGTCAATGAACTGCAAGACCGTGGAATACCAGTATTTATGGATTCAGTCACTTCTTTGTCTTAAGCGCGGCGACGATACGTCGGCGATGCAATATCTTGGCAGTCATCTTGCGGTAAGCCGCAAGTACGGAATATTGAACCACCCCTGTTGGCGCGCTCCCGTAATGGCGCGCCTTTACGCAAAGGCCCTTGAATCAGAAATAGAGACTGACCAGGCGCGGCTGCTTATCCGCAAACACAGACTTTCCCCTGTGCGTCCTCCGGAGACCGACAGGTGGCCCTACCCCGTCAAAATATATACCCTCGGCAATTTCACGATACTCCTGGACGACGAGCCGGTGGATTTCGGCGGCAAGGGGCAGCGCAAGCCGCTCACCATGCTGAAGGCGCTGATCGCGCTCGGAGGCAGGGAGGTCTCAGAGAACCGGTTGTCCGACATGCTTTGGCCTGATGCGGACGGAGATTCAGCCCACAAATCCTTTGAGATCACACTCCTCCGGCTGCGAAGACTGCTTCGCAAGGAAGGGGCCCTTCAATTCAAAGGAGGAACGCTCAGTCTCGACCCGCGCTGCTGCTGGGTCGACGTTTGGCTGCTTGATGAAGTCGAGAAAACCCACGGGGAATGGAGCCGCTCCGCCGGAGGAGGCGCGGCGTCTGCGGCGACGATGCGTCTATGGGAAAAGGCGATCGCCCTGTACAGCGGACATTTTCTCGAAAGCGATGCCCCGCAGCCCTGGACCTCGGGAATGCGGGAGAAGACGAGGGGAATCGTGCTTCGTCTCATCGCCGCGCTCGGCAGGCAGCACGAAAACGCCGCGGAATGGGAAATGGCGGCGGAACGCTACCAAAAAGGGATCGCCATAGACGATCTCGCGGAAGAGTTTTACCGTCGGCTCATGGGCTGTCTCGACCGCCTGGGCCGGAATGCCGAAGCGGCAAGGGTGTATCGCGCATGCGCTTCCGCCCTTTCCGGTTCCCTCGGGATCGAACCGTCCGAAAAAACAACCGCAGCCTATAACGCCATCCGCAGCCGCTGAGACATTCTCCCGGCGGCAATAGCTGCCGAAGTCCCGGGCGCCGGACAGACTTTTTTTCGGCGCTCTTATTTCCCCTGATCTGTAGGCTATCTGTAGGTTGCCGTCTGTTATCCTAGCCCGAAGTGAAGAAGAGCAACCGGAAGGACACAGAACGGGATGGCCGCAAGGCAGGAGAAGTTCCCTCCCGGGGCCGGCTTTCGCGAATCCCTGTGAGGCTATATCGTCCGGGTTTATCGCCGGAGCGCGAAGAACCCGTCGGCTATAGCCGGCATCGTGGAAGTGGTGGAGACCGGTGAGATCAGGAAGTTTAGCCGGCGGGCAGGAGCTCAATGAAGTTATTTCCGGCGGGCGGGGAAGAAGACCTGAAGTCCCGGCCGGAACATCCGACAAGGACCTGAAGGGACAGATGGAGATGATGTCGGCAATGACGCCGACCGACCAGAAGATCGTTTCGGGAACGATGAATAAGGACACGGCGGTCCTCAAGGTCATCGGCAAAATGGAAGGGAAGAAGCAGTACGGTACGATCGAGATGAAGAAAAAGGGCGGCCTCTGGAAGATCACGAAGGAGGGCTGGAGCGATACGGAGAAGAAGTAGCGGGGCAGTGTTGCCCGGATATACCCTGTCGTTTCGTGCCTGGCGGGAAACCGTCAGCCGGGAAATAGTATGCGCCCGCAGGCTATACTACCGGAAGTGATATCTTCCCCTCATTAAGGAGGTAGCGATGAATCTGCTTTCATTGTCGAAGAAAGGGCTGCTGGCATGTATGCTCTTCAGTATGCTGGCGGCAGGCTGCACAAAAGCCCCGGACTCGGGGAAGACCGAACCGGGCCGGACCGTTGGGGAAAAGCAGGAACTGTCGATCAAGGTACCCGAATCGGGGACGCTCAACGATCGCGTCCGGGCGCTCTGGGCGACCACCCTTCCCATCATCAAAACAGACGCCGCGGCAGGGCTGAGCGACGCTGACTATCAGGCGCGACGGCTGCCGCTCTTTTCCGCGTGGGTCACTCTCCAGCAGCAAAATGCAAACGCGCCGGCAAACGACACGCAATTGAGCAAGGTCATCCCCCGGATACTCGAGCTCCTCGACCACGTCTACGGTTTCCCCGGAACGCCGGCCGAAAAAAGGATCAAGGAGCGGCAGAACGCGGGACGGACGGCTTATCTCATCGCAGATATCGAAAGGCAGGTCGCTGCGCTGCCCAAGTAGCGGGAGGCGCTTCTCAGTTTCTGGATCTTCTTGCGGCAGGCTTGATGTAGTCCACGAGGCCCCTGATCTCCTCATCGGTGAGGGGGCCGCCGTGTTTCGCGTCCCACCCCGGCATCGAAGTTTTTCGGATGCCTTCCCTGAGCGCCTTTTCGATCTCTTCCCTCGCTTTTGCCTGCATTCCGGACACCGGCAGCGCACTCCTTCCTTCATTGTGGCACATGATGCAGTCGCTCATAAAAAGGCTGAACTTCTTCTGCGAGTTCCCCCGCTCGACATGGCAACCCCTGCAGGGGGCCTTGAATATCTCGTCGGCCTCGTACTTTCTCGCGTGGATCAGGTCCTTCACCCGCATCTTCATCAGGAGATTGGTCCGGCGCCTCAGGGGATCGTTCGTAATAACCTGGATCGTCTTGACGATGGCTCCGAATTTGCCCCTCAGGTCCACCGTTACCTTGATCTCGCCTTTCTGTCCGGGCTTCAGATGGTCCGAACTGGCCATCACCGCGGTGCAGCCTCAGGACGGCGTCAGTTTCTCGATAATGAGCTCGCCGTCCCCCCTGTTTTCGATCTCGAAGACATGCTCGGCCTTGTCGTCCTGGCTGATGGTGCCGAAGTCAAATTGAGGCTTGTCGATATGCAGCACGGGCGAGGCATACGCCGATGAAGCGGCCAGGATAAGAAACAGTGTCAGGAAATACGTTTTCGCCATGGGCTATAGTACACCAGAAGGTCCGAAAAAGTCGTGAAAAAAGAAGACCGTTATCCTCCGCTTCTGCTGAAACAGCCGGACTGTGCATGATACATTGTGCCGGGCCTTTCTCTTGGCGGCAGGACATGCCCCAGCCAGGTTAACTTCTCCGGCTGCGTTCGGTTATAGTAAAAGGTACGGCATGCAGAAGTTCATCAGGATAAAAGGCGCACGGGAGCATAACCTCAAGAATATCGACCTCTCGATCCCGCGGCAGGCGATCACCGTCATTACCGGCCCGTCGGGCTCGGGGAAATCCTCCCTTGCGATCGATACGATATACGCCGAAGGACAAAGGCGCTACGTCGAAAGCCTCTCGGCCTATTCCCGTCAGTTTCTCGACCAGCTGCAGAAGCCCGAGGTCGATTACATCGAGGGGCTGTCCCCCTCGATCGCGATCGACCAGAAGACGGTCGGAAGGAGCCCCCGGTCGACCCTCGGGACGATCACCGAGATCTACGACTACCTCCGCGTGCTCTATACGAGGCTCGGCAAGTCCTTCTGCTACAACTGCGGAACGGAAATCGCGACGCGGGAATCCGGAGACATCATCCGGGCGATCCTTACGATGCGGGAGGGGACGAGGATACAGGTCCTCGCCCCGATCGTGAGGGACCGCAAGGGCAACTACCGGAAAGAGCTGCAGGAGATGCGCAACGAGGGGTTCGTCAGGGCGAGGATCGACAATGCCATGACTGACCTGACCGAGGACATCATCCTCGAGAAGAAGAAACGACATACGATAGAAATCGTCATCGACAGACTGATCATCAGGGAAGGGGCGGAACGCCAGCTCAGGGAGGCGGTCGACACCGCTTTTAAGTACTCTGACACCGTCGTGGCAAACCTCGTCAAAGAAGATAAGGACATCCTTTTTTCCAGGACAGCCGCATGCCCGAAATGCGGCATCAGTTATCCCGAGATCGTGCCTCGGTTCTTCTCGTTCAACAGCAAGGCAGGCGCCTGTCCCGCATGCGGAGGCCTCGGCTTCGAGAACGTCTCCGAGGACTCGTTCGATCTCGAAGGCCGCCGCCGATGCCGGGCCTGCAAGGGCTTCAGGCTGAGGCGCGAGGCGATGGGCGTCCGGTTTCAGGGGATGCATATAGGCGAATTCAGCAGGATGGCGGTGAGCGAGGCGCTCCGGTTTCTTGACGGGCTGCAATTGTCCGAGCGCGAGAGTATCATCGCAGCCCGGGTGCTGAAAGAAGTAAAAGACCGGCTCTCCTTTCTCATGCAGGTCGGGCTCGGGTATCTCACGCTCGACAGGCCTTCACTCACGCTTTCGGGAGGGGAGGCGCAGCGGATCCGCCTTGCCACGCAGATGGGCTCTTCGCTCACCGGCGTCCTCTACGTCCTCGACGAGCCGAGCATAGGGCTCCACCCGAGGGACTGCGCAAAGCTGCTCCGCTCCCTCGCGTCGGTGCGGGACGCCGGCAACACGATCATCATCGTCGAGCACGACGAAGAGACGATCCGGTGGGCCGACCATGTCGTGGATATGGGGCCGGGAGCCGGCGTCAGGGGCGGATGGGTCGTAGCCGAAGGGACGCCTTCCGGCATCGCTTCGGACGGAAGATCCCTCACGGGGCGCTATCTGAACGGCGCCCTCAGGATCGAAACACCGGCAGCAAGGAAAAGACCTCAGGAGTTCCTGTCGATCAGGGACGCCTCGGAGCATAATCTGAAGCATATCGACGCCGACATACCGCTGGGGCTCTTCACCTGCGTCACCGGCGTCTCCGGCTCGGGCAAGAGCACACTCGTATTCGACATCCTCTTCCGGGCCGCCGAGAGAAAATTGTCCCCCGACTCCGCCGCTCCCGCTGCCGGCAGCCACAGGGAGATCACCGGGCTCGACCTGCTCAAACGGGTGATAAGCGTCGATCAGGCGCCGATCGGCAGGACACCCAGGTCGAACCCGGCGACCTACACCGGCTTCTTCTCCGCCATCAGGGAGCTTTTTGCCCTGCTGCCGGAATCAAGGGTCAGGGGATACGCCTCCTCCCGGTTCAGCTTCAACGTTTCCGGCGGCCGGTGCGAGTCCTGCAGGGGGAACGGGCTGATCAAGGTGGAGATGCACTTTCTCCCGGACGTATACGTCGTCTGCGACAAGTGCAAAGGCAGGAGATATAACAGCGAGACGCTCGATATCAGGTACAAGGAGAAGAATATCGCCGACGTCCTCGATATGACGGTCTCCGAAGCCCTTCAGTTCTTCGAAAATATTCCCCAGATCAGGCGGCGCCTCGAGGTGCTCGAAGAGATAGGGCTCGGGTATCTCCAGCTGGGACAGCCGGCTACCACGCTCTCGGGAGGGGAGGCCCAGAGAATCAGGCTGTCGCGCGAGCTCGGGAAGAAATCGGCGGGCGGCACGCTCTACCTTTTCGATGAACCGACGACGGGCCTTCATTTCTCCGACATCCAGAAGCTGCTCGACGTGCTCCGCATGCTCGTCGAAGAGGGCAATACGGTCGTAGTGATCGAACACAATCTCGACGTGATCAAGTCGGCCGACCATCTGCTCGACATGGGCCCCGAGGGCGGAGAGGCGGGCGGCCGGATCGTCGCGGCAGGCACCCCCGAGGAAGTCGCGGCGAATCCTGAGTCGCAGACCGGAGCTTTCCTGAAGGAAAAACTCTCCGGCAGGCATGCGGGGGTCGCGGCATGAAGGCTGTGAAGGTCCTGACGGTGCTGCTGCTGCTCACAGCAACTGCGGTCTCATGCAGCAACGGCCCCGTCGAATACAGAAAGACAAAGCCCCTTATGGATACTATCGTCACGATCACGGTGGTTTCAGAGTCCGACAGAAAGGCTGATGAAGCAATAGAAAGCGCCTTCTCGGTCATATCCCGCTTCAGCGACAAGATCGATTTCTTCAAGCACACGAGCGAACTGTCCGCCGTCAACAGAAACGCGGGCATCGCGGCTGTCACGGTCTCGCCGGAGACGCTGGGGGTCATCGAGAGGGCCCTATATATCGCGAAAATATCCGGCGGCGCCTTCGACCCGACGATAGGTCCGGAGATAAGGATGTGGGATTTCGCAAAGAAAGTGAGACCGTCGGATGAGGAGATCAGGAAAAATCTTCCCCTTGTGAACTACCGTGACATAGTCGTCGACCGCAGCAGGTCCACCGTATTTCTCAGAAAAAGGGGGATGCTTATGGACCTCGGCGGCATTGCTAAAGGATACGCCGCCGACCTGGCGCTTGCGGACCTGAAGAAAGAAGGGATCGCCGCCGGGATCGTCGCTGCGGCGGGAGACATCAGGGCGTTCGGGCTGAAACCCGGAGGCGAGGCGTGGAGGGTGGGTATCATGAACCCCCGCCAAAAGAGCAAGGCCGACGAGCTCATCGCGACCGCCCGGCTGAGCAACAAGGCGGTCTCCACGTCGGGCGACTATGAGCGCTATTTCATCGAAAACGGCAGGCGGTACCATCATATTCTGGATCCCAAGACGGGATATCCCGCAGCCGGCTGCCGGAGCGTAACCGTTATCAGCGACGACGGGATCTTCGCTGACGGCTTTACCACTGCCGTCTTCGTGCTCGGGCCGGAAAAGGGGATGAGGCTGGTAAGGGACTGCGGCGCGGACGCGCTGATCATAGACAGGGACGGCGGCGTGCACACCACGCCGGGCCTGAAGAAGATGGTGGCATTTGAAAACGGTCATTAGAAGCACCACGCTGGCTGATAAGCTGCTGTTCATTGCGCTGACAACCGCAGCGGTAGCCGGCATATTCTATTCGCGGGAGGCCATGCCGAAGGGGTCGGACGTCATCATAGAAGTCGACGGCAGGACCGCATATACCCTTGCCCTGGATACGGACAGGGTGCTTTCGGTACCCGGCCCTTACGGAAACACCGTCGTCGAGATTAAAGGCGGCAGGGTAAGGGTCAAGGAAGCGCACTGTCCCAACAGACTCTGCGAAAAACAGGGATGGATCACGAGAGGCGCGATCGTCTGCCTGCCGAACCATATCGTCATCTCGGTCGGGGGGAAGACGGAGAACCTCCCGAAGGGCCTCGATGCAGTTACAGGATAAGCACCGCATCGCCGTCCTCTCCGCCTATGCGCTCGCCCTGCACGGGTTCGAGAGCCTGCTGCCGACCCCGATCCCGTGGCTGCGGCTCGGGTTGGCGAACATCATCACGCTCGTCGCCCTCGTCCTCTACGGCTTCAGGACCGCGATGACCGTCACGCTGATCCGGGTGGTCCTTGCGTCGATCTTCCTCGGGACGTTCCTCGGCCCCTCCTTCATGCTCAGTTTCAGCGGCGGCGTAGCGAGTACCGCGGCCATGGGTCTTGCCTATGCGGCATTCGAAGGACTCTTCGGCCCGGTCGGACTGAGCCTGATCGGCGCCCTCTTTCACAATATCGCGCAGCTCACCCTCGCTTATTTCCTCTTCATCCAGCGGATCGAGGCGGTAATCTTCATCGCCCCGGTGATCATCCTCATCGGCACGCTGACCGGCGTCGCAAACGGCGCGGTCTCGGGCCTTCTTATCAAAAAGATATTGCAAAAAGACGGGGAAAATATTCAAAATGATAAAGCGGATTAGAGGTGCTGGACAATGAAGATACGATGTCCCGTCTGCAGGGAATGGACCACATGGGAGGAGAACCCCTATAAGCCCTTCTGCTCCAAGAGGTGCAAACTCATCGACCTGGGGGCCTGGGCATCGGAGGAATACAGGGTCTCGGGCAAGAAAGAAGAAGAGGAAGACGAAGAGCAAAAAGAGGCGGACGAATGACCCTCTTTCCGTTGTCTTGCACGCACCGGTCGGTATTTGCGTTGACACATTTCTAAAGACGTCTATCGGCGACAACAAGCTTAACTCCCGGGAATCAAAAACCGTAAATTCCGCTTTACTTTTCCGCCTCCATTTTTTAGACTATGCAAACTTTCCCGCGTAGGGTCGCGGGAAAGCAATCATGGGGAAGAACATTAGTTACCTCGCTGAATAATATCGCAAGTGTCATATTGGTCACGAGGTTAATGATAAGAAATCGGCTGCTTACCACGAATCACGAAGATTTACATATCGGCATGATTTTAAGATCGCCGGTGTTAGCGCAAACACCGACCGGGGTTAACGCTGTTTTGATTTTATATTCGGAGTTAACCCCGTCGGGTTATGCTCATCGTTAAGTCATGATATTAAAGGACGGATATAAAGAACAATTTCAAAGAGTTCTGCGTTACTTGGACAAGGTAAGGGACCAGGACCGCGGTACCCTTGAATATTCTGACGATATATGGGCCTTTTTTCAAAATTGCTGGCATATGAAAGACTGGATCAAAAATGATCCTATGTTACCGAATAGTGTTAAAGACAACATTGAAAGAGAAGTTGAGAATTACGACAGTCTTATGATCAGCGCGGATTTAACGAATAGAAGTAAACATTTGGCTTTAACAAAGAATATTAGAAGAGATGCAAGAATATCCGGGATAGGGGGAATAATACACGCGCCACCTATTGTTATTCATGAGCGCCTCTATTCAGGTGAGGCGCCGCCAGAGAAAGCCGACTTGCCTCGTGAGATTGGCTTTGCTGAACATCCTTTTTTTATTGAAACCTCAGACGGCAAAAAAGTGGACGGTCTTTCAATTGCAGGTCAGGCAGTCGATGACTGGAAAATAATATTTCAGAAATTTTCACTGCCTTGGACTTAACAACAGGCGCGACGGCGACCGGGAATAGCCTATGAGGTTTTCTTCAGTAGGGAGACCCTTTAGGGACGTTGTGTCCGAAGTGTCGTTGT
>JAJXTV010000027.1 GCA_021783515.1 Nitrospirota bacterium
CCGAAACGCCAGCACCTTCGTGATCGCCGCCGTCAAGGTCGTCTTGCCGTGGTCGACATGCCCGATCGTCCCTACGTTGCAGTGCGGTTTCGTCCTCTCAAATTTTGCCTTTGCCATCTCGCCTCCTTGCGATATCTTCCTTCGGTATCGACGGGATCTCCCGTGCCTACCTGTTATCTATCCTAGTCGCCCTTTACCTTCGCAACGATCGTCTCCGCAATGCTCTTGGGGACTTCGTCGTAATTCGAGAACTGCATAGTGTAGGTGGCCCTTCCCTGGGTCTTCGACCTCAGGTCGGTAGCATATCCGAACATCTCCGACAGCGGCACCTGGGATTTGATGACCTGGGCCTTCCCGCGCTTTTCCATCTGCTGGATCTTGCCCCGTCTGGAGTTCAGGTCTCCGATGACGTCTCCCATGTACTCTTCGGGGGTGACCACTTCGACGTTCATGATCGGTTCGAGGATCACCGGCTTGCCCTTCCTCGCGGCCTCCTTGAAACCCATCGATCCTGCGATCTTGAAGGCCATTTCCGAGGAGTCGACCTCATGGTAGGACCCGTCGTAGAGCACCGCCCTCACGTCCACCACCGGGTACCCCGCAAGAATACCGCCGTCCATCGCTTCCTTGATGCCCTTGTCCACGGCGTTCCAGTATTCCCTCGGGACGGTACCGCCGACCACCTTGCTTACGAACTCATACCCCTCGCCGGGCTGACGGGGTTCGAGCTCGATATAGACGTGACCGTACTGGCCGCGCCCACCGGACTGCCTCACGAACTTTCCCTCGGCCTTTGACGCGGTCCGGATCGTCTCCCGGTAGGCGACCTGGGGCTTGCCGACATTCGCGCCGACCTTGAACTCCCTCAGCAGCCTGTCGACGATGATCTCCAGGTGGAGCTCACCCATGCCGGCGATGATCGTCTGGCCGGTCTCTTCGTTCGTCGACACCTTAAAAGAAGGGTCTTCCTGCATCAGCTTACCCAGCGACTGCCCGAGCCTTTCCTGGTCCGCCTTCGTCTTCGGCTCAATCGCCACATGGATGACCGGATCGGGGAACTCCATCGCCTCGAGTATGACGGGGCTTTTGTCATCGCAGATGGTATCGCCCGTGAGCGTGCTCTTCAGGCCGACAGCGGCGCAGATATCTCCCGCCGCCACCTCCTTGATGTCTTCCCTCTTGTTCGCATGCATCTTCAGGAGCCTTCCGACCCGCTCCTTGGTGCCCTTCGTAGAATTATAGATATACGAGCCGGCGCTCATCACGCCCGAATATACCCTGATAAAGGTGAGCTGGCCGACAAAAGGGTCGGTCATGACCTTAAAGGCAAGGGCCGAAAACGGCTCTTTATCGTCAGGCTTTCTCTCAACCTCCGCGCCCGAGTCGGGGTCTTTGCCGACAACAGGCGGGATATCGATCGGGGAGGGCAGATAATCGACGATCGCGTCGAGCAGTTGCTGGACCCCCTTGTTCTTGAATGCGGTCCCGCAGAGGACGGGGGTAAGCTTCATCTCGACGGTGCCTTTTCTGATGGCGGACCGTATCTCGGCCTCCGAAACAGCGGCCCCTTCAAGGTACTTTTCCATGATCTTTTCGTCGACGTCGGAAAGGGCCTCGATCATCTTGTCGCGGTACTCCTTCGCCTGCGCGGCAAACTCCTCCGGGATATCCCCTTCGACGTACTTCGCGCCAAGCGTCTCGTCGTCATAGAAGAGCGCCTTCATCGTCACAAGGTCGATCGGCCCCCGGAAGTTATCCTCCGCGCCGATCGGCAGCTGAATCGCGACCGGGTTTGCGCCCAGCCTGTCGACCATGGTGTTCACCGCCATGTAAAAATCGGCCCCCATCCTGTCCATCTTGTTCATGAAGGCTATCCGGGGGACATTGTACTTGTTGGCCTGCCTCCAGACCGTCTCGGACTGCGGCTCTACGCCCGCGACCGAATCAAAGACCGCCACCGCGCCGTCGAGCACCCGGAGGGACCGTTCGACCTCGATCGTGAAATCGACGTGGCCCGGCGTGTCGATAATATTGACCCTGTGCTCTTTCCATAAACAGGTGGTTGCCGCCGAGGTGATCGTGATGCCCCGTTCCTGCTCCTGGACCATCCAGTCCATGACGGCGGTGCCCTCATGGACCTCGCCTATCTTATAGGTGACTCCCGTATAATAGAGGATTCGCTCCGTAGTCGTGGTCTTCCCGGCATCGATATGTGCCATGATTCCGATATTACGAGTTTTTTCCAGCGGGAATGTCGACAAAGTATCTCTCCTCTATCTCTCTTTACCATCTATAATGGGCAAAAGCCTTATTAGCCTCGGCCATTCTGTGGGTGTCTTCCTTCTTCTTGATGGAAGAGCCGGTATTGTTGAAGGCGTCGAGCAGTTCGCCCGCCAGCCTCTCTCGCATCGTCTTCTCTCCCCTGCCGCGGGCATAACTGATCAGCCACCGGGAGGCGAGGGCCATTCTGCGCTGCGGCCGTATCTCGACCGGCACCTGATAGGTCGCGCCTCCGACCCTCCTGGGCTTCACCTCGACGAGGGGCTTCACGTTTTCGAGGGCGGCCTTGAAGACCTTGAGCGGGTCGTTCCCCGTCTTGTCCCTGATCACGTCGAAGGCGCCGTAGCAGATCGCCTCGGCGGTCGATTTCTTGCCGTCCTTCATGATAGCGGCCATAAACTTGCTGACGACCTTGCTGTTGTATTTCGGGTCGGGCAGTACTTCTCTTTTTTCTGCAACTCTTCTTCTCGGCATTTAGTGACTCCGTTTACTTGGGCTTCTTGGTTCCGTACTTCGACCGGCCGCGCCTTCTGTCGTTGACGCCGGTCGAGTCGAGCGTGCCCCTTATAATATGGTATCTGACACCGGGCAGGTCCTTGACCCTTCCGCCCCTGATCATCACGATAGAGTGTTCCTGGAGGTTATGCCCCACGCCGGGGATATACGCAGTCACTTCCATCGCATTGGTAAGCCTCACCCTCGCCACCTTCCTCAAGGCGGAGTTCGGCTTTTTCGGCGTGGTGGTATAAACCCTCACGCAGACCCCCCTCTTCTGGGGACACGACTTCAGCGCGGGACTCTTCGTCTTGCTGATCAAACTCTTTCTACCCTGTCTTACCAACTGTGCTATTGTGGGCACTTTTCCTCCAATAATAATAGGTCACGAATAGATCACGAAAATCTTGTTACCCTGGGAAAAACCTTACAACTTTACCAGAGAAAAAAATCTTTGTCAAGTTTTTCGGAGATATTCCTAAAAAAAACAGCGTTCCGAAAAACCGGTCAGCGGAAATCCGTGTTGGAAGTTAGTATTATAACACTATTTGCATCGTCTGTGTAAACCCTTTACGGGCAAAAATGCAACAATAACCCGCGCCATCTCAAAAAATAATTACCGCAAAGGCGAAAAGGGCGGTACGAAAAGCCTTTTGCCCCGTCAAATCCTATCGCACTATATGAACAGCGAGCGAATGAAGGCGGATAATCGTCCCCTTCATCAGATTCCCTGCAATCCTTGCCGCCGGGAAGATCAAGGGGGCTGAGGGACGCCCTGCCCGCCGGCATGCAACAGAAGGGCGGGAGCCAAAAGCCTCTCCTTTGATCAATGCCTGAAGGCCCTCTGGCCGGTAAAGACCATCGCCGCCTTCGCCTGGTTGCAGGCCTCTATCACCTCGAAGTCCCTCTCCGAGCCCCCGGGCTGAACAACCGCCGTCACGCCCTCTTTCAGGCCGACATCCACGCCGTCTCTGAAGGGGAAAAAGGCGTCGGATACCATCGCCGATCCGATAAGGCCCCCCTTGTGCAGCTTCGTTTCCTCGTCTATCTCCCGGAGGGCTGACGCGTCCCTCTTGCCCTCGGAGGCCTCGAGTTCGAAGGTCTTGTACGGAACGCCGTGCCTCCGGAAGCAGAGGGCGTCGGCGTATTTCGTGTAAGCCTTGAAGACGGCGATTTCAGCGACGCCGACCCTGTCCTGCTCGCCGGTGCCGATCCCCACCGTCACCCCGTCTTTGACGTAAAGGACGGAATTGGACGTGACCCCCTGCTCGACGCTCCAACCGAAGAGCATGTCCTCGTACTCCTTCTCGGCAGGCTGCCTCTCGACCGCATATTCCTTCCCTTTGTAAAGCGTTTTGGCGGGGAGGAAATCATCCTTCGTCCTGATGCGGTTCAGCGGGGACTGCTGGACGATTATTCCGCCGTCGATAAGCGCCTTAAAATCGACAAACCGGCGGGAGCGGTAGGTTTCGAGCGTGGCGATCCTGTCGATTCTGACGATTCTCAGGTTCTTCCTCTTTGCGAGGATCGCGACCGCCCCCTCTTCGAAATCGGGGGCCCCGACCACCTCGAGGTAGTTGCCGCTCACCATTTCGGCGGTCGTCTTGTCCATCGGTCTGTTGACGACCAGGCACCCCCCGAAGGCGGCGATCCTGTCGGCCATGTTCGCCTTTTCGTACGCCTCGGAAACCGTCGCGCCGTAGGCGACGCCGCAGGGGTTATTGTGCTTGAGGATCGTTGCGGCCGGTTTTGCCGAGAGGTATTTCAGGATGTTCAGCGCATTGTCGAGGTCGGTAAGGTTCGTCTTTCCCGGGTGTTTCCCGGCCTGTATCATGTCGGCCTCGGAGATGCTGCTCACCAGCCCGTTGCCCGCTTCGATGAACTTGCAGTCGGCCAGCGCCAGATTGCCGTTGACCAGTTCGTACAGCGCGGCCTGCTGGTCGGGGTTCTCGCCGTAGCGCAGCCCTTTTTCGATCAGTTCCCCGGTCTTTTCGTCGGGGATCTTCCAGGCCCGCTTTTTATAGACGAGCGTCTGGTCGCCAAACGTGATCGTCATGGTATCGGGGAAGTTGTCATCCATTATGGTTTTGTACATCTTTTTCAGGTCCGACATGCTATATCTCCTTTGGAACTATGTTGTGGAGGCCGGAAAATGCGGGCCACTGCTCAATAAAAGGAATAAGACAATAATACCAGAAAAGACGCTCTGGGGAAAGGGACATGCCCGGCGACATCCCGCCCGCCTTTTTAGTACAATAGGGCAGAATATTACCGAAACGGAGAAGACATGAAAAATATCGCCAATTTCCTTTTCGAGGCCGGGATGCTGAAACGGACCCCGCGCACCGGCTTTCAGTTTCTGGGGTCGGGGGCCGAGTCGGTCGCCGAGCATATCTTCAGGACGGTATACATCGGCTACGCGCTGGGGCATCTGGCCGGGGATGTGGACATGGACAGACTTACAAAGATGTGCCTTTTCCACGACCTGCCGGAGGCAAGGACCGGCGATCTCAATTACGTGAACAAGAAATACGTAAAGGCCGACGCGAAAAAAGCGATCGACGACCTTGCGGCTACCATTCCCTTCGGTCCCGAGATCAGGGAGCTTATCGTCGAATTCGAGAAGGGGGAGACCGCCGAGGCGCGGCTCGCTAACGATGCAGACCAGATCGAGTTGATCCTCGCTCTGAAGGAATACAAGGACCTGGGAAACACCTATGCCGACGAATGGCTCGAATACGCGATCAAGCGGCTCAAGACCGACGTCGCGCGCGATCTAGCAAGAACGATCCTCGAGACCGATTCGTCGCTCTGGTGGTTTTCGGAAAAGTCCGACTGGTGGGTGAGAGGAAAGTAGGGGCAGCAGGACTTTAGTTCAAAAGAAAGTCGAAATCTTCCTTGCTGATCGACAAGGATTTCTTACCGGTGACGGCGCCGTCCATAACGGCCTGATAAAGCTTCGTCTTTTTTCCCTTGAGGGCCATCATCTTTTCCTCTATCGTATGGCGCATCAGCACCCTTGTGACATACGAAAAACGACCCATCTCCGCCAAAGTCGAAGAACGTATCAGAAGTACAAGTTTTCGAGATATGCCCGCCAATAATCACTTGCCCGGTCTTTGTTTCAATCTTTCCGCAACCGCATCAATAAACTCTTCTGTCCGGGCGAATTTCGAGACCTTCGGCTCGGCGATCAGCATCAGGTCTTTCGTCATGACGCCTCCTTCAACCGCCGCGATCACCGCCTCCTCGAGCGTCCGGGCGAAACGGACGACGTCCAGGGTATTGTCGATCTCTCCCCGCTTCGCTAATGCCCCGGTCCAGGCGAAGATCGAGGCGACCGGGTTCGTCGAGGTGGGATTGCCCTTGAGATGCTCGTAGTAATGGCGCACCACCGTCCCGTGGGCCGCCTCGAATTCGTATTTGCCGTCAGGAGAGACGAGCACCGAGGTCATCAGCCCGAGGCTGCCGAAGCCGGTCGCCACCATGTCCGACATCACGTCGCCGTCATAGTTCATGCAGGCCCAGAGCATGCCGCCTTCGGACTTCACCACCTGGGCCACGGCGTCGTCGATAAGGAGATACCGGTATTTGACCCCCGCAGAGTCGAACTTCTCTTTCGCCTTCTCGGCCTCCTCGCCGAAAACGTCGCGGAAGAAGCCGTGATACTGTTTCGAGATCGTGTCCTTCGCCCCGAACCAGAGATCTATCTTTTCGCCGATCGCGTAGTTGATGCACGCCTTCGCAAAGCTCCTGATCGAGGATTCGGTGTTATGCATTCCCATCGCGACCCCTTTGCCGGAAAAGTCATGCACCTTCACGACCTTCTTTTCTCCGCCGGAAGCCGGGGTGAAGACGAGTTCGGCCGTTCCCGGCCCCTCCACCACGAATTCGGCGCACTTATAGATATCTCCGTAGGCATGGCGGCCTATGACGATCGGCTTCTTCCAAAAACGGACCGCGGGGGGGATATTCTTCATGATGATCGGCTTTCTGAAGACGGTGCCGTCGAGGATCGACCTTATCGTGCCGTTGGGGCTCTTCCACTGCTGTTTCAGGCCGTACTCCTTCACCCTCGCCGCATTCGGGGTGATCGTGGCGCATTTCACGCCGATCCCCGTCTCCTTGATCGCCTCGGCCGCCTCGACGGTGATCCGGTCGTCCGTCTCGTCTCGCCGCTTTATCCCCAGATCGAAATACCTGATATCGAGATCCAGAAAAGGGGTTATGAGCTTCTCCTTGATCATATGCCAGATCACCCTGGCCATCTCGTCGCCGTCCATCTCGACGATCGGATTCTTCACTTTTATCGGCACGTGGTCCTCCCTCAAATGGTGTAGGTGGTAATTTAATGGGTCGAAGCGCGGTATGTCAACGGGGGCTGCGGGAGCCCCTCTTTTTGTGATAGGATACTGCAAGACACCCGAAAGGAGGGCCTGTAATGGCTGAAGCGTGGTATGAGGGGCTGCCGGAGGATGCACTGAAGACGGAAACGGCAAAGGAGTACGAAAGGGCGGAGGCTATCATCAGAGAGAAACTCGGCCAGGGGCTCGATTTCGACACGGCGTGCGCGGATATCGGGGTGGAGGACGCCAAGGTGAGGCAGGAAATAATCGACGACATGCTGAAGGTCCTGATCGGCGAGGAGCATTTTTCAAAGAATGTTCCGCTTGAAGAGCTGGCGAAGAAGCTGAAGGTCGCGGCAGAACGGCTCGAAAAGGCGAAGCTCGAGATGCTCGAAGACGTTAAGAACACCTCGATCAAGGCCTTTTATAAGAGCCTCGGACACGGAAACGCATAGCAATAGCCCGTGGCGAAAGACGTTCCCTGCAGAGAAGATTCTGTCGTAAGGTTCCCCGGCGGTTCCTTCCTTAAATCCTGCGTGCTTTCGGAAGATTGTTCCATACAGGAGATAGCGTTCAGGGAGGGTTCGGTCGTCGGGTTCGACGAATCGGGCAGGCTCTGGAGATGTAACATATCCGGAGACACGGCGGTCGGAGGGCTGATATGCAGGGCGGGAAGCGAGATGGAGTTCTTTCCTGACGGGCTGTTGCAATCCTGCATGCTTTCTGTCGGCGCAACGATAGACGGGGTGCCGGCGGCGGCAGGATCTCTCGTGATGTTTCACGAAAACGGACGCCTTTTCCTGTGCGACCTCATGCGGGAGATGACGATTCAGGGCTGGCCGATAAAGGGGGGGACAGACGTCTGTTTCTTCGACGACGGCAGGCTTTCGGCCTTTTGGCTGTCGGCGGATCATGAGGTTGACGGGATTCTCTTGAGCGCCGGGACGAGGGTATGGATCGGCAGAAACGGAAGGCTTATCGCCGGCACTTTGAAGAAAGGGCTTGAAGCGGGTGGAAGCACCTGCATGACCGGGAGCTTCGCTGTCTTTTCAGAAAGCGGATCGCTGATGCATTGCGGGTGATAGGTTTCAGGCGGGAAAGGCGTCCCTCAAACCTTCCTGATGCGATAGGATTTACCGTAGCATGGCGTCGAGACTACAACTTTCGATGAAAGTTCTGTTGTGAATATATAATTGGGGGCGCGGCTTCCGATGCGCTAAGGAATCGCGACGAAAGCTTTTCGGTCCACTCCCCCCGCCTTTGCGATGATACTTGTGCAGCTGAGGACTTATTGATGGAGATCATTCATTATAAAGACGCTCAGATCAGGGGGAAGCGGCTTGGAGAGGATGAGAAGGTGCAGGGGATACTCTGCCCCGCGGGGTCCTGGGTATGGTTTCATCGAAACGGCGCCGTCTCGTCCCTCGAACCGCTCTCTGATGTCGAAATCGAGGGGGTTACCTGCCGGGCAAATTCACGGGTCTCCTTCCACGAAAACGGCCGCCTGATGAAGTGCTGGATCTCCCGGGACGCCGTGATACAAGGGGTGCCGACTCGTTCCGATACGTTCCTGCTCTTTCATGAAAACGGCAGCCTGGCAGCCTGCAGACTCTCGGAAAACCTCCTTTACCGGAATATCCCCTGCAAAGAAGGCCGCTGGATAGGGTTTTATGACGACGGCGGCCTCAAGAGGTGTTTCCTTGCTGAAGACACGATCAGCAGCGGAGTGATGCTGAGAGAGGGGACCTGGGCCGCCTTTCACCCTAACGGCGTGCTCGACAATTACCGGCTTCCGCAAGACACGCTCATCCAGGGGATGGAGTATTGCACGGGGGACATCCTCCTGTTTGATGAGGACGGAAGGGTTTCGGAAAAAATCATCGTCCCCGCCCGGCCGGACGAAACGGCGAGATAGACTGACTGCCGGCAGGATTCGTAAGTGCCGCGGCCAAGATGGCGGGCTCCTCTACGCTCACCATAAGCTGCCTTAGGCGGACAGGAAATCCCATCACATAGCCGCGCTGCGGCGGGACCAGATTAATAGTCAGGATTCCCTGCCCCGACCCGTTTACCAGCCACCGGCCGGCAAACCCATGCACCCCGCGGCTCAAGGGCTTCTCTTGCGTTTCTTCTACGGAGGCGACAGCTCTCTTCGGAAAACGGGCCCGAAACGCCCAGCCCATCCGCGCGCACACCTCCCCGCCGCTGATCTCTACGCAAGAACGAGAAGGGGGCAGGCACAAGGCACTCGAAAGAGCCTTGTACCAGGCATCGAACCGTATAGGGAACCGCTGAATTGTCATGCAAGGGAATTATAAAAGGTTATGCGTTTTTTTGTAATGTGCGCCCGCGGGTTGCCGGCAGTTTGCGCCGACGATGCCTTAATAATGATGCTGCGTTAACATATACCATAGTGTTTTTCCCTTGTCAATATTCCCCTCGGGATTTTCAGAAGTGAGGACATATCAATCCCATTATTCTTTCTTAGCCCTTGTAAATACCAATGCCGTCTGCACCTGTCGCGGAGATACTCCTGAGACAAGAAATTACCGTGATTATGCAAATAAAAAAAGCGGAACGTGTTGTAATCACAACATTCCGCCTTTGATTTTTTTGGTGGCGGTGCAGGGATTCGAACCCCGGACACTGCGAATATGAGTCGCATGCTCTACCACCTGAGCTACACCGCCTCTGGAGCTATGAGCTGACAGCTATCAGCTCTCAGCGAATACAGATTATACCAAAAACAGGCCTCTTAATAAAAGAGGCTGAAACGCCTCGTCCGGATGTTGATCAGCACCCCTGCAGAGATGAAATTCGAAAGGAGGGCGGTGCCGCCGTAGCTCATGAACGGCAGCGGGATCCCGACGACCGGCATGATTCCGAGGGTCATCCCGACGTTGACGAAGAAGTAGGTGCAGAACATGAAGGTGATCCCCGCGGCGAGCATCCTGCCGAAATCGTCTTTCGCCTTTCTGAAGGTGTCGAGCCCCCGAAGGATGAGCATCAGATAGAGGGAAAGGAGGCAGACCGATCCGAAGAAGCCCCATTCCTCGGCGAAGACCGCGAAGATGAAGTCGGTATGGCGCTCCGGCAGGAACCGGAACGGTCCCTGGGTCCCGTGCAGAAACCCCTTGCCGAAAAATTCGCCGGAGCCGACCGCCACCTTCGACTGGTTGATGTGATACCCGATCCCCGAGGGGTCGGCCTGCGGGTCGATGAAGGCGATCAGCCGGTTTTTCTGATAGTCTTTCAGCCCGGTCCACATGATGTTGCCGAGAAACGGGAGCGAGACCAGCCCGATCAGCACGATCATCGCCACCGCCTTTCTCCCGAGCCCCTTGGCGAGCATCATCGAAAAGAAGATGATCAGCACGACGATGGCGGTCCCGAGGTCGGGCTGCTTGACGAGCATGACGAAGGGCAGAAAGACGATGATGAAGAAGGCCTTGAGCAGCATGCCGATGTTGACCGGGCTCCGGAGGAAGCTCAGGTACTGCGAGAGCATCACGATGAAGATCAGCTTGAAGAATTCCGAAGGCTGAAAGGCGATCGGACCGAGGCTGATCCAGCGCTGGGCACCCATCCCGGTCTTGCCCATCACGAGCACTACCGCCAGGAGCACGACTCCGGTGATATAGGCCGGCAGGGATATCCGGCTGAGCCATATGTAGTCGAAGCTGACAAAGACGACCAGTCCGAGAAGGCCGATGACGAGCCAGACCGCCTGCTTGATAAAAAGAGGCGACTGCGCCTCGACCCCCGGCTGGCGCGTGGCGCTGAAGACGGTCATGATGCCGATGACCGATATCGCGAGAACGGTCGTGAAGGTCACCCAGTCGAAGTTCTGGAGCGTTCTGCGGTCAATTCTGAACATCGATCAGCTCCTTCTTCTTTTCGAGCGGCAGCATGTACGCCTCGATCGCCTTCTTGGCGATAGGCGCCGCGGTGCTTCCGCCGTGGCCCCCGTGCTCAACGAGCACCGACATCGCGATATCCGGTTTCTCGACCGGCGCAAACGCGACGAACCAGGCGTGGTCCCTGTGTTTCTCGGAAAGGTACTTCGACTCCTTGCGGATGCCGACAACTTGCGCCGTACCCGTCTTGCCCCCGATCGTCGTCACCCCTGATTTCGCCACCCACCCGGTGCCGGACGGCTCGTTGACGACGCCCTTGAGCGCCGCCTTGACCTCGTCGAGCGTGGAGGGCTTCACTCCGGCGTTTCTCAGAAGGACCGGTTTTGATCCCTTCAGAAGCAGCGGCCGGTAGACGCTGCCGCCGTTGGCGACGGCGCTCATCATCTCCGCCATCTGCACGGGGGTCGCCGAGACATAGCCCTGGCCGATCGAATTCACGAAGGTCTCTCCCAGGTACCAGGGGGCCTTCCTCGCCTCCAGCTTCCATCTCGTATTCGGTATCAGCCCTTTCCTCTCGGCGCCGAGCGGTATCCCGGTCGGCCTGCCGAGGCCGAAGCGCGTGGCATAGTCGTATATCCTGTCGATCCCGAGCCGCTTGCCGACCTCGTAGAAGTAGACGTCGCAGGACTCCACGAGCGCCCGGTGCAGGGAGACGAGGCCGTGGCCCCCTTTCCGCCAGCAGCCGAAGTGCCATTTGCCGAAGCTGATACCGCCTTTGCAGTCGACCTTCGTCTGGCCGTCGATCACCCCCGCCTCGAGCCCGGCGATCGCCATGACGATCTTGAAGGTCGAGCCGGGGGGGTATTGGCTCTGGATCGCCCTGTTGAGCATCGGGAGGTTCTTATCGCCGCTGAGCGACTCCCACTCGTCGCGATTGATCCCCTTGGCGAACATATTCGGGTCGAAGGACGGCGAACTCACGTAGCCGAGTATCTCGCCGGTGTCCGGCTGCATCGCAACGAGCGCTCCCGGTCTGCCGTCGAAGGCCTTCTCGGCGGCGCTTTCGAGCGCGATGTCGAGGCTCAGGGTGAGGTCGCTGCCCTTTACAGGCGGGTTTTCCTTCAGAAGCCGTATCTCCCGCCCGAGCGCGTCGACCTCGATCACCTTCTGCCCGGCTGTCCCGCGCAGCCATTTGTCATAGAGCTTTTCAACCCCCCACTGCCCGATAAAGGCGTCGGGCGGGACGTCTCTGAACTCGGGGTTTTTCGCCTGGGCGGGGGTCATCCTGCCCAGGTACCCGATCAGGTGAGCGCCGGTCTTTCCGAAGAGATAGCCGCGGCTCGCCTCGATCTCGATCATCAGTCCGGGGAAGTCGGACCGCCTCGCCTCGATATAGTTGACTTCCTTGAAGGTGAGCCCTTCCTTCAGCCTCACCGGCGAAAAGGGGCTCTCCCTCGTCCCCGTGATCTTCTCCTCGACCTCTTCTTCCTTCATCCCGAGCAATTGCGCGAGCCCCGCAACGAGATGCTCGTCGAACTCTCCCGGAATCAGCGAGGCGCAGAAGTACGGAATGTTCTTGACGAGAGGGATCCCGTTTCTGTCGAAGATGATGCCCCTCGGCGCCGGCACGCCGATCACCCTGAGCCGGTTCGATTCCGAGACCTTCCGGTATTCGGCGCCCTGGAGGACCTGCAGCTGCCAGAGCCGGATGAGGAGGATGAGGAACCCGGCGATGATCACATACCCGATGAGCCGGACCTTCTCGCCGTTTTTTTCAGTCAACATGCCTTGGCCTTATGAAGATCCCGGCCGGCGCGTTCAGGAGCGACTGCATGACCGAGACGAGCAGCGCCGTCGGGACGAGCGCCGGCATCCTGTCGAACATCGTCCTGGTGAGGAAGACGACGAGGTTGTCCGAAAGCGTCAGGACCGCGACCGAGACGACGCCGAGCACCGGAGTCCATCTCAGAAGCCCTCCGGAGACGAAAAAATACGAGGAAAACCCGACGATGGCCTTGCTCAGCATATGCGGCCCGATAAACGACCCGCCGAGACTGTCCTCGAGCGCTCCGACGACGATGCCGAGCAGAAGCCCCCTCGTCTCGCCGTACCGCAGCCCGACCGTAAAGACGAGGAGCATAGACAGGTCGGGCGCGATGCCGAGGACCGAGATCCTACCCTGAAGGAAGAAGACGAGGAAGACCGAGACGGCGAGGAAGACGTATTTCATTTGACGATGATCGCCTCCTCCATCTCGGAGCTCTCCTGAAACGGACGGACCTCGATACGCTGGAAATTCCCCTCTCCCTTTTGGTTGTCGACCGCCGAGACGTAGCCGACCGGTATCCCGGCGGGGAAGAGCATGTCGAGTCCGGAGGTGATCACGATATCTCCCGTCCTGACCTTGCTGTCGAAGGGGATGTATTTCAGGGCGCAGATCCTCGAGCCGGTGCCGGAAAGCACACCTTCTGTCCTGCCGTCCTGAAGCCGCACCGAGACCGAAAAGTTTACGTCGGTCGGCAGGAGGAGTCGTGAATACGACCGCGAGACGGCCGAGATCTTGCCGGCAAGCCCTTTCGGCGTCACCGCAGCCATGTCTTTTGCGACGCCGTCGGCCGTGCCCTTATCGAGCAGCAGCGTCTGCGTCCAGTTGTCGACCCCCCGTGCGATCACCCTCGCCGAGGTCACGTAGTCCCTGTGCCTCTCCCTCAGGGAAAGGAGCTCCCTCAGACGGCTGTTCTCCTTTGCCGTCTCCCGGTATTGCTCCCT
This sequence comes from Nitrospirota bacterium, assembly GCA_021783515.1. GTDB lineage: Bacteria > Nitrospirota > Thermodesulfovibrionia > Thermodesulfovibrionales > UBA6898 > Sulfobium. The sequence continues at coordinate 13,748 of JAJXTV010000027.1, forward strand.
TTCGAGCAGGAGCTCTCCGACGCGCTTCGTCAGTTTCGCGTTCTCTTCTGCGCGCACGGCGATCATCCGGAACGGCCGGGCCGCCCAGTCGATGACCGATTGGGTCGCCGACTGCGTCGCGTGCAGCGGACTGCTGAGGAAATCTATCGACAGGGTATGGCCTTTTCTGCTCTGGTAGGTCATGAGGACGAAGGAAAACACGACAACTGCCAGAAAAAGGAACGTCTTTTTTCGGGGCATTACCTATGTTATCGCAATTCGGCGAAGCATTTCCAGTTCGTCGAGCATCTTGCCGACGCCCATGACGACTGCGGTGAGCGGGTTCTCGGCAACGATCACCGGAAGGCCGGTCTCCTGCTTGATCAGAACGTCTACGCCGCGCAGGAGCGCGCCTCCGCCCGCCAGCACGATGCCGCGGTCGACGATGTCTGCGGCAAGCTCCGGAGGCGTATTTTCGAGGGCGACCTTGATCGTATCCATGATGATGTTGATAGGCTCCGAAAGCGCCTCCCGGATCTCGTCCTCGTTGATCGTGATCGTCTTGGGTATGCCGGATATCAGGTCGCGGCCCTTGATGTCCATCACCTTTTTTTCGGCCGTGTCCATCTCGCAGGCCGAGCCGATCTCGATCTTGATCTGCTCGGTCGTCGTCTCGCCGATCATCAGGTTGTACCGCCTCTTGATATAGGACATGATCGCCTCGTCCATCTTGTCGCCGCCGACCCTCACCGCCTTGCTGTAGACGACACCGTCGAGGGAGATGACCGCGACGTCGGTCGTGCCGCCGCCGATATCCACGATCATGTTGCCGGAGGGCTCGCCGACCGGCAGTCCGACGCCGATCGCGGCAGCCATCGGCTCTTCGAGGAGATAGACCTCCCGCGCGCCGGAGGCCTCGGCCGCGTCCTTGACCGCCCGCTGCTCGACCTGCGTGATCCCGGAGGGCACCCCGACGATCACACGCGGCGAGACAAAGCTCCTCCTGTTATGGACCTTCTTGATGAAGTACTTCAGCATCTCGCCGGTGGCGTCGAAGTCGGCGATGACGCCGTCCTTCATCGGCCTGATAGCGGTGATGTTCGAGGGGGTCTTGCCGAGCATCCGCTTCGCCTCGGCGCCCACCGCGACCGTTTTTTTGTTGTCCTTCCTGATGACGACGACGGAGGGCTCGTCGCAGACGATGCCTTTCCCTTTGACGTAAACGAGGGTGTTGGCGGTGCCGAGATCTATCGCAAGGTCGTTCGAAAACAACCCGAGTATGTTATGAAAAAACATGTTTCCTCCAGGGGCGGCTAAAGAGTTTCTATTACGGCCGTCTTCGCAATCTCATCCCCCAGGCGCATGCCGTCTTTGCTGCCCAGCGCGAGGATGAACTCGATGACGGAGACAATCACGATAAAGATCCAGCCGATGAACGGGACGATCCAGAGCGCGTAGCCCACGCCGAAGGTGCTGTTGCGCAGGATCGAGCCCTTGAAGGAGCAGGGTCCGCCGGTCTCGGCGGAAACGACCTTCAGTTTCAGCAGCTTCTTGCCGATACTCCTGCCGTCGAAGAAGCCGTCTCCCAGAAGCAGGTACATCAGCCCCGCGTAAAAGCCTGCCCTCGGGAGTATTTCCATGACTGCCGCGATGAGAATGAAGTCGACGATCTTTGCCGCAGTCCTCAGAAGAAGCCCTGCCCTCTTTTGTTCCTCGGACATTCAAGATAGTACCAAATGGCCGTATTTTTTTCAATGATACCGGAGAGAAACAAAAATCCCCTCTGCTGGTATAATGTAACGGAGCAGAGGCGTGTCTGCGGAAATCAGGAAGCCTTTCCGGTGCACAACGGCGGTCCGCGCGGTGAGCACGTCCTTTCCGGGAAGGAAGCAAGGAGACGACAGCATTATGTCCGGAGTACTCGACCAGCTCCTGGAGCTGACAAAAGAGCCTAAGATAGCCTATTTCTCGATGGAGATAGGGGTCCATAACAATATCCCGACCTATAGCGGCGGGCTTGGCGTCCTGGCGGGCGACACGATCCGCTCGGCCGCCGACCTGAAGCTGCCGATGGTGGCGGTGACCCTCCTGAGCCGGAAGGGATACTTCACCCAGGAGATCGACGAGAGCGGAAGGCAGATCGAGCGTCCGTTCGAATGGGACCCTGCACAGTATATGGACCTCCTGCCCTACCGGGTTTCAGTCCGGATCGAGGGCCGGGAGGTCTTTCTCCAGGCCTGGCAGTATAACGTCAAGAGCCTAACCGGAGGCTATATTCCGGTCTTTTTCCTCGATACCGACGTGCCCGACAACCAGGCGGCCGACCGGGAGGTCACGGCATTTCTCTACGGCGGGGACAAGAGATACCGGCTGAAACAGGAGATCGTGCTCGGTCTCGGCGGGGTGAGGATGCTCCGGGAGATGGGCTTCGAGATAAAGAAATACCATATGAACGAGGGCCACGCGAGTTTTCTGACCATGGAGCTCCTGAACCGGTTCAAAAGGCCGATCGAGGACGTCTGGGACGAAAAGCTCGTCTGGGACAAGACTGCGGTGAAGAACCTCTGCGTCTTTACGACCCATACCCCGGTCGAGGCCGGCCACGACAAGTTCCCTTACGACCTGGTGGCGGAGGTGATGGGCGAGATCATACCGGTGCCGGTCCTGATGGACCTGGCCGGGAAGGATTATCTCAATATGACGATGCTCGCCCTGAACCTGAGCCGCTATATCAACGGGGTGGCCAAGAAGCACGGAGAGGTCTCCCAGAGCATGTTTCCGGGTTACGAGATCCATGCGATTACCAACGGCGTCCATTCCTTCACCTGGACCTGCGAGAGCTTCAGGAAGTTATACGACGAATATCTGCCGGGATGGGCCAACGAGCCGGAGCTCTTCGTGCGGGTCGGCCGGATCCCCGACAGGAGGCTCTGGGAGGCGCATCAGGAGGCGAAGAGGGACCTCTTTGCGCTGATCAAGGAGCGCCACGGAGACGTCCTCGATCCGGACCTGCTGACCATAGGCTTCGCAAGGAGGGCGACGGCGTATAAGAGGGCGGACCTCCTCTTCCGGGACCTCGGCCGGCTCGAACGCATCGGCGACGGCAAGATCCAGCTGGTCTATGCCGGAAAGGCCCACCCCCAGGACGAGCCGGGGAAGAAGCTGATCCAGAATATCGTCCGGCACAAGGAGATCCTGAAGGACAAGATCAAGATCGTCTACCTGAAGAACTACAACATGGAGACCGCCCTGAAGATCGTATCGGGGGTAGACGTCTGGCTGAATACGCCGCTTCGGCCGCTCGAGGCGTCGGGGACCTCCGGCATGAAGGCGGCCCATAACGGCGTCATGAATTTCAGCGTGCTCGACGGCTGGTGGATCGAGGGACATATCGAAGGGTTTACCGGGTGGGCGATCGGGCCGACGCCCAACGAGCTCGTGCCAGGGGCGGACGCTGATGCGCGGGATTCCGAAGACCTCTACAACAAGCTCGAGCATACGCTCATCCCGATCTATTACAACGACCGTCATACCTGGATACGGATCATGCAGAACGCGATCGGGAAGAACGCCTATTATTTCAACACCCACCGCATGATGAGGCGGTACGTGACCGAGGCGTATATCCGGTAGCGTAGGAAGATGCACCGTAGAGTCTACTTCTGCCTCAGCTCGCGGTGGCATTGGACGCAGTAGTCTTTGTCCGGCACGAAGCTGCCGCAGGAGGGGCACTGCGCCATCTCGATCGGCAGTTCCTTGCTGCAGTATCTGCAGGCGGTCTCCTTCGCCGAAACGACCTTCCCGCAGTAGGGGCACTGCTTCGTCCTTCCGCCCGAAAGTTTCATCGGCAGAAACAGAAGAAAAACGAGCAGGGGCGGAAAGAAGAGGCAGAGAAGGAACCATAAGACCCCGCTTCTGCCCTTCCTGCCGGCGATCACCGCGCCGGCGATGCCGGCAAGGAGAAAGATGAAAACCCTGCTCACGCCTGCTTCCCCGCCAGCAGTGCCAGTGCCTTTCGATGAAGCGCGTCGTTGCCGGAGGCCAAAAGAGGGGTAGCGCGTTTCAGACCGACAACGACGTCAGGGATCTCCTTGCCCTCCGTATCGGTTACGGTCGCTCCCGCCTCTTTCGCAAGAAGCCATCCGGCGGCGAAATCGAAGCTCCGCGAGGGCGCGGGGCATACGAAGACGCTGGCAGCCCCCGAGGCGAGATAGGCCAGATCGAGCGCGGTCGAGCCGAAGCACCGCGTCTTTCGGGCGGCCGACAGGAGCGGGACGATATAAGGCAGGTCCCTGGCCGGCACCTGGGCCTCGTAGGAGACAAGGGCGAGCAGATCGTCCGCCTGCGCGCTGAGCCGGCTTCCGTTCATGAAGGCGCCCGAAGACCGTTCGGCCCAGAACTCATCCCCGGTCAGAAGGTTGATGATATAGGCGAGAAAGACGCTGCCGATCGTGTCGGCCGAGGCAACGGCAATCGAGGTGCAGAAGAAGGGGATGCCGGAAATCGCGTTTTTGCTGCCGTCGACCGGATCGATAATCACCCGGTGTCCGCCTCCCCTGATGTCGACGAACCCTGCCTCCTCGGAGATGACTGTGCAGGGCTCGCCGCAGGAGTCGAGCCCCGCGATAATGATCTCCTCCGCCCAGCGGTCGATCGGAAATGTCTTGTCCCCTGCCGCCCCGGTACCGAGGGAGCGCCTGAGGTCGGGGGATTGCTTCATGGCAGGGACTTCTTGCATCAGCCGGACGCCTATCTGCCTGAGGTCTTCGATCTTCATCTCATTCGTATTGTACGCAAAAGGGAACGCCCCGGCAAACTGTTCCGGCCAAAAGGTGAAGAATCCTTCTAACAGTGACTTTAGGGTGACTTCAGGGGATATCCTATAGTGCCCTCTTGAAAGGCGTCGATCTGAAAGAAGTTCTCAATGAAAGAGGGACTTCCTGAAAAGAAGTATCAGTCATCTCTTAAGAAACTTAACCTTCCAGTTATCCCGAAAATAAACTCAATCTTCATGCCCCTTTGTGAGCAAAGCTCATGGGGGTTTGCATAAATATTACGGCCAAGGCGGAGAGGGCTGGCCGGACGTCGCATGACAATCTGTGGGTCATTTGTAGGTAACGGTGAGCTAAGATGCGACCCTGCACGAAAACGAGGCAGAAGAGGCGTCTCAATCGTTGTGCTCATCCTGAATGCGACGTTCGATGAGCCGAAAATCCGGCGCGATCGTTTCAAGGCATAGTCCCGTAACGACGGAAGGAGATTGTATGAAGACAAAGGCTGTTTACCTGACTTTTTTCCTGCTGTTGAGCATCCTTTCAAGCCCGGCCTTGGCTCAGTGGACGGACATTACCCCTACCCTTACAGGCACCAGCAGGGTTCAAAGCATGACCATGTACGGGGGCAATCTTTATGCCGGAATCGGCCATACCGGGGCGGCCGGCCAGGTCTGGCGGTATGACGGGACGACATGGGCAAATGTTTCCCCGCCTTGGGATTCCTCCAACATATTTCTTTACAGCATGGCGGTATACGGCGCCGATCTCTATGTGGGCACACTGAATAATGGTGGCGCCGGTCAGGTCTGGCGGTACGACGGGTCGACGTGGACGAATGTTTCCCCGCCCTGGGATTCCTCCAACACAAACGCCTCGAAAATGGCGTCGTTCGGAGGAAACCTCTACGCGGCAACCGGCAATGACAGCGGCGCCGCTCAGGTCTGGCGATACAACGGGACGACATGGTCGAACGTTTCGCCGCCCTGGGATTCCTCTCAGACCAGCGCCTTAAGCATGGCGGTATACGGAGCTGATCTCTACGCAGGAAGCGGCGGCACCGGCGCTACGGCGCAGGTCTGGCGATACGACGGGACGACATGGTCGAACGTTTCGCCGCCCTGGGATTCATCTCAGACCAGCGCCTTAAGCATGGCGGCATACGGAGCCAATCTCTACGCAGGGACACAAAATAAGACTGCAGGTGCCGGGCAGGTGTGGCAATACGACGGTGCGTCCTGGACGAATGTTACCCCGCCCTGGAACGCCGATAATGCGTGGGTTATGTCGATGGTTTCTTACGGAGGCAATCTCTTGGTCGGAACGTTCAATGGCGTGGGCGGTTCGGAACTCTGGCAATACAATGGATCGACATGGACTGCCTTGGCCGTTCCGTGGGGCGCGAATTCCACCGAGGTTTTGGCGATGGCCGTAAACTCGAGCATCCTTTATGTCACTTCACTGGAAGTCCGCACTTCTTCGCAGGTGTGGCAGTTCGCCCAGACGTCTCAGGGTGCGGCCGCGGTTCCAGCCATGTCGGATTTGGGCATGCTGATGTTCATCGCGCTGGCGGGGCTTGGGTCCGCCTATTATCTGAAAAGAGGAAGGGAATCCGAAAGGCGGTGAAATAGCTTAAAAGGAGAGGCCGGCGATACGGCCGGCCTCTCGAAATGTTGAAGCGTTGCCCCCAGCCCGCCACCGCTCCGAATAATCACTGGTGGGAGCGCCACCCGATCTCGGATGAGAGTTTTGAGGAGTTCGGCCGGATGTGGCCGTCCCTGGCGGCTGTTCCTCATCGGGGCCTGCTGCCTGCCGGGTCGCGACCCGCGTCGAGCAGGCCACGGACATAGATCGCGGTCGTCACTTTTCCGTCACCCCCGGCGGAAGAGAGGATGCAGAGGCCGTTTTTGCTTTCGAAGTATTCTTTCAGTTTCACCTGTCTGCCCCTGTGTTCCGGGTTCTATTTCCCGCCGAAGACGCTCTTCAGGAGGTCTGTCACGCGGGCTGCCGGGTCTGTCCGGATCTTCTTTTCCTCCTGGCCGACCACGAGAAAGAGGCCGTCCAGCGCCTTGTTCGTCACGTAATGGTCGAGGTCGAACGACTGGGAGCCCATAAAAGGCAGCGACTCGTATTTTCCGATCAGGTCTTTGTACGACTTGGTCGTGCCGACCTTGTCCATGCTGGATGAGATGACCGGCTTGAACGCGGCGTATAGCCTGTCATGAGTCTTTTCCCTGAAGAAATCTGTTGCCGCCGTATCCCCGCCCGACAGGATCTTCCTGGCGTCGTCGAAGGTCATCTCCCTGATCGCATCCCCGAATATCGAGGCTGCCTGAGGTGCGGCCTTTTCAGCCGCGCGGTTCATGCTCAGCACGAACTCGTCGACCTGCCGCTCGTAACCGACCTTCCTCAGCACATCGCCCACTTCGCGGAGCTTCTCGGGCATCAGGATCTTCACCAACTCGTTGCCGAAGTAGCCGTCGGGTTTCGAAAGGCTCCTTACGGCGTTTTCGGTGCCTACGGCAAGCGCCTCCTTCAATCCGGCGGCCGTGGTGCCGTCGTCAGAAGAACTTTGAGAACCCTTCGGGGTACCCCCGAGAGACCGCAGCATCTCGTCGAGACCCGCCGCCTGGACGGACATTGCGGTGCAGAGCATAAGGAAAGATACAAGAAACGTCTTCATTTCGCTTCCCCCTTTCATGGTTGACCGACCCTTAAGACAGACGCTCCCCCTTTTTCCACATTCTATCACCAAATGCGCCCTCACCCTACCTCCTGTTGCCCGGCCTTCTTCCATGATACAATGTGCTTGACCGGGGGCGAGGCTTTCCGGGACCATTGAGGAGGTGCCGTATGCAGATGAAGAAGGTCAAGGAGATCGCGAAGAAGAAGGGCGTTTCTCCCGGCGAGATGGGCAGGACGGAGCTGATCAGGGCGATCCAGAGGGCCGAGGGGAATTCGGACTGTTTCGCGACGATGCATGTGAACGACTGCGGCCAGGAGCAGTGCCTCTGGCGGATCGACTGCAAGGCCGAGGTCCTGGCGGAGGCAGACCTGCCGATCATCAGCCACCGCGTTTAGGGAGCGTTGTATCTTGTGCAGGGCAGGTCTCGTGCCTGCCCTGATTCCCGGAAACCATCATTCCAATGTATTCAATGCAGGGGCGTAATTCATTGCGCCCTTCTGGAAAATATACCCTATCAGCTTATAGATCAATTTCGCCATGACGAACTGGGGATGTATGAGGCCGGGTATCGGAGACAGCTCGGTGATGTCGAGCCCGACGATTTTCCTCTGCGCAGCGAGACGGCGAAGGAAGGAGACGGTCTCATACCACCCGAAACCGCCCGGCTCGGGCGTGCCGACGGCAGGCATCAGCCCGGGATCGAAGAAGTCGCAATCGATAGTAAGATAGACGTTTCTCCTGAGGGATCGGATGACCGCATCATGCCAGGCATATCGGTCCGGGCCGTAACGACCGTCTTTAAGATCACCTGCATAGAATGTGGCGATCTTATGCTGCCGTATGAAATCGGCCTCCTCCCGGCATTGGCTCCTGATGCCGACCTGTACGATATCCTTGCTAAACTCATAAACCCGGGCCATGACGCAGGCGTGGCTGTATCTGTTGCCTCCGTATTCTTCCCTGAGGTCCGAATGGGCGTCCAGCTGAAGTACCGAGAGGTCCGGATACCGATCTGAGTGGGCGCGTGCGGAGCCTATCGCAATCGTATGCTCGCCGCCGATGCAGACGACGGTCTTGTCTTGTCCGATAAGGCCGTCGACGTGTCTCCGTATCGATTCGACTGCTGCGTCGCTGCCGCCGGGGTCGATAGGTTCTAGTGTGGCGATCCCGCCCGTTGCCGTATAAATTTCGGAATCCAGCTCCTCATCGTACAGCTCAACCTGTCCGGATGCCTCGATGATCGCTTCAGGACCCGACGCCGTGCCTTTCCCGAAGCTAGTCGTCCGCTCATAGGGGACCGGAAGGACGACCACCCGTGACCGCTGCAGCCCCGACCATTGCTCAGGGAGGGCGAGAAAATTGCGCGGGGGAAGGAGAATCACCTCTTATTCTTCGCCTCCGAATATTTTTCGACAAGCCGCTGATAGAGGTCCCCGCGCCGGTCGTACAGACGGGAAGGGGTCCGGGGCGGCCGTGAGGCGACTGCGTACGCGGTCAGAAGCGGAAGGGCTATGGTGGTATCCGCATAACAGACTACCGCATCCGGAAGCTGATCGGGGTCTACCTTTCCCCAGGTCACCGCCTCGCCCGGCGTGGCCCCCGAGAGGCCGCCGGTATCCGGACGGGCGTCGGTGAGCTGGAGATAGTAATCCTGGCCTGCCCCTTCGATCCCGAGGACCTCCTGGATATGCGGCTCGGTCTGGAGAAGAAAATTCTTCGGAGACCCTCCTCCCAGCATAAGGACGCCGCTTTTGCCTTTCTCCTTCGCCCCCAGCACGATCGCGGCGGTCTCGTTCACATCTCTTGCCACGTCGAGACGCAGCCCTCCGCCATCCAGTATATGCCGGGCGACATTCATCCCGATCGAGCTGTCCCCGGGCGATGACGTATATATCGGCACGCCGGCCCTGTACGCCGCCGCCAGGACGCTCACCCTGCCGGCGCCGGGGAGGGTTTCGAGCTCGTTGACGTATCGGCCGATCCGGTAATGGAGTTCCGCCGTCGACATCTCCCCGTTGAACTCGGGCTCTCCCAGGATCTTCATATAAAAGGCGTCGGTCGACAGGAGGACGTCGTAATCGAACAGGATGTCGTAGATGCGGATGACCCCTTCCTTCCGGAGCTTCCGGTCGTCGAGAAAGGGACTGCCCGGGTGCAGGGTGAGCCCCAGCGCAAAGTGGGTGTCGTGGTAGAGGTTCGCCCCGGTGCTCACGATCCAGTCGATGAACCCGGACTCTATCAGGGGGACCAGGCAGGACATGCCGAGCCCGGCAGGCGTCAGGGCGCCGGTGACGCTCAGCCCCACGGTCACGTCCGGCTCAAGCATCTTCCGGCTGAAAAGCCTGCATGCCTCGCGGAGGCGGCCGGCGTTGTAGGCCAGAAAAGTCTCCTCGATCAGTTCGGCGGCGGAGACTCCCGGGGCGATCTTCTTCGGCCTGATCGGTTTTGTCCTGAGGTAGCCGCTGCCGCTCACCGCGCCCTCACGGTATCAGGACCGCGGCCGCCACGACGGTCGTCCAGACCCCGCTCCTGCCGACGCTCGTTTGCGTAATGTTGCGCGTTTTGACGATCTGGTCGCTCAGCTTCCATTGGTCGAGCCGCTTGTTGTAGCTTTGTTCGACGTCGAACTCCAGACCGAGGATCGTCGCCAGCATCTGGGCCGCGATGTCCTCGGCGTAGTCGCCGGTCGTCCTGTCGTCGTCGCCGAAGCTGTGGTGCTCCGAGAGATACCCGAAACGGTCCCGGTCCTTGGGTATCGCCACGCCTATGGAAGAGCCTATCAGACGGTGGCGCTCGTTCGTCGCTGCCTCGGCAAGGACCGTATGGATGATCTGGCCCGGCTTCAGCTCCTTTATCCCTTTCCCCACGGTGATAATTTCACAGCGGGGAGGAAAGATGCTCGATACCCTGACGATATTGAAAGGGGCGAGCTGCGCGGCGCGGAGCGCGAGTTCGAAGCTGACGAGCTTCTCCTTGTTCTGCCCGACCCCTTTCGTGAGGAACATTCTGGAAGCTACATACATGTCAGGCCCTCTCTCCGGTATCCGTTATATCCATGAGGATCAGTTTATTACAGAACCCCCCACGACGCAACCTCATGAAATCCTTTACCCTGCGGATGCCTCAGCTCACCTAAGTTTTCGAAGGGGAAATTCTTTTGTCGTTAACTTTTCACTTTTCACCTTTGACGCCCCTCACGTTTCATAGCCCACGAGACAGGCCACCACGTACAGAACCTCCTGGGCATATCGGACAAGATGCATTCGCTTCAGCAGGGTGCGCACAAGGTACAGGCCAACGCATTGCCGGTAAGACTTGAGCTTCAGGCCGACTGCCTTGCCGGCATCTGGGCGTACCATGCCGACAGATCAAGGAAAATAGTTGAGGCGGGGGATATCGAAGCAGCTCTGCGCGCGGCAAGCAGCATCGGAGATGACCGCATACAGAAGCAATCGCAGGGTTATGTAGTGCCCGAGTCATTTACCCATGGCAGTTCGGGACAGCGGGTCCGCTGGTTCAAGCGGGGCAATAAAACAGGGGCTTTTGCTCAGTGCGACTGCTGCAGCGGCAAAGGCGAGAAAGGCCGGATAGGTGCCGATCCATTCAAAGCCCTGGGATAAGGTCATATGTCCGGAAAGGGAGGCGATGCTCATTGCCAAAAGAGGAATGAACACCCTGAAGCCGCACGCAGCGCTCAGGCCCAGGCCGAGACAGATACTCAGGAGCGTTTCCCTCCCCCGCATCACCTGCAGGCGGCTTGAGGGCGGGAGTGCCCGGCGGCACCCCGCCCTGTCAACTTACTTCTGTGCAGCCTCCTGGGGCTTCATGCCGAGCGTTGACATAATACCGGCAACCTTCTCCTTCACTGTTGTTGCCTTTGCGACTGCCTCGGCAATATTGCCCCCTTTGAATGCATTATCCGCTTCTTCCCAGACCTTGTCGGCCTCGGCAAGATCGCTCTGTGCCCCCTCGACTTTCGCCTTGTCCAGATTTGCAGGAAGTTTCTTGCTCTTGGCAAGGGCTTCGACGCGGCCCTTGACGGCTTCGAGCATCTTTGGAACTCCGCCGCTGAGGTCTTCCCAACCCTTTGTTAGCTCGGCCTTCTTCGCGGCGACAGCAGCAGCGAGATCCTTCGCCTTTGCGGCTGCGTTGGTCGCGGCCGCAGTGGCAGCAGTATAGTCTTTGTTTGCTAAGCTGTCCTTTGCCGCATTGAGGGCATCTTCCACTGCCTTTGTCTGTTCCGGGACATATTTTGACGCTTCAGCCTTTACTGCATCGAACGCCGCTTCTGCGGCCTTGATCGCCTGTTCGGCAGGGGCCTTTCCTCCCTGGCATGCTGCAAGCGAGAGTGCAAACAGTACTGTCAGGATGATCGAAAATCTCTTTTTCATGGTCTCCTCCTCTGTGGTTTTTCCCGATTAGATTAAGAAGCTGAACCCACCCTTTATTCCACAATATTGTCACGCCGAAGCGCCCTTGTCAACAGCAGCCTTCCCTGCCGCCCCCCGTGCCCGCCTAAGTTTTCGAAAACAGAGATGTATCCCTGAGTCGTCGCCAGGCTCCCCCGGATCGACGCGAAGCGGCTTTTTTTCTTCTTGCCTTCCCTTATCCCCCCGTACTATCATTAACCGCTTTTTCTATAGCGGTGGGACAGATACATCAAAAGGGGGAAACCATGAATCACAGGCGTATGACGGCGATCTTCATCCTCTTCTTCGTTGCGGCGTGGCTCGGCATCTCATGGGCGGAAAGCGACCGGCAGGGGAGCAAGGACCACCCGCTCCTTTCGCGGATGCCCAACTTCCATATCACCGAGTATAAGGAGATCGAATTCGACAGCAATAGGTTTATCGTCGAGCAGCACAAGAAATCCGTGCCGGTCAACGTCGAGGGTCATAAGTATTTCATCCGGTACTCCCTCGACAAGGGCGCCGCAAAGCCCGGGAACCTCACGATCGTCAGGAACGTAGAAAACGCGCTCAAGCAGATCGGCGGCAAGGTCCTCGTCGATGCCGGCAGCCAGTGGGGCGTCTTTCGCTCTTCGACCATCACGGTCCGGAAGGGAGACAAAGAAACGTGGGTGGCCGTAAAGGCGACGGACACCTCCTACGAGCTTACGATCGTCGAAAAAGAAGGCATGAAGCAGGAGGTGACGGCCGACGCAGCCGCCATGGGCAACGACATCCATGCCACCGGCCATGTCTCGGTCTACGGCATATACTTCGATACCGGCAAGTCCGATATCAAGCCCGAATCCGACGCCGCCCTCTCCGAGATCGCGAAGCTCCTGAACAACGATGCCTCGCTTAAGCTATATGTGGTAGGCCATACCGACAACGTGGGCTCCCTCGATTCGAATATCAAACTGTCGAAGAGCCGCGCCGATGCCGTCGTAAAGGCCCTGACCGGCAGACACGGCATAGCGGCCGGACGGCTGAAGCCACACGGCGTCGCCTCTCTGGCGCCCGTCGCCTCCAACGACTCGGAAGACGGCAGGGCGAAGAACCGGCGGGTGGAACTGGTCAAGCAGTAAAGTCCGAATCAATAATAGTAGGGGCGAGGTATCCTCGCCCATTCCGAATACGGAACAATTCAGGCGCTCCCCTCTGGCGGCGAAATTATTACGAACATATCATCCGCAACGAAGGCGAACTAAACGCAATCTGGCAATATATCAGGGACAATCCGTTGAAATGGGAAGAAGACGAGGAGAATCCTTTGAAATAGGTGGTTTCAAACCCGCCCCTGCGATTTCCGCATGAGCAGGACCAACAAGGCCAGCCCGTCTCCGATCATGACGAGGTTGATGACCGCGCTTTGGGCGTGAAGGCTGCGGAACCTGGTCCTGGCCGGATCATCCGGCGCCCTTTCGAAGGAGCGCACCTCCTGCTTCACCTTCTCCACCTCGGGATAGAGCCTGAAGTTCACATAAAGCGACAGGGCGACGGCAACCGAAACGAGCACGAGAGAGATCTTGGAGCCCCGGCCCGAGAGGAGCAAAAGGGCCAACGCCGCGGCGCAGACCGCCAGGGTGAAGGGAAAATAGAGGGGGAAGAGCTTCCCCACGATCTCGCCTGCCTGATCCCTCGAATACGATCTGAAGATGGCCGGAGTGATCAGAAGGGTGAAGACGGACATGCCGCCGAACCAGAGACTCAGGGCTATCGCGTAGAGGTATCCGGATAACGTTTTCACCGAGATTCATTGTATCATAACGGCCGGGAGCGGAATATGCCGGGGGAGAATGGCGCATACGGACGGGATTCCCGTCCGGTATTTTCTTTTTTCCCGGGATTTAAGGTATAGTATTTCCCTGCCTGAATAAAAGTGCGAATCTTCGGAAGAGCCTGAAAGATAAAGGACCTCCTCTCTGATTCAACCGCCTTGGGCTGTTTAACACGTGTTCCCGAAAGAAAGAGGCAGGAGAGCGGCATACCGGAAATAGTATTTTTACGGACCGCTCATCTTCCGGGCTCAGGAGAGCAATTAAGATGATCCAGGTAAACAACCTAGAGAAATGTTACGGCCGTCAGGTTATCTTCGAGAAGGCCGGTTTTACCCTCAATCCGGGTGAACGGGTCGGCCTTGTCGGCAGAAACGGCCACGGCAAAACCACTCTTTTTAAAATGATACTGGGGCAGGAGCACCCTGACTCGGGATGTATCAGCATCCCCAACGGCTATAAGATAGGGCACCTTTCCCAGCATATCAGCTTTACGGAAGATACGGTGCTGAAGGAGGCCTGTCTGAGCCTCCGGGACAACGAGGACGGCATCGACGAGACCTATAAGGCGGAAACCATTCTCATGGGACTCGGTTTTACCCAGGAAGATTTAGGCCTCACCCCGCTGGACCTCTCCGGCGGGTACCAGGTCCGGCTCAACCTTGCGAAGGTGCTCGTCTCCGACCCTAACCTTCTCCTGCTCGACGAGCCTACCAATTATCTCGATATCCTCTCCCTTCGCTGGCTTACCCAGTTTTTGCGCAGCTGGAGGAAGGAGCTGATCATCATCACCCATGACCGCGATTTCATGGACGGGGTGACGACCCACACCATGGCGGTCCACCGCTGCAAATTGCGCAAAGAGGCCGGCCCGACCGAAAAGGTATACCAGCAGCTCCTGATGGAGGAAGAGATCCACGAAAAGACCAGGATCAACGACGACAAGAAGCGCAAGGAGACAGAGGACTTCATAAACAGGTTCAGGGCGAAGGCGACGAAGGCCAGGGCGGTCCAGTCGCGGATAAAGGCCCTCCAGAAGAAAGAGCGCCTCGAAAAACTGACCGAGATAAGAGACCTCGATTTTTCGTTCAGGTCGGCGCCCTTCACCGGGAAGACGCTGATGGAGGTCAACGACCTCTCTTTCTCTTTCGACGATTACGGCGCCGGCCTGATCGAGGGATTGACCTTCTCCGTCGGGAAGAGAGACCGTATCGCCATCATCGGGAAAAACGGCAAGGGAAAGACGACGCTGCTGAACCTGCTCGCAAAAGAACTGAAGGCGAACACCGGCTCGGTGCGGCATCACGATCAGCTGCAGACGGCCTATTTCGGCCAGACGAATGTCAACCGCCTCCATCCGCAGAAGTCCGTAGAAGAGGAGATCATGGACGTGCATCCCGACGTCGGCCGGGGCGCGGCCCGCAAGATATGCGGCATCATGATGTTTCCGGGAGACCATGCGCTAAAGAAGATCAGCGTCCTCTCCGGAGGCGAAAAAAGCCGCGTGCTCCTTGGCAAGCTGCTCGTCAGCCCCTCTAACCTGCTGATGCTCGACGAGCCGACGAACCATCTCGATATGGAATCCAACGATTCCCTGGTCGAGGCGATAGACGAGTTCAGCGGCGCGGCGATCATCGTCACTCACAGCGAAATGATGCTCCACGCGCTCGCCACCCGCCTGATCGTATTTGACGACGGCAAGGTGACGTTGTTCGAAGGGACGTATCAGGACTTCCTCGACCGGGTCGGATGGAAGAGCGAAAATGAAGCCGGCGCGGCTCGCGGGAAGAAAAACGGGTCCCGGAACGGCTCGCTCAACAAGAAACAACTCCGGCGCGAGCGGGCCGAGCTGCTGAATAAGAAATCCAAAACCATGAGCGCACTCCAAAAGAGCATCGGTGAGGCCGAAAAAGGCATTATCGCGCTCGAAGAAAAGATCGAACAAGACAACCGGGAGATCAGAGAGGCCTCCCTCAGGGGCGAAGGGGCGACCCTTGCCCCGATCACCAAAAGGCTCCACGACTCGAAATCCGCGCTCGACGCCCTTTTTGCACGGCTCGACCTCTTGCGGATGGAGAGCGAAAGCAGAACAAGAGAATTCGAGGAAGAGCTCGAAAATCTCCTGACCGTTTCGCGCTGACCGGCGTCAAGTGGGTCTATGAGCCCCTTCCTTATGCGCCGGCCTTCTGAAAGGACGGGCCGGGGAGACAGCCTGATGGGAAGATGGGGCACAACCCATTTTGGAGCGCGATAGAGCTGCGGCAATTCCGGGAGAATAACCCTATGTTCACGCTTCACGAAAGACTGAGGGCGGACACCCTCGATATCACGCGACTGCGCCTGTCACGCGTGCTCCTGATGAACGACAGCTCGTTTCCCTGGCTCATCCTCGTGCCGGAGAGGGAGGACATTCGCGAGCTTTACGAGCTGGACGAAAAGGACCGCTCCGTGCTCATCGAGGAGATCACGCTTGCCTCGCGCATAATCCGGCATCTCTACAAGCCCGGCAAGATCAACGTCGGCGCTCTCGGCAATCTCGTGCCGCAGCTGCATATCCATGTCGTCGGCAGATTCGAATCGGACCGCGCATGGCCCGGGCCGGTATGGGGAGCGGGCACTGCAGAGCCCTATCGAGACGACGAAAAGGAGCGCACCCGCGAGCGGTTCGAAAAGGCTTTCCTGAATTACCTCTCTTCTCAGTGCCGGTGCTGAATGCGGGGGCGCAATGCATTGCGCCTTCCCGTGGACACCGCGGTATAATAGAAAGGTGAAGGTTGCGATTACGTCGGAGGGCGGCAATTCGTGATACCCTATATCGATTACAGCAGATGTGAGGGCTGCGAGGCCTGCGCCGCGCTCTATCCGCTGTTTTTCGAGATGAGGGACGGCAGGGCGTGGGTGATCCATAGCGAGATGTTCGTTGCCGGAGAGCACAAGGATGTCGTCTTCAGCTGTCCGTTCCGGGCGATCACCGTAGAATAGCCGCGCCCTGGTCCGACGTTCCTCCGGACGGGCGATTGACGCCCCCTTCTAGAGCCCGTCGCAGCTGCCGCTTACGGTTTCTTTTACTCCGCCCTCTTCTTCTTTCTTCTTCTCCTCCGCCTTTTCTTTTCTGCGCGGAAAGGCAAGGGCCTTGAACAGGCCGGCTACCGCCCCGAGCCCGAGCATGCCGGCGGTCAGAAATAGGCTGATCTTCTTCATGCCTTCACCTTACCACAGCGGGCCCCGCTTCGCAATCGGCAGCTCTGCTTCCCTTGTCAATCCCTTTTTGGGCGTGTTATTCTGAAAGACGCAGACAATTTTGTCAGAATAACCGGCAGAACATTCCCCGGGCGACAGGCCGGGGGTGCAGCCATACAACGCAAAGGAAAACGATATGTTTCACCTGAAGAGGCAGTTGCCATACCGGCCGACCGAACGCATGAACGTGGTGAGCTACCCCATACGCGACATCGTGATGGAGGCTAAGCGCGAGGAGGCGAAGGGCAAGAAGATGATCTACCTCAACATCGGAGACCCGCCCCAGTACGGCTTTGAGCCGTTCAGGGTGATCGCCGAGAGGGTAAAGTCCGCGCTCGACGAAAACTGGAAGGGCTATGCCCCTTCCGAGGGCGACGGGGAGTTCAGGAGGACCGTTGCGGAGATCGAAAAGTGCAGGCCCGAGGATGTCTTTGCGGTTGCCGGCCTGACCGAGGGAATCGACTTCTTCTTCCATTCTTTCATCGGCTTCGGCGAGAAGGTGCTCCTTCCTAACCCGGTGTATCCGCTCTACCTGAGCAAGGCGAAGCAGTTCGAGGGCGACACCGTGTTCTACCGCCACGACGAGAAGGGGCAGATCGACGTCGGCCATCTCGCGCGGAAGATCGAGGGCGCCAAGGCGATGGTGATCATCAACCCGAACAACCCGCTCGGCTCGGTCTATTCCGAAAAGAACCTCTCGGATGTCGTGAAGCTCTGCGACGAGTACGACGTCCCGATCTTCTACGACGGCTCTTATGACCAGCTGATTCTGGAGGGCAGACAGGTCGACTTCAGGAAGATCGCGCGGGGCAAGATCCCCTTTATCTACGGCAGTTCGCTCTCGAAAGACTTCAGTTATACCGGCGCCCGGCTCGGCTGGGTGGCGTTTCACGGCGAGAAATGGTCGGAGGTGAAAAACGCCTTCTTCCTGCTCTGCAACCAGCGGCTCTCGGTAAACTGGGAATACCAGAAGGCGGCTGCCGCGGCGCTCGTGCACCCGTCGTACCCGGCCTACCTGTCGGACATGAAGGGAAAGCTGGTCGAGCGGAGGGACACGTTCGTGAAGATGGCGGCGAAGCTGCCGATCTCGTTTCCGGTGCCGAAAGGCGCCTTCTACGCCTTCATCAGGATAGAGACGAAGAAATGGAAGAAGGACGCCGAGTTCGTGCGGGCCGCGCTGAAGGAAGGCGTCGTCTTCGTCCCCGGCTCCGGGTTCGGCCGGCAGGAGGACGGGGTCTATTTCAGGACGACCTTCCTTCCCGAGCCGGAAGTGATCGAAGAGGCCTTCTCGAAGATCAAGCGGATTCTCTGAGCCTCTGACGGGCGGCCGCAGGGACCTGACCCTTCGAAAGCATCTGAGGCGGTTGGCCTATCGCCTTCCCCTCGTCTGCAGTCCCGCCCCGGCCTTTTTCCGGGGAAACAGCATAACGCCTGCCCCCATCAGCAGGAAGACCGATGCGCCCAGCACCTTCGTCCAGGAATTGAAGGTCATGCCAGGCTCGAGGACCGACTCCTCGGGGCGCGAGGCGTCGTAGCGGACCGCAACCTTCCGTCCGGCCGGATACCGTTGCGCTATCTTTGCCATATCGCTGCGGTTTGACGTGGCGAAAGAGGCGAAGGCGATCGTGTCGCCGATATAATACATCCGGCCGACCCGGTAGCGGTAGACGACATCAGGGCTGTAATATGCGCCGCTCCTGTTCGATCCCGGATGAAAGGAAACCGCGGAGGATACGACGACGCCCTCCGCCGCCGGCCATTTGGCCGAGGCGTATGCCTTGTGAAGTACTCCCGCCCCCTGGATATAAAATATCGCGGCGGCGCCCCAAAAAAGCAGCAGGAGATATTTCCTCACGGTCCCTCCGTTTCTTAATCAGTAGCGACAAACCATTATGCGTTTATTATGCCCTGCGGCGTCCCTCTTGGGAAGAGCCTCCGTCAACTGACGCTCACGGGATGATCAGTTCCGTCTGCCGCAGTCTTTGCGAAAGTCTGCCCGATGAAATATAATAAGGCCGATGCAACGCAGATCAGACCGCTACGCGCCGCGCCACATCAACCGGCATAAGATATGTCCCCGGTGCGAGTCCGAGTATCAGCCGCATATCGACAAATGCGCCGACTGCGGGGAGGCCCTCGTCCTGCCGGAGGAGCTTGAAAAGGCGAAGGAGCAGAGGAGGCTGACCGGCGAGAAGAAGGTGGACGAAAAGGTCGTGGTCAGGGAAGGGGAGCTCGACTGGATGAGTGAACTGAGGGAGGCTCTGATAGACGCCGGCATTCCCGCAGAGGTCCGCTCGGAGGACGACTGCGGGAAGGGCTGCTGCGGGTCCGCCTGCCGCCTCGTCGTCTCGCCGGAAGACCTGGAGAAGGCCCAGGCGAGGGTCGAGGAGTACTTCATGGAGGTGAACCCGGAGCTCCGGGAATCGAACGAGCTGATGAAAGAAGGGAAGTGCCCTGCCTGCGGCTCGCCGGTCGGAGCGGGCGCCAGGGAATGCCCCGACTGCGGACTGCCGCTAGTCATCGTCGAGGAAGAGGAATAAGCCCCTCCGCCGACGGAGGGGAATCTAGAAATCGAAGCGCGGCGCCCAGTAGTCGAGATAGTTCGTGCATTTGATCCTGACGCGGCAGCGGCCGCAAGCCCCGATGTACTTGTAGCATTCGTAGTGTATGCACCATATCGTGTCTCCCGCAGGGGGCCGGACTGCGCCCGGGGAGGAAGACACCACTGCTGAAGAATTACCCTTCGCCATACTTTCACTATTATGCCATTTCCCCGCGTCTGACGCCATACCCTATCCGGCCAGCGCGATCCAGCCGGCGGCGATCACGAAGGAGGCGACGGTGACCGGTATCCCCGCCCTCGCATGCTCTCTGAAGCCTATCTCCACTCCGAAGGTCTTCGCCTGCTCGAAGGTGATCAGGTTGGCGATGCTGCCGATCGTAATGAGGTTGCCGGCGAAGGTGCTCGAGAGCGCCAGGGCATACCACTGGGGGTGCTGCGAAGGATCGAGGAACTTGGTCAGGAGCATCGTCGCCGGGACGTTGCTGACGAGGTTGCTCAGGCCGCCCGAGACGAGGGTGAGGAGGTAGAGGTTTCTGAGGTCGATGCCGCGGCGCGCGAGAAAGTCCACCGCCACCAGCGGCAGCCCGGTCGTCTCGACCCCCTTGACGACGATGAAGAGGCCGCAGAAGAGGGTCAGGAGATGCCAGTCGACGAGCCCCAGGATCGAGCGGGTATGCATGCTCCTGCTGCAGAGGAGGACGCCGGCGACGCAGATTGCGCTTATCTCCCTCGGGACGGATGTAAAGAAAAGGCCGATCAGCACCGCCGTTGCAGCGATGCCCTTCATGCTCTGATGCCTGTCGAAGGCCGGCCACGACGCATCGGGCCGCCCTGCCGGCGAAGGCGTCTTCGCGAGGTCGCCCCGGTAGATCCTCCCGATGACCAAGTATGCGGCAGCAAGCGCCAGGGTAGAGGGCGGACCGCACCAGAGGAGAAACCGGCCGAAATGGAGCATGCCGAGCTGTCCGATCAGCATGTTCTGGGGATTTCCGATGATCGTCGCTGCCGACCCGATGTTGCTCGCCGCGGCGAGACCGATCAGAAACGGCACGGGATTCAACCCGGCCGAAAGGACCGAGACGGTGAGGACCGGCGTGAAGGCGAGACAGACGATGTCGTTCATCAAGACCGCCGACAAAAGCGCGGACGCCGCCATTACGGCGAGCAGAAACGTTCGCGGTCTCTGAAGGAGCGAGGTAAGCCGGAGCGCCACCTGCGTGTAGAAGCCTCCGAGCCTGAACTGCGAGGAGAGGACCATCAGCCCGTACAGGAGAAGGATCGTCGGAACGTCTATCGACATCACCGCGTCATGGGTCGAGAGCTCCCCGGTGGCGATCATGCAGATCGCGCCGATCAGGGCTATGGCGGTTCTGTCGAGGGCGAGGCCGGGGATGCCGCCTATGGCGATCCCCGCATAGGTGACCGCCGCGACCGCAAGAACGACCGGATTCATCTTCTGAGCATCCTTTTTCTTCCCTTACGGATCGAACTCCGCGCCGGGGTATGGGACAAGCAGGCACAAAAAAGGGCGGGCCGGAGGGCCCGCCCCATGCTAATCTTTCACGGTTATTTCAGCTTTTCGCCCTTCTCTGTTTCCTCAAGTAATACACGGAACCCGACGCTGCAAGTACCACGAAGAGCATCATACCCCATTCGTCCATGGCAGGCACAGGGGCTGGGGGAGTCGGAGGAGTGTCGCTGAAGTACATGTCGTCGAAGTTGGTTTGATGGGTCCCCGAAGCTGCGATGCCGTTTTGACCGCTGACCCAGACGCTGGCCGCGTTGGCCGGAATCGTCACCTGGGCATGGTCCAACGGCGTCCATATGCCGGTGGGGTCGCCGAACGAGGTGCCTACCTGAGCATAAGATATAAAGCCGGTGGCGCAATCATTTCCGGTGAACCACGAGACTACAACGGCGCCAGTGCCTTGTACCGATTGTCCGGACGGCATATATACCTTGCCCCCGAAGTAGTAAGACTGTCCAGGGACAAAATTTGTGAGGCACTGATCGATTGAGAGAAGGGTGGACGGTTGGGTGGCGTTGAAAACACTCTGTGCAGACCCCGACCCGCTGACCCCGGTGGCGTCCAGCGCGGCATCGTAGGTCGATGTCCCCGCATTCCAGCCGGACAAGTCCCCATTGAAATGGGGGTTTTGCAATAAATTGACGGCAAAGGCATGTCCGAAAGAAACCATCACGACAGATAAGGCCATCGCAAAGACCAAGAAAATCCGTTTTCCAATGCGTGCTTCTTGATTCATGTTCCCTCCCTGGATCTGCATTGTTTTATGGATAATATCAAAAAGATAGAAATATTGCACGAAGATTTACAGGAACAACTTCGGGAGCCAGCCCTCAGGAAGACGCCCGGTTATTTTTTATTTCAGGGTGGAGAGGAACTTCTCGGCGGCCTTCGTTTGCAGAGACTTGTCCTTCGGCATCGTGACATGTACGAGGACGTTGCCCCGGCGCGCCTGGAGAGAAAGGTCCATGTCGGTCCAGACCGCATCGTCTCCGACACCCGAAATGTCGGCATAGGCGCCGTTGGGCAGGTTCTCCTTATAGGGAGATACCCCGCCGGTCGTCTCCAGATTACTCCGGTACCCGGCCATGTCCCGCGCAGCGTCTCCGGCGCTGGGTGCGACGCTCACGTTAAAAGAGAGGGTCTTTCCGAGGTCCCCGCTTTCGAACATGCACCGCCAGTTGCCGGGCCGCAACTGCTCCATTTCAACAGTAACCTTTGCGGCAGGCAGCCCGAGAACCGCCGCCGCATCGGAGGCGGTGAAGCCGTTACAGTCGGCCATATGGGGATTATAGCTCTCACCGCCCTCCTTTTGCCCGGACTGTTTCGCAGCAGGGGCCTCGGCGGCGGGGGTCGGCTTCTTGCAGCCGGTCGCCCAAAAGAGCATCGCGGCGCAGGCGAAGAGGAGGAGCGTTCGTCGCACTGAAAATCTTCCGAAGGGCCTCATAGCATCAGTACCATAGCACGCCCTGCCGGCCGCGTCAACCCCGGCGCCTGGCGGCCGGGGGGACAGACAGCCCGGCCCTGTTGGAACCGTGCAGACCTGCCTCGCAGGAGCGCCTGTCGACCGGCGAGAGGCGGCCGGCCATCCCCCGCGTCAGGAGGCCGAAACGCCGGCTCCTGTCCAGCCGGGCGGCGATCAGGTCCATCGTCTCGTCTCTCGTCATCCATTCGAGGCAGTCGAAGGACTTCAGTGCCAGAGGCGCGGTATAGCCGCGGAGCGTCTTTTCCCGGTGCAGATTATAATAGTGTTCGAAATACGACATCACCAGCTCCCGCAGACTCTTGTATACAGGCTCCCGGAACCGCAGGCCGACGAAATTGGACTTGGCGACGGCGCCCCAGTGGCCGTCCCGACGAAAGAGCGCGAGCACGTGGTCGTCGTCGCGGTCGTTCGGCAGCAGGTTCAGCACCAGGGGCGGAAAGCCGATACGGCTGAGCATGGCTGCGGCGAAGACCGCTCCGTCGAAGCACTGGCAGGTCCGCTCATGAAGCACCCTCAGGGGGGTCCGGTAGACCGTTTCCGTGCCGTAGGCGAGCTTGTCGAGGAAAAGCTGGATCTCGTGCGGTGAATCGAGCCTGGCGAGCAGCCGCTGCTCCGCCTTTGTCAGGGCCTTCGCGAAGCGATCGTCGGAGACCGCCCTCTTTTTTCTTCTGTCCGCCATGTCCGGTGATTGTATACAGAGGAGCCGCCGCTGTCAACAAAACCCGGGGTGATCTGCCTGGACGAATTCATCCCGAATTGTTAAGATTGAGTTGATGGGAGTCATGGACTGGCTGAAGAAGGCCTTCGGGCCGGCGCAGGAGCAACCGCCTCCTCCGCGCCGGTCGGCGGCTCGCACCCGGGGAAAACCCCCGGAGGCAGCCCCGGAACAGCCGCCCCGGGATGAGCAGCCTGACGGCCCGCAATACGCGGTCAAGCGACGGCATGAGCGGTTTCCCGTGGAGGAGGGGAAGGTGAGTGCGAAGGCGGCGCTTGCCGACGTGATCGAGCTCTCCAACATCAGCACCGCCGGCTGCTGCATCGTCACGACGAAGACGCTCAAGCCGGGAGACAACGTCCTTTTGAAGCTGCCCTCCGAAAAGGTCTCGACCCCGCTCAAATGCACGATCATATGGGAGCGGACGGACGAGGAGTCCCCGGCGGGGCAGGAGGCGGCGCTTCACAGGGCCGGCCTGAAGTTCAGCGACCTTGATACCGGGACGCTCGTCCGCATCAAGGATTTTATGCGGCTCGTCGGTATCCCGTCGGAACAGAAGGTTGAGGACGGGCTTCGTCCCGGTCCTCTCCGCTTCAGCGTCTTTATGAACGAGAAGGCGAAGCTGAATTATCCGGTCTCCTTCCCGGTCCGAAAGATCAGTCTCGGCGGTATGCTCGCCAAGACGGGGAACGACCTCACGGAGGGCGAGCGCTACCCCATGGCGATCTATCTGCCTGACAGCGACCGTCCCGTGAAATTCCGCGGCCGCATCGCGTCGAAATTCCGGCGCGAGGGGGGCTTCGATGTCGGCGTGGAATTCTGCGAAATGAGCGACGCCGACCGCGACCGCCTCGCCTCTTTCATCGAAACGCTCGCCGGCCGACGCTGAGCCCTTCCGCCGGGGCGGGAAGAGCTGACGGCTGGATGGTTTCGCCTCCTCTTCAGTATGCTATAATGATCCGAATTCCGCAGTCACTCATCCGGCAATGCAGCCGGCTGACCGGCGGCAGAAGAAG
This sequence comes from Nitrospirota bacterium, assembly GCA_021783515.1. Classification (GTDB taxonomy): domain Bacteria; phylum Nitrospirota; class Thermodesulfovibrionia; order Thermodesulfovibrionales; family UBA6898; genus Sulfobium. Next base: position 37,953 of record JAJXTV010000027.1, read on the forward strand.
GAGGATATCGATGGGCGCATCGGCAAGGGGTTACATGGCGGTATTTTTCTTCGTGGCGCTGACGGCGGCAGTCTCTTCGGCGGCCGACCTCGGCAAGGCCTTTGCGAAGGCGGTTGCGGCGGGTGACGTCGAAAAAATCAGGATTCTTATCGAGCAGGGGGCGGATGTCAACGCGGCGAACAAGGAGGGCGAGACTGCGCTGATGGTCGCCTGCCTCGAAGGGAGACTCGACATGGCGAGACTCCTCGTCGAAAAAGGGGCCGATCTGCATGCCAAAGACGGAGTCGGCGCCAACGCCCTGCACTATGCCGCTATGGGCGGGTCCCTCGAGGTGATAAAGTTCCTCGTCGGCAAGGGGGCCGATACCGAAGCCAGGACGCAGTTCGGCGATACGGCCGCGTCAATCGCCGCGGAGAAAGGCGGCCGGGCGGCTTCGGATTTCCTGAAGACGATAAAGCGGTAGCCGTTTTCTCATTGTCCCGGACGGCAGTGTTCGCGGAAGGCAGTGAATCTGATTGCGAGGGGTAAGGATGGAAGAATTCAAGGGAGTAACGGTCTTTAAGAAGGCAAACGTATATTTCGATGGGAGGGTGACGAGCAGGACCGTCCTTTTCGGAGACGGCTCGAAGAAGACGCTCGGCGTCATGCTCCCCGGAGAATATGAGTTCAACACCGGGGACAAGGAGATCATGGAGATCATGGCGGGGGAGCTCGATGTCCTGCTGCCGGGCGAAACGGCGTGGAAGACGGTCAGGGGGGGGGAATCGTTCGAAGTGGCCCCGAAATCGGTCTTCAGGATGAAGGTGAAGACGTTGAGCGACTACTGCTGCTCCTTCGTAAAGTAGAGAGACTTCCGGGCCAGGCCGGCACAGACGCGCTTGTCTTTTCTCCTGCGTGCGCTGTCCCGGCTTCTGTCGGCCCATTACTGTTCATCTCTCCTCTTTTGGACAACAATGGGGACGTGAGGGACCCAAGGGAGGGCGCGATGAAGGCGATTCTTTTATTCTTCGGCCTCGCGCTTATGCCGAAGGGAAGATACTCGTCCTGAAGGCGCAGGCGGCCGGAAGCGCCCCGGCGTCTCTCTCAGAGCGGACAGTTTTTGAAGGCCGGTCTCTTTGAAGAGAATATCCCGATGAGTCTTTTTCTGGCGGAAGGGGTCAGGCCGTAGCTGTCGATCTCCTTCTTCAGGTCGTCCGGCGAGCCGTATCCGCCGAGGTAGCCGTTTATCCTGGCCGCAGCCGTCGAGTCCACGAAGTCCCGCTCCGAGGGATAGATCCGCTCGAACGCCGAGAGGATGTCCGTCTCCTGCCTGAGGCGGTATTTCTGGTGGTAGTCCTCGGCGAGCGTAAATCCGGTGAACGGGAGGATCTCGGTATAGATATTCTCTTTCAGGCGGGCCTCTTCCCTTTCTTTCGATTCTACCGCCAGCCTTCTCTGGGTCTCGCTATGGAAAAATATCGCCGCCTTGTATTGTGTCGACCAGGGCCTTGAGGTGGGGTCGTGGCTCTTCCAAAAGACTTCCAGCAGCTCCCCGTATGAGACACGGGTCGGATCGAAGTCGACCTCGACCGTTTCGCTGTGGTCCCCGATGCTCCGGTAGGTGGGGTGCTCCGTCGTGCCTCCCGCGTAGCCGACGCGGGTCCTCACCACTCCGGGGATGCTCCCGAACCGGGAGTCGGGGCCCCAGAATCAGCCGAGGCTGAACGTAGCGGTCTCGATATTTCGGGGGGCGGCCCTGTCTATCGGGGGAACTCCCTTAAGAAAGCCGGTTGCTGCCTCGATCGTCCCCATGGTAGTGCTCCTCTCAGGATGAAAAAGATACGGCGCAGCCAGCAACGCAGCCAGCAGCGAGATCAGGAAGGCGATATTCCCCGCGGTCCTTCTCTGCGCGCCCCGTGACACCATAGAGATAGGCTAGCCAAAAGGTATGAAGAAAATATGAACCACGCTACGGCTCCGGGCGTAGCGATCGGCCCGTAGCGGGTGTATAATGGAACAAGAAAAAGAGATTATACCGCGTATGCGCGGGCAGCCGTACGGAGGCGGTGCTTATGAAAGAAAAAGATATCGAAGACGCCCTTCTCGATCTGGGAGTCAAAAAGGGCGTGCTTTCATTCGAGGAGTTATATGACATTTTCCCCGTAGATTATTTCCCTCTCGAAGAGATGGAGCGTTTCTTGGGGCTCCTCGAAGACCTCGACGTAAAGGTGACCGAAGCGGGCCAGGAGAGCGGGCAGAAGTCGCGGCGCAGGCGAAAGGCTGCCTGAGGCGGGCACTATCCCTTCGGCGACGCAACGACGACGCGGTCCTTGCCGCCGCGCTTCGCTTCATAAAGAGCTGTGTCCGCGGCGAGGATGACGTCTTTTATCGAATCGGCGTGCTCCGGCCAGCTCGCCAGTCCTATGCTGACCGTTACCCCGATCTGCCCCCCTTGCACGTCAAAGCGCGCCTCCCGGACGGCCCGCCTGATCCGCTCGGCGACATGCATGCCGCCTTTCCTGCCTGTCGACGACAGGATCACCGCGAATTCCTCCCCTCCGTAGCGGAAGGCGAAGTCGTTGTCCCGGATCGCCTTGAGGAGAAGGCCGGCAGTGCCTTTCAGCACCGAGTCGCCGGCTGGATGACCGTAGGCATCGTTGACCCCCTTGAAATTGTCGAGGTCGATCATCAGGAGAGCCATCTTTTTGCCGTAGAGCTGGAATTCGCTGAACTCCCGCTGGATGCTGCTTCGGAAATGGCGCTGGGTAAAGAGGCGCGTCAGCTCGTCGGTGATCGCGATGTAATAGAGGTAGGCATTTTCGAGAGCCACTGCGACATGACTCGCCAGGGCCCTCACCAGCCGCATCCTGCCGGTATCGAAGTTGCCGCGAAGCTTTCGCGCAATTACCAGCGCGAACCTGCGGTCGGCCTTGCCGACAGGGAAGACGATTCTCTGATTGCCTATCTCGGTCGCCCCGCCGGAGAAGCCGCCGGCGTTCCATCGTTCTACGAGCTCTGCCAGGTCTTTGTCCCCGTCGATCGGCTTGCGGACAATGTGCTCCTGGCCCTCCGCCCAGGCGATCGCCCGTGTCTCCCTGCCGTCCCTGGTGAGCACGAGGTCGACCTCCTCCGGCCCGAAGGTGTCCCTGACGATTTCGATGATGATCCCTTCGAGTTCGTGCATGTCGATCGTCTTGCTCAGCCGCTCCATCATGGCATACAGGAGCGACCGTTCGGCGTCCTGCCTCTGTATCTCGGTGATATAGGTATTCATTCCGCGGGAAAGATAGCGGGAGACGAACGGGATGACAAGACCGAGACAGATCGCCCCGAAGACGACGACGATAAACACGACCGTCGTGATCAGGTTTCTCGTGGCGGTCATCGGCCGGTCGATGATCAGCTTGCCGTTGATCTTCTGGGAGTCCGGATGACAGCTGTAACAGGCCGGTCGGTTGTAAATGACCTTGACGACCCGCTGGACGTCGTGCCCCTCGACGCTGACTGAAGCGGCTGTCTTTTCGGGCTTCTTCCCCGGCCCATGGCATTCGAGGCAGGAAGGCTCGTGAAACCGGTCGAGCCTCTTGCCGATCTCCCGACGGTCGGTCGAATAGGCGATCCTGCCGCTGCGGTCGATGATAAAGGCCTTCTGGATCGAACTGTCCTCGCGGAGTCCGTCGAAGGCGTGCTGCAGGACCTGGGGGTCCCTGGTCATCATATGGTCGATCAGCGACGCCTCGATCACCGCGCCGAGTTCTTTTGTCTTGACAGTGCTGTCCTTGATGAGACAGATGCGGAGAGTGATCGAGAGAAAAACGAGCGTTGCGGCGACGGAGGCAGTCAGAAGGGCCGCGAGGCCGATGATCAACCTTCGTCTGAAAGGGTGAAGCCAATCAAGTTCCCTGGATTCTTGTTCGTTACGCACGCCTCGCCTCACCGGATCGACAGGTATAATCTTTCGGCACGCCCATATCGCCCCTGCGGCCGCGATCCAAATATATATACTTCTTAAATTATATTATATAAGAGGAAAAAAGTCTCTGTTCCCGCAAAACCGAGCGTCCATTCCGGCTACACCATTCCGACGGGGGCGAGGTAGAGGGTAAATTCGTCATCACCGTCGACGCCCAGGAGTCTGTCCATCAACTCCTGATCGTATGCCGCGACAGCGCAGGTGCCCGCCCCTATCGCCTCGCAGGCGAGGTAGAGGTTCTGGCAGACATGCCCCGCGTCTTCTTTGCCCCCCTGTTATTTCATTGTACACAATGCCGACGGGACCCCCAACCCGATTGACAGGGCTGCCGGGGCATTATAGATATAACGTAGGGAGAAAAGTATCCGGGGCGCATACGAAAAGGAGGATTCGGATGAAGAAGGGTAAGGTGGCGGTATTCTGTCTGGTGCTTTCCCTGTTGGTGGCGGGGGCGTTCATGGTTTCTGCAAAGGCGGCCAAGCAGGAGAGGCAGGATGTGCTCTACACCTGCGACTGCGGTCCCCAGTGCAACTGCAATTCCGTCAGCATCCACCCCGGCAACTGCAAATGCAGCATGGACCTGAAGAAGGTCGACTGAGGCAACCGGTCATAACCGGACGAGTCAGAAAGGGCAGGGCCGATCGCCCTGCCCTTTCTGAAAAAAACCCAGGCTGAAAACCAGAGAATGACCCGGCTCAGAAGACCGGGATACCCGATACCACTTCGACGTCCCATCCGCCTTCTCCTCCTGATCTTTCCCTTATCCTCATAGTCGCGTTACGGAAGTCGAGCTCCTTCCCCTTCGTATAGTTCCATGGCGGCCCGATATCTTCCTTAGGGACGAGGGCGATAGATCCGATGCCGATGGTGTATCCCTCCCTTCCCATGTAGGTCTTTTCGCCGAGAGGGGTGGGAGTAATCCGGCTGATCTCGATCCGGCGGACGGTATAGCCGCGTTCGTCAAAATACCTGGCAATCATAGCCCCCACCTCCCGCCCGGTCGGTACGGGGGTGCAGGCCGCCGGCAGGATGAAGGTGCCCAACAGAAGAAGGGGGACAAGCCTTCTCGTTATCGACATTCGGAAACAGGCCGTTCCCATGAAGACATTTTAACAGAATATCCTTCCCTGTCAAGGGAATCCGCCTGCCCCGCGCGGCCCGATCCGGAGGCGCGGCTTGACAATCGCAGGGAAAAATGTTTTGTTAGGTAACAGAGATGACTATTACCTGCCCGAAATGCAAGGCCAGGCTGAAACTGGCCGACAATAAGGCGAAACCGGAAGGAACACGCATCAGGTGCCCGAAATGCGGAGCAGTTCTCTTCTATAAGGGAAAGGCCCGGAAGGAGGAGGCGGAGAAGCTTAGTTCCGTCCCGCAGGTCCCTCCTGCCCAAGGGGAAGAATCGGCGGCAGAAGACCTTGCCGCCAGGGAGGAGCAGCCGCCCGGCCCCCCGCCCGCCTCGGAAAAACAGCCTGCTCCGCAGATCGTTGCCGCCCCGAAGAAGGAGGAAGCCGCAAAACAGGCCAGGGCCGCGGTTGCGCCTCGCGAGCTGCAGAAAGTCTCTTTCCCCGTCGAAGAAGAAGAGAATAAGGGTCTGCCCGGCAAGGTGGTGATGATCGGCTCTGCCGCAGGGGTGCTCATCGTGCTGGTCGTCGCGATATTTATCTTCCGCTCTCCGAATTCCCCTTCGACAAAACAACCTCCCCCTCAGATAAGGGAAGAGTCTCCGCCGCAGCCTCCTGCCCAAACCCCGGCCCCCGAACAGGCAAGCCCGGCGGAGGTTTCCCCTGCCGCGCCCCCTCCGGCCCTTCCAGCGGGAGCAGATTCATTCGCGACGCCCGAGGAAAAAGCGCTCGGGATCGTGAAACGCTCCGACGTGCTGCTGAAGATGACACCGGTCGAGGCGATCGTCAACAAATGGACCCAGGACAACGCAGGCAAGATCCGGATCGTCGGCTGGCAGGTGAAAAAGATCGATGACCGGCAGTACCTAGTCAGTTATACCGGAATGGAAGGCACGACGCCGAAAGGCTTTTATTTTGTCGCGGATATTCAAAGCAGAACCGTAGAAGACCTCGCGGAAAGGCCCGATCTGCAGAAGCAATACAATATCCAATACTCCCGCTGACAGGGACAGACCTGATCTGCTCGCACACCGCCGTCAGAACTTCATCAGCAGTTTCAGCAGTATGAATCCGGCTGTTGCGGCCAGGAAAACAATGACTGCGGCCAGGGCCAGACGGGATCCCTTGCTCCGGGCCGGCTTTCCGACGGGAAGCGCTTCTCTTTCGACGGCACTTTCCCCGGCGAGAGGACTTTCCCTGGCCGCCTCCCTGTCCGCTTGAGGTGAAGCTGCCTGCCCTGGCATCTTGATGTCGAGGAGTTCGGTCACCTTAAAGTCCTTGTACCGGACTTCCATTCCCCCGCCGGGCATAAGGGCCTTCCCGCAATTCTCGCACGCCTTTTCACCTTTCGTCTCTTTCCCGCAATGAGGGCATTTCATGATGAATATATTCTTTCCTCTCGTTTCGTCATCTCATGAGTATTATAGCAGTCCGCCGGGATTCAGAAAACAGAGGCCATGCCAACGGTTGCATTTCCGGTCAGCCCGGCAGTAGAGTACATTATGGGCGGCCGGTCCGCGCATGCGCTGTCGGTGCCGCCCGAAAAGGGAGGGCACAGAAGACCATGTATGTTGTTTCAGTGTATGATGTCGGGGAGGACAAGGAGCATCAGGCGGAGGCTCTCTCGTCTGCCCTCGGCAAGACCGTGCTCGAAGCCCGGGCACGTCTGAACGCGCCGGGAAGCGGACCGTTTGTGGTCGGCGTCTTCGGTAATGCGGAGGCGGCGGACGGTCTTGCGGCCAAACTTCGCGGCGGAGGTTTTCGGGTCGCGATGCTGGATGAAGAAGATATCGCGCGGGAGACCGGCGGGTCGCGGGTGAGGAGGTTCGATCTCGGCGAAAAAGAGATGCGCGTCGAATCCTCAGGCGGCGAAGGTCGCGCGATCGGGTATTCCGAAATCGACCTTATCCTGCGCGGCACCGGCATCAAGAGCAGCACCTCGACCGAAACCACGACAGAGCGATCCTTCAGCCTCAGCAGGGCGGTTCTGTCAAGCGGGTTGTCGGTGACAAAAACGACGAAGACCGTCCGGGAGGTGACGACCCAGGAGCGGGAGGGCTTCTTCATCCTGTATGCGGGAGAGGAGCGGCCTCTTTCCTTCAGGGAAAACAGCCTCATCTACGATTCGCTCGGACCGGCGCGACAACCGGCGCGGTCGGCCAATTTTGCGTTTCTCCTGGCGGAACTGCGGCGGCATTGTCCGTCCGTCCGGTGTGACGAAAGACTCCTCACACGACCGCGGCAGGCCGCCCTGCTCGGTCCGTCTCTCGACCCGGAAGGGCAAATTGCCGTCGCCACCGCCCTGCTCTCAAAGGTGCTGAGGGGGAAGTGATGCAGTCTCGCAGCCCCGAATCTTCAAAGGGCTATGCCGTCGCCGGACGCGGACTTACTCCTTGCTATTTCGCACTCACTCTTCTACTATAAGAAAACCGCCATGAGAGGAAAAAATGGGATAAAAATTATGCGGCCGGGCATTCTCGTAATACTTGCGGCCTGCCTGCTTGCGGCCTGTTCCACCGGCGTAACGCGGGCCGAATTCGACAAGACCCTCGAACACTACAACGAACTGGTGAGATGGAGGGAACTCGACAGGGCGGCCCTTTTTGCGGCACCCTCGGTCTCCGGAGAGTTCAATGCCCGTGTGGAGGACGCACGGAACGCCAGGGTGATCGAGTACCAGGTGATCGACGTGAAGTACGACGAAAAGGCCCGCGAGGCACTGGCGACTGTCACGTACAAATATTATTCCCTTGCCACCGGCTTGGTGCACGAAATGAAAGACACCCAGAAATGGAAGTACATCGACCAAAAGGATCTCAAAGGGTGGAGGCTCGAGAGCCTGCTGCCGGAGTTCCGGTAGGGTCTCACCGGCCCTGCCCACTGCTGTCGCCGTCGCACCCGCAGACTTTCTTATCCGAAGACCCGCGATGCTCTTTCCTGAAAGCAGCGACCCTGCCGGAATCCTGTAGCCGTCAAGCGGCCGGCAGTTCATCCTCAGGGGCCGCCTCCCCCATTTGTTATAATGAGACGAATACCGCGTCTTTTCGGCGTTTCGGAAAGGGAGGGCTCCTCATGATCAGATATAACGGGATTAACCACTTGGCGATGGCGACAGGCGACATGGACTCCACGATCCGCTTCTGGAGGGACCTGCTGGGGATGAGGCTGATAGCCGGCCTCGGCGGACCGGGTTACCGGCATTATTTCTTCGAAATCTCGGAGAGGGACTCGATCGCCTTTTTCGAGTGGCCGGGGGTGAGGCCGGCAGAGGAGAAAGAGCAGGGACGGCCGGTTGCCGGCCCGTTCATATTCGATCACGTCTCTTTCGGCGTCGACGACCGGGACGACCTGTGGAGGCTGAAGGACAGGATGGAGGCGGCGGGCTTCTGGGTATCGGAGGTGATCGACCACGGCTTCATCCATTCGATCTACTCCTTCGACCCTAACGGCGTCCCGATCGAGTTCAGCTGGAGCGTAGAGGGAGTGGACATACGCAGGATCCCGCGGATAGCGGACTCGGCCCCCTCCGAAATCTGCCGGGAGGGAAGCGAGCCGCGCGAAGAAAAGTGGCCTGACGTGACAAACCCGACGCCGGAAAACGACAAGAAGGTCTACCCGGGAGCCGGCTCCGAACTCTTTCATGGAACGGTCAGGCAATGAGTCTCTTTCTGTTCGTCTTCTTCCTCCTCTACACGCTGATGCATGTGTATGCCTTTTCGAGAGCGCGGGCGGCCCTTTCCTTCGGAATTACGGCGGGGCTTCTGTTGGCCTTCTTTATGCTTTTGATGATCGCAACCCCCATTCTCGTGCGCGCACTCGAACGAGCGGGACTCGAAGCCCCCGCGAGGGCGGCCGCCTATATCGGGTATACCTGGCTTGGGCTCCTCTTCCTCTTTTCATCGTATTCTATCTGTATCGATGTATATCGTGCTGCTCTTTATGCCGCCGGATATCTGGCGCATAAAGATTCCTCCGCCTTTATGCCGTCTGCGCGCGCTGTCTTTCTCGTTCCGTTCCTGCTATCGGTCACCACGTCGGTCTACGGCTATTTCGAGGCGCTCGATATCCGGCCCGAGCGGATCGTCATTCAGACGGCGAAGCTCCCTGCGGGGATCGACAGGCTCAGGATCGTCCAGATATCGGATGTCCACCTCGGCCTGATCGTGAGGCAGGAAAGGCTGAAGAGAATCATGGATATCGTGAAGGCGGCGAAGCCGGACGTCTTTGTGTCGACCGGTGATCTCGTCGACGGCGACGTCTACGAGATGGACGGGCTGAGCGATCTTCTCAGGGAGGTCAATCCCCGGTTCGGGAAGTATGCGGTGACCGGCAATCACGAGTTTTTTGCCGGGATCGGGCAGGCGACCCTGTTCATCGAAAAGTCCGGATTCAGACTTCTCAGGGGAGAACGCGTCGAAGGCACGATCAATGTCGCCGGCGTCGACGATCCGGCAGGAAGAAGCTTGGGGCTCGGCAGGCCGGTCGATGAGAAGGAGCTGCTCTCGGAGCTGCCGCGCGACACGTTCACCCTTTTTCTCAAACACAGGCCGCTTGTGGACCCGGAAGCGAAGGGCCTTTTCGACCTTCAGCTCTCAGGACACGTCCATAAGGGCCAGATATTCCCCTTCACGGTGCTGACATGGCTCTATTATCCGGTCCTTTCTGGACTGGCAGACGAGGGGAACCATTCCTTTTTGTACGTCAGCAGAGGCACGGGAACATGGGGGCCACCGATACGGTTTCTGGCGCCGCCGGAGGTGACGGTCATCGACGTGGTACGCGCGGGGTCTCCGGCGTCCTGACCGGATGTGAAGAGCCGGGCAATAAAGAAATGAAAAAGGCCTTGCCGGTGCGCCGATCCCCATGGCCCCTCGATGTGAGGGGCAACGCACCGACAAGGCCTTTTCCCCCGGTAGGTTATTACAACCTGCCGGCCCCGATAGTACCACCCTCCATAAACAACCCTCGCCGTACGTTATTTCTAATAAGCAAACACAATGCCAGAAAGGCCTGAATACTAACTCCCTGATTTAGCGCATTTCTTCCTCGGCCCCGTGTGCGGGAGAATAAAGAAGTTAAATGATAGGCGTATATAAAATAGAGGGTCGGCAGCTTTACCGGCAAAGTCGACAGCGTGAGAATCCTAAGTTGATGTTGTGAATTGTCTGCACTTATGGTAGATTTGTTCTGGCTGTTCCGGGAAGTGCTCTTTCCCCGGGCAGAGAGCAGGAAATATAATGCCATCTTCTCATGAAGGGAGACGATCAATGGAAACAAAGGGAGTGAATCTGGGGGCAGTTCCGCAGACCGCGATGAAGGTGCTGACTTCGCCCGCGGCGTTTTTCAGGGAGATGCCGAAGACGGGGGGATTTATCGACCCGCTTGTGTTTGCGGTGGCGTTGGGAGTAGTGGGCGGCGTCGTTCACGCAGTCGTGCAGGCGATCAAATTCCATTTTGTGGCGGGCATTGCCGGATTCATCGGGTCGATCGTAATATTTCCGATCGTGATCGCCATTGCAAGCTTCATCGGCGCTGCGATCCTGTTTTTTATCTGGCAATTCATGGGATCCAAGGAATCGTACGAGACGGCGTACCGCTGCTGCGCCTATCTTATGGCCCTTTCTCCTCTCCAGGCAGCCCTCACCCTTATCCCGTTTATCGGCATGGCGATCTTTCTTGTGATTCAACTGTACTATATCGTCATGGCAAGCGTCGAGGTCCACTCCATCCCTTCGGAAAAAGCATGGCGCGTATTCGGCATTATCGCCGCGGTCCTTATTCTCCTTAATGTAAGCGCTGAATTCGCCGCAAGAAGGGCCGTTAACCGGTTTGGCGAAGCGTCGAAGGAGATGCAGAAGGCTGCGGAGGATATGCAGAAGCAGGCCGAGCAGATGCAACAGCAGATGCAACAAAAAGCTGATGAGGGGAAAAAAGCTGCGGAAGAGGCCCGGAAGCAGCTCGAGGAGATGCAGAAGCAAAACGGGAAGCAGTAAGTTCGCATCCCGGAGAGCCCGTCCACTCCGCGAGAGGGCGGAGGGGCGGGCTTTTTTGTTCGGAGCGGGATACGCGCTGGTCTGTTGCCGGGCGCTTGCCGCGCTATTAGAGCTTCAGTCTCCTGTCGCGCAGAGACGAGGCGGAATGCTTGAAATCGAACCCGTCGGCGACGGTCTTGCCGCAGATGCGGTTGAGGGTCGACGCAACAGTCGGCAGGTCGTCGTCGAAGTCGCCGTGATGAAGGGAGGTCGAGGTCCTCGTCTCGGGTGATTTGATCCATTCGACACTGCCCTTTGTTTGTCCCTCCAGCGCCTCTATTTCACTTTTGGCAAATTTTTCCATGCCGAGGATCGGCTCCCCGTCGCTAAACAGAGGGATATGCGCCTTCTTCTCGAATGCGTTCGAAACGAGATACAGAAGCGACTTGTGGTAAATACCGCCGCAATTATCATCCTGCTCCACTTTGTCCGTCAGGGTGTACAGCGCGAATTGCCGGATCCGGTTGTCCCGTATAGCCGGCAGGTAGGTTTCCCGGAAGAGCGCGACCGTGCATGCCGGCGCCCACAGGGTGCAGGACCTGACAGCAACGTTTTTTTCAGCCAGGTGCCGGATGAGCGGCGCATGGAATATGCTCCCCGCGCTGTGGCCGACGATGTGGACTTCGGCCGCCGGGTTTTTTACAAGGAACCCTGCGAGGCGGTCCGCCGCATACCGTGCGCCGCCGTCCTCCCCGGTCGTTGCGGCCAGCGCATTTTCCTTCATCTCGGTCCATTCGGCCTTGCCTGTCAGAGCGCGCGCGACAGGCTCCAGGAGGTCGTCCAGACGATCGAGCATGAAGTCTTTGGTTGCGTCAAGCACGCCCTCCGGACGGCGGCGGCGCACAGCGTCCTGCAACATATATTTGAGCGTCGACCAGTAGTCGCTGTGCCAGATAAACGATATCGGATAGACCTCGGCCTGAATGAGCGCGGGCAGATAATCGGCAAGCCGCTGGACCGCCGACGTCTCGTCCACCAGGCCGCCGTGGGCATAGAGAAGGATGCGCTTCCGTTTCCATTTGCCTGTAACGTCAGGAATATATGTATTGAAGATATGATCGACGTCTTCCTCCCCCGTTCCGTACGTACCGTTGGGGGTTAAGACGCCGTTATTGCCAAGGCTTACGATATGGCGGCGCAATTCATAATTGCCCTGCGCATCGGTGTGAGAGGTGAGGGCCGAGTGACGGATGGAGACCGACTCCTCGTTCCTTATTATGACGGGAGCGCCGAGCCGAGCCACCCAGACATCGGTGCCGTTGCCCAGCCAGTCATCGTAGCTGATCTTCCCCAATCCACCCTTCCCCCACTTCGTCCCCCATGAATTTTGTATCCAAAACCCGGTCTCATCGAACGCGACGAGCGCAAAGGCATGAGCGCCGAGAATCTCGTCCCCTTTCGGAATGGCGCCGTCGGCTTTCACTGTTTCCCAGCCGGAATGGACGGTCGCGCTTGCATACAGGATCCCGACCTCCGCAAGCGCGCCGTGCATCGCCGCAAGGTCTTTGTGGTTGACGCGGTAATAGGCGCCGAGCGGCCGGGTTGAAGCGTCCTTCGCTACGGAGGGCGTTATGCCGCCGGCTTGCTCCCACAGTATTCGCGTGCTGACGCCGTGTTTATGCCAGCCCTTCATAGCGCCGCGAGGACTCGACCCGTCGTATTTTTCGCCCGGCCATTCGTCGTACCTCTTCGCCAGCTGATAGAGCATATGGGGACTTACCTCTCGCCTGTCCGGCACGACCTTCCTCGCCCGCAAGAGATAATGGACCACCGTCGCCAGCCCGTACCCCGTGCACGCTCCCTCCGTCCCCTGGTTAAGCACCGGGACCCTGAACTTCAGGTAGTCGGTCAACGCTATTCTTACAGGCACTTCCACCAGGGTCGCCTGATACATCTTGTCCCTGAAGTCGAGCGTATCAGGCCGGACATTCAGTTTCCTCCCCGTCGCTGTTCTCCGTTTCAGCTCTCTGCTCACTGGCCCTCCTTCACGTGGTGTCTCAATTGCATAAAGGGGAAGAAAAGCCGCCTCATCCCTGCGCCCTGTCCAAAGTCCGGTACTGAATCGCCTCGGAGATATGGTGGGACCCGATCGCCTCCGATCCTTCGAGGTCGGCGATCGTCCGGGAGAGCTTCAGTATCCTCGCATACGCCCTTGCGGAAAGGCCGAGCTTCTGCATCGCCGCTTCGAGAAGGGAGAGGGCGTCTTCTTTCAGCCTGCAGTATTTCTTGATATGCCGCGTCTTCATCTGCCCGTTGCAGTAAATCTTTTCGCCCTGAAACCGGCCGAGCTGGACGTCGCGCGTGGCGACCACCCGCAAGCGGATATCCTCGGACTTCTCCCCTGTATAATCGGCCGACAGCTCCTTGTAGGGTACGGCCGGCACCTCGATATGAATGTCGATCCTGTCGAGCAGCGGGCCGGATATCTTCCGTCGGTAACGGTAGATCTGTCCCGGCGTGCAGGTGCACTGGTGGCGCGGGTCGGAGAAATATCCGCAGGGGCATGGGTTCATCGCCGCCACGAGCATGAAGGAGGCCGGATAGGTGATCGACGCCACCGCCCGGGAGACCGTTACCTCTCCGTTTTCGAGAGGCTGGCGCAGCACCTCGAGCGCGTTTCTCTTGAACTCGGGGATTTCGTCGAGGAAGAGCACACCGTGATGCGCCAGGCTCACCTCGCCCGGTTTCGGTATCTGACCGCCCCCGATCAGGGCGACGTCCGAGATGGAATGATGGGGCGAACGGAACGGCCTCGTCGCCAGGAGCGGCTGGTCGTCCCTCAAAAGCCCCGCAATACTGTGGATCCGCGTCGTCTCGAGCGCCTCGTCGAAGGTCATGTTCGGGAGGATCGTCGCAAGCCGCTTCGAAAGCATCGTCTTGCCCGAGCCGGGCGGGCCTACGAGAAGGACGTTGTGGCCGCCTGCCGCCGCCACCTCGAGGGCCCTCTTTGCGTGCTCCTGTCCCTTCACCTCCGAAAAATCGTCTTCATACGCGGAGTGGACCTTCATCGTCTCGGCGATATCGATCATGTAGGGAACAGGAGAGGCAGAGCCCGTCAGAAAATCGACTACCTCCGGCAGGCTCTTCATCCCGAACACCCTCACCCCGCTTACGACCGCAGCCTCGGGGGCATTTTCGGCCGGCAGGATAATCCCCCTCAGTCCGGCGTTCCTCACCATGAGCGCCATCGACAGCGCTCCCCTCACCGGTTTCATCCTCCCGTCGAGCGAGAGCTCCCCGGTGAACAAATATCCGTCGACGGAGGCCTGCTCGATCAGTCCTTCCGAGGCGATGATCCCCACGGCGATCGGAAGGTCGAAGGCCGACCCCTCTTTCTTGAGATCGGCAGGCGCGAGGTTGACCGTGATCTGTTTGAGCGGAAAATTGAAGCCGATGTTTTTCAGTGAGGCCCTCACCCTGTCGCGGCTCTCCTTTACCGCGGCGTCGGGAAGACCGACCATCGAGAAATGGGGGAGGCCCCGCGAAGAAATGTCCACCTCGACTTCGACCTGGAAGGCCTCGATCCCTATGACGCTTGCGCTCAGTATCTTTGAAAGCATGGCTTAAAGTGGTTTTGACAATCCCCACTTAAGGCTAGCATGGAAGCTCCTGCCGGATCAAGCCCTTTTTTGATGCACAACAGCCGATGCAGGACATGAGGGGCCGGTATTCCGGATGCGAAGTTGCAGGGCACGCTGAGGGTCTATGTGGGCGGTAGGTTCAACCTGACTGGCTGTGCCCGCCTGGGGCGGTCCGGTCGACAGGGCGGAAAACAGCAAAAAAAAGGCCCCGGAAGGGGCCTTTTCCCTGGCTAGGGAGGACTCAGCTTTTTTTGTCGCCGGGACTCTCCCCGCCTTCGTCCTTCTTTGCCGCTTCGGGACCCTTCTTCTTGCCGGCGAGATAC